>JAZPXY010000031.1:0-48582 GCA_045543875.1 Bulleidia sp.
TATGCAGCCTCACAGCCGGCAAGTCCTGCTCCGATCACGACCGCCCTGTTCATTTCTTCCCTGCTTTCGGTTTCGTGCTTCTGCGCTTCGTCGTCTTTTTGGCGCTTGTGCTGCGCGCAAAACGGGAAACGATCTTTTCACCGGTCAGGCTTTCCATGTAATGGCAGTCCGGGAAATTCGAGCAGCCGAGGAAATATGTGCCGTAACGCGACTTTCTCTTCAGCAGTTCACTGCCGCACTGCGGACAGGGTTTTCCTGTCGGCTCCGGCTTTTCCTTTTCCTTGTCTTCGATCTGTCTTGTATAGCGGCATTTCGGGAAATTGCCGCAGGAGATAAAGCGGCCGTAGCGGCTGGTCCGATAAACCAGTTCACCGCCGCATTCCGGACAGGTCTCGCCGACCTTTTCCGGCTCCAGCTTGTCCATGCCTTCATAGGCCTTGTCGAGGAGCGGCTGGAAACGGTTATAGAACGAACGCAGGGTTTCAATCTCGTCCATGTTTCCTTCGGCAATCTGGTCCAGTTCATTTTCCATATGGGCGGTATAGTCAATATTGATGATGTCGCTGAAGAATTCATCCAGCTTCTCAACCGTCAGGGTTCCCTGATCGGTCGGACGAAAGACTTTGGTGCGGCTCTTTTCGCTGGTTTTCTCCAGGGTTACATAGTTTCTGGCCTGAATCGTATCAATGATCATGGCATAGGTTGAAGGACGGCCGATGCCGTCTTCTTCCAGGGCCTTGATCAGGCGGGCTTCGGTATAGCGCGCCGGCGGTTCGGTAAAGTGCTGGTTCGGTGTCAGTTCAGCCGGGGTCAGCGCTTCCCCTTCTTCCAGCTGCGGCAGAATGACATCACGGGAGGCGTCATAGTCGCCGTAGACCTTCAGATAGCCGTCAAACTTCAGGGTGCTTCCCTGGGCGCTGAAATCATAGCCTTCGCGGCTCAGCGTGACACTCAGGGAATCATATTTTGCCGGTGCCATCAGGGAAGACAGTGCACGGGCATAGATCAGCTTGTACAGACGGTACTGCTCACTTGTCAGATACGGCTTCAGTGCTTCCGGCGTATTGGCCAGGCTGGTCGGACGGATCGCCTCATGGGCATCCTGGGAATTGGCATCATTGCGCACCCGGTAGCCGCCGAGATACTCCTTGCCGTATTCATTGACGATGACCTCACGGGCATCATTTATAAAGACGTTGGACAGACGGGTGCTGTCAGTACGCATATAGGTGATCAGACCCTCTTCGCCGTGTCCGGTATCAATGCCTTCATAGAGGCGCTGGGCAACCGACATCGTGCGTCTGGCACTGAAGGAAAGCTTGGTGCTTGCCTCCTGCTGCAAAGTACTGGTAATAAACGGCGGCCGCGGATCACGGTGCCGGGTGGAGCTCTTGATCTCACTGACCGTGAACGGTCCCTGGCAGGCATTGAATGCCTTCATCGCCTCTTCTTCATTGTGCAGCTGGGCCTTTTCGCCGTTGATTCTGCTCAGCGATGCACTGAACTTGCGGCGGCTCTTTTCAAAGACTGCATCCAGTGTCCAGTATTCGGTCGGAACAAAGTCTTTGATTTCCTTTTCTCTTTCAACGATCAGCTTCAGTGCCACTGACTGTACACGGCCGGCAGACTTGGACTTGATCTTGGTATTCAGCAGCTTGGACAGCTTGAAACCGATGATGCGGTCAAGAATACGTCTTGTTTCCTGGGAATGCACCAGATCCATATCGATCATGCGCGGATTCCTGAATGCCTCGGTAACGGCATTCTTGGTGATTTCATGGAACGTTACCCGGTCAGCCTCATCCATCGGCAGTCCGAGTTCCTCAGCCAGATGCCAGCTGATTGCCTCTCCTTCCCGGTCCGGGTCGGTTGCGAGGTAGACATGATCAGCCTTCTTGGCCTGCTTCTGCAGGTCCTTGACGGTATCTGTCTTGTCCCTGGAGATGACATAGGTCGGGGCAAAATCATTTTCAATATCAACACCGAGTCCGTCCTTGCCCTTGATGGCAAGATCCCTGATATGGCCTTTGCTGGAAACGACGGTATAGTCCTTTCCAAGGTATTTGGCAATCGTTTTGGACTTCGACGGGGACTCTACAATGACTAAATTTTTCATAAGCAGCTCCTGTTGGAAAAATTACAATTTCAAAGGATAGCGTAAAAATTATGATCTTTCAACTGTTAGTATTCACGGCCAGATCTTTCAGCTGTCCTTCTTCATGCAGGATGAATGCCCCTTCGGCAATCAGGCGGTTGCAGCCGGAACCGGCCGGATCATGCAGCGGCCACGGCACGGCGTAGATATCGCGGCCAAGGGAAGCAGCTTCACTGACTGTCAGCATCGTGCCGCTTCTCTCTTTCGCCTGGGTCACGATCAAAGCTTCGCCCAGAGCGGCAATGAGACGGTTGCGCCAGGGAAAGTGATGTTTCCGGATGCCGGCATGATACGGATATTCACTGAGGATCAGATGTTTCTGTTCCATCCTATAATATAAGTCACGGTTGCTGAAGGGATAAGTTTTTGAAAAGCCGGAGCCGATGATGCCGATCGTTGCCCCGCCCTGCAGGGCACAGCGGTGCACCAGACCGTCGGCGCCTTTTGCCAGGCCGGAGACAAGCACAAAGTCCTGCTTCAGAAGATCAGCGCACCAGCGCGTGCAGGCTTCCCCGTATGGTTTCAGATCCCGGGAGCCGATAATTGATATCATTCTTCGCTTCAGCAAAGAAATATCACCCCGGTAAAAAATGACCCAGGGCGGATAGCGCAGAGAGCGCAGCTGCCCTGGATAGTCATCATCCAGACAGGTGATATAAGGTTCTGTTATCTGTATCTGCTCAGGCACAAGGCCGTCCTTTTCGGCTTTTGCGATCCTGGTCCAGTCACCGCCGAACATATATGCATAGGCGGCAAGTTTTTCAGGTTCATTCATTTCTGTGTCCTCCGTCATTTATATAGAGGACACTGCTTCAGTCTCCGAAAAGATTCAGTTCCTGCTGCTGGGCCCGGACCGGCGCAAAGGAGCGGCGGTGAATGGGCGTAATGCCGTATTTCTTTATGGCATCCATATGCTGTTTCGTGCCGTAGCCCTTGTTTTTCGCAAAGCCGTATTCCGGATACAGCTGATCATATTCCTTCATCAGCCGGTCTCTGGTCACCTTGGCAAGAATGGATCCGGCCGCAACACTGACGGATTTCTGATCACCCTTGACGGGATGGAAGATCAGCGGCTTCCCTGCTTCTTCATCCAGTTCGATCGGCATGGCATCAGTGACGACAACCGCCGCCGGGGCATAGGATGCGATCCTGGCCATGGCCATCTGATCGGCATGGTAGATATCATAGGTATCAATATCCTTTTCACTGACAATCAGGATTTCAAACCACAGCGCATCTTCTTTTATAATTTCAAACAGTTCCTCGCGCTTCTTTTCGCTGAGGCTCTTGGAATCATAGATGGCAGGATTCTCATAGCCGATGGGAAAGATGACGCCGGCAACAGTCAAAGGGCCGGCAAGAGGTCCTCTTCCGGCTTCGTCAATGCCAAGCACCAGCTGTCCCTGCGGCCAGTACTCATGTTCATATTCATTCGTGCAGATCTTCTGCACCTTCGTTTTCACCGTTTTCTTCATTCGGTCTTTCCAGTGTCAGCCGGCCCAGCTTTCCGTGTCTGAGTTCACTCAGGAACAGTTCGGCTGCTCTTTTTGTATCGGGTTCTCCCTTTTCTCTCAGCAGATGTCTTCTGGCAGCGATTGCCTTCAGCATGCCGTTGGGATTGACGCCCGGTTCCGCTTCATAGATGCCTTCAAGCAGCTGCGGATACAGATCCTGAATCATATGGATGGCATCCATCGCCAGCATCTTGCGGTCAAGGATATCGTCATTGATTGATCCCACTGCTGCCAGCAAAGAACCGGTCTTTTCATCATCAAACTTCGGCCAGAGCACGCCCGGTGTATCGAGCAGATCAAGATCGGGATCGGCATGAAGCCAGGTCAGGCTTCTTGTCACCCCCGGCTTGTCGGCTGCCTTCAAAGTATTCCTGCCGGCAATGCGGTTGATCATTGTCGATTTTCCGACATTGGGAATGCCTGCCGCCATGGCTCTGACAGCCCGGGGATTGATGCCCCTGGCCTTCTGCTTTTCGCGCTTGTCCTTCATCAGCAGCAATGCTTCGCGGATGATCTTTTTGCCGCAGCGGGAATCACGCATCAGATCGACTGCCAGGCAGGAAGTATTCTCCTGGGAGCGCAGCCAGCGCACCCATTCTTCGGTAGCGGCCGGATCGGCCATATCGGTCTTGGTCAGAAGGATCAGCTTCGGCTTGTCCTTTGCCATCATGTTCAGCATCGGATTGCGGGAAGCTTCGGGGATTCTTGCGTCCCGGAGTTCAATGACAAGATCGACTGCCTTCAGCCGTTCCGTCATTTCCCGGCGGGCCTTTTCCATGTGCCCGGGATACCACTGGATCTTTACCATGTCTCTGCTCCGAAGGCCGAGAACGGATAGAAGATAAAGACTCCCTTGGAGAGAATCGCATCTTCCGCAAACGGTCCGTAATAGCGGGAATCGGTGGAATGCGGGCGGTTGTCACCGACGCAGTAGTACTCATCAGGTCCGAGCGTGACCGGCGCAACATCTTCCATGAAGCCGCCTTCGTAGGAATCACGGTAGTTCTGATCGAGGAAATCTTCTGCAACGTATTCGCCGTCGACATACAGACGGCCGTCAATATAGGCAATGGTTTCGTTCGGCATGCCGACGACACGCTTGACGAGATATTTCTTGTTTTCTTCAAGATAGACAATGACAACATCAAAGCGCTTGATGCCGTCAAGATTATATCCCAGCAGATTGGAGACACCAAGGCTGCCGTTCTGCAGGGTCGGATACATGGAATTCCCTTCCACCTGGATCGGCCGGATGACGAAATTGATCATCACCAGCACCAGGGCCATGCAGATGCCGAGGTCACGGAAAAACAGCAGCACTTCCCCGGCTGCACTGTCTGCCCATGATTTTTCTTCCTCTTCTTCAGGCTCCTTTTTTCGGTCTTCACTGTCCTTGCTGTAGGTCATCGTCTCCAGAACTCTTGTTTCCGACATGCCGGCGTTGTCTTCGCCGGTGCCGGGAGTCATGGATTCATAGATCTGCGTACTGAGAAAACCGAGATCTTCTGTCTCTTCCAGAGCCGGATGGTTATTCTGTTCGCTCATTTCTTTCCTTTCAGGTCAGAGATAATTATAACACTGCAAAGTAAAAGAGGAAGGCTGTCCTTCCTCTTTTCCGGGAACTTACTTGCTGCGGTCTTCCTTGATACGTGCGTTCTTTGCAGACAGACCCTTCAGGTATGTCAGCTTAGCTCTGCGTACCTTACCACGGCGTACAACTTCGATCTTGTCGAGGACCGGAGAATGTACCGGGAATGTTCTCTGAACACCGATACCGCTGGACATCTTGCGGACTGTGAAGCTGGCACCGATGCCGCCGTTTGAACGGTCAACACAGACACCTTCAAACATCTGGATACGGGACTTGTTGCCTTCCTTGATGCGTACGTGAACCTTGAGGGTGTCACCTACCTTGAATTCCGGAATGTCACTGCGTAACTGTTCCTTTGTGATTTTGTCGACTAAACCTAAATTCATCTCTTGTCTCCTTTTTAACGAATGATCATCTGTTCATTCACGTTGCCGTCAGCGGAACAGTGATGCGCAGTCGCGCTCATAGATAGTAGCACAAAAATACCGTATGCACAATAAATAAAACAAAATAATTCGCTATCAAAGCAGTCTTGTGTAATAATATAATGCGTATAAAAGGATACAGGAGGTTTTACTATGTCCAGTAACTATGAAAGACTGCAGAGCTGCTCCAGCCGCCAGCTGGAAGCGTTCATCAGATCCATTGTATCAAACCGGGCCAGTGAATATGTTGACTGGCACGCCTGGATGTCATCCGATGACCCTGATGTCACTTTCCTGGGCGAGGATGCCATATATAAAAATGATGACGGCACGGAACGTGAATGCCGTTTCCTGAAGGAAGAAACACATGATGACGGTCTTCCCTACCGTCAGGTATATTTCTTTGAAGAAGACGGCGATGTCACAGCACTGACCGCCAGAGCTGACCGGGTCAGAAAAGCAAGCGAAGAAGCTTTCCCGGTTGTTGAAGCTCCGGAGGATACACCGATTGATTTCTTCACTTCTCCGGTCCAGCCGCCGAAGCCGGAAGTTCATCCGGCGGCAGACACTTCCGATGAATTCGATCTCGACAGCTATATGGAAAGCATCCTTGAGACAGAGATCAACGAAGCTGCCGATCAGGCTGAACTGGCTGAAGATGAGATCACCGGACGCATTGTGATCCAGGAAGAAGAAGCTGCTGCCCAGGCCCTGGAAGACAAGCCGTTCACAGATTTCCAGAACATTGATCCGGATGCTGATGACGACCTGCCGGAAATTGTCCAGCCGGAAGCCGAGCTGGTACCTGAACCGGAACCGCAGCCGGAACCGCAGCCGGAGCCTGAACCGGAGCTGGAAGAAGAACCGGCACCTGCACCGGAACCGGAGTCCACTGACTATATTGACTATCAGCCGCAGCTGGAAGAATTTGACCAGGCTCTGGAAAATATCGAAAACACCATGCAGGTGGAAATGCAGGATGTCCCGCTCGATGAAGAAGATGAGCCGATCGGTGAACTGCTGCAGACGCTGAAGGAACGTTCCGCTTTGTATGATCCCAATGATCAGGAAGACCATGAACTTCCGACCATTGCCTTCACAGCCATTGCCGAAGACAAGCTTGTCAACAACGAGTAAGATTCACTGACCGCAGAAATGCGGTCTTTTTCTTTTTATCCGAAAAGAAACGGCAGATGAACTTTCCATCTGCCGTTCTGTTTCATGATTTTGCTTTTGATAAAGAACTGTCTCAATGCAGCGCATCTGAGGCCGTCCATTCCGTTTCAAACAGGCCGCTGTGATTCTGCACGCGGATCACATGATCAAACAGATCCGGTTTGACACAGAGCCAGAAATCCTGCTCCGGAAAGACATTCTGCATGGCAGGATCGAAAAATTTCTTTCCTTCCTGAAAGCGCAGCTGCAGTGCCCTTTCCTCAATATCAGCCAGAGGTCTGTCTTCCAGAAGTGAGGCAATATATTCCGCACACAGTTCATCTTCTTCGGTTTCCCTGATGCCGTTCCAGCCCATGGCCACAAGCGAAACAGTTTCCGGATTTCTTTCTTTTATATAACGGGCAACAGCTGCCGCATTAATGAGAGCACCGGTCACGATCTCGTCTGCGTTCCGGCAGGCTGTCAGTCCCTGCACGCCGGCACTGGTCGTATGAACGACTGTCTTTCCTTTCAGATCGGCATGTTCAAAGGCAGCCGGTGAATTGCCGTAATCGAAGCCTTCCACCATGATGCCGTTTCTTTCCCCGGCCAGGATCCAGCCTGGATGTTTCTCTCTCAGGGCAAAGGCATCGGCAACGGCTCCGACAGCAATGACTTTCTCGGCTCCGGCGGCATACATCCAGCATTCACAGGTAAACGCCCGGAATACATCGATGATGACAGTCAGGCCTTCCGCCTGTTTGGCTCCTTCCAGCAGATGGAAGATTCTGATGTTCATATCGCCTTTCCCTTCCGGAACAACGCCCATTCGGGATGCTTTTCAAACTGCATGACGGCATAGGAACATACCGGCTCAATGAACAGTTTCTTTTCCTGTGCATCTTCCACGCACAGGCGGATCAGTTCGCCGGCAATGCCCTTGCCGCGGTATTCATCGGTGACGGCTGTATGTTCAATGCTGCGGATGCCGTAAGAATCGGTAAAGGTGCAGATGCCGGCTCTGATCTCACCGTCATATGCCTCAACTGCTTCCTTTTTAACTTCATAGCGGATCATGCATCGGCCTCCAGGTCTGCCTCGGTTATGACCTTATAGACCATCGGCACTACTTCCGGCATCTGATCACTGATGATGACTGCCGACTGAAAGAGTGCAATGCTGTCGGCAAGATTTGTCTCGTCATTGACATACATCGTGCAGAGCACATCGCCCTTTCGTACCTGATTGCCGCATCTGACCTTCATGACAAGGCCGACAGCCGGATCGATGACATCTTCCTTGGTGGCTCTGCCGGCACCGAGCATCTGGGCGGCAGTGCCGATCTTTTCAGCGTTCATGGAAGATACATATCCGTCGCTTTCGGCTGTGACATCAACCAGTCTTCTGACCTGCACAAGTTCTTCGATTCTGACCGGATCAACATAGGATGCATCACCGTGCTGGAGTGCGATCATGTTCTTCAGTACTTTCAGTCCCGAACCGTCGGCAATTGCCGCCTGCAGGCGTGCCTTTGCCTCGCCTTCGCTTTCTGCCAGATCTGCCAGCAGCATCATATGTGTTCCCAGCAGCATGCAGACATGATAGAGCGGATCTGTTTCCGGGATCATGCCGCTCAGCAGCTGCACTGCTTCCCGGAATTCCAAGGCATTGCCGACAGCCATTCCAAGCGGCTGGTTCATGTCGGTGATCAGGGCTCTGACACGGCGGCCGGTGAGGCTGCCGATCGATACCATCAGTCTTGCCAGCCGTTCCGCCTCGGCAGGGGTACGCATGAAGGCACCGGTGCCGGTCTTGACGTCAAGAACGATGGCATCCGAACCGCTGGCCAGCTTCTTGGACATGATTGAAGATGCAATCAGCGGAATCGAGCGGACGGTTGCCGTCACATCTCTCAGGGCATAGATCTTCTTGTCTGCCGGCACAAGATTGCCGCTCTGGCCGATAACGGCTGCCCCGTTCTTTCTGACGATTTCCTTGAATTCTTCCAGGCCGATCTCGACACTGGTGCCGGGAATGGATTCCAGCTTGTCCAGGGTGCCGCCGGTATGGCCGAGTCCCCTGCCGCTCATCTTGGCAACAGTGCCGCCGCAGGCAGCAACCAGCGGTGCCACAGCCAGTGTCGTTGTATCACCGACGCCGCCGGTGCTGTGCTTGTCCACCTTGATTCCCGGCAGATCGGAAAGATCGACGATATCACCGCTGTGCATCATCGCCATTGTCAGATCGGCGGTTTCCTGATCACTCATTCCCCGCTGCAGAATGGCCATGCACATGGCACTCATCTGATAGTCCGGAACGGATCCTTCCACATAGCCGCTGATCATTTCCTGTATTTCTTCTTTCGATAAAGAAAAGCCCTCTGCTTTCTTTTCAATCAAATCTACAAACCGCATGATAACTCCTTTGTATCGCTCTGCAAAAATTATCTCACTGTTCGCATTTTTTTGAAATGCTCAGGCCTGATATTTTGTCCGTGTCAGACGGATGGCATAGGAAGTGACGGCCAGTGCCAGATGGGTATACCACATGGCCGCCTGCACTTCGCTGATTTCTGCCTTAACGGCACACTCTTCGATAGGTCTTCTGCGGATGTAGCAGTTCAGCAGTGACAGCCACTGACTGGCTGTCATCGTATTGCCGGGACGGCGGATCTGTGTTCTTGCATAGCTCCTGAGAGCTTCCCTGACGATTGTATTCTGATCCATAAAAAAACCTCCTCACCGGTAATATACGGCGGAAGGTCAGTACTCCCTGTACGTGACTGTGTACACTCAGGCAAAAAATGACCAGATGACGGCAACAATGACTGCCGGCAGCATATTTGCGACCCGGAATGTCTTCGGCCAGATCAGATTGACACCGACACAGAAGATCAGCACATTGCCGACAAGTGAGAGGGCATTGACGGCTTCGGCTGTCATCAGCGAGGAAAGCAGTACGGCCAGCACTGTCACCGAGCCCTGCAGGATTCCCACCGGGATGGCCGAGAAGATGCAGCCTTTGCCCATCGAGGCACTCATGACCATGATGATCAGAAAGTCGAGAATGGCCTTGACGGCAAGGGTCGTATAGTCACCGCTCATGCCGTCCTGGATGGCACCGACAATGGCCATGGCACCGATGCATACGGTCAGGGATGCGGTCACAAAGGCATTGACGAAGGACGCATCGGAAGAACTGCCGGACTTTTTCTTCAGCCATTCGCCGAACTGTTCCAGCCGGTCTTCAAGATTGATGAATTCTCCGATCAGGGCTCCGGCCGCAAGTGATCCGACCATCATCATGGCTCCGTTCATTTCTACCGTACTGCCGTTTACGGCAATCATTTTTCCCAGCGTTCCGGAAATGCCGAGAAAGATGACTGCGACGCCGTTGGCCTTGATCAGCGATTCCCGATAGCGTTCCTTCAGGAGACTGCCGAACAGCAGTCCGAGAATTCCGCCGGCAATAATTGCCGCCATATTGATCAGTGTACCCATACCTCTCATAATCATTTACCTGCCGGCAGTATTGTATCACTTCCGTTTCCTTCAAGAAACAAAAACGCAGGCCTTAAAGGTCTGCGTCAGTCCTTGTCTGTTTCAGTGATCAGCCGATCATGGTCAGGAATCCGCATACAACAATGAAGTGGCACAGACTTCCTGCCAGTACAAAGCAGTGGAATACTTCATGATTGCCGAAACCGGGATGATTCATCCATTTCGGCTTGACGGCATAGAAGACAGCTCCGACGGAATAGAGAATGCCGCCGGCCAGCAGCCAGAAGAAGGCACCGCTGCTGAGGGTATGCAGAAGCTGCGGGAAGCAGAACAGACATGTCCAGCCCATGGCCGTATACATGACGGATGAGACCCACTTCGGACAGGTAACATAGAACAGCTTGAAGATGATGCCGAGAACTGCGATTCCCCATACCGCTGCCAGCAGGAAGTATCCCTGCGGCGGCGCCAGGGCAATCATGCATACCGGCGTATAGGTGCCGGCGATCAGCAGGAAGATAGAGAGATGATCGATCTTCTTGAGAATCATGTTTGCTTTCTCGCTGATATTGAAGGAATGATAGGAAGCAGATGCGCCGTACAGCAGGATCATGCTCAGCATGTAGATCATATAGGAAATCATGGATGCCAGTGAATTCTGGGCCAGATACCCTCTCAGCATCAGGATCGGCATGGCGATGATCGCTGCCAGAAATCCGGCCAGATGGGTGATGGCGCTCCACGGATCCTTGAGACGGAATTCCCCTGCCTGCAGAATCACATTGCTTACAGAACTGGTTTTATTCAGGACGGTCATATAGCACCTCCGGTTTCTGTTATCCCCTTTATCGGTTATTGATTAACTCTTTGCAATATAATGTTATCGGTTTTTCATTAACCTGTCAAGAGATGCAGAAATCTCCATAGCAGATATATACAGCATCAGCAGCCGCTGAAAAAAGAGACACAGACAGACTCTTGCGGTATAATTGTTGTATGAGTGAAAACAATCAGATTCATGAAGCACTGGACCGCTTCACCCTGCCTGCCTATCATGAGATTCCCGATGTCGGACTGTATCTTGATCAGGTTGCCAGATACATGAATTCCTTTCTGAGTGACTTTCCGGAGATGAATGTCACTCCTTCCATGATTTCCAATTATGCCAAGCAGAAGCTGATCGCCCGCGTCAACAAGAAACGCTATACCCGTGACCAGATTGCCCTGCTGCTGATGATCGCCCTGACCAAGACGGTCATCTCGATCGATCACGTACGGATGCTGATCGATGATGTGCAGCGCACCGGGGTATCAACCGAGGTGGTATACAGCCGCTTCCGCACCCTTCTGCATGAGATCCTGTCCTCCTTCAGCGGGCCGGAGCTTTCGGTCAATATGGAAACAGATACGGAACTGGAACATATGACCCGCAATGTCATCATTACCATTGCCCACAAGATGTATCTGGAGCGCTACTTCGAAAGCCAGACAGAAAAAGATCCCGAATTATGATTGGGATCTTTTTTTTCTGTTTTTTACTGATTAATTGCTTTCGCTGTTTTCGCTGCTGTCAGCCTCAGGCATTTCCAGAACGATCGTTTCCGGTGATGTCTGCGGGGCAGCTTCCGGCAGGACAAGTTCCGGTTCTGCCGGTGCCGGCTTCGGTGTTTCCTGCGGCAGCGGCTGGATCGGCGAAGTTACTTCCGGCCGGCCGTATTCCTGCACGTCTTCCTCTTCTTCATATATATCATCGCTGCTGTAGAGCTTTCTGCGCTTATGCCAGTACAGGAAGTTCAGATACAGGATCAGCGTGATCAGCAGCAGTGCCAGCATCAGAATGATGCGGATGCCGAGAACGATCTTGGAACGCAGGGCTGCGGTCTGGATCTGCTGTCCGAGCAGAATCGAGAGTCCGTTGCCGCGCAGAACAAACAGTTCAGTCAGGGCAGCCAGGCCAAGTGCACTCAGGAATGTGAAGAACAGAACGATCATCCAGCTGCGGTAGCTGTACTTGCGCCACTTGAATGAACCGATCCAGGTATAGACTTCCAGCACCAGGAAAATCAGTGCCAGAATGATCAGAATGACAGATGTCAGAAGCGGAGTCACTGCTCCCTTCGACAGGGTCGTGATGAACTGCTGGGTCTGTGTCAGAAAATCTGTCGGCCACGGCAGCTTGAAATTGAAGATGCCGGCGACACAGGTAGTAATTAACAGACCGTTTGCAACGATCAGCAGCGGCCAGCCGATGATCTGCATCAGACGGTGAAGTTTCAGATGTGTGTCCTTGCGGTCAATATATTCCATATCCCATTACTCCTAACCTTTTTACAGGTTTTCTTAAACAATATTATAGCGCAGATTTACCGGTTCTGTTGCACTTCCTACAATTCATTCTCAAAAAACAGGAAAAAGGAAGCGGTGCCCCTGGATTCAGGATTCCGCCTCCTTTTCCGCTTTCTTGAGAATCTTTTTTTCTTCCTCTGTCAGTTCATGTTTTTCATAGAGATCGGGACGCATCTCTGCCGTCAGCTTCAGTGACTGCAGAATCCGCCATTCCCTGATCTTTGCGTGATTTCCCGACAGCAGGACATCCGGCACCCGGTCGCCTTCATAATCTGCCGGCTGGGTGTACTGGGGATATTCCAGCAGGCCGTTCTCATGCGATTCCTCTTCGGCACTGCCTTCCGCCAGACTGCCCTTGAGAAGCCGGATCACGGCATCGCTCATGACCATCGCCGGCAGTTCGCCGCCGGTCAGGACATAGTCGCCGATCGATACCAGCTCATCGACATGGGAATTGATGCGGTAATCCATGCCTTCATAATGGCCGCAGAGAATCACAAGGTGATCCTTTTCAGCAAATTCATGTGCCTTCTTCTGGTCAAACCGGTTTCCGGCCGGACTGGTCATGATGACATAGGAGTCATCGGTTCTGACACTTGCCAGGGCATCGAGCACCGGCTGGCATTTCATGACCATGCCCTTGCCGCCGCCGAACGGCGTGTCATCGACATGACGGTGCTTGTCGGTGCTGAAATCGCGGATCTGCACCAGTTCAACTTCAGCGATGCCTCTTTCCAGAGCCCGGCCGATGACTGATGAGGCAAACATGTCTTCAAACATTTCCGGAAACAGGGTCAGGATCGTGATCTTCATAAGAGCCCCTCAATGCGGCGGATGACGATGATGCCGGCCGCCAGGTCCACCTTCCGGACAAAGGCCGGAACATTGGGGACAAGAAATTCAGTGCCTTCACTGCTGCGGATGCGCAGATTGTTCTGGGCTCCCATTGTCTCCTCAACGGCAATGACTTCACCGATTGCCTGTCCTTCTTCATCAACCGCCTGCAGTCCGGTCAGCTGATCGCGGTAGTACTCGCCTTCCGGCAGTTCCTGCCTGTCCTTTTCATCGATATATACGGGCATGCCCTTGTACTGTTCAACGGCATTGATATCGGCAAGGCCTTTGAACGATACCAGCGGAAAGCCCTTGTGCATGCGGAACGATGCCACTTCAAAGGGTTCATATTTGCCGTCAATATGCAGCCAGACGGTATTTCCCTTCTGATAGCGGATTTCATCAAAGTCCGACTCGCTGGCGATCTTCAGTTCGCCTTTGATGCCGTGGGTATTGATGATTCTGCCGATTCTGATATATGCCATGGGTTACCTCCTGCAATGTCAGAAAAGGATGCGAATCCGCATCCTAGATCTGTTCGAATTTGATCGTAACTTTTTTATCTTCCGCGTGGGACGCGACCGACATTACCTGACGGAGAGCCGATGCCATGCTGCCTTTTCTGCCAATAAGACGGGCAATATCATCATTTGTCGCATAGACATGAAGGATGATTTCCCTTTCATTCAGGCTCGGCATGGTTCTGACATCGAGACTTTCCGGATTTTCAACCATCGGTCTGACGAGGTCATAAAGGACCTTATCGAGTTCTGCCATACGGAATTACGCCTTCTTCTTGGCGGCAGCCTTTTCATCGTGGAATGTCTTGAGGACACCCTGTCTGGAAAGGATATTGCGAACGGTGTCAGACGGCTGTGCACCTTTTCTCAGCCATTCGAGAGCCTTTTCGGCGTCAACGAATACTGTTTCCGGCTCCGTTGTCGGATTGATCCATCCGATTGTCTCGATATCGCGGCCGTCTCTCGGGAAGCGGGAATCTGCCGCAACGATACGGTATCTCGGAGCCTTCTTGGCACCCATTCTCTTTAAACGTAATTTAACTGCCATGGTTATTTACCTCCTGCAACGAGACTGATTATAGGAGAAAAGAAATACAGTGTCAAGGTTTTTTACTTGACACCTGCATTTTTTCTGAAAAGCTGCGGAAACACGCATATTGCACCGCTTTAGGTTATAATATTCCAGTCAGAACGGAGAATACAAATATGAATACTGAATTATTCCGCGCCGCCCGCGAAAAGATACTGAACAGCTGCCGCAAGGCAATTCTCGGCAAGGATGATGTCATCCTCCATGTACTGGAGTGCTTCCTGTGCTCCGGCCATATCCTTCTTGAGGATGTGCCGGGCACCGGCAAGACAATGCTGCTGCGCAGCTTTGCCCGTTCCATCGGCGGTGACTTCCGCCGCATTCAGTTTACACCCGACCTGCTGCCCTCAGATCTGACCGGCATCAACTTCTATAATATGAAGAACCAGGAATTTGAATTCCGTCCCGGTCCGCTGTTTACCGAAATCATTCTCGCCGATGAAATCAACCGTGCCACTCCGCGCACCCAGGCCGCAATGCTGGAAGCGATGGAGGAGCGTCAGGTTTCCATTGACGGCGTAACCTATCCGATGAAGGAACCGTTCATGGTCATGGCGACCGAGAACCCGCTGGAAAGCTACGGCACCTTTGCCCTGCCGGAAGCCCAGATCGACCGTTTCTTCATGCGCCTGAAGATGGGCTACATGACCTATGAAGAAGAAAAGAATGTCATTGCCAGAAAGCCGGTGGCCGAGATCATTAATGAAATCGAACCGGTCGTAACCGCTGAGGAAATTGCCGAACTCAAGAAACAGGTGCGGGAAGTCAGAGTATCTGATGCCGTAACTGACTACATGATGGACATTATTACTGCCTCCCGCCGTGATTCGGCCGCAATCGGCGTCTCCACCCGCGGCGGCATTGCCCTCTATGCGGCTGCCCAGGCTCATGCCGCACTGGAAGGAAGAGACTATGTCATTCCCGAAGATGTCAGAGACCTGGCAGTTCCTGTCCTGGCACACCGCATCGGCGGTTCGGCGATGTCAATGGACAACGCTGCAGCCCGGGTGCAGTCCCTTCTGGAAAGTGTCAAAGTGCCGCTGGAGGCACTATGAGGATCCTGCTCCTCATTATTGTCATTGCCGTGCTGTATTATCTCGAAAGAATCAGTCTGCGGGACTGCTTTCGGGATTTTTCCTATGCCATCCGGCCGGAGAAGACGTGTGTGGATGCGGATGAAGAATTCCGCATCGATACCGTTCTGGAAAACAATAAATGGATGCCGCTGCTGTTTCTCAGAGTGTATGAGTATGTGCCGCGGGCTCTGAATGTTTACCGCAGCGACCACTCCAAAGCTGCCATGAATGAGGAATATGACCAGGATACAAGAGTGCTGGTGCAGTCGCTGTATCTGCTTCCCTGCCAGAAAGCCAGACGCAGCGTGACTGCTTCGATCGGTGAGCGCGGCCGCTATCTGCTCGGCAAGACGAGGATCCGCTGCGGCGATCTCTTCGGCTTAAGAGAGCGCACGGAAGCATTCATGGCGGATGAAGAGCTTGTCGTCTATCCGAAGCCGCTTCCCATCGATGCCATCGAGCCCAGCTTCGGCGGCTATCTCGGCGCCCTTTCCGTCCGCCGCTTCATCATGCCGGATCCGATCCTGACAGCCGGCTTCCGGGAATACAGCGGCGCTGAACCGCAGAAAGACATTTCCTGGACGGAAACACTGAGAAGAAATGCCCTGATGGTCAAGCAGTATGACTATACGGCGGAACAGAAAGCATCCGTCATCGTTGACATCAGCGGCGGCACCCGGGAAGAAATCGAAGCCTGCTACGGCATTGCCCGCAGCATCATTGAGTCTCTGGAAAGCCGGCGCATCTACTACGGCCTCTATACCAACGCCGAAATGAATCCCCGCATCAAAGGCCGCACTGCCATCCCTGACGGCATCGGCAGAGTCCACCGTGACTCGGTGCTGGAAAGCCTCGGCCGGGCCGTGCATACGGCATCCATTTCAACCGAGAAACTGCTGGCCAGAACCTTCGGCCATCTCGATGAGATACGTTCCTATATCTATATCGCCCCGCATCCGGAAGAAAGCACCGATATGATCCGCCGCTATGAGCAGCGTCTGAATACCAGGATCTATACGATCCGCAGTGCCGACTGGCTGAAACAGGAGGACGGAAATGAACATGACTGAAATCCTGATGACATTCCGTCATATCCTGCTGTATCTCTGCACGCTCGGAATCAGCTGGCTGCTGGCCGGATTTCTGCCGTCCCTTGCCCTTGCGGCAATCATCTTTCTGGCAGTCACAATTTCATCAATCTGTGATGAAAAGGCAAAATCTCTGCGTTTCCTGCCGTTGTTGCTGTGTCTGCTGCTGTTTCTGCCAGCATTTTCTTCGCTCGGCATTCTCAGCAAGGCAGTACCTGTCATTTATGCCTGTTCCCGCATCATCGCCGGCATCCACGGCATGACCTATGATCAGACAAGAAGCGAAGCTCTGGCCGGAACAGCCCTTTATGCGGCGGTTGCCCTCTTCTCTTCACTGGAGAATGCCCAGGCGTTCTTCTCGCTGACCCTGCCGGTCTTTCTTTCCTGGCTGGCCCTGGCAACGTTCATGCTGCGGCTGCTGAAGAATCCGGAGCTGCAGAATGACCGTCAGTACCTGCTGTTTTCTTCCGGCATTTCCCTGGCCATGCTCGCCGTCATCTGGGCCCTGCTGTCGACAACATTTGCCGATCTTCTGAGAAATATCATTACCTTCATCTATCAGAAGATCCTGCTGCAGCCGATCCTGCTGTTTCTCAAGGGCGTCACCTGGCTGCTCAGAACGATCTATGACCTGTTTGCCGGCCTGAGTGTTTCCGGCTCAGAAACAGAGAATCCCTTCGAAGGCTTCTTTGAAGAGATCGGTTCCTACAACGAGCATTATGAATTCTTCTATACCGAGCGCACCGACATCACCTGGCTGATGATCCTTGTCCGGGTGATTGCCGTACTGATCGTCATTCTGATTGCCTGGCTGATCATCCGCCATATGAAGAAACGCCGCACCCGGGAAGAATCCGGTCTTTCTTTCACACGGGAAAGCACCCGTCCCCGCCGCCGGCATCAGGAAGAAAACAATCCTTCCTCGCGGATCCGCGCCCTGTACCGCAAATACCTGCTTCTGGTGCAGAAATATCAGATCCCGTCTGACGGCAGTGATGCCTCTGATGTCGTCGCCGCCAAAACGGATGCGATGCTTAACAGCAAGGATGCATCAAAGCTGCGGAAGATCTGGCTGCCGGTACGCTACGGCAGCGGCAGTGATGAGGATGCGCATCAAGCCGAAGAGCTGTACCGTTCCATCAAAAAACAGTTCCGGGAACTGTAGGAGAATGACATGGATGATACCTTTGAACTCTACGATCTGAAAGTAGAAACGATCGCCGGCGACAGGCCGTTTGTCTGTTCGCACAAAGAAGGAGAATCCTTTCTGGTGCAGGGAGAAAATCTTGTCTTTCCTGCATCCGGAAGCTTTTCCATGTACGCCCTCAGTGCCCTGCTTCCCCTCCTTCCGGCCAAGCAGCGGGTGACTGATACAAACGACTGGATGTATACGGACAGCGAGATCGCCTGTCCCGACCCCAACTGCGGAGCCAGATTCCGCATTACCAGAACTGCAAAGAGAGTCTTTCGCCACAGTGAAGTAACTCTCGTACCGCTGCACAAGGAGGATGAAGAATGACTGCCGAACGCTATCAGCTGACCGATTCCTACAGCATCAGCCGGGTTCTCAACGGCTGCTGGCAATTATCACTGGGACACAGCCTGTCCGGCCCGCTGGACATGGATGATGTCATGAAGGCTTTCTATCTGCTGAAAGACAGAGGCTTTACGACCTTTGACTGTGCCGATATCTATACCGGAGCCGAAGAGTTCATCGGCGAATTTATTTCCCGCCTGAAGAAAAGCGGCGATTACCGGGAGGAAGACATTCAGATCCATACCAAGTATGTGCCCGATCTCGAGTATCTTTCAAAGGTTGACTTTGCCTTTACCGAAAGCATCATTGACCGCTCGCTGCTGCGGCTCAACCGGGATGTTCTCGATGCCGTGCAGTTCCACTGGTGGGACTATGAGGTTCCCGGCATGATCGAGACCGCAATGCATCTGAAACGGCTGCAGGAAAAAGGAAAGATCCGCTGTGTATCGCTGACCAACTTCGATGCCGCGCATATGGATCTCCTGGTACAGGCCGGCATTCCCATCGCCTCCGTGCAGGCCCAGTATTCCCTCTTTGACCGAAGACCGGAAAAGACACTGCAGGCATACTGCCGTGAGCATCAGATCCCGATGATCTGCTACGGCACTCTGGCCGGCGGCTTCCTGGCCGAACGCTATATCGGAAAAACAAGAGAAGAAATCGTTCCCGAAACCAGATCACAGGTCAAGTATCTGCAGATCATTGAAGACTCCCTAGGCTGGGACGGCTGTCAGAAGCTGCTTGTCATGCTGAAGAACATTGCCGAAAGCCACAATGCTGGAATCTCCCAGATTGCCACCCGCTTCATCCTTGATCAGGATATGGTGGCTGCAGCAGTCATCGGCGTCCGCAATTCCCGCCACGTTGAAGACAATGACCGGATCTTCTCATTTGATCTTACTGAAGACGAAAAGAAAACGATCCGTTCCTTCATCGATCTCTATCCGATGCCGGAGGGCGAACCGTTTGAACTGGAGCGGACACCGGGATCACGCTACCGCGGTATCATGCATATGAATATCAATGAAGAGGAACAGTCCTGAACTGTTCCTCTTTTCTGCTTATTCTCCGGCAAGCATTTTCAGGTCGAAATGATCGGCCATAATGACGCCGCCGGTTTCATTGGGATGCAGATGATCACCCATATGGAGCCCTTCCCGGAAGAAATATCCGTTTTCATCTTCATCGCGGACTGCCAGTTCCTGATCGACGACGCCGTCAAAGATATCGGTGCTGCGGATCCAGGCATTCAGCTTCAGGCGCAGGAATTCCATGTTCTGATCATATCTGCCCATGGTTCTGGCTACCTTGAGACGCGGCGTAATTGTAGACGCAATCATCCGGATGCCGGCTTCATGCAGGTCATTCACGATTTTTGTGACGGCACTGATGTAGGCTTCTTCACTGATGATGTCCTTTGTTTCATCATTGAGATAGGAAACATCATTGACGCCGAGGGCAAAGATCACAGTATTCACATGCGGCAGCTTCAGAACATCTCTTTTGAAGCGGTCGGTGCCCTTTTCGCCGAAGACATCACTGAAGATCCCCGGCACCTTGTACAGCAGACAGTTGCCGGCAATGCCGCTGTTGAGCAGCGTATACTTTCCGCCGTATTCCTTTTCCAGTCTTGCCGCCAGCGGCTTTGTCCATTTCGACATGGCCGTGATGCTGTCGCCGAAGGCAACAATGCAGGAACTCTCTTCTTCGCTTCGGACTTCGATCAGATCCATGGCCGGAACGGCATTGGCAACACCGAGCATGCGGCCGACCACCGGTTTATTGAGCGGATGGGTATCGGCACTGTATGTCTGATCGCCTTTCAGCCAGTTGGCCTGATCCTCGATCATGTTGCAGTCGATCTGTTCATTTTCATAATAGATGCGGATCTCGATATCACTCCCCGCCGGCAGTGCAGTTTCCAGCGGATCGGACCAGATCTGGGTTCCGGCCGGAATCCGGAATGCCCTTTCCTTGTTTACCGTGAAGGGCTGCAGGGTATCCTTTGTCTTCACCGTCACCGAACCGATGCGGCTGGTCTGCTGACCCAGCAGATTGGAGAAGCGGATGCGCAGGGCATCTGCCTCTGGGGCGATATGCAGCGGAAAGATGACGGTATGATGATGGGAGAATACCTTGCCGTTCATGAAGGAACGGACCAGTGCCTGATGCCAGACGGGTGTCCATTGGGTCATTTCATTTCCTCCTCATGTCTTCGGAATGCCTCGCCGTTGGCGACGCATTCAATATCACTGTAACTGCTGACGAAGCGGCAGATCTTGTCAAACTTGTACCAGCTGCTTTCCTTTGTGCCGAAATCGAATTCATAGCCGTGGGCAAACATGACAAACAGCATGTCCCCGTCCTGAGGATTGGTCTTTGCGAATGCGTCCAGCAGATCAAAGGTCTTTTTGGAAATGTGCCAGCAGGTCATCGGCATGTGCAGCGGATCTTCCGGAAAGCGGAAGGACGGATCGGACTTTACGGTTCTGGCATAGCGGATGCCGGCATCCTTCAGGACCTGTGTGCATTTTTCATTCACGGCCCCGTAGGGATAGGCAAAGCCGGTGATCTTCTGACCGAATTTCTTTTCCAGATTTGTCACGTCTTCCCTGATTTCCCTTTCGATTTCTGCATCCGTGCATTTCTTCAGGTTTTTATGCGTCAGGGTATGGGAGGCAATTTCAAAGCCTTCATAGACCTCTTTTACTTCTGCTTCGGGAATACGGAAATGGGGAACATACGGCAGCAGATGAAACTTCCGCTTCTGATATTCTTCGTACGGCATTTCCGTCATGCCGAGATTGCCGATGCGGCCCTCATAGGTCTTTTCACCGTACAGCCCCGAGTTCAGGTTGAAGGTGGCTCCCATATGGTACTTCTTCAGGATCTCAATGATCTTCCGATCCTGTTCCAGACCATCATCAAAATTCCATACAAAATATTTTCTGTACATGATCAGTGCTCCTTAAACCATTTGTCCATAAGGCCGCAGACTTCCCTGCTTTCCGGCCAGTCCGGATACATGACGGAGAAGACATGGACCAGTTCCTTGCCCGAACCGAGCGGATAATCGTGCATTTCATGCTCGATGCCGTGCTCTTCCAGCAGACGGCATACCTTCAGTGAATCCAGGTGAATCAGATCTTCCGTGCTGGTGAACTGGATCATCGGCGGCAGTGAGGATACATTCAGAACCGATACCGGATCAAGCAGGTATTTCTCATAGGGCTTTGCCCTGTCGCTGCGGTCGGTCACGACATTGGAAATGGCCATCATCATATCTTTTCTCTGGGTATCGCACATGATGGAAATAAAGCATGCGGCCCGGAAATCAATAACGGAAGGACGGATGTTGAAGATGGTGCACAGTTCTCTGCTGCGGTGCAAAGCCAGCACATACATGGAAAGCAGTGCGCCGGCTGAATCACCGGAAAGATATACATGATCGAGGCTGATGTTCAGATCTTCGGCATGTTCCC
This sequence comes from Bulleidia sp., assembly GCA_045543875.1. Taxonomy (GTDB): domain Bacteria; phylum Bacillota_I; class Bacilli_A; order Erysipelotrichales; family Erysipelotrichaceae; genus Bulleidia. The sequence goes on from JAZPXY010000031.1 coordinate 21,814, forward strand.
CGATCCAGCGCATGGCTGCCATGACATCTTCAATCTGATGGATCAGGGTCGTTTCCGGAATTCGCCGGTAGCTCAGGGAGATGACGGTATATCGCATTTTGGCAATTTCATAATTGAAATGCTTGTTGACTTCCTTGTAGGAGGCAAACAGTCCGCCGCCGTGGATGTTGATCATCACCGGATCACTCTTTTTTCCGTCAATGCGCCGGTAGACATCAATGAGATGTCCCTGTTCATTGTCATTGATATAGGGAATATCGCGGATGATTTCCAGTTCGGAAATATCGGGATGCTGAAGAGCTATGCGCTTTTCATCGCCGGATTCAAAGATGCGCCGCCAGATCAGGACTCCTGCTTTCGACATGTTCACTCCTGTTCCTGCAGATAGGCAAGCAGCTGCTTTTCCGCTTCCGGTCCCCACCAGTCACGGTAGCCGGCCTTTGTCGGATGGATCGGATCGTGCATGTACAGTGCCCTGTTTTCATCGCTGATATTGTTGAAGTCTTCATCATGCCAGAGATCGATGACACCGATGCCGTAAAGCTTCTTGATTTCCATCAGTCTTTCAACCATCGCTTCATAGGCTTCGCTTTCATAGCGGGAACCGGTGAAGAAGACAACCGGGCAGTGATAATGATCGCGGGCATGGCGGATGATATATTCAATGGCACCGGTCACAGTCTTTGTGTCGCTGCCGATTTCTCCCAGCGGTCTGTTTGTCGTTGCATCATTGGTGGAAAGCTGGCAGATAAACACATCATATGGAGCATTCCCGTCCAGTTTACCGATTCTGCGGACATAGGAAAGCGGCGTGACATCGGCCAGGGTCGTGCCGCTGACCGTTTCCTTGTACAGATCGGCGCCGAACCGCATGGCAAAGTATTCACCGAGCGATTTCTGCATCGAAAAGGCACCGTGGGCTACGGAAGAGCCGAGCACGGCGATTTTCTTTCCTTTCAGCGAGCTTTCTGTTTCCTGAATATACGAAAAATCATACGGTTCGCCGTTGCCGGGAAGATCGCTGATGGTTTTCTGCAGTTTTTTCCAGGCGGCATAGATACCGGCCGGAAGAGCAGCGGCAGTCAGCAGTCCTGCTGTCTTCAGGATTTTTTTCATGGGATGCATTTCCTTTCTTTTTTACAATTTCATTATAGGGAATCGGATGTGCCGGCTGTATAATATTTATGCTGTAATTATTGTTTTTATGCTGAAGGAATAAAAATTATGAATGATGTGATTTCCCGTCTCCTGCATGATTCGGAAGAAAATACTGTCAATGAAACATACTGGCGCATCCGCCCTCTTTTCAACATGATCCAGGAAGGAAATGTATCCCAGCTCACAAACAGCCTGCATATCAGCATCAGCGATGCATCACAGCTGAAGCGGTTTGAGAGGGAAACGCAGAAGGAAGCAGAATATATGACGGTATCGCTGATCAACACCTTCATGATCGCTGCCATTACCGGCGGTGTCTATCCGCCCGAAGCCAACCGCATCGCTGATCATGCCCTGCATCAGCTGATTCATATGAACCGAGCCGAAGACATGAACCGTCTGATCAGGGAGACAGCTGTCCTGATGTGTGAAGCAGTCCGGAAAGAAAAGGAACAGGACAGCGGCAATCCCTATACGGAAAAGGCCAGGCAGTATATCCGTACCCACCTGAGCCAGGACATCCGCACGGCCGATATTGCCTCGCACTGCGGCATCAGTCCTTCCCGGCTTTCCCATCTTTTTTCAGAGCACTGCGGCATGACCATGAAGCAGTATCTGATCAGTGAGCGCGTCGAAGCCGCAAAGGAACTGCTGAAGAATACTGACAGTTCCGTATCCGCCATCTCTTCCCTGCTGCAGTTCTGCGATCAGAGCCGCTTTGCGGCGGTATTCAAAAAGAAAACCGGCATGACACCGGGACAGTACCGCAGCCGCAACTCCTTTGAGCGCGATCTGTAATCCCTATCTATTCATTTAGTGAATATATCACTATGTATTATTGATATTTCAAATTGTTTTTATACACCGCTATACTGAAGCCGCAAGGATGGTGCAGATATGAAAAACAAACTTGTGCTGAAACTGGCGATTCTCTCCTGCTGTTTCGTTACCGCATCCCTCAATGCCATCGCCGGCAATATTCCGGCCATGGCTGCTGATATGAAAGATACACCGCTGTATCTTCTCGAACTTGTCACAACGGTTCCCTCCCTGTTCTCAATGCTGGCAGTGCTCTGTTCTTCCCGCATTGCCTCTGCCATAGGCTATAAGAAAATCGTTCTGGCCGGGGCACTGATTGCCGGCATCTTCGGAACCCTGCCGGTAATTCTCGATGATATATGGCTGATTCTGCTGGCAAGAGGCATCTTCGGCTTCGGCTGCGGTCTGATCACCTCCGCCATGTTAATACTGATCATCTTCTTCTTTGCCGGCGAAGAACGTTCTTCGATGATCGGCCTGCAGGGCAGTGCCGGCGGACTTGCTTCACTGATCACGGCATTCATTGCCGGAAGACTTCTGGCCCTCAGCTGGCATGCGTCCTTTCTGGTATATCTGTTCGGCTTTCCGGTATTCCTGGCTGTTCTCTTCTTCATTCCCCATGTCGGATCGATCCGCACCAGTGATACGGAAAGTTCTTCACAGCATACAGCTTCGGAATGGATCAGACTCTTCTCTCTTGGTCTTCTGACCTTTGTCTCGGTTGCCCTTGCGACGGTTTTTGTTGTCAAATGTTCCAGCCTGGCGGCGGAAAGAAGCATCGGCGGAAGTACGTCCGGTTCCCTGCTTGTCATGGGCATCTCTGCCGGTTCACTGGTTGCCGGTGCCGTCTACGGCAGAATGAAGCAGTTCCTCAGGCGGCTGAGCCTGCCGGTATTCTATCTGATCTGTGCCGGCGGATTTGTTCTGGCATATGCTTCTTCCGGCATGATGACAATGATGGCCGCATCCTTCCTGCTCGGCTTCGGCTATCTGGCATTTGTCCCCTTCCTGCAGGAACGTGTATCGACCAGATTTGCATCATTTGCGGCAGCCGGCACGACTGTCATTCTTGTTTTCCAGGGTCTCGGTGCCTTTGTCGCCCCGTATGCCGGAACCCTGCTGTCGGTATTTGCTTCTTCGCTTAGCGTACAGTTTCTGATCTGCGGCATTCTCTATCTGATTCTTGCGGCACTTGGCTGGCTTATCGGTGAATGAAAAAAAGCAGCTCAGGCTGCTTTCCGTATTTCATTGATCAGCATGGCAATATGGGCCGGCATCGTCTGATACTTCTTGTAGATCAGATACAGCGGCGGCCGGTATTCCGGTACAAAGGGAATAAAGACAAGGCCGGTGCCTTCGGTATTGATGATATGTTCGAGTCCGACGACACAGCCGATCCCGTCTTCCGCCATCAGTGACGCATTGTACAGCAGGCTGTATGTTCCGGCTGTCTGAAACGGATGGAGGCTGATTCCCGGCACAAGTTCACTGCCGCTTTCACGGTTGATGATCAGCTGTCTTCCTGCCAGATCTTTCTTCGGAGAGATCTGCTTTTTTTCTGCCAAAGGATCGTCCCTTCTGACATAGATGCCCATGCGGTCAGCTGCCGGCAGTTCAATGCATTCACAGCGGGAATGATCCGGCTCGCCGAACACGGCAGCCATATCGATCAGGCCGTTGTCCAGCTGCCAGTCCAGATCTCGCCTGTCGCCGCTGGAAATATGAATGCGGATGCCGGGGTATGATTCGATTCCTGCAGCCGGCGGAAGGCTCCGGTTATGGCATGAATGCCGTATGTCTCACCGGCTCCGATATAGATATCCCCTTCAATTTCCTGACTGCTGCCGCGGATCTCCGTCTCTGTCTTTTCGGCCAGTGCCAGCAGTTCGCCGGCTCTTTTTTTCAGCATCTGTCCTTCCGCCGTCAGGGTCAGCTTCTTCGTCCCGCGCACAAACAGCTTCTTGCCGAGTTCTTCTTCAAGTTCGGCGATCTGGCGGGAAAGTGTCGGCTGGGAGATGTGGATTGCAGCGGCAGCTCTGGAAAAGCTTTCTTCCCGGGCAACCGCAAGAAAGTTGTTCAGGACTCTCAGATCCATATATCTCTCCTTTCTCAGATCCGGCTGTCGATCTGATTGACCGAGCGGATCTCGATCGTATAGGAACCGTCATCATTGCGGATGAATTCGATATATTCATGACTGTCGCTGTAGGCAGCTGGAAAGGTAATTTCAATGCCGGTATCGGTTCTGATCTTCTGCTTTTTCATTGTCATCCGGATCGATGCCTTCGGCAGTTCCGTTTCCTTCGGCAGTGTCTTTTCCTCTGCCTTTTTCAGGAAGACCTGCGCCATCTCCGGTTCATCCTCAAAGACTTCCGAAACCATCGTCTCGGTATTCAGTATCATTCCTTCCTCGACGGCCGAAGCGATATAGTTCTTGACTCTTCCCAGCACCAGGGCCGGGTTTTCATCAAACTGCTCGGCTACTTCACAGGCAATTTCCCGTACGCTCTGCACGGTTTCCTTGCGGGAGATGCCGCTTTCTGCCTGCAGCAGCCGGTCTCTGATCAGTTCGCAGCCATCCTTCCATCTGCCTTCATCGACAAAGCTGATCTCATGACTCAGCAGATTGATGAGGGCAAAGCTGGCAATGCTTCGGGAAACAGCCGGCAGTGCCGTATTTCCGAAACTGACCGTATTGGCAACAGCACCGCGGTCACTCATGCTCAAAGCGGCAATGGTTTCCGTTTCTTCCAGCAGAACGAAAAGAATATACGGCACTTCATCAAAGCGGAAATCAGCCGCAAGCACATCAAAGCTGCGGGCTTCTTCCTCTTCAAAGTATCTGATCAAAGGCCGCAGAACCTCGGCCGTAAATGATGCCAGGTCAGTTTCATGGTGAAAGTATCCTGCCAGTGCCTTCTGAAAGGAGCTTTCTTCCAGAAAGGTTCCCGGCTTCAGGCGCATGTCATTGCGGCAGCGGCTGACATAGCGGCGCACATATTTTTCGATCATGGGATTTTCCAGATCCATTGTTCTTTCAGAGAGAACAATGCGACGGCTTCTTCCATCCAGAATATGGAGGATGGCTGACTGGATCTCCAGACCGGTATTTTTGATTTCCATTTCATTGAATTCAGACATATCTATTCTTCCTCAGCTGTTTCATTATACAGAAAAAACGGCACGGATGCCGTTTTCTGCAAAGACTGTGTTTCTTTCTTTTATTCGCTGAGATGATGTCCGCACTTCGGGCAGAAGACCTCATCGCCATGCAGCGGCTGACCGCATTCCGGGCAGGTCTTTTCTTCCTTTGCCTCGGTCAGATTGGCTCCGCAGCTGGTGCAGAAGAAAGCGCCGGGTCTGACTTCAGCGCCGCATACCGGGCAGGTTTCCTTCTCTTCTGTTTCCGGTGCCGTCCGCTCCGGCTGAGGAACATTTCCGTCCGGATACAGATAGCGTTCGATGAATGTGAAGATTTCTGACGGCAGCGTGATCTGACGCAGAGCTCCGATGCCGGTTGTCAGCAGCAGCGGCTGGAAGAGAACGGCGCCGACAGCAGCGATTCCCAGCTTTTCGATCCACTTGTCAAAGCCGACAGCAACGGTAAGCTTGCCGTCCTGCTGGCTGAGGCGGATGTATACAGCTGCATCCATGCCGAGATACTTTGTCCATTCGGCAGAAGCATCACCCTTGCACTGAATCAAATAGCCGTTGCGGTTTCTGACCGTCTGGGTGATCATGTTCTTTTCCAGATCAAGATATTCAGCCAGTGCATAGGCAATGGTCTGGGTCGAGATTTCCTTGTCGAGCGGATATGTACGTACTGTTTCGTTATCAAATTCGAATGCCATAAGTTATTACCTCCGTGGTCATTTTCATCATAGCACTTTTTGACCGATGGTCAATAGCAATATAAAAACCGTTCTCCCTGCTGCGGAAGAACGGCTGTAATGTCATTTGACGATATTTTTAGCCAGAAGCTCATTCACTTTCTGCGGGCGCAGGATGACAGCGGTTGCGACCCCGTAAAGAACCAGCCAGGTAAAGATTCCCCGCACCCCGTTGGTGGCAGCATGCTGGGTCGAGGCAGCAACGGTTCCGCCGCTGAGTCTTCCGGCCATGATAAAGCCGGCCATGTCATAGATGCCGTGCAGCAGCATCATGAACCAGACGTTCTTGCCGGTGCGCCAGTATACAGCGCCAAGATAGATGCCGGTCAGACTGGTAATGGCAGCCTGGTACAGAGCCGCACCCCAGCCGGTGCTGGTGGCATTGGAAATATGGGCGGCACCGAACAATACACCGCTGATGATGCAGACGATCAGCACATCCAGCCAGTTTTTTTCGCCGGCATATTTATGCAGGGATCTCTGGATCATGCCGCGGAACAGCAGTTCCTCGCAGTAGCCGACCAGCAGTGCCTGGCCGAACAGCAGAATGAATTCCCACCATTTCGCAGTCGCATCCAGCAGGTTCGCCAGTCCCAGGAAACTGTAGAGCAGGATCAGGGCATATTCCAGGCCGGCTGCCGTCCACCCCTTTTTCAGATATGACCAGTCGGTCTTAAAGGTATCTGTCATCCTGAGGAGAATGCAGGCAGCTGTCGCCATCAGGGCAAAGAACAGCTGTGACATAAAACTGCCGAGAAAATCATTGCTGAAAAAACCGTGGATATGTCTAGCCAGAAGCTTGTAAATAACGACGCAGATGACTGCGGCTGCTATTGCAAACAGCACCTTCATCAAATTCTTTTTAGTCCGCATGGAACACCTCACTTCAAAAACAGTGAAACTGTCAGCACTGCTGTCTGAGGCGGCCGGCAGTTCAGTTGTTAAAGACTATTATAACGGTCAGAAGGCCGGATGTTATCATGTATGCATGTGTTTCCCCTGCTTTTTCCCAAATACGCAAAACGGCGGACTGCCGGAGAAGCCGGTCCGCCGTTTCATCTGATTTACTCAGGATTGTAATCTGTCTTTTCCCAGAACGGTCCGTATACCAGGAAGGTAAAGCCGCACTGCGGACAATGATAGACTTTCAGAGTATTGTCCGGGACCAGCTGCTGCAGGTGTGAGCCTTCCAGATTGATGGTGCCGGTTGTCAGCAGTTTCAGATTTCCTCCCGGTTCGCCGCAGCGCGGGCAGAGCAGTCTGCCCATCGGCATTTCGCCGTCCGGGAAACCGCCGGATATGGTCTCAAGTTCTTCGTTCTTCAGAATTCTCTTTTCCATGACTGATTCCTCCTGAATAGCATTCTAAAATTGCACTTCTGATACGGGCTGTCAACGGTCAGTCAAGATCTTCGCCGTTGGACTTGTATACCTTCTGCATGTAGTAGAAGGAATCTTTCTTCTTTCTTGAGAAGTCGCCGGTGCCGTCATCATATCTGTCAACGAAGATGAAGCCGTAGCGCTTTCTCATTTCACCGGTGCCGGCCGATACGAGGTCGATATGTCCCCACGGCTGATAGCCGAGCAGATCGACACCGTCCAGTTCAACGGCATCCTTCATCGCCTTGATATGGTCGCGCATGTAGTTGATGCGGTAATCGTCATGAATACTGCCGTCTTCCTCTACCTTGTCGAGGGCACCAAGACCGTTCTCAACGATCATCAGCGGGATATGATATCTTTCATACATCTGGTTCAGGGAGATGCGCAGTCCCATCGGATCAATCTGCCAGCCCCATCTGGAGGCTTCAAGATACGGGTTCTTGCCGCCGATCAGCTGGTTGCCGCCGGCCATTTCAGCATTCGGATCATCGGATGCGGTATTGGACATGTAATAGGAGAAGCCGATGTAGTCTACGGTTCCCTTGGCAATCAGGTCGAGGTCGCCCTCTTCCATTTCAATATTGACATTGTTTCTCTCAAACCACTTCAGCTGATATTCCGGATAGTAGCCCTTGACCTGAACGTCGATATAGAAGTTTCTTGCCCGCATGGCTTCGATAGATTTCATAACATCGGCCGGCTTGCAGGTCAGCGGATAGGTCGGTGCATAGGCGACCATCATGCCGATCATGTTGTTCGGATCGATCTCATGACCGCGAAGAACAGCCTTGGCACTGGCCACAAACAGATGGTGGTCAGCCTGATAGCGGACCTGCGGCGCAACGGAATGAATGCCCAGCTGCATCCAGGATCTGAGGATGTTGATCTCATTGAAGGTCATCCAGTATTTGACACGGCCCTTGAAATGGGTAAACAGGACTTCGGCAAAATGCACGAAGTAGTCAACAAGCTTGCGGCTGTGCCAGCCGTCAAGATTGTCAGCCAGATACATCGGCACATCAAAGTGGGCAATGGTGACGATCGGTTCAATGCCGTACTTCAGGCATTCATCGACAACTGCGTCATAGAAAGCCAGGCCTTCTTCATTGACCTTTTCAACGCCGTCAGGAATGACTCTTGACCATGACATTGAGAAGCGGAAGGAATTCATGCCCATTTCGGCAAACAGGGCGATGTCTTCCTTGTAGTGATGATAGAAATCAACAGCCTGATGGGACGGATAGTAGATATCCGGGATGATATAACCGACTGCACCTTCGGGAAGCGATTCTTCACGCGGAAGCTCGAGAATCTCCCCTTCCTTTGTCTTTACGGTGTATTTGCGGGGATGATCCTTGTCACCGCCGCGGATGGCATCGGATGTGGCAAGCGCTCTGCCGCCCTCCAGATAGCCGCCTTCATACTGATTGGCTGCGGTCGCACCGCCCCAAAGAAAATCTTTACGGAATGGCATAATGATATTTTCTCCTTTGTTTTCTGTTACTTTCATTGTACGGGATTTTATTTAAATAAGATAGTAGGACTGAAGTTCCCGGCTGAAAGCGTTTGCTGAAAATAATTTTCACTTAATTATGAAAATCCATCAATTCTTTTTCATCAGCAAAAAGAAAAAATAATATTTTTGAATATATTGCAGTATTAATTGGAAAACCAATCAATTATAATTTCCGTGTTCATAACAGGAGGAAAGAAATGAACTTCAAGAAATTAAGCACAGGTATTCTGGCTGTTGCTCTTCTGGCTGGCTGCAGCAGCAGCGGCGGCGCAGCTACACAGGAAGTTTCCAAGGAATTCGAAACCCTTCACTTCCAGTTTGTACCGTCCAGAGACCCGGGTGAAATCATCACCGAAACAAAGGGCCTCGGTCAGCTCGTCATTGATGAAATGGCAAGCCGCGGCTACACCATCGGCAATGTTGAAATCACTGTTTCCGATTCCTACGAAGCTGCCGGTGAAGCTCTCGCTTCCGGTTCCATCGAGGTTGCATGGCTGCCGGGCGGAACTTATGCTCTGTATTCCAATGAATCAGATGTTATTCTGACTGCCACAAGAAACGGTCTGTCCAACGACTCTGAAAATCCGGCTGACTGGAACGGTACAGCCAACGCTACCCAGAAGAACGGCCCGCAGGTTACCTATTATCGTTCTCTGATCTATGCCACACCTTCCGCATACGGCAAGGAACTGGCTGCCAAGGTCAATGCCGGCGAAGAGCTGACATGGGAAGATCTTGACAAGGCCAAGTGGGGTGTCATGGATGTTACTTCTTCTGCCGGCTATGTTTATCCGACAATGTGGCTGGATGAAAACTATGGCAAGAAGATCACTGATCTCTCCAATGTTACAACAATGAACGGCTACATGGGTGCCTTCACTCAGGCTGCTGCTGAATCTGTAGATATCATCTGCTGCTATGCTGACGGCCGCAACGACTATGAAGGTTCCTGGAACCTGCCGACAGACCAGAAGGATGAAACAGGTCATCAGGGTCTGGGCCGCGTCAACGGCAAGTCCATCTGGGAAGAACTGAATGTCATCGGTGTTACTGAAGGTATCTACAACGACACTGTTGCCATCACAAAGAAGAACCCGAACGTTTACAACGACGAATTCAAGACAGCTCTGCAGGATTCTCTGATTGCCATCGCCAACACAGAGGCCGGCCAGAAAATCTTCGCCATCTACTCTCATACAGGCTATGCCAAGGCAACTGATGCAGACTATGACGGCGCACGTGCAGCTCTCGAAGTAGTCAAGCAGTAATTATTATTGACTGATTTCTGAAACGGAGCAGCTTTATATCAAAAGCTGCTCTGTTTTTTCGAAAGAATATTCGTCCGTTTTTGCTACAATAGAAAAGATAAAGGGGAATCCAGATTATGATTGAATTCAAAGATGTATCCAAGACGTATCCCAATGGTACAAAGGGTCTGCAGCATGTCAACCTGCAGATCGAACAGGGTGAATTCGTTGCCATCATCGGTCTTTCCGGTGCCGGCAAGTCCACTCTGATCCGTACGATCAACCGTATGATCGACATTACTGAAGGCCAGCTGCTTGTAGACGGCACGGATGTCATGACGCTGAAAGGTGCTTCCCTGCGCAGATTCCGCCGCAAGATCGGCATGATCTTCCAGAGTTTCAACCTTGTGACCAGATCAACCGTCATCAAGAATGTTCTTTCCAGCAATGTTCCGGACATGCCCTGGTGGAAAGTCTTCTTTGGCATGTATTCCAAAGAACAGAAGATGAAAGCTCTGGAGGCCCTGGATAAGGTCAACATTCTCGACAAGGCATATCACCGCTGTGATGAACTTTCCGGCGGTCAGATGCAGCGTGTTGCCCTCGCCCGCACCCTGGCCCAGAACCCGTCCATCATCCTGGCTGACGAACCGGTCGCTTCCCTGGACCCGATCATGGCTGATGTCGTCATGAGCGACTTTGCCAAGATCAACAAGGAAATGAACATTACCATCCTTCTGAACATTCACCACGTTGACCTGGCGCTGAAATATGCGAGCAGAGTCATCGGTGTCAGAGCCGGTAAAATCGTCTATGACGGACCGACGGAAAATGTGACACAGGATGTACTGGATCAGGTTTACAACGGCAAGGCAATTCCGAAGTCCACTGACATCAGGACCGAGGCGGAGGCAGAATAAATGAGCCGGGCCAATATCAGAAAGGTCCCTCTTTTCGATCGGATATTCAAGCCTGAAACAATTACCCTCGAAAACGGACATACCGTTGAAAGACCGCGCAGCCGAATGCCGCTCATTATCGGCGGACTGCTGGCTGTCATTCTGATTTCTCTGAAGATGACCGGCTTTGACTTCAGTATCATCATCAGCCGTGCCCAGGAACTGACCGTCATTCTCGGCCAGATCTTCCGTCCCAACTTCAGCTACTTCCCGAAAATCGTCAAGCCGCTGATTGAAACGATCAAGATGTCGATTCTCGGTACCGTAGCCGGCTGTCTCATCGGACTGCCTCTGTCGATCCTGGCATCCAGCAATATCAACGGCAACAAGCCTTCCCTGCTTGCAATCCGTTTCGTCCTTTCCGTCATGCGTTCCGTCCCGACCCTGATCTACGCCTCCGTTCTTTCCCTGGTGTTCGGTCTGGGAATGTTCGCCGGCACGATTGCCATCACCGTCTTTACCGTCGGCATCGTTGCCAAGATGCTGTATGAAAGCATTGAAACGATTGATATGAAGCCGTATGAGGCGATGGTATCCTTCGGTGCCACGACCCTGCAGGCTTTCTGGACAGCATGCATGCCGCAGATCCTGCCGACCTATGTCGATGACTGCCTGTACTGCTTTGAACTGAACGTACGTGCATCCTCGATTCTCGGTTATGTCGGTGCCGGCGGTCTCGGTGTTCTGATCCGTGAACGCACCGGCCTGCGTGCCTACAACGAACTGGGCATGGTTCTTCTTACCCTGTTCCTCGTTGTCCTTGTCATTGACTTTGTGAACGACTACATTCGTTCCAAGATATCGTAAGGAGGCTCTCATGACAGTAATGGAACAATTACAGGCGGAACCGAAGAATCTGTGGAAACGGATCGTTCTGTTCCTCGTCCTGCTGGCACTTGTAGCCTGGGGAAGTGATTCGATCACCTTCAACGGCATTGCCGAACAGGGATCGGTTGTCGCTTCCGGTATTCTTCACGGTATCTTCCATCCGAATCCTGAACTTCTGTTCAATCTGACAGACGGCGGTGTCCCCTATCTGGTTCTGCAGACGATCGCCATTGCCGTTCTCGGCACCATCATCGGTGCCATCCTGGCCATTCCGATCTCATTCCTGGCTTCAACCAACATCGTGCCGATGTGGATTGCCTACATCTTCCGGGCTCTGATCCTGTTGATCAGAACCATTCCGTCCATGGTCTGGGCCCTGGTATGGATCCGTGTCACCGGTCCGGGTGCCTTCTGCGGTGTTGTCACCCAGTCGGTATGTTCGATCGGCATGATCTCAAAGATGTATATCACCGCCATTGAAGACCTGGATACCGGCATCCTCGAATCCCTGGATGCGGCCGGCTGCAATACCTTTGAAAAGATCCGCGTCGGCATTCTGCCGCAGCTGAGCGCAAGTTTCATCTCCACCGCGATCTATCGTTTCGATATCAACTTGAAAGACGCCACCACCCTCGGTATCGTCGGTGCCGGCGGTATCGGTTCCCCGCTTGTTCAGTCCATCACCTACAGCCGCTGGTCGAACGTCGGTTCGTTCCTGTGGGCGCTGATCGTGCTGGTTCTGATCATCGAATACGCTTCAACAAAGATCCGCAATACGCTGGCAAGAGGACGTCAGTAAGATGGAGCGCATCCGTCTGATTGCAACATCGGATATCCACGGCGAAGTCTTTCCCTGGGGATATGCCGACGGACGAAGACGGAATTCCGGGCTGGCACGCATCAAAACGCTTGTCAGGGCAATGAAAGACAATCATACGATCGTAATCGACAACGGTGATACCCTTCAGGGATCACCATTGTCTTTCTATCATTACGCCAGGCATCATGATGATGTATCACCCGTCACCAAAGCCATGGCCGATATCGGCTATGATTACATGAACCTCGGCAATCATGACTTTGACTACGGTCCGGATGCCCTCTTCCGCCATATCGAGAACTGCCATGCGGTCTGTCTGACTGCCAATGTGCTGTATCAGGGCAGTCCCATCGGCCCCCGCTATGTGATCCGGGACATTGAAGGAACCCGCATTGCCTTCTTTGCGCTGATCACCCAGTATACGCCGAACTGGGAAAGCTTTGAGAATGTCAGTGACATGACATTCCTTGATGCCTTTGAAACGGCAAAGGAAATCGTAAAGGAAATCCGGGAAAAAGAAGAAACGGACTATATCGTCTGCATCTATCACGGCTCCTTTGAAAGAGATCCTGTGACCGGGGATGCCGTCATGGATGACACCGGCGAGAATGAAGGTTACCGCATGATCAGTGAGATCCCCGATATCGACATCATGATCAGCGGCCACCAGCATCTCTCCTTCACGGTGAAAGCCTTCAATACCGTCATTACCCAGACGCTGGACGCAGCCCGGGAGACAGCCGTCATCGATATTACCGATCACGGCATTGATGCCCGCATCATTCCGGTCCAGGAAGATCCTGATGAAGATCTGATGGAACCCCTGCTGGATGAAGAAAATGCCTGCCAGCAGTGGCTTGATACACCGCTTGGCACCTGTGCCAACGACCTGAAAGTCAGTGATGAATTCGAAGGCCGTCTGCACAAGTCACAGCTGATCACCTTCCTGAACAAGGTGCAGCGTGATGTCACCGGTGCCGATCTGGCCGGAAGTGCCCTCTTTATGGGAGCCACCGGTTTCAATCATGAGATCACGATGCGTGATCTGGTCAGCACCTATGTATTCCCCAATACCCTGACCGTCAAGAAGGTCAGCGGCAGAGTCCTGAAGGAATATCTGGAAAAATGTGCTGAGTTCTGGGATGTCGATCAGGGCCGCATCATTGTCTCTGATGCCTTTGAAATCCCGGCCCCGATGTATTTCAACTATGACATGGTGGACGGCGTCGAGTATACGATCCAGGCTTCCAATGCCATCGGCGAACGCATCGTTTCCCTGACAAGAAACGGGGTGCCGGTAAAGGAAGATGATGAATTCACCCTCTGCGTCAACAACTACCGGGCAGCCGGCGGCGGCAATTTCCCGATGATCCGGGATGCCGAAACCGTGCTGGAGGATCAGACAAGCATGGTTGAGATCCTCGCTTCCTATATCATGAATCACAAGAATATCTGCTTTGAGGAGCAGAACAACATACAGGTAATCATCTGAAGAAAGAAGGTTTAAACTGATGAGCAACGTATTCAATACCGTACTGCTGGTAGCCCTGCCTGCTTCCGGCAAATCCGAAGTCAGAAACTTCATGGCCAACATTGAGCCGGAACGCCTGCAGGAAGAATTCCATATCGGCGCCAATCTGCAGCTGGATGACTTCCCCTATGTTCATATGATGCGCCGCATCGACAATGAGCTGATGGCACTTGGTGAAGAAAGAATCTATTATCCGGGTGAAGATCCGTTCATTGACGGCCGCGACTGGGGCACCCTCTGCATGCTTCTGAACGAAGACTACAAAGACATGAAAAACCGCAACGTCGTCAGTACCGAAAGTGCTGCCGAATACCTGATGGACCGCATTGACCGTGCTTCCATGGCAGTCGGCCTGCCGCCGCGCAACAGCCTGCTGAAGCCGGAAGTCAAAAAGGCAGTCGCTGCCAAGATTGAAGATGAAGCCAGAAAGATGCTTGATGAAAAGCATGCTCAGTATCCGGATTCATTCGAAAACAAGACGATCATCATCGAATGCGCAAGAGGCGGCAGCGACGGCTCTGTCATGCCGCTGACCGGCACCTTCGGCTATCAGTATTCCTTCCCGCTGTTCTGCCCTGAAATCCTTGAGAATGCCGTCATTCTCTATATCTGGGTCACACCGGAAGAAAGCAGACGCAAGAACAATGCCAGAGCCAACCCCGATGATCCGGGTTCCAACCTGTTCCACGGCGTACCGATGTCCGTCATGCTCGGCGACTATGGCTGCGATGACATGGAATATCTGATCGATCATTCCGAACTCGCTGATACGATCACAGTTGAATCCTGCGGCCGTACCTATCACCTGCCGATCGGTGTATTCGACAACAGAGTCGACAAGACATCCTTCCTGCGGGCTGACAAGTCCGACTGGGATCCGGCCATGGTCGATGATGTCACAGCTGCCATCCGCACAGCTACCGACACCATGTGGAAGAACTACAAGAAATAATCTCTGAGGCTGAATGTTCAGCCTCTTTTTTTACACAAGAAAACCGGGAGTTTCAGACGGAACTCCCGGTATTTCGGTTTCAGTGAAAAGATGTGTTACTGAACTGACTCTCTGACCTTCTTTGCGGCCATGAACACCATCAGGCTGAGCAGGAAAGACAGAACGCCGGAAACGATGGTTGTCCAGGAAAAGACTTTCCGGAAAAACAGTGATGCCAGACTCAGGGCAGCCCCGATCAGGCCGAGAATGGCAAAGAAATACGCTGCATTGGTGTGGGAACCGTCTTTTCCGGCGGAATAGGAAACATAGCCTTCAATCGAGCTGACAAGACCATGGATCAGATCGGTACCGCCGGCAGTAAGAAGAACAAGGATGCCCCTCTTCATTTCCTGATCGCCGGAGATTTCCGGTGCCTGGGCAGCAGCCCCGCCGAGAAACAGTGACATGGCGCCGCTGACAACTTCCAGCACACCGCCGATAAGGATCAGGATACCGCAGACTTTAAGAATTTTCTTGCATGTTTCAAGATTCATATGATTATCCCCCCTTTTTATAAACAGTTTCTGTTTTCCATCAATATTATAGTCCTGTTCAAAGAATTGTGCACCGGTTTGTAATACCGGCAGCATTTCCCTTTTCAGAACAATGAAATCTGTTCATGATCCATTGTATAGCTGACATCGCCGATTGTCTTCTTCAGATACATGCCGGTATGAGCATCATTCATGATCCAGTCCCTGATTTCTTCCCTGTCCAGAATCAGCGGCATGCGGTCATGCACTGGTGCAGCCGAGGTATTGGCGGCACCGGTCAGGATGACGAAATGATTTCCGTCCTCCTCGCTGCGCCAGATTCCGGCCAGATACATGACATTCTTCTGCGGCAGTGTAAACAGTGCCTTCTGCTTCTGCAGATTCCATTCATAGAACGACGCAGCCGGAATCACGCATCTTCTCTGCTTCAAAGAATCCTTATATGTGACCTTTTCACTGACCGTTTCCCTTCTGGCATTGATCAGCATCCTGCCCTTTTCAAAGCCGCTGAAGCCAAAGGTCATATTCCTGCCGGCAAGATCACTGCCTTCGGAGCGGATGACCGGTGCCGAAGCTGAAGGAAAGATATCCCGCGGCAGAAAACGGTACATCAAAGGATCAAAATCCCTGACGATCCGTTCATACTCTTCAAACATTTCTTCGGTAATCACATATCTTCCGCACATAGCAGCAGCCTTCTTCTTCATTATAAAAGCTGACATGTCAAAAGAGAACGGCAATCCCGTTCTCTTTTGAAGTTTACTGAAATTTCAGGGAAACTGCGAATCCGGCCGCGAAGCACAGAACAGCAGGAATGATCACGCTCAGTTCCATGCTCAGCTGCGGGATCATGCATACGGCAGATGCCGCCATGATGCCGCTGATGATGCTCAGCATGATGCTACGCTTTCTTTCAAACAGCCAGGATGCTGTTCTGGAAAGTGACAGCACGGTGACCAGCAGACCGGCAGCAAGCGGCAGGATGACACCCGGATTCAGGGATGCAATGCCGGCTGTCATCGGCTGGTAGAGTCCCATCAGGATCAGAAGCGACGAGGAACTGAGGCCGGGAATGATCAGGGAAAGTCCCCAGACCATTCCGGAAAAGGCATACCACAGCATGTTCGGTTCAATCTGCATCGTACTGCCGCCGGCAATGAAGCGGAAGAGAATCAGGAACAGCGTGAAGCTGATCAGCGAGATCAGCCAGGCGTTCCGGTTTTCACTGCCTGCTTCTTTCAGCAGCGGCGGAATGGTTCCGAGGATCAGACCGGCAAACAGCATCAGAGCCGGAACCGGTGCCCAGGCAAACAGTTTTTCCACTGCCCCGGCCAGCAGGATGAATCCCAGGATCCACCCGGCCGCAAACGGCAGGAACATGTGCAGGTGCTTTTTCAGATTGTTCTTCGGATCGGAGAGCACCTGCATCAGCGGTTCATAGATGCCGAAGGCCATGCACAGGACACCGCCGCTGACACCCGGCAGGATGGCACCGGTGCCGGTGATCATGCCTTTGATGATGAGACCTGCCGTTTCCGCAAAAGACGGAGTTTCCTTCCGGCATGTCATGTCACTCATGAAGCTGTTCCTTTCTGATTCTGACATAGATGACTGTCATCTGCAGAAAGAGACACAGAACGCCGAGAATTGTCAGCCACATCGTATACGGACTGCGGGTGCCGTAGATTTCCAGAATGCCTCTGATCATGGCGGCGGCTGTCAGCAGCAATACGCCGTCATTCCAGAGCCTTCCCATATTGCCTTTGAAGATCAGGCACATCAGTGCGCCCAGCAGCAGCGGATAGAGAAACATCAGAACCATGGACATGGATACAACACCGAAGCTGAAGGCTTCATAGATACCGGCAAAGATCATGCAGAACACACTGATTCCAAGCCAGATCAGAGAATATTTTTTGCCTTTAAAGACCGATACAGACTGCATCTGACACCTTCCTTTCTTTTACAGAACGGCCGCTGGTGGTCGGATTGTTGATCACCTCGCCGTTGAATACCATTGTCGAGGAACCGCCGCCGTCGAGGTTGTAGGCTGTCTTTACGTCAAACTGTTCCAGGAATCGGGCCAGTTCGTACAGAGACAGGCCTTCGCTTTCATCCGTTCTGCCGTCACTGACGACAAACAGATAGTGAAGCGGTTCGATCTCACAGATTGCCGTGCGGGGATTGGATGCCATGGCCTTGCCAACTTCTTCGTCTAGGCCGACAGCTGTTTCGCCGTTGATGATCAGGGCCGGGCCGAAGGAATAGACCTGCTGGGCGCCTGAGGCATACAGGGTGTCGGCATCGGTTTCCCCTTCGGTAATAATCGTAAAGGAGCCGTCGGCATTGATGACAAGGTCTTCCTGCGAGGATGAGGACGATGTCTCCCGGTAAAGGGTGCCGTTGCGCAGGACATAGCCTTCATTGCGGGCGCCGTAGTAGTCGCCGTTGACGGCGAGAATGGCATTGGCCGTATCGGCAATGTCACTGGTTTCATCCGTCACATTGCGGCCGTATGTATTTCCGGCCAGAGCACTGTACAGATATTCCGGCGAGGAGATCTGCACATCAGCCACATGAATGACCGTATCATTCCATTCATATTCACTGATCTGGATCGAGATATTCTCATCCTGATAGGATGTATCGGTGATTACGGTCTCTGTCTGATCCTTATCCGCTGTTTCCGTCAGCGTTTCCGTTTCAGCGGTGTTTTTAGTGCGGCTGTCAGTGACTGCCGCATAGCTGCGGCTGATGACAAAGGTATCCAGCAGGACACCGGTACACAGACCGGCAATGATCAGACAGTCAAGGGCATGGAACATTTTCTTTTTCTTCATGAGGAAACTGCCTCCTTTTTTTTACCGGCAAACACAAACCGGTTCTGTACGATCCAGGAGAAGACAAACAGCATCGTTTCCGTCAGAATCTTGGCCGGCAGTGCCGCCATATGCAGATGCTTTGTCAGGATCCAGAGGATCGTGCTGTTGGCCGCCAGGATTGCTGCTGCCAGCAGTGCATATCGCGGCAGGCTTGCGTATCTGCTGTCCTTTTCGGCAAAGACGGCACTGCGGTTGAACTCATAGTTGAACAGAGCCGAGAAGATCCGGGCTGTGATATTCGCCTTAAGAACGGCGGTGCTGCCGCGGAAGAGATGCATCAGGATATAGAAGAGCTCGGCATCGAGCAGGAAGCCGGCAAAGGATGAAAAGGCAAACAGCAGGATCTGCCGGTAGATTCGGAAGGAATCACGGATGGGATGGAAATGTGAGCATTCGTTGTTTCCTTCATAGACTGCGCTGATATCGACCTGATCGATCGTGACATGGTTTCTTGCCAGCATCAGCAGCTGATTCATCTCATATTCATAGCGTTCACCATAGACATCCAGCAGCAGCGGTATCATCCCGGCATGGAATGCCCTGAGTCCGCTCTGGGTATCTCTGACATGGACGCCGGATGTCAGGCGGAATACGGTTTCGGTGATCCGGTTGCCGTACCAGGAACGGGCCGGCATGTTTTCCTTTTCAAAGGTCCGGACACCGAGAACAAAGTGATCCGGTTCTTTTTCGGCTGCTTCTCCGCAGCGGATGATGTCCGCTGGCAGATGCTGGCCGTCGGCATCGGCACAGATGACAATGCTGTCAGGTTCATTTTCCATGATCCATTTCATGCCCGTCTTCAGTGCGGCTCCCTTGCCTCGATTCACATCATGATGCAGCACTTCAGCAATGTCAGAAAGTTCACTGAACGCTGCTGCATATTCAGCCGGAGAACCGTCATCGACGATCAGGCATTCCATGCCGGCAGCCCTGATTTCTCCTGTCAGATCCGCCAGCTTCGGGGAAGGACAATAGGCAGGAATCAATACGATATGTTTCATGAACACCACCTCCTTTTCTGCCTGTTATCATTCTGCTTGCGGAATGTTAATGAACCATGAGGCAAAACTGAAAATAATGTGAACAGCATGAAAAAAACCTGTGCACAAAGCACAGGCTTATCAGAAGCATCAGTTATTTTCGCATCTGCTCACAGCCGGCAGACATTCTCCGGCGTACCGAGCAGCCAGGCAGTGATATTGTCAAATACGATCTTTGCCCTTCTGACCATGGCTTCTTCCGAGATAAAGGCCTGATGCGGTGTCAGGAAGGTATTCTTCGCATGCAGCAGCGGATAGTCAGCCGGCAGCGGCGGTTCCATGTCATAGACATCGATGCAGGCAAAGCCGAGTTCATCATTGTTGAGGGCATCGGCCAGAGCCTTGTTGTCAACGATCGGTCCGCGGGCACAGTTGATGAATACGGCATCATTTTTCATCAGGGCGATCTTTTCCTTTGAGATCAGTCCCTTTGTCTCACTGTTATTGGGCAGATTGAGAGATATGATATCACTTTCCTTCAGCACTTCATCCAGTGACTTATATTCAATGCCGAGAGCCTTTGCCTCATCCCTTTCCGAGCGGTTGTAGGCAATGACCTTTGCCCCGAATGCCAGGAACAGCTTTGCACAGGCAAATCCGATGGCACCGAGACCGATAATGCCGACAGTGCGGCCCGAAATTTCCCGGCCCCCGAGTCCGGCACTGGTGCCGCCGTTTCGTACAACTTCATTGCCCTTTGCCATATTGCGCAGGCCAGCCACTGCCATGGCAATGACCAGTTCAGCTACCGTCTGGGTGGAGTATCCGGCCGCATTGCATACGGTGATTCCCTTTTCACGGCAGGCATTCAGACCGACATGGTCAATGCCGGTAAAGGCAACATCCAGCATCTGCAGCCTCTCACAGGCATTGACGACGGATTCCGGAAACGGATGATTGGCAATCATCACGATCTCGCTGTCCCTGACCCTTTCCGTAAGTTCTGCTTCATTCTGCCAGAGTGTATCAAATGATACAAATTCATGGCCTGCTTCCTGCAGCGGTGCAGCCAGTTTCTCCAGCACTTCCTTTTTGATATTGAGCGGTTCTGCCAGTGTGATTTTCATGTTCTGTATTCCTTCTTTCTAATCCTGAGATGCAAAACGGAAGCCGCACTGATTTCTGAGGAAATCCTCAATCAGGCGGTTTACCGTCTCAGGCCGGTCGGTATTGGAGGTGTGTCCGGCTCTTTCGATCCAGACCAGACGAAAGCCGCTGCGCTTTGCCCAGGCTTTGTTGTGCCGGCGGGCAGATCCGGCGTTGTCACTGCGGCCGCACAGCAGCAGTACCGGACAGTGAAAGAGGCATTGCGGATCGCTTTCAATCGTCTCGCCAAGCATCTTCATGCCGTGTCCGGAAAGCATTGCATAATAGTCCTGATCGCCGTCATAGACCATCATCATATCCTTCATCAGCTTCTGCCCGTATTCGGTTTCGGCAATGCCTTCCGTACCGCTTTTCAGAAGAAAGCTCCACGGTGTCATGCGGTATACGGATGTCATATGCTTCAGCAGATATGTTTCCAGTGATGTTGTATAGACTTTCTGCAGAGGTGCACTGTCGATGATTACTGCCCCTTTGATCCGGTCGGGATAGAGTTCGGTGTACATCTGGGTCACATAGCCGCCCATCGACTGGCCGATCAGCACCGGGTTCTGAATCTCTTCCTTCCGGAGGATTTCTTCCAGCCAGACAGCCTTGTCCTTCAGGCTGAAATTCAGTTCAAAGGGACGGGAAGCCGCGTGACCGGGTGCATCCCATACGAAGAGATTGCAGCGGTTTTCAAAATATGGTATCTGCGGATCAAACAGCCGGTGATCGGCTGTCAGCCCCGGCAGGAAGACGAGAGTCGGAAGTTCGTTTCCGATCATGTCCAGCCAGTAATGAATACAGCCGGACGATGTTTCATGAATCTTTTCCTGCATGATCTCTCCTTATGCCCTGTTCTTTCCGGCATTCAATAATTTTGAGACAGCCAGAGCGATCAGAAACAGAACAGCCAGGCAGATGAGAAAGGAGAACGGATCGTAACGCAGGTAAATCGAGTCACTTCCGTTCGGCTCCATCGAATAGATATGTATTCCCGTGACTCCGAATCCGGTATCCTGGGTGATTTCCCCGCCGAACATATGATATGCAAGCGGCATGTAATGGTTCATCTGCCAGCCGTAAATATTGATGCCCATGCCGGCCAGAGTCAGTCCGAGGGCAGTCAGGAACGGCATTATCAGTTTCTTCATACTGTCTTCTTACGAAAACAGACCCGTTTCCGGGTCTGCCGGGATCAGTTCCCTTTCAGTTCGTAGAGATAATGATAGAGTGCGCCGATCATATTGGCGTCGTTGCCAAATGCACAGGCGACAACTTCCGGACGGGATGCCGGGGTCTTGCCCTTGTGCTGTTCAAAGATTTCATCGAGCTTGCGGTTGATGGTTTCCAGCAGGATCGGCTGCTTGGAGATGCCGCCGCCGATGGAATATCTCTGCAGGTCAAGAATCAGCTGCAGCGACATGATGCCGCAGACGACACAGTCGCAGAACTTGTCCAGTGCTTCCAGGGCATCCGGATCGCCGGCATTGGCCAGATCGAAGAATTCGCGGCCGTTGATGTCGCTGACCTTGCGTCCGGTCAGGGTTGCATAATGTTCCAGCAGGCCGTTGGTGGAGGCAACGCTGGACCATGTGTTTCCTCTCGTATAGCTCTGTGACCAGTCGGCGCTGATGCCGGAGAATTCACCGGCCGCAAAGGTATTGCCGCGGATCAGTTTGCCGCCGATGATGACGGAGCCGCCAATGCCGGTGCCAAGGGTAATGACACTGCCGCTTTCATAGCCTTTCATCGAGCCTCTCCACAGTTCTGCCAGGGCAGCTGCCTTGGCATCGTTTTCAACACAGAACGGGATCGTGATGCGGTCTTTCATGCTTTCCGGCAGATTGACGCCGCTGACATATCCGAGCGCCCCGCTGGTATAGAAGAAGCCGGTCGTGGAATCAATGCGGCCGGGCGCGCTCATGCATACTGCCTGCAGATCACGGTCACTGTACTTCTCATAGACGGAAGCGATGGCATCCTGAAAACTTGCCAGCGAATCACGCGGTGTCGGCACTTCGCCCTTTTCGACAACCTCGATCTCATCGGTCATCAGTGCATACTTGATGTTTGTGCCGCCGACATCAATGGTCAGATAATTGCTCATAATGATATTTTCCCTCCTGAATACGGAATCATTGTTACTTTCATTGTATATGATTCCGGATGATCCTGTAGCAAAAACACATCCATTGAAAAAGGAACAGTCAGCTACTGTTCCTCTTCATTGCTGTTCTGCGGTCCGAACCAGCGCAGGCCAAGCATTGTGATATCGTCAAACTGCTCGGTCCCGGATGCAAATTCACGCACCGATGTCAGCACCGACAGCAGCAGGCTGCGCATGTCAGCATCCCGGTTACGGTTAAGAGCCCTCAGCATGCGGTCGGTTCCGTACATCTCCCCTTCGGTATTGTTGCTTTCCGGCACACCGTCGGTATAGACATAGACAGCCTCACCAGGCTTCAGCTGAATCTCATAATTGGTATATTTCGTTATGTCAAAGCATCCGGCTGCCAGACTGTGCCTGTCTTTCAGGAGAATAAATTCGCCGTTCTGCCAGATGGCCGGATATTCATGTCCGGCATTGGTGCATACCATATGGCCGCTGGAGATTTCCAGTACTGCCAGCCAGACGGTAACGAACATGCTGGCTTTGTTGTTGGCACAGATATGTTCATTCAGCATTGTCAGAACCCGGGCCGGATCATCCGGATACAGCATGGCCAGATTGGCAATCAGGCTCTTGCTGGTCATCATGAACAGGGCGCCGGGAATGCCCTTGCCGGAGACATCGGCAATCGTGATCATCAGATGATCATCATCCAGCAGCAGGAAGTCATAGAAGTCTCCGCCTACTTCTCTGGCCGGTTCCATGGTCGCATAGATTTCAAATTCATTTCTCTCCGGGAACGGCGGGAAGACGGACGGCAGAGCATCGCTCTGAATCTGGGCTGCAACATTCAGTTCGGCATTCAGATGTTCCTTTTCGGTATTCAGGGCGATCAGTTCCCTGGTTTTCCGGGTCCTGTCTGCTTCCATCGCCTTCAGCGATTCAGCCAGCTTCTCTATTTCATCTCCGGTATGTACATTGATGGAGCCGAATGCCTGTGATTCTACATTCAGATCACCGGTGCTTTCGGCAAAGACCTTTGCGGCCCTGGACATTGTATTGAGCGGTTCAACAACATTCCGGCGCATCCGCATGACAATGATGAAGTCCAGTATAAATGTCAGTCCGAGGATCAGAATCAGATACTGCGTCAGGAAAACACGTTCCCTGCGGGCTACGGCTGCCATATCTACTTCCGTGAGGATCAGGATATCGTATTCTTCCCCCGTTTCCGACGTATAGTAATTGATATACTCCCAGCTGATCATGTTTCTGGTGCCGGTAGATTCTGACTCCAGAACAATATACTGGCCCTCATCCGAGTCGCTGTTAAGGGAATCCCAGAGAACACTGCCATGCAGCGTGCGGTAACTGCCGGGAAAGCGGTGACGGGTGCCTTCATGGGTATCCAGGATATAAAGGAGACGGCTGGCATCTTCGTCAAAAATATTCAGCGACATTGCTCTGACATCCTGATACTCCAAAACCTTACGGGCATCTTTCAGCGTTTCCAGATAATGCGGATCTGATTCCAGGGCCCGGAAATACTCATAGTATTCGTCACTTTTCGCATCAGCAGAGACATCTGCCGGAAGACTTTCATAGATACGGATCAGTTCAGGAACGAATTCATTCCGGATTTCTTCGTCATACAGTTCCGAATTGAACTGGCCAACATAATCGGCAATCTTGGCATAGGCTTCCTCCGTCGATTTGCGGAACAGAAAGACGCCGAATATCGAACCGGCAATAATCAGCGCAAGTGAAAACAGCAGGATGGTAACGAACATTCTCCTGCCGAGTGAACCTGTTTTTACTTTTTTACTGCGCTTGTCGGACATACTGTTATTTTACTTCAGCAGACAATAAATTGTAACCATCAGGATCCGGTTTCGCTCATCAATGCCGCAAGGATGATCATGGCAGCACCGATCCAGCCGCTGATGCTCATGGCTTCCTGCAGAAAGACAGCCGAGCAGAACACCGATACGACCGGTTCCAGATAGCCGAGAATGGCAACCGTCTGCACCGGCAGCGTGCCCATGCCGCTGAAATACAGGCAGTAGGCAAAACCGGTATGAACAATGCCGAGCATCAGCACGATCAGAACGGAACGCAGATAGGACGGCATGACAAGGCCGTGATTCATGACCAGCACATACGGCAGAATGGTCAGGGCAGAAACGGCCAGCTGAATGACGGATTTGTCATAGGCACTGATGTCATGGATCTTGCGGTTGCAGATGACAACGCCTGTAAAGCCCAGGGCTGCCAGCATTCCCATCAGCAGTCCGCGCGGATTGACCGGTCCGCTGCCGATGACACCGGAAACGAGAATGATGCCGATCAGAGCCAGCCCCACCCAGGGAAGCTTTTTTATATTCAGCTTCTCATTGAGCACAAACGGTGCGATCAGAATCACGATCAGCGGTGCCATGTAGTTGCACAATGAGGCAATGGCGACAGTTGTCGTCACATAGGCGGCAAACAGAAAGATCCAGTTCAGACCGAGCGAGATTCCCGAAAGAACCAGCCAGAAGGCATTGTTCCTGACTGCCTGTATGTCCATCTTTCTGCCGGTCAGTTTCAGATACAGCAGGATGAACAGGGAGCCGAACAGCCCCCGGCACAGTGCCACCTCTTCACTGGGCAGGGAAACAAAGCGGACAAACATGCCGATCGTGCCGTAGAGCACAACGGCAAGAATATACTTCAGTCTTTCTTTTCTCAGATCAGCCATCCGCTTCCCCTTTTCTTCAGGAATCATTATATACAATGCGGCAGAAAAAAACGGCGATAATGAACCGCCGCTTAATGATACAGCCGGACAAAAAAGGGACAGATATATGCCCTGTCTCTTTGCCAATCGTTCTGAACAGAATTATTTTCTCAGGAACTTCTCGTCGCCTTCCGGCATGCCTGCTTCATCGGAGACAAAACGTTCAACCGTCATATGCAGATCATACTTGTCGCGCAGTTCAGCAATCGTCTTCATCATCGGACTGGCATGATGAACATCAATGGCTTCCTGATTCTCCCAGGAATCAATCAGCAGAACCGTTTCCGGATCTTCCAGTGACTGCCAGTATTCATAGCGAAGATTGCCTGCTTCAGCACGGATTTTGGCAACTGTGCCGCTCTCTGTCATTTCTTTTGCGAATTTGACAGCATTGCCGTCTGTACCCTTATATCTTAAATTAACCGTAAGTGCCATACTTCCTCCTGTTGCTATATATTAATCATATATCTTAGAGCCTGCTCAAAGGCAAGAGGAACTATGGAAAATCACCACAGTTCCGGAACATTTCAATTTAGTATTGCTGCTGATGCATGCAAATGTATTTTTCAAAGCAGACCCTGAATCAGAATCACCAGAATCAGCACCGGCAGAACATAACGCAGGTACGGCTCAGCAGCATACGGCATCTTCAGCCCTTCGCCCTTGTTGCATTCGGCAAGATAACTGTCAAAGCCCCAGCCTTCCCTGGATGTGCAGAACAGAGAGAAGATCAATGCCCCTGCCGGCAGCAGCAGATTGGATACGATGAAGTCCTCACTGTCAAGAATGTCGCGGTTTCCGATCAGATGCACATTCGACCAGATATTGTATCCCAGCACACATGGCAGGCTGGCCGCAAGCATGAATACACAGTTGAGGGCAACTGCCTTTTTCCTGTCCCAGCCAAAGTTGTCCATGGATGTCGCAATCAGGTTTTCAAAGACGGTAATGACGGTCGAAAAGCTGGCAAATGTCATGAACACGAAAAAGCAGGATCCCCACAGTCTGCCTGAAGGCATATTGGCAAATACCTTCGGCAGGGTCAGAAAGATCAGTGCCGGACCGGCACCGGGCTCGACATGGAAGCTGAAGCAGGCCGGGAAGATGATCAGGCCGGATACAATGGCCACAAATGTATCGAGAGCGGCAATCCGCACTGCTTCCCCGGTAAGCGTGAATTGATCAGACAAGTCGGAGGCCAAGCGGTCTTAGGAAGACAACACTTGAAACCAAC
>JAZPXY010000032.1:0-132212 GCA_045543875.1 Bulleidia sp.
CATGGAGCTGAAAGCATTCAGCCGTCTGATGACTTCCCGGTCACTGGGGTGTCGAAGACAAATAAGTGAAAAGGAAATGAACGTTACGCCGCCGGTCTTATTACGACCGGCGGTGATACATATACAGACATTTCTGCTTCGATATTCCTGATTGTATCGAGGCACCGTAAACATGATGACGAAGGAAAGGAGGGAATATGACATTGTCAAAAAGTATATTGAGGAAAAAATCGGAAAATTTACAGGAGCAGAGGTTGTAATTCATTGTTCAAGCATAGGAAGATCCTCAGCCCTTGCAGCACTTAAGAAACTTACTGATGAGGGATTTATCATTCGGGAAGGATCCGGAAGAAGTACATTTTACGTTCGTGCTGACAGCAAATAGCTTTCGTCCAAATTACAGTAGAATTGGATGAAGAATATTGCGATTGGATGAAAAAGACGGGAAGATTATTACCTTTCGTTCCAGAAAAGAAGCAGATGAGAACGGTTGATATGTTTCTGACGAACAGGCAAATCGTTGACATGTTCCTGGACACGTTTTTGCGAACAGGCAGCAAACAGCGGACAAGTTCCCGCTTACTGACGCAGGTATGAATTAGTAGTTTCATTTCCTCGTGCCATGTCGAGTCGGTTTGTCTTTTGTCCAAAACCTTAAAATAATAGTAATACCGATTCAATTAAGTGAGATGGGACTAAAAATACTGCATCAGATAGTTAATATAGTACGCACTTCTGGGCAGAGAAGCAGATAGAGAAAACAAAGAAACGGTACTGCGATACTCTCAAAGCATCAGATGCCGCTTAGCATGAAGAGGAAAATGATCCTACGCTATTTATCAGAAATATGCTTCAGGCTATTCTGGCATGTTGTACAGAGTTTATAAAAAGAGTACTTTCAGCTGAAATAATAAATATCTGATATGATGTTTTTAAATACCCAGCAGACAGAATAAGAGATCGGAGCGAGAAATATATGATGCCAAAATTATTTTACAGGACTATAGCTATCATTATGGCCATGCTGATAAGTATGTTTGGAATGCGTACAATTTCGTTTGCTGAAATTGAACCTCAGAACGATACGATCGTACAAAGTGATACTGATACTGCGGATCAGAATGACGCAGCGGTACAGGGTGATGATAAGACGCAGATCGGCACTGAACCTGATACACAGAATGAAACTGCAGATCAGAATGACACAGAGGTGCAGAGCGATGATGAATCACAGATCGGTACTGAGGCCCGGAATGACGCAGAGGTGCAGAACGATGATGAATCTCAGGACGAAGCGGCTGCACAGAACGGCGAAGAATTGCAGACAGACAAACTCCAGGCCGGAGATGAAGGCGAGGAGCCTGATGAGGAGCTTTCCGATGTCCTGGAGCCTGTGACTTACGTTGATGAAAATAACAACCCGCATACGGTCACAGAGTATGAAGTACTGACCGGAAGTACCAGTGAATTGATGTTGGGCGAAAGCGGCAAGGAAACCTGGTATGTGCTGAAGGGCGATATCACTTTTAATGAGACGGTTTTCGTTAAGGGTACTGTCAATTTTGTGCTGGCCAAGGACTGTAATGTGCTTTGTGAGAAAGGTATCGTTGTTGAGGACCCTGACACAGTCTGCTTCTGGGGAGATGAACTGGAATCCGGAAAAATCGCTGTCGAAACTGTTGCCGGAAACGCGGCTATTGGCAGCCGAAAGGATAAAAAGTGCGGCATAATCAATATCCATAGCGGATATATAGATGCAAATTCTGCAGCCGTTTCTCTTTTTGAAAAGTCGGGAGCAGGAATCGGAAGCGGAGCAAGTTACAACGAGCAAAACCTGTCCGGTGAGATCAATATTTATGGCGGATATGTCCATAGCCATGGCGGATCCTGGGCAGCGGGTATAGGCGGAGGCTATGAAAGCCCATCCGGCTTTATCTATATAAGCGGAGGAGTCGTTGAGGCCGATGCTGTTCAATACGGAGCCGGGATCGGATCGGGCGACAGGGGCAGTAAACCATATGAATTTATATATAAAAACCCCGGGATGGTCATGATCACAGGAGGCAATGTTACAGCAACAGGCGGCTCAGATGCAGCCGGAATCGGCGGCGGTAATGGAGTTTCGGGAGGAGAAATCAGAATAAAAGGCGATGCTGTCGTTGTCGCCAAGGGCCAAAGCCAATATGGGGGCGGAGCCGGAATCGGCGGCGGTGATGAAGGAGGAGCCGGAAGCATCCTTATTGAAGGCGGCACGATTACCGCGCAAGGAAGCATGTATGCAGCCGGCATCGGAACCGGCGATGGGCTTAATACAAATGTAGATAAATCAGGCGGAAACGTTATCATCACAGGCGGAACCATAACAGCTACAGGCGGCGCCGGCGGGGCCGGAATCGGCGGCGGCAATGAGACAGACGGGTTCTGGATCAACATATCCGGCGGAGATATTACTGCCAAAGGCGGAGGTGATAATTTCCTGGGACTTGGCGGTGCCGGCATTGGCGGAGGCGATTCAGGAAACGGAACCAATATATATATTTCCGGAGGAAAGGTTAATGCGACGGGCGGCTACAAAGCTGCCGGAATCGGTGGCGGCTATGGCGATGAAGACGGCGTCGGAGGAAAGGGCGGATACATTGAAATAAGTGGTACCGCGGATGTGACCGCTAAAGGAACAGATACAGCGGCCGGGATCGGCGGCGGCTTTTATGACTCTTATGATGATACAGCCATACCGGGCGGCACTATAAACATCTATGGAGGATCTGTTAAGGCCACCGGCGGATCGGGCGGAGATGAAGGCGGCTTGACAGGAGACATAGGCGGAGCCGGCATAGGATGTGCGCAGGTACATGAAGGGGTCAAAGCGGTCGCCGCAAAAATAAATATAATAGAGAAAGATGGCAACAAGATCGATGTGACAGCGCAAGGCGGTACAGGCTGCGCCGGAATCGGCGGCGGAGATAATGCATCCGGAGCTGATGTGACGATCAATATAAGTGACCAGAGCAAGGTCATAGCCAGGGGCGGCACGTACGGAGCGGGAATAGGCTCAGGCGACGAAGCAGATAACTCGGGTACCCTTACCATCGAAAACGGGAATGTCTTTGCGTACGGCGGAAAGGAAGCTGCCGGCATTGGTGGTGGAAATGATGCTGAGTTGAACGGGTCAGTAACAATAAATGGCGGAAACGTCTACGCCGAAGGCGCCATTCAGGGAGCCGGAATCGGTGGCGGCGACGAAGGTGACATGTCCGGCACAATCAAGATCAATGGAGGTTCTGTGAATGCACAGGGCTTTGGCGGCGGAGCCGGAATCGGCGCAGGATACGGAGCCAACCAGACGGGCAAAGTTGTCATTAACGGCGGCACGGTCATTGCCAATGGACGCGGAGAAGCCGCAGGAATCGGCGGCGGCGAAGAAGGCTTGTTCGGGGACGGCGGCGAAGGCGGCCCGGTTGTGATCAACGAAGCGGCTACGGTGACCGCTATAACAGACGCTTCCAAGGCTATGCCTATAGGAAATGCGGAAGATGATGGCGGCACGGCATATAGCCTCGAAATATATAATTCGGCAAGCGTCAGGGCAGGAACTGCTGAGAGCTCTGCCACATATCAGACAAAAGCCAACAGGGTTTCATCCTGCCAGAACAGAAGCAACAACTGGGTCAGGATCGAAAAGTGTCAGCACGAAGATGGTGATGCATTTAAACCGATCGATATGTGGAACCATACATTCACATGTAAGTACTGCGGAGCTGAAGAGATAGAGGCGAGGCATATCGTTGAGAACGGAGAATGCGTGAAATGTCATTTCAAAGGTTATGATGTTCACTTCCTTCCGGGTCACGAAAGCGCTGGCGGAACGATGGAAGATGTACATATTGATCCTTGTACAGACGGATATGTGCTTCCTCTATGCGACTTTACACTAGAGGGGCAATATTTTGCCTACTGGCAGTACGTTATGGGCGATAAAAACGGAAACGCAACGGCAGGGACGACGATCAAAGATATCGACAACGACATTATACTGACTGCGGTGTGGGGACTTAGCCCGGTTTACAGTGTCGTCATCGACAGCAATATGAAACATGGGACAGTCACACCTTGGCCGACCGCAGGAAGGGAGAATGATCAAATATTTGTTTTGGTCGAACCGGATGATGAATATGAATTGTCAAAATTGACTTATACTGCTAAGAATAGCGGCAACGCGATTGAAATCACGGAGACCATTACAGTTGAAGGTAAGCTCTATTACTACTTCAATATGCCAGCGGACGATGTTGTCATTGGCGCTGTCTTCAAGAGTCCTTATGACGTAACAGGCGTGACTTTAGAACCTTCTTCTTTGGAACTCGGAGAGGGCAGCACCGAGACACTGCACGCAGAGGTCGCTCCTGAACAGGCAATCAACAAGGACGTCACCTGGTCAAGCAGTGATCCGACCATCGCTTCTGTTGATGATAACGGAAAAGTGACAGCTGTCAGCGAAGGAAGTGCAGTGATCACGGTAACTACTGTTGAAGGCGGGTTTACGGCAGAATGCATTGTGAACGTAATACATGTACACAATCTGAGCCTGAAGAGCGAAGTTGCTCCGACCTGCGAAAAAACGGGAATGAAGGAGCATTACGAATGTGATCGCTGTGGCAAATTATTCATGGATGCAGAAGGCGAAGAGGTAACTTCAAGGGAAGAACTGACGATTTCGGCTCTTGGTCATGACTTTGGCGAATGGGTCGTGACGAAGGAAGCCACTGAGACAGAGGAAGGTGAAGAGACGCGCAGCTGCTCACGGTGCGATAAGGTGGAGACCCGTGCAATTCCAAAAGTTGTGCCGATAGTTTATCATGTTACCCAAGGAGACGGTATTGTCTGGGAAAAAGGCAGCGGTAAACACTCCGTCTTTGTTTTCAAACGTTCCATCGATGACAATGAAGCATTCAGCCATTTTGTTGGCATTAAGATCGATGGCAAGAGCGTCGATGCAGAATATTACAGTGCTGTATCCGGCAGTGTAGTGATCACTCTGAAACCGGCTTTTTTTGAGACGCTTGGCACCGGGAAACACACACTGACAGCACTCTTTGACGATGCTGCCGGCGCTGACGCGCATTTCACGATCACGGATACATCAAATGGAAAAACACCGAAAACAGGTGATGAGAACGATATCATACTATGGATGTTCCTTCTTGGGGCATCTGTTATTGGGCTGCTTATTGCCGCAAAGAAGAAAAACATGGCGCTCTAAAAAATGAGGGTTCGTAAAAAAACATGTGGATGAGCTGTAAACACTGTGTTGATTGCCCGGTAAACAATTTGTTGATGGACTATAAATGCTGTGTTGATAAGCTGTAAACAAAATGTTTATTTAAAGATTCAATAAACCAGTGGCCGAGAAAAAAAAGCGCAAATACGCCTTCTGTACCCAGCCACTGGTTTTATTGGGGTTCGTAAATAATCGTGTGAATGAGCTATAAACATCATGTTGATTGACCTGTAAACAGTGTGTTGACGGACTGTTAATACTGTGTTGATAAGCGTAAAGGAAACGCAAATTGACAGAAAGGAACAGGCATGAGTAAACTGAGAATGAAAGTTTGAAACTGAAATAATTTCAGCTGTACCATCTGAAGAAGCGTTTTGTTTTCAGTGCCATATGAACTGAAGAATACAGATCATTGTAAATTCCATAAAAGAAATTTCATAGAAATGCATAACAGATTTTTTTGAGGAGATAGTAAGTCATGAAACGTTTTCCTGCATTCCTGCTGACTGCGGCTGTGGCAATCGTTCTTACTGCCTGCAAGGCAGCCCCGGAATCATCGGGCATGCCGGAAGAAACCATGAATTCACAGGCAGATCAGGATTATGTACATACTTTGTTTGATGACAGTTTTGTTCATGAGATCAATGTGAGCATATCTGATGCGGACTGGCAAGATCTGCAAGCCAATCCGGTGAATAAAACAAAGTACAAAGCAGACATTGAAATCGACGGAGAAGTCATCAGGGATGTTTCGTTTGCGACAAAAGGAAACTCAACTCTTTTCATTGTAGCGGCGGATTACGACAATTCCAGATACAGCTACCGGGTGAACTTCGGCAGGTTTACAGACGGACAGAAGTATCACGGTCTGGATAAACTGAGCCTGAACAACTGTTTTTCGGATACGACATACATGAAGGATTATTTCTGCTATGACATTTTCCGGAAGATCGGCGTGCCTTCACCAATGACCAGTTTTGTATGGCTCACGGTAAACGGAGAAGACCGCGGGCTCTATATGGCTGCAGAGGATGAAGACGAAAGTTTCCTGGGAAGAATCAATGAAGGCAGGGGTGCAATCTATAAACCGGAAAGCAAAGGCGTGGAACTGTCTCTTGATATGATGGCGGATATGAAACTGAACGGTCCGCCGCCGCAGCCGGAAGCAAAAGGTGCTGATCTGGTCTATAAGGATGATGATTTGGCGAGCTATCCGGATATCTTTGAAAACATCGAGACACATGCGGATGAGAAGGACCATCAGGCAGTGATTGCTGCACTGAAAAGCATGGCAAATGAAGAAGATCTCGATCTACATCTTGACACCGATGAGATCATCCGGTATTTCGCTGCTCATAATTTTGTCCTGAATTATGACAGCTATACAGGAACCATGCTGCACAATCTTATCCTTTTTGAAAATGACGGACGTCTGTCTGTTCTGCCCTGGGATTACAATGCGGCTTTCGGGAGCTTCACAGCTGTCGTAGGGGAGGAAGCATTCAAGGACGCAACTGATCTTCTCAATCAGGGAATCGATTCACCTTTGATCGGCACAGATGAAGACAGCCGTCCGCTCTGGCGATGGATCATAAGAAACGAAACCTACCGCCGGCAGTACCACGACGCACTGGATAAGCTGATCACAGAGTATTTTGATTCGGGAGAGTTTGAACGCAAATTCGATCAGATGAGTGAGATGCTGCTGCCGTATGCGGAAAAAGAAGCACCCGTATTCTATACGACCGATGAATACCGCAGAGGCTGTGAGACACTGAAACAATTTGCGATGAAAAGAGCACAAAGCGTCAGAAAACAGCTGAGCGGAGATCTTTCTGTGATCAGCAGTGATCAGGCTGACAGCGACAAAGTTGATGCATCAGATCTTCGTCTGATTGACATGGGAGCTTCAATTCCGAAAGAAAAAGCAGATTCTGTAAAGTAAAACATGAAGAAGGGGTTTCCTGTCCCATCAGAACTGAATTAAATAAATCAGAATGATATGAAATCAAAAGGCTTCTGTCACAGAAGCAATGAACTGCCCGTGACGAAGCCTTTTTTATCTGCAGAGTCCTGTATTTATGGACATCAGAGGAAATCAAGAATATAATAACAAACGTTATAGTATTGCGGGGTGAGTGCTGTGCCAAAGAAACCGACAACGACAAAAGAAGCCATGATCGAAGGTGCCTTCCGGCTGATTCGTGAAAAGGGTCATGAAGCACTGACAGTGCGGAACCTGGCGTCTTTCCTGGGATGTTCAACGCAGCCGATCATGTATCAGTTTCCTGATACCGACATCCTGAAGGATCTGACTTACCGGAAAGCGGATCAATTTCACAGCGAATATATTCTTGCAGGCAGAGATCTTATGGAAATAGGAATCAGATATATCCGTTTTGCGGAAGAGGAGCCGCAGTTATTCCGCTTTCTTTTTCAGTCAGGCCGTTTTTCTGGCTTCAGTCTTGAAGATCTGATCCGGGCACCTGAAACAGCGGATCTGCTCGCGGCTGTCAGTACTGAAGAAGAACTGACGATTGAAGATGCAGCTGCCTTTTTTGAGCCATTGGCGGCTGTTGTTCATGGATATGCAAGCCTGATTGCCAACAATGCAATGAAATATGATCCTGATGCAATCCGAAAAGCATTGATGATGATTGTGGAAGGAATTGAGAAAGGAAGAGAAAGAAATGACGAAACTGTATCAGACGAGTGAGATTTCCTTTGCGGTCCTGTGGATCGTTCTTTACGTAGTCCTGACAAGCATTGCCGACCAGCTTTCAGAGTCTGTCGGTGTCATAAAGTCAGTGACAGCCGCACTGCATATTGTGATGTCCCTGATCCTTTTCTTCTTGATCAGAAATAATCATCTGAACAGAAAATACGGTTTCTGCAGATCAGAAGTTCCGGCCAGGCGTTTTCTGTATTATATTCCGCTTGCTGTCATCGCTTCGACTGCCTTCTGGGGCGGCGTCAGAATGCAGTACACTTTAGCGGAAACAGTACTGTTTATCATCAGCATGTCCTGTGTCGGCTTTCTGGAAGAAGTCATTTTCCGCGGACTGCTGTTTCGGGCATTGGAAAAAGATAACCTGAAGTCAGCTCTCATTGTCTCTTCACTGACATTCGGAATCGGCCATATCGTAAATCTGTTCAACGGAAGCGGCAGGGTCCTGGCTTCGTCGATCATCCAGATCGTATTTGCCGTTCTGGTGGGATTTGTCCTCGTATGGATCTTTTATCACAGCAAGTCACTGAATGCCTGCATCCTGTTCCATTCCGCAAACAATGCACTGAAAGTGTTTGCGGCTGAAGGGAGTTTCAGCCCGCAGACAGACATGATCATCAATCTCGTGCTGATTGTGGCCGTTCTTGGAGGATACTTATTCTATCTTGTGAAGGAATTTCCCATAAAGGAAAATCCGCACGCTGATACTCTTTCCTGAGATTCCTGGAATGCTGATGATGCGGCCGGGATGATATGATTAAAAAACAGTAAAGGATCCGGAGGGATCCTGCCGCAGGAGAAGAACGAATGGATAACAGGAATCATGTGGAGAACATCAAGCAGCTGGAAGAAGTCAATCCGGTTTTTACAACTGCCCAGGCATGTCTTCTGGTGATGGCCGAAGCCGGTGATCCGGATGCGAAGCAGCTCAGTTCCTTGTTTGGTTTTGACCGCGGCATTTCGATGGCAGACAGGGATAAACTGACGGAAATGGAGAAGTTTCAGAAGATGAAGGCAATCCCCGGGTTCATGACTACGATTGAAGCACGCTTTACCGCATCCTCGAATCTGTTTCTTCAAAGCGGGTACCGGAACATTCTGGATCTGCCGTGCGGCTATACACCCCGCGGCCTGCAGTTTGCCCGGAAGGGAATTCCGTATCACGGTTTTGACCTTCCGGCTGTGATTCAGGTCATGGAAGATAAGTGCCGCAGGCTGTATCAGGGGAATAAACCGATGCTTTATCATGCAGCAGATGCGACGAATTATGAATCCCTGCGCAGTGCATTGGAAGGAATCAGCGGCGATCTGTTTATTACTACCGAAGGACTATTGATGTATCTGACGCAGTCAGAACTGGAAGCAGTTTTCCGTAATATTCACCGTCTGCTGGAGGAATTCGACGGAATCTGGGTGACAACAGACAATATGATTGTTTCCGCACAGGCAAAAATAATGAAGGCAATCTGCGGAGAAAATAAAGTGCCTGAATCCGTACCGGAAAAACCGAAAGCAGAGAATGTGTTCTTTGATCCGCAGCAGGCGGAACAGTTTGCCGCAGAGATGGGTTTCTCACTGGAAAAAATACCAGTATATGATTATCTTCCGGATCAGCTTCATACGCTTGCGGACTATTCACAGGCAGTTCAGAACAGTGCCAGAGAGGCATTCCGGGAAATGTATTTCTGGATCATGCGGGCAGAAGGTACTGCTGTTGAATATACAGATGAACAGAATTTCTTCGCCATGTACATGCACCGGCAGGGAGATATACTGTATCTTTCTCTGCAGGGAAGAGTCGATACGCTGACGGCACCGGAGCTGCTGTCGCTGTATCGTAAAGAAAATGAAAAACATGCATTCCGTTCTGTGGAAATCGACATGCGGAATCTTGACTATATTTCTTCAGCAGGATTAAGAGTTCTGATGATCATGGCAAAAGACTGCCCGGAAAACGGAGCAGTAGCAGTGGCACATCTGAAATCGGAAATCTGGTCGATATTTGAAACTTCCGGCTTTGATCAGATTCTGTGCATCAGGGATGAGATGTCTGAAGCAGAAAATGAAAAAGTACCGGGGTAAATAAAGCTGATCATGAAGCTGCAATAACATTACTGATGTCTGATATATTTGAACAGAATGGTTTCTTTTTGTATAATCAGTTATACAAATCATACTTATTATACGAAAGGAGCAATCTCATGAAAGGACCTGAAGGAAAATATGCATGGACAGCAACAGTCGGTGAAAAAGGACAGATCGTGATTCCCAAACAGGCGCGGGAATTATTCGGAATCAAGCCGGGAGATACACTGCTTCTGCTCGGAGATGTAAAACACGGTATCGCAATTCCGCCCAAGGGTGCCTTTGCGGAACTGTTTGACCTTGTATTTGCCGAAAAGAACGAGGACTGAGGGATGACAAGGATAGCAGCATTCTGTATTCCCGCCTATGGACATACCAATCCCATGCTGGCGGTCGTACGGGAACTTGTCAGCCGCGGCAATGAAGTGCGCTTCTATTCATTCAGTGAATTCCGGCAGAAGATAGAAAGCACCGGTGCGGTATTTGTCTGCTGTGACAGATATCTTCCGGAATTAAACGACAAAGAAGAAAAGAACCTGAAGGAAGTATCAACTACGGAAATGACGATTCAGGACATCCGGATCACAGCCGCGATGGATGAATTCCTGCATGATGAATTCACTTCCTTCCGGCCGGATGTTGTCTTTACGGATTCGGTATGTTTCTGGGGAAAGCTGAATGCCTGGAAATATGATGTTCCAATGGTTGTGTCCACCAGTACATTCGCATTCAATCAGATGTCTTCAACATATATGAAGAATTCACCGAAGGAAATCGCCGGACTGATGGCCGGTCTGCCGAAAGTTTCAAGGGAACTGAACAGGCTGAAGGATTACGGCTATAAGATAAAAGGGCTGTTCTCTCTGATACAGAGCGACAATCAGACCGATTCCATTGTATATACTTCCAGGAGATTTCAGCCGTATTCAGAGAGTTTCTCGGATCATTATATCTTTGCCGGACCATCCCTGCTGACGGACAGAAAACCGGATAAGGATCACAGCCGACAGCTTGTTTACATATCACTCGGCACGGTCATCAATCACCGTCCTGATTTCTATGCAAGATGCATTGAAGCATTTAAAGATGAAAATATTGATGTCATCATATCCTGCGGAAAATCAACTGATATTGCCGGTCTTGGAAAACTGCCGGAGAACATAAAGGCGGAACCTTACGTTGATCAGCTCGATGTGCTTTCAAAGGCGGATGTCTTCATTACTCACTGCGGCATGAACAGTGTATCGGAAAGCCTCTATATGGCGACACCGCTGGTTCTGTATCCGCAGACGAATGAACAGCAGGCAGTCGCAAGGAGAGTGCGTGAAATCGGAGCCGGAACAGATCTGAAGGATGATTCTGTCAGCGGCATCAGAAATACGGTTCGTGAGGTTCTAAATACACCTTCATACAGACAGGCAGCTCAGGAATGCTGTGATGATTTCAGGAACTGTCCGGGAGTAAAAGGGGCGGCAGAGTTCATTGAATCTGCTCCGCATACTTCCGACGGTATCGATATCATCAGGGATCTCAACAGGGCAAATACCGGACTGCAGACTGGATACAGTATTGTGACCATCCTTTCAGCAAACATTCTTTTCCGTTTCATCAGTATAAAGTTCCTGTGGATCTATATCATTGCAGCGATCATTCTGTCCGGTCCGGTGAATAATCTTCTGCAGAAAGCCGCATACAGCCAGCTTGTGAAAGCAGCGGAACGGAAAAGAAAACAGACTGAACAGTAAATGAATTGAACTGAATTGGCTCCCGCATGGCTGGTACCGGCCGTCAGGGAGTCTTTTCATGAACTGATATCGGATTTCAAGGATCGGATCTGAATATGATCCCGAACGGATGGTATTTCTTGCAATCAGAATGATTGATGACCATAATTAGATTTAATTTTAGATCTTTTAAACAGAATTATCGGATCATTCCGCTTAAAAAGAACATACCAGATACATATATTCTGACTCTGAAAAGGTATGTATCCGATAAAAGATCAGAAGGTGAATCTTATGACATCCGCCAGACGATTAAACTTCGCAGATATGGCAAAGGGAATTGCCATTCTGATCGTTGTATTCTACCATTTGAGTGCTCCGGGAATCATCAATAACGTATGCACGCATCTGATTCCTGCGGCACTGCTGCTGTTTTTCTTCTTTTCAGGCTTCTTTTACAAGCCGGGAAAACGGACGTTTCAGGACAATCTTGCGGCCAGGACAAAGGCGCTGATCATCCCGTTTTTCAAGTATTCTCTGCTGTTCTGGGCTGTCGGAACGATCTATCTTCTTGCGACAGGAGGAGCACCGTTTCAGGAAACACTGTACTGCCTTCGCAATTTCTTCGGCGGCTGTATCTGGAACCGCACGATACAGGGCTGGTTCCAGTGGGAATACTATTCACTCGGCAAACGCTATATGTTTCTGGCAGACTTCTGGTTTCTGCTGGCAATGTATTTTGCCAGTATTCTGTTCTTTCCGACAGCCGATGCCGTGCTGAAGTCAAAGTCAAAAACACTTCTGGCTGTTGCGGGACTGCTTGCGGCAACGGGAATCATGCGTCAGTTTGCAGTTGATCTGCCGTATAATATCCAGCTGGTTCCTTTCTGGTGTGCATTCATGCTGCTGGGTGCTTTTTTCGGACAGAACAGACTGTTTGAGATCGAAGGACTCTAAGGCGCAAAAGGATGGCTTGCGGCCGTTGCTGCACTGGCTGGAGGAACTGCAATGGCCATGGTGATTACCCCGAGTGTCAATCTGTTCCGGGGATCTTTTGCCGAACCGGAAGCAGTCAGTCTGGTGCTTGTCAGCATTTCTTCACTGCTGATCATCTGGGGGCTCGGTGAAGTCTGCAGGCTGGTTGAACTGGCCGGCGCAAGGGTGACAGAGCTTTCCTGGCTGGGATCCCATACCATGACAGTCTATCTGTTCCATGTGTTCATCGCCTGGATCATCAGCACTCTCACCGGTTATCCGCTGTCCTATGACCCCGCTGCCGTCAGGGCAGGGACAGTCGTGAAAAGTCTTCTGTTCGCATGTGCAGTTCTTGCCATATGCATCGGCATTGATATTGTCAGGGACAGACTGGCGCAGCAGAAATCATAAAAAGATCATAATTCATATTATGTATAAAAACAGACTCTGCATCTGCAGGGTCTGTTTGATATTTGAAGAATAAATCATTCAATGACATCGACTTCACGGATTCCGTAATACAGCATCACATCAATGATTTCTCTGCTCAGCAGTTCACCGCTGACAGCTGCGGAAACCGCCGGCGGGCAGCTGATGGAAGGAGCAGCACAGACACGTCCTTCAGCTTCTTCGACGGGTATTCTGACAGAAGGAGCAAAGACTGCTTCACGGATGCTGCAGACTTTCTGCGCCTTCGGAAGCGGCGGCAGACTGCGTTTCAGTGCCGGCCGTTTTCCGGCAAGTGCCGACAGTGCCTGATACAGCCGTCTGTAATCATCATCCTGATTATTCAGAGTGATCATCAGGACAAGATCATGGATATCGGCATATTCGCATTCAATTCTGTTTCTCTGCAGATATTCTGCCGTTTCACTGCCGCTCATGCCCAGTGCGGCACAGTCGGCTACGAGCTTCAGAGGTTCATTCAGATATGTGACAATGCCGGCCTGGTCCAGCTGTTTTTTCAGCATGCGGATTCTGCCGCATGTTTCCTTCAACTCTTCAGAGAAATCATTGGAAAGATAGGCATTACAGAGATCGAGTGACTGCAGGATCAGATAGGAGGGACTGGTAGAGGCAAACAGGGACATTGCCTTTTTTGCTTTGTGATACAGCCTGCCGTATGTTTGTTCCATTCTTTTGGAAATATGCAGATATGCACCGCCGGTCAGAACCGGCAGTGTTTTATGGGCAGAATCGCAGCACAGGTCGGCACCAAGATCCATTGGATGAACCGTTTCTTCAAGAAAATGCAGATAGGCGCCGTGGGCATTGTCGACAAGCAGGAGAATGCCGCGGCTGTGGCATGCTTCGGCAAGGCCGTGAATATCTGTCATATTGCCCATATAATCCGGAGAGGTGATATAGACGGCATCGGGTTTTTCCTTCATGCCGTCAAGAACATTGCAAAGGCCTTCCGGCGTGATCCGGCAGCTGATGAAAGAGACTGTATCTTCGCCGTACAGCCATTCCGTATCAAAATCGAGAAGGGCACAGGCATGAATAAAGCTGGCATGGGCATTGCGACCGGCAAGAATGCGGAACCGTCTTCCATTCCGCTGCCGTTCCGTACACATCATTGCCACTCTCAGCATTGCCTTCATCGCCAGGGTAGATCCTTCCGTACTGTAGAGAGTACAGGCAGTTGCGAACAGAGAGGAAGCGTACATTTCACTTTCAGCAATGATGCCGGAGGGATCAAGCAGATAGTCTGCACCTGCGATTTCCGTAATGTCGCGTCTTTCACAGCCCAAAGCACCCATGCCTTTATGACCCGGCATATGAAAACGGCTCATATCTTTATTCAGATAATCTGTTACAAAGTCATAGACCGGTGTTTTTGTTTTCATAAAGTTCTCCTGCTTCAGAAATCTGCCGTCATCTTTCTGTGTCTGAAACGCAGCTGTTCATTCACATCCGAAATGCCGCATATAAACTAAAATTAGCATCTGAGTTTCATATATGCAACCGGAATTCAGAAAGAGGAAAGTACCGGTAAATAACGGAACGATCATACAGGAGATACGGAGTGAGCAGAGAAACTGTTATATTCTGCAGCATACATGACATACAGATGTCATGTATGTTTTGCTATGATTAAAACGGAGAAGAAAATGAAGACGGAAAGACTGATCGGCATCCTGTCAGTGCTGCTGCAGAAAGATATGACAACGGCACCTGAACTGGCTGAACAATTCGAAGTATCAAGAAGAACCATCAGCAGGGATATTGAGTCTCTCTGCATGGCCGGCATTCCGATCCAGACCATACCGGGAAGCGGCGGCGGTATCCGCATCATGGACGGCTACCGGATGGACAGGACAATACTGACTTCCCGGGACATGCAGATGATACTGGCAGGCCTGAGAAGCCTCGACAGTATCAGCGGCAGCAGCTATTACAGCCAGCTGATGGAAAAGATCAAGACCGGATCATCAAAGGTCATCAGCGGCAGTGATTCGATCCTGATCGATCTTTCTTCGTGGCAGCATGACTCTCTTGCTCCCAGGATCGAAACCATACAGAATGCCATTGCCGAAAGGCATCTGGTCTCATTCCGTTATTATTCACCGTCTTCCGAAAGCAGCAGGACGGCAGAACCGTATTATCTGATTTTCCGCTGGTCCAGCTGGTATCTGTGGGGATGGTGCAGGGACAGGGAAGACTTCAGGCTGTTCAAGCTGAACCGCATGGATCAGGTCCGGGAAACCGATATTTCCTTTGAAAACAGAAATGCTTCGGTTCCGGATCTTTCCGATGAAAAGATCTTCCCGGGCGGGATCAGGGTCAGAATCCTGTTTGATGCAGATGTGAAATGGCGTCTGATTGAAGAATTCGGAACAGAAAGCTTCCGGGAAACAGAAGACGGCAGACTGCTGTTTACTGCCGATTATACCGATATGGAGAATCTGATTGCCTGGCTGCTGACATTCGGTGACAAGGCAGAGATCCTGGAGCCGCAGGAGGCAAGAGACAGGATTGCCAAAACTGTACGGAAAATGATGGATATTTACGGAGAGAACTGTCATGACATTTGATTTTAAGAAGGAATATAAGGAATTCTATCTGCCTGGAAAGAAGCCGCAGATCATAACGTTTCCGAAGATGAATTATATTGCCGTCAGAGGAAGCGGCGATCCGAATCAGGAGGACGGAGACTATCAGAAAGCCATCGGTACACTGTATGCCGTTGCCTATACGCTGCGGATGAGCAGGAAAAGCAATTATCAGATCGAAGGCTGGTTTGACTATGTCGTGCCGCCGCTGGAAGGCTTCTGGGAACAGGAAGGCATCCAGGGTGTGGATTACAGCCGGAAACAGGATTTCCGCTGGATTTCTGTCATCCGTCTGCCGGACTTTGTCAGGGAAACAGATTTAGCATGGGCTGTGCAGGAAGCGGAAAGGAAAAAGAAGCAGGATTTCTCAAAGGCTGAATTTCTGAGCATTGAGGAAGGCCTGTGTGTGCAGTGCATGCATATCGGCCCGTATGATGACGAACCGGCAACGGTGGAACTGATGGACAGGTATCTGGAAGAAAATGGATATGAAAATGATTTTTCAGCGGACAGACAGCACCATGAAATCTATCTGTCCGATGCCAGGCGCACAGCTAAGGAAAAACTGAAAACAGTGATCAGGCATCCAATCAGAAAGAAGGACAGATGATGGAATATATCAGAGTGACAAAAGAAAATCTTGCAACGGAACATATCTGCTGTGCCATTTCAAACAACAATGACATACAGGTGAAATCAAAAAAAGCCTGGCTGAATGACAGGCTTGATGAAGGACTGGTCTTTCTGAAGAGCACGGAAAGAGGAAAATGCTTTATCGAATATATCCCGGCAGAGAATGCCTGGGTGCCCATTGAAGCAGACGGTTATATGTATATCGACTGCCTGTGGGTTTCCGGTTCCCTGAAAGGACACGGATATTCTTCCGATCTTCTCGATGCCTGCATCAGCGACAGCAGGAAACAGGGAAAGCAGGGACTCTGCATTCTTTCTTCCGCAAAGAAGAAACCGTTTCTGGCGGATCCGAAATATCTGAAATACAAAGGCTTTTCCGTATGCGATGAAGCTGATAACGGCATTCAGCTCTGGTATCTGCCGCTTTCTGACAGAGCTTCTGTTCCGCGCTTTCGTGAATGCGCCAGACATCCGCATATCGATGAGAAAGGATATGTCCTGTATTATACGCACCAGTGTCCTTTCAATGCGAAATATGTTCCGGTTCTTGAAAAGACGGCAGAAGCTGCCGGCGTATCGTTTCATGCCATACTGATCAGCAGCAGGGAACAGGCACAGAATGCACCTTCACCGGTAACAAACTATGCGCTCTTTCATGACGGCGAATATATCACCAATGAGCAGATGAACGAAAAAAAGTTTCTGAAGCTGATCGGATAACAGGAGAACTGTATGGCGTCTTCAAAGGAATATCTGGAATACATCCTGGAACAGTTAAGGAATCTTGATGAAGTGACATACAGGCCGATGATGGGTGAATATCTTCTTTACTATCAAGGCAAAAACTTCGGCGGCATCTATGACAACCGGCTGCTGGTAAAATCGGTTCCGTCGGCAATGAAAATGCTGCCCGGTTCAAAAAAAGAACCGCCGTATGAAGGTGCAAAGGAAATGATCCTTATATCGGAAACGGATGACCGGTATTTTCTCTGTGCCCTTGTGAACGGAATGTATGATGAACTTCCGTTTCCGAAAAAAAAATGACTGTCTGACAGCACTTGCGGCGATATAATAAATCTGATAGTTTAACCTGCTGCTTGAGACGTGAGCGAAAACGGTGGTGAAACAGATGACAGATAAAATCAGACTGACAGAAGAAAACCTTGAATCAATCAGCGGCGGCAATGAAGCAGAATGGGATGAAGTGCTCAGCCTCGTACAGTCCCATGTACTGAAAACCGACCCTGATTATTTCCGAGATCCGCATGATCCCAAGCCAATCGAATCCGCCCGATGGATTTACCGGAATCTTCCCGGCTTTGACGGTGCCGCAATCGGCAGCGGTGATCTGACGGACAATGATTATTTCTTTACCGACAAGAGTCCGATGAAACATGCCGAGTT
Organism: Bulleidia sp.; assembly: GCA_045543875.1. Lineage (GTDB taxonomy): Bacteria > Bacillota_I > Bacilli_A > Erysipelotrichales > Erysipelotrichaceae > Bulleidia. Next base: position 17,884 of record JAZPXY010000032.1, read on the forward strand.
CATGGAATATCTGAAAAACAACCTGAAATAACAGGCACATACAAAGACACCGATGCAGATGCACCGGTGTTTTTCATATATTCAGCAATACAAGGGAAACAAGGATCAGTCCCAGACCAATGATCTGCCGGCGGCTGAGATGTTCATGAAACAGATAATAGCCGGCAGCCGTGACAATCAGAATTGTACCGGAAGAGAAGACGGGATAGACAATCACTGCCGGAATGGTACGCAGGGAGCGCAGCAGGAAAATCGATGAGAAATAATTCGGTATGCCGATGCAGATACCGGCCGCAAGGTCTTTCAGTTCAGCCTTACGACCGCTTCTTTTTGTTTCCATATACATCAGTACTGCCGTAAGAAGGGCAGCACAGACAAACAGCACAAACATATAGACGGTTTCCTCGGCGGGAATGCCGATGGTGCTGTAGATCTTTGCCATGGCATCAGAAAGGCCGTTGGTGATCAATACAATGATCAGGAAGGGAAGATTGATGTTTCCTTCTTTTTTGGATGTTCCGTTCATGATCACGATGGAAAGGATGACGGTTATCAGACCAAGATACTGCAGAAAACCTGGCTGTTCATGAAATACGAGAATGCTGAGCAGAAGCGGCACCAGCAGACCAAGCTTGGAAAAGGCCGATGTCATGATCGCCCCGCTGGAAACGATGCTGCTCTGCATGCAGACAAGCGAAAGAACAAACAGAATGCCGCCGATCATGCCGAGGATCCATGTTGACAGATGTCCCTGAAACAGCATTGACTTGTTTCCGATCATCAGAAAACCGATGACCATGCAGGTCAGATAATTGCCGAGGATCATTCCGTATCTGTTTCCGGCTGATCTGAAAAAACGCAGGCCGATGGCCATCGAAGCACTGCAGAGCATTGCCAGTACAAGAAACAGTGAATCAGAAAGCGGCATGGAAGATCCTCCTTTGTCACACGGCTTTCATTATTGCATACATGAAAGCACGATGGTATTAAAGTAATATCAGAAGGAGTCTTCCATATGAAAAAAGACTGTAACTTCAGGATCCGTCAGCTTCTTCCTGGCGAAGTGACAATGATGAAACGGTTTCTGTATGAAGCAATATTCGTTCCGGAAGGATCTGATCCGCCGCCGGAAGAAATCACTGACAGTCCCGGACTGCAGGTCTATATCAGGGATTTCGGGAAATATAAAGACGATCACTGTCTGGCTGCTGAAACGGAAGGCAGGATCACCGGTATGATCTGGTGCCGGATCATAAATGATTACGGCCATGTTGATGACGAAACACCGTCTCTGGCTCTGTCTGTACTGAAAGAATACTGCGGCATCGGTATTGGTACTGCGCTGTTAAAAGAGATGCTTTCGCTTCTGAAATCGCTGGGATATTTCCGGGTATCGCTTTCCGTGCAGAAAGAAAACAGAGCGGTCACTCTGTATCAGAAAGCCGGTTTTCATACAGTAAAGGAGACGGAAGAAGAATATATCATGGTCTGTGATCTGTCCGGCAATCATAAAAAGGCTCCCTGAGGAGCCTGACTGTCGGTTCTGGTATACGGGTCATCAGGCTGTTTCACAGCTGATAACGATGCCGTTTCTTTCCATGTAATAGCTGCAGAGACCGCGGGCAGAAAAGATATCGATCACTGCCTGAGGAAATTCATTGGTTACGGTATTCTTCAGCAGCAGTGCCAGTTCTTCATTTTCAACATGAGTAATGACTGCTCTGCCGCCGGTATATCCGGCTTTTTTCATGTCTTCCAGAAGCGCTTTGACCGCTTTGCGGTTTCCTCTGGCCTTGCCGGTGACACTGATCTTTCCTTCTTCGGATGCCGTTCCGATCACTCTGAGGTTCAGCAGGCACATAGCAGCTGCTGCAGCCTTGCTGACACGGCCGTTCTGCACCAGGTTGTGCAGTGAGGAGAACGAAAAGAACAGACGGGTATGCTTCATATATTCGCGGATGAGCCTGTCCGTTTCTTCAAAGGAATGATTTTTTCTGATCAGTTCTGTCAGCTTCATAAGAGCCACGATTTCTTCGGCTCCGGTAGAGAGGGAATCAATGACAGAAATCTTTGCTTCAGGATGTTCTTCCCGATACATGTCTGCCGCATTCATGGCACTGTTGTAGGAACCGGAGAGTCCGCTTGTCACTGTCATGACAAAGATTTCCTCAGCGCCTTCAAACGCCTGCAGCCAGGCATCAACAGGCGGACAGGATGTATAGGAGCGGCCTTTATATGCAGCTAGGTAATCCAGCATCTCTGTCACATTCAGATTGTCATCATCGATGAAGCTTCTTTCATCGGTATAGACACACAGCGGCACGGTAACAAATTCCGGTGTATCCAGGGCATGCAGATCGCAGGATGAGTCGGCAACGATTCTGATCATAAATACCTCCTGATCAACAGGGAAATTGTATGCAGGCTGTTCTCATGTTAAAATTTACATAATCAGCGAATATGTAACATTTGATACAATATCCAGGAAAGTGTAACATCTATGAAAATCAGAACAGACAGCAACAGCAGAACAGTATCCACCCGGATTGCCATCGGCAATGCCATTCTTGATGAACTGGAAAGGCAGAAGGAATTCAGCCGCATCAAAGTCATGGATGTGGTAAGGGCATCTGGCATATCGCGCATGACCTTCTACCGCTATTATGAAAATCTCTATGATGCCTTATGTGACTATCTGGACATCATTGTCAACGGCTATATGATCGAAGGCGGCGAGGCAGATGATCCGGGTGTCTTCATGCGCCTTGAGCATATTGAATTTTCACTGAATTACTTTGACCGTCATGCCCGCTATTTTCTGGTTCTGAACCGGCACGGTCTGTATACGGTGCTGATCGATGCTGTCAACGAATATATGATGAAGAATATCCTGCCGCAGAAAAAACTGCATATGTATGAACTCTATGCCTATGCCGGCGGCCTTCTGAATTCATTCATGAAATGGGAAGAGGACGGCAAAAAGGAGAGCGCCCACAATGTAGCCCAGATGATTTACCGTCTTTACAGCCACAATCATAAGAACACGGATGAATCATACTGATATAATAATGAGTACTGTTTGCAGTGAATCTTTCTGGAAAGATTCAAAAGGAGTTTTGTAACATGACATTTGCAGTATTTGCGGACGGAACTGCCAATCTTCCCGGCAGTCTGCTGGAAGGCATCCGGCTGCTTCCGGCCGGCTATACGATCAACGGTGTGCCGGTCGTATATGAAGGGGACATTGAGCATTTTGCAATGCACGAATATTATGAGGGACTCAGAAACGGTGCCGAAGTCAGAACCAGTCTTCTGAATACCGGCGTCTTTCTGGAAGGATTTGAACCGCTTCTGAAGGAAGGAAAAGATATCATCTATATCGCCATGAGTTCCGCCATCAGCGGCACCTATAATGCGACTGTCAATGCAGCTGCGCAGCTGCATGATGATTATCCTGACCGTTATATTCATATTGTTGATTCGCACGGCTGCGGCTTCGGCAGCGGCATGCTGGCAATACGGGCTGCCGAACTGGCGAAAGAAGGAAAATCTGCCGCTGAAGCCGGCGACATTCTGGATGCCCTGGTTCCGCACTGCTGTCAGTATTTTACCGTCGGTGATCTGAACTTCCTTAAGAAGACAGGAAGAATCAGCGGGGCAACGGCACTGATCGGCACGACCCTGAATATCAAGCCGATCCTTTACGGTGATGCCAGCGGCCATATCGTATCCTGTGCCAACTGCCACGGCCGCAGGAAGGCGATCCATACTCTGGCCGCAAAGTATCATGACAAGCGGATGGCCATCAAAAATCCATCGGTTTATATTTCACACGGCGACTGCCTGAAGGATGCCGAAATGCTGCGAGAAATGATCCTGACCGAGACACCTGATGCCAGAGTCATCATCTGCCCGCATGAACCGTTTTCCGGCGCCCATGTCGGACCGGGCATGCTGGGACTGTTCTTTCTGGGAAGCGAACGCTGACTGTATCTGAAACCTTCTGATATTTCAGAAGGTTTTTTATTGACATAGAGCATACTCTAACCTTTACGCTTTGTTCAGAAAGGGAAAGAAGGCCCGAAAAATCCGGCAGGCCTTTCAGAACAGTCATGAAATATACAAAGCTTGGAAACAGTGATCTGACCGTATCCCGCATCTGTCTTGGATGCATGGGCTTCGGCGAAGCCGAGAAGGGCATGCACAAGTGGACACTCCCGTATGAGGAGACAAAGAAAATCATTGATCATGCCTAGGAAAACGGCATTACGTTCTATGATACGGCCATGGCCTATCAGGGCGGCACCAGTGAAGAATTTGTCGGCCGGGCACTGAAGGATGTGCGCGCTCAGGCTGTCATAGCCACACAATACTCTCCGCGCAGAGGAAACCTGCTGGAACAGTACAGCGGCTGTGAATGGATCGATAAATGCCTGCATGATTCCCTGAAGAGACTTGGTACGGACTATATTGATCTCTATATCATGCACAGCTGGGATTACAATACGCCGGTATACGAAACCATGGCTGCACTGAACGATGCCGTACAGGCAGGCAAGGTACGTGCCATCGGCATCTCCAACTGCTATGCCTGGCAGCTGGCCAAGGCCAATGCTTTAGCAGAGATGAACGGATTTGCTCAGTGTGTATCGATTCAGAGCCATTACAATCTGCCGGCAAGGGAAGATGAAAGAGAACTGCGGAATCTCTGCCGGGAAGACAATAATGTCATGACACCGTACAGTGCCCTGGCTGCCGGACGGCTTTCCCGTCTTCCCGGTGAAACCTCAAAGCGCCTGGAACTGGATGCCTATGCCAGATATAAATACGACGCAACTGCCGAAGCTGATGAAAAAGTCATCATGCGGGTTCATAAGCTGGCCGAACAGAAAGGTGTATCCATGGCCGAGATCTCCCTGGCATGGCTGCTGACAAAAGTGACAGCTCCGGTTGCCGGTGCGACAAAGACTTCGCATATTGACGGCGCCGCCAAGGCTGTCGAACTTGAACTGAGTAAAGAAGAAACCGATTATCTGGAAGAACTGTATGTGCCGCATGCGCCGGTGGGTGTACTGGCACAGAGCATCTGGAAAAAACAGCCGCGCTGATACGTGTTATAAATACCGCATATTTATACAGTCTGCATTCATCAGGGAGTTCTCTCACGAAGACTCCTTTTTTAGCCGGATTGACAAAACGGCAGATTTTATCAAAAAATTATGTGGGAGGTGTTTAACTATGAAAAAAATCCTGACAGCAGGAATGGCAGCGCTGATGATGTTTGCTGCATCCTGCAGCGCACAGCCGGAGAGCAGTGCCGAAGAAGAAACAGTACTGATCAAGGCAAATACCGAAGGTGTAGGTATAATTGCTATGTCTGAAGACGGCAGCAAGCCGGAATTTGATGAAGACTATCCGACCACCTCGGCTTTTATCAATACAACCAAAGGATCTGAAGTTGCTTTCAGCGCCCGACCGAAGGATGACTATATGTTTGTCAAATGGACAAACAACGGAGCTGACTATTCAAAGGAAGCAGAGATCTACATCACTGCTGATACTGACATGGATCTGGTTGCCGTATTTGCACCGGATAACGGTTTCGAAGGCGAACCAGTCAGTGACGTCAAGAATGCAAAGACCCTGGCTGATGTGCTGGCACTTCCGAGCTATGCTTCATCCACGTTCAACAACCATTATGTCTTTGCCTTTGAACTCAACGGTGTTCAGTACCGTGCCGTCTGCAAGCTGACGGATGAACAGACCAAGGCAATCTTCGATCTTGACTTTGATGATCCGGACTATCAGAAGAAGCTCAATGAACTGCTTGCACCGCTGAAGATCGACAGAATCGACAATCTGACCGAAATGATTCCGTCGGAAGAAGAACTGAGTGCCTATAACGGCAAGACCATCGGCGAACTTCTGGATGATGGCTGGAGCTTCTCGTACTTCAATACCGAAGACAAGGAATGCGGCCTGACCCACGGTCTGTTCTCCTTTGCCGTAAAGTATGACGGAACAATTCCCGAGGGTACGGAAATCGATGAAACTTCGATCCGTGATCTGAAAGTTGTTTCTGTCAGATGCGACGGCATCGGTGATATCTCTGCCGATCTGGCCGAAGAATAACCGAACGATTTCTGATAAACGAATGCCTTCTGCCTGAAAACAGAGGGCATTTTCTTTTGCCGGAGTTAATTGTACAATGAACTGCAAGAGTCAGACAGGAGATCTATATGAAAAATATCATACTGACTGCAGCTGCCGTTATGTGCCTGCTGATGACAGGCTGTACGGGCAGTGCAGCCGATACAGAAACTGCAGAAGAACAGCAGCCGGTATCCTATGAAACCGCAGTTGTCAGCTATCTTGGACCGGAAGGGACCTATACCCAGGAAGCATGCGGCAGGTTCTTCTTGAACGAAGGCGCCTATGAGCCATATGCAACTGTCGCAGATGCCGTGCAGGCACTGCAGGAAGGGAACAGCACCTATGCTGTTATTCCCCAGGAGAATACCATCGGCGGACCTACCATTGACTATATGGATCTTCTGATCGGCGCATCAGATCTGTTTGTCAGCGGCGAAGTGGAACTGCCTATCACTCAGAATCTTCTGACACTGCCGGGGACAGAGCTCAGTCAGATCACAACCGTCTATTCGCATAAGCAGGGGATAGCCCAGGGAAAAGAATGGCTGGAAACAAATCTTCCTGAAGCGGAAGTCATCGAAGTATCCAGCACGGCTGAAGGGGCACACATGGTTGCGGAAGCACTCGATCCTTCACAGGCTGCCATTGCCTCGGCTTCCAGCGCTGAGGTATACGGTCTGGAAATCGCCGCTGCCGGAATCCAGAACAGCGATGCCAACAAAACCCGCTTCTATGTCCTGACATTGGATGAACCGGAACAGAAAAACGGTGACCGGCTGGCCTTTATCGCTTCCGGCAAGGCAGAAGATCTGCCGGCACTGATGAGTACGATTGAGAAACAGAACATTTCCCTGGTTACGATTCATGCCCGGCCGCTGAAAACAGAACTGGGACAGTATGCCTATCTGATCGAATGTTCCGGCTGCAGCAGGGATCAGTATGAAAAACTGCAGGAGGGCAGTCCCTTTGCCTTCCGCTATCTGGGCTGCTTTGATGTCCGCTGAGGAATACAGAATGAAGATCATAGAGATTCATGAAACAGAACGACAGGAACACTGGCTGAATGAAATGCTGCAGTGTGACTGGAAGGCCGGCATTCGCCTGCATGACCGCATCATTTCCGGTGAACTGAAAGACACAAAGGTTCTGATGCTCTGTGACCGGAACCGTCTTGTTTCCTTCTGCACGCTGGCAAAGGAAGACAATGTGCCGGATTCCGAACTGACACCGTGGATCGGCTATGTCTATACATTCCCCAGATACCGCGGACAGCATCTGGCCAAAAGCCTGATCGGTCATGCCTGCCGGCTGGCGGCAGATGACGGATATCAGAACATTTATGTTTCCAGCAATGAAGAAGGTCTGTATGAAAAATACGGATTTTCATTTCTGAAGATGATGAAGGACAGACACGGCGAAGACACACAGGTTTTTGTAAAATATCTGAAATAAAAAAACATTCCCTGAACCGTTCAGGGAATGTTTTGATTATCATTCAGCTGTACCGGCAAAGAAGGGACAGCGCTGCTTCAGACATTCAGTGTTTATATGCGAATAGCCGCATCCTGGATGACTGACTGGCATGGCAATTCCGAATTCCTTTTCGGAAAAGGCAGCGGCACATTCTATGGCAATCCGGCCGGTACGCTTGCAGCAGCGGGGACCGCCGATATCCGTAATTTTCAGAAGGCATTCAGCTGTCAGACGCTGCGGAATTGTCCACTGCTCTGCGGTAAGAGGAGTAGCGCCGCTGACAATGCTGGCAAAGATGCCGGCTCCGGCAGCTGCTCCGCAGACGCCCAGATAGCCGCAGGCACCTCCGGCCATCTTCTGGCCGCGTTTCCAGGCTTCCTTAAGACAGGCAGTAAGATCGATATTTCCGCCGTTGTTATGATATGCGGCAAGAAGGACACAGGGGACAATGCTGTGATGTTCCGGTCCGTGCATGTGTACACTTTCCAGACGCACTGCCTGAAGAAACAGGGACACAGGGTCTTTTTCAGATGTGTTCTGCAGCAGGTCAAGAACTGCATTGCCGCTGCCGGCATGGCATTCATCGCAGATGAAATGTCCGTCTTCACAGATTGCATTGGCCGGCTTCAGCTGATGGCATCGGAAGCATTCCAGCATCATTTCATGAGAAAAATAATGCAGCGGCTTTCCGCAGACGGCACAGTCGGTTTCATGATAGGCCGTATCCGGTGCACAGCAGCTGACGGGTTCGATTCTCCTGTAGATATTCTGATTGTCTGTCATCTGATTTCTCCGTCAGTTTCATTATCTTTAAATCATCTTGCATCTTCAAGTCCGGAGCACTTTGAAAACAGGGATGTTTCTGCATTGTTTGATGTTACAATAATTACCATATATACGACAGGAGTATGACAATGCATCTGGCAGCGATTCAAAACGGAAATATTCTACTGATTCTATGCGGAATCTTTTATGCAGTATTATGTATCTTCAGCATTGTGACCGGACTGATGTATGCCGGCGGCAGAAGGGAACTGAATCCTCTGGAAGTCCCGGATGCCATGCTGGCGAAAATGGACAGTGAGGGTACCAGAGCCTTTGCCAGGAAGATGGGATGGGTCACATTTATTGTCGGCATCGTTCAGGGAATTACTTCCTTCAGCATTCTGAAGGCAGGCAGCATTCTCTGCTATGCAATTGCCGTCGGCTTTACATTATTTTCAATCGCCAGCGCTTCCTTCAAGCTGAAGGGGAAGTTCAGCCTGTTTCCGCTTCTGAAGCTGATCGCCTATCTGGCTATTCTTCTGATTCTTGTGATGCCGGCGGGAAGAAGACTATTTTTCTAAGAGTAATAACAGTAATGGAACAGAAAAACCTGATTGAATTTGACAGTCTGAAGACAAAGCCGAAAGTGCGTTCGATCGCATATCTTTCGGCTGTCTTTGTCGTGCTGTACGGCCTGATGGTTCTGCTGAAAGTCAATCCGGTCTTCATCATGTTCTGTCTGCTTGCCTTTCTGATTGCCGTCTTTGTGATGCTGCTGAAGGCATTTGTCGGCCAGATCCGCTATAACCCGTATTCCTACAACACGATCTATTACATCAGCTTTGCCCTGTTTGATCTGTCGATCATACTGAGCCAGATAAACATCATATCTTTTGTACTGAAGGGGCAGATGCTGGAAGATCATCTGCTGGCATCAATGTTCTTCTACCTTGTCAGCTCCGCCCAGGCATTCATGATCTATTCATTGCCGTTTGTTCTGGTATTCTCGATTGGTCTCTTCATTTCCAATATCATGCTGATCCGAAAGGAAGGCAAGTCCTTCGTCAATCTTCTGGGAATGATCCTGGCCGTACTGATGATCGGCGGCGAACTGATTCTGATCTTCGGCAACGGTTTCTATTCGGGATCAGAGCAGGAAGTCATGATCCATGAAGTCCTGTTCAATGTTTTTTCGGCTGTTTATCTGTATTACGAATGCATGATCATCGGCACGATCATTTCCATGCTGATCGTCATCAGCTGGAAGCCGGCATATGATCAGGATTTCATTATCATTCTCGGCTGCAGCCTGATGCCGGACGGAACTCCGACACCGCTCCTGAAAGGACGCATCGGCATTGCACTGCAGTTTTACCGTAAACAGCTTGCCGAAACCGGAAAGGCTCCCGTATTCATTCCTTCCGGCGGTCAGGGCGGGGACGAAGTCAATTCCGAAAGTCAGGCAATGAAGACATATCTTTTGGCACAGGGCATCCCGGAAGAACATATCATCATGGAGGACAGATCCACCGATACCCATGAAAACATGCTGTTTTCGAAGCAGATTATCGACAGCATCGATCCTTATGCAAAGGTGATCTATGCCACAACCAGATATCATGTCTTTAGAAGCGGCCTGAAGGCCAGAAGGGTCAAGCTGAAGGCAACCGGCATCGGCAGCAGAACAAAATGGTATTACTGGCCGAATGCAACAGTCCGTGAGTTTGTCGGAATCCTGACGGAGCACAAAACAAAACAGGCCCTGATTCTCGGTTCGATGATCTTCATCTATGTGATCGGCACGCTTATGATGTTTGCATATTGAATTAAAATGCATGTCATACAGAACACTCTGCTGCAGATGCGAATCATAACGTTGACATTGACCGTACACAATGATATCTTGAATTGCTACCTGAAATACAGATTCTGTGTGAGCAGTCATACTATACTTAACAAGGAGAAAACTGCATATGAAAAAGGATGAATTCATCAGCAGACTGAAAGATGCCGGGGATCCGGATGAAATCCGCAGAATCCTGACTGAAAGCGGCTATACTCCCAGCGAAGAAGCAGTCGATAACATCCGTGAACTGATCAATGCCGAGACAGAAACAAAATGCAGAGATCTCTCAGCGGATGAACTCTTGGCAGTCAGCGGCGGAGCAACGGAACGTGACTATGCGGCAGAAGGCTGTGCTGCTACGGTAGAAACCGGCAGTCACTGCTTCGGGACCGACGGCGGATGTCTGATTGTCAATATTGATTATATCCATTCGCCGATGTTCCAGCGCTGTCCGCGCTGCGGTTCACAGACGATGTACAGAGCCAAACAGGATCCGGGCAGCGATCTTAGATCCATATATGCATGCCGTACCTGCGGCATGAAAGAAGAAGGCTTCGATGTATTCGTGGCTCCGTATCTGTAACAGCAGATGTATGCATGCAAAGAAGTGAACAGCTGTATCTGATCCATGTATATAATGAAAAAAAGGAGGATAAATGTTATGAAAGACGAAAAACTGTTTGTACCTGAAGCATTATCCGACGATGAAGTCGAAATAATAAGCGGTGGAAGAGGGCTGAATGCTGAAGAAGATGCAGCCCAGTATGAAATTAACAGACGATATGAAGAATTAAGACGTCGCTATTATGCTAAATGGCGTATAGAAGAATGGCATCGTGTAGAAGAGATCATACATCAGGCAGCAGCCGATTGGTATCAGGCAATAAGAAATGCACCGGAAGGTCATCCGACGATTCCGTTCTCAGACTTCTTCAATTTTGAAGAATACGAAGAACGCATAGAACACATGTGATCACAGGATAAGGATTGATTCCGCTTTGTGCTGAAGTTCACAAACCTGTAAATAAGCGGGCACAATTCATTCTGGCAAAGGCTTCTGATTTATTGTCTGAAGCCTTTTTATCAGAATGAAAGAGAATATCATTCAGGAACTTGACAGAGAAAAGCGGAAAGGAACTTTTTCAAAATCAATCATTTATCTTTTTTCCACACCAAAAATTAAATAGCCCGGCGGCTGTCAGTTTGACAATTGGCAGTGGTTATGTGAGAATATTTCTATTATTAAGACAGGAGAGTGATAAGCCCTTATGGACGAAGGCGGCAGTCGAATATACTGGATATTCATCGTTGTATTACTGATTTTACTGGCATTGTTTTTTGCCATGACGGAAACGGCATTTGCGTCAGTTTCCCGTACCCGTATGAAAACAATGGCAGACAAGGGAGACAGCAGAGCCAAGAAGGTTCTGTATATTCTTGATCATTTTGATACGGCGATCACGACAATTCTCATCTGCACAAATATCGTTCATATAGCGGCAGCTTCTGTCGTAACCGTAAACGTTACACGGATCTGGGGCATCTCAGCCGTTACGATATCGACGATCATTACGACTCTTGCGGTATTCTTCTTCGGTGAAATGCTGCCGAAGAGCATCGCCCGCAAATACTGCGGCAGTATCTCCCTGAGCACTGCCGGCATTTTGTCGTTTCTGATGACAGTGCTGCGGCCGTTCTCCTGGGTGCTTGCCGCCATCGGCAATGCCGTCGCAAAGCTTTCGAAGGAAGACGGCGACGTATCGGTAACGGAAGAAGAACTGTACGACATCATTGAAGACATGACCGAAGAGGGAACCCTGGATGAAGAACAGGGTGACCTGATTTCCAGTGCCCTGCAGTTTCAGGATGTCATTGCCGGCAGTATTCTGACCAGCCGTGTCGATCTTGTTGCCATTGAAGTCAATACACCTCAGAATGAAATACTGGATCTGATCCGGCGTGAGAATCACAGCCGCATTCCTGTATATGAGGGAACGATCGATCATATCATCGGCATTTTGCAGATCCGCAAATATATCAAGGAATATCTGAAAAACGGAAATGTCGATATCCGTTCGCTGCTTGACCGTCCGTATTTTGTCTATCAGACGGCCAAGATCGACGATCTTCTGAATCAGATGTCAGCAGAGAAGCTGAATGTTGCGGTTGTTCTGGATGAATACGGCGGAACCCTCGGCATCATTACCGTTGAGGATATACTTGAAGAACTGGTCGGTGAGATCTGGGATGAAGATGATGATGCCGAAGAAAACATCATCGAGCTGCCGGACGGCACCTACAGTGTCAATGCCGAGGATCTTGTCTCGGATGTACTGGATGAACTGCATATCGACTGCAGCGAAGAAGAGGAAAAAGAAATCGAAAACAAGATCATGAGTGAGCTTGCCTTTGAGGCCTTCTCCGAAATCCCGAAGGAAGGGGACAGTTTCCGTTTCATGAACACGCTCATAACCGTGCAGATCATGCAGCAGAACCGTATCATCCGCCTGAAGGTAAAGGTCCTTCCGGAAGAAGAGGAAGAAGGAGGTGATCAGAAATGAGTATTGTCCAGATCTGTCTGATTGCCATCGCTCTGCTTGTATGCTGTTCGGCATTCTTCTCCGCATCGGAAATGTCATTCTCCTCGGCCAACAAAATCCGTCTGGAAAACTCTGCCGAAGAGGGCGACAAGGCTGCTGCGGAAGCCCTGTATATCACCGAGCACTTCGATGATGCACTTTCCGCCATTCTGGTCGGAAACAACCTTGTCAATATTGCCGCATCCTCACTCGGATCGATTGCCGTCATTACGGCTCTGGGAGAGGAATACGCCTGGCTTTCGACCGTACTGGTGACGATTGCCGTCATCATCTTCGGTGAAACGATTCCGAAGATCAGTGCCAACCGGAATGCCACCCGCTATGCGACAAGATTTGCCGGCATTCTCCGTTTCCTGATGATACTGTTCAAGCCGGTCACATGGGTCGTTGTCGGTCTCGTCAATCTTCTGACTTCGCGTCTTAAGAGCGAAGAAGAAAAGGATGATGACGCTGCCGTCGATGAACTGCATACGATCATTGAAACAGCCGAGAATGAAGACGTCATCGATGAAGATTCATCCGAACTGGTATCCAAGGCGATCGACTTTGCCGATGTATCGGTCTCTGAAGTCATGACCGCAAGAGTGGATATCATTGCCATCGATATCGATGATGACTGGGATGACATCATGGAAACAATGACTTCATCACCATATTCAAGAATTCCTGTCTATGAAGACAGCATTGACAATATCATCGGCATTCTGTCACTGAACCATTTTCTGAAGCGGTGCATTGACAGGAAACAGTTTGATCTCAGAGAACTGCTCATGCAGCCGTACTTTGTATACAAGACGATGAAGCTTCCGGCTGTTCTTTCGACGCTGCGTGATTCCCAGCAGCATCTTGCCATCGTTTCCGATGAATACGGCGGCACGCTGGGTGTCGTCACCATGGAAGATGTCCTGGAAGAACTGGTTGGTGAGATCTGGGATGAAACTGACATTGTCGAAAGAGAAATGATCGAGCTGGATGAAAACACCTATGAACTGGATGGTGATACACCGATCAGCGATCTGCTGGAACTGATGCACTGGAATGAAGATACATTTGACTTTGAAAGTGAAACAGTCGGCGGCTGGTGCATAGAAATGCTGGATGAATTCCCGGAACCGGGTTCCTCCTTTGTCTATGAGAATGCAGAATTCCGGATCATCGATACCGATGAACGCCGCGTGACCCGTGTCCGCATTACCAAAAAACAGGAAACAACTGAATGAATTACCGGTTCTGCCGGTAATTTTTCATAACAACACTGAGGTATAAAATGACCAGAATAGCCCGTTTGGCCGCAAAAACAGCACTGTGTGCAGCAATGATCACTGCCTCGGCATGTTCCGAAGAACTGAAAGTGATCACACTGCCTTCAAGAACAGAAGAACTTTTGGAAAATATGAGTCTGCAGGAGAAGATTGAACAGATGTTCATTCCATCTTTCCGCTACAGTTATTACGAAAGCAATGAAAATTATGAACCTCTGACAGGCATGACTGCCGAGATCCAGCAGGAAATCAGCGAACATGCCTTCGGCGGCGTCATTCTCTTTGGCCAGAATATTCAGGGATGCGAGCAGACCGTGCGTCTGGTGCAGGACTTTATTTCTGCCAATGCCGCCAACGATCATATCCCGCTTCTGATCGCCGCCGATCAGGAAGGCGGAACAGTACGCCGCATTACCTTCGGCACCTATGGCTGCGGCAATATGGCGCTTGCCGCATCGGGAGACAAAAATGAAATAGAGCGGACGGGAGAACTGATCTCGGATGAGCTTTCCGTCCTAGGCATCAATACTGACTTTGCGCCGGATGTCGATGTCAATGTCAATCCTGCCAATCCCATCATCGGCGTCCGTTCCTTCAGTGATGATCCGAACACCGTATCCGATCTTGCCAAAGCATTCCTGAAAGGCATGCGGAAAAACAATATCGTAACTGCCCTGAAGCACTTTCCCGGCCACGGCGATACCGATATCGACAGCCATACCGGTCTGCCGCAGGTGATGCTCAGCCATGAGGAACTGGTGCAGACGCATCTGATTCCGTTCGCCCGGCTGCATAATGAAGCAGATATTATCATGTCAGCCCATATTGAATACCCGCTGATCGAAGATACAAAGTATACTGCTGCTGACGGATCACAGATCTGTCTGCCGGCAACAATGTCTAAATCGATACTGAGCGGCATCCTCCGCGATGAAATCGGCTTTGACGGCGTGATCTGCACCGATGCCATGACGATGGATGCTGTCCGCAGATACTTTACGGAAGAAAATGCCGTGACCCTTGCCATCAATGCCGGTGCCGACATGATTCTGATTCCGGTATATGAGCAGCTTCCGGTTGCTGAATATATACAGCGGCTCAATTCCCTGGTGCAGACAATTGCTGCAAAAACCGAAAGCGGTGAAATCAGCATAGACCGCATCAACGAATCGGTGATGCGCATTCTGAAGCTGAAGGAAAAAAGGGGAATTCTTGATACAAAACCGGCAGAATCTGCTGAAGAACAGATTGCCAAAGCCAGGGAAACCGTCGGCAGCAAGGAACATCATGACCAGGAATTTGCCGCTGCCGAAAAGGGTGTGACTCTATTGAAGAATGACGGTCAGGTTCTGCCGCTTTCCAAAGACAGCACGGCTTTGCTGCTTGTGCCGTTTGAAAGCCATGCCAATTCCGCTGCCTTTGCGGAGGAATATCTGCGTTCCAAAGGCCTGCTTGATCAGGGCTCGCTGCCGGTGGTATGCTATGGCAGCATGTCGGCTGCAGACATGATCTGGATCATGCATCAGATCAGTCCCGATGTGATCGTCATGGTAACATCTGTCTACAGCATCAGTGACCTGAGTGATTATGACCTGCTGCTGCCGGTGATCGAAGAGGCAGCCCTGTACGGCATTCCCCAGATCACACTGAGTGCGCATCTGCCGTATGATCTTGGTCTTTATGACCGCTCGGCGGTTCATATGGCCTGCTATCTGGCTTCCGGCATGCCGGCCATCCCGGTCTTTGACGGCCGTGACAATGTCGGCTACGGTGCCAATGTTCCTGCCGCTCTGGCAGTCATGTACGGGGATATCAGTCCTTCCGGACATCTTCCCGTTGACATTCCCGCTGTATCCGCTGAAGGCGGATATCACTATCTGAATGAACTGATGTACCGCCGCGGTGACGGCATCAGCTGGTAAGAGGTTTCTCAATGGCTAATTTTCTGACTTATCTTGAATGGCGCGGTGATCTGCCGTTTGCCCGTGATCCGATTAATGATATTGATCTTCTGATTTTTTCCGAGCTTTCATATGCCGACATGGATACCCTGTTCGGCAAGGATCTGACGCTGACACTGCAGGATATGGTTCAGCGGTATATCGATGCCGGAATTGATCAGACGCAGCTTGTCTATGATCCCAAGCCGCTGATGCTGAAGGCGGCTGAATGCGACCGTTACCGCAATGTCGTGATTTCCCGCTATTTCAATCATGTTGATAAAGAAACCGACACCCAGTTTTCGGCCTGTACCTTTCAGATCGGAGACAGCGATGCGGTGATCGCATACCGGGGTACTGACAATACGGTTGTCGGCTGGCGCGAAGATTTCAACTTGTCCTACGATAAGGAAACAGTTTCCCAGGCAATGGCTGTCCGCTATCTGAATTACTGCGAATTCGACAGACTCTGGGTCTGCGGCCATTCCAAAGGCGGCAATCTGGCCATGTATGCGGCAAGCTTCTGCCTGCCGGCCGTCCGGGAAAAGGTTCAGAGCATTTCTTCCTTTGACGGTCCCGGCTTTCTGCCTTCCATTCTGGAAACAGAAGAATACAAGAGCATTCTGCCCAAAGCCAGACTGTTTCTGCCGGATACCGCATTTTTCGGCCTGATCATGAATCAGAAGGCGGAACGTACGATCGTCCGCAGCAGTGAAATTGGTCTCAGCCAGCACAATCCCTACAGCTGGAAGCTCCGTCAGAATCATTTTGAAAGAACCAGCCGGCTGAATCCGTTGTCAAAGTATCTTGATGAAGTCCTGGACAGCTGGCTTTCCGGCATCTCAATGGAAGAGAGAAGAAGCTTTATTGAAACAATATTCAAAGCCATTGAATCTACCGGCGCCACCACATTCAACGAGATGCGCCGAAAGAAGTTTGAAACGATCAATGCCATTCTCAAAGCCCTGCAGAAAACCGATTCTGCCGAGATCAAGGGCCTCTCAGACATGCTTGCCAAGCTGGCTGAAACCAGCGGCAATGTCCTGCTTGCCGATGTCAAAAACTTCTTCGGTCTCGGCAAGGACAAGGATGAAGAAACAACTGAAACGGAACAGGATGAACAGCACTGAGGTGCTGTTTTTCATAGATTCAAAAGAGTATAATTCAGGTATGGACCTGAAGGAAAAAAGACTGAAACTGACAGCGCGCCGGATCGAGGCTCTCAACAGCCTGGGCATTTATGATACCGATGCACTGTTTTCTTATTATCCTTACCGCTACGAAATCATGGAAGAAAAGCCGTTTGAACAGTGGCAGATCAAGGACAAGGTAACATTTGAGGCGGAAGTGGCCTCGCCGATCAGAACCTGGCGGCACGGCCGCATGACAACCAGCAGCTTTGATGTCATGGCCTTTGACAGAGTCCTGAAGGTCACCATCTTCAACCGTCCCTGGGCAAAGAACCTTGCCCTTAATCAGATCATTACCGTACAGGGCGTCTATCAGGGCAAAAACAAGGTCACAGCGATGACTTATGACAACCGGCGGATGAAGGACCATGATGCCGTTACGCCGGTCTACAGCACCCGGGAAGGGATCAAGCAGCGCACCATCCGTGACAGCATCAGAAAGGTTTATGAGGAACTGCAGAATGAAATTCCTGACATCATTCCGGAAAACTATCATGTCCGCTACCGGCTGCTGCGCAAGGCAGATGCCCTGCGGCGGATCCATTTTCCGGAAAATACCAGAGATATACAGCTGGCATACAGAACCCTGAAATATGAAGAATTCCTTGTTTTCTTTACCAGCATTGCCCTGATGAAAAACGAAGAGGGGCAGGGTGTCTACAAGCAGCCCCGCAATATCGATATGCAGAAAATCGCCGAAGCCGTAAACCGTCTTCCCTATGAACTGACGGCCGATCAGAAACAGGCTCTGCATGACATTTTCAAAGACATGCAGGATACCCGCATCATGTACCGGCTGGTACAGGGCGATGTCGGCTGCGGCAAGACGGCGGTTGCAGCCTTTGCCATGTACGGCGCCTTTCTGGCCGGCTATCAGGCTGCTCTGCTGGCACCGACGGAAATCCTTGCCCGTCAGCATGCCGCGTCTCTGCAGCAGATTCTGGAGCCTTCCGGCGTCCGCATTGCCGTACTGTATTCCGGCATGCCGGCCGGCGAAAAAAGAGAAGTTCTCGAAGGCCTGAGTGACGGAAGCATCGATATCGTGGCCGGAACCCATTCCCTGATCCAGGAGTCGGTCACATTTGCCTCACTGGGACTTGTTGTCGCCGATGAGCAGCAGCGCTTCGGCGTTGAACAGCGCCGGCGGCTGAAGGAAAAGGGGGACCGCACCGATTTCCTGCTGATGTCAGCCACCCCGATCCCGCGCACGCTTGCCTCTGCCTTCTATGGCGACATGGACATCTCGACCATTGAAACAATGCCGCCGGGCCGCAAGGATCCGATCACCGAATACATTCACGAAAACAGTTTCCGCTCCGTACTGGCAGATGTCACCCAGCTTCTTGATGACGGTCATCAGCTGTATGTCATCTGTGCGGCAGTTGATGAAAACGAAGACTATGATGCCCGCAATGTTCATGAGATGGCCAGAAACCTGCAGAAGCTGTATCCCCAGTACCGGGTCGGTCTTCTGCACGGACGCATGAACAGCGAGGAAAAGCAGGCTGTCATGAACCGCTTTGCGGCCAATGAAATACAGATTCTGGTTTCGACAACGGTTGTCGAAGTCGGCATGAATGTCGTCAATGCGACCGGAATGATCATTTACGATGCTGACCGCTTCGGCCTCTCCCAGCTGCATCAGCTTCGCGGCCGCATTCAGCGCGGCAGTGTTCAGGGCAGATGCTGGCTGTTGTCCGACAGCCGGGAAGAAAAGACCATGCAGCGGCTGAATGTCCTCTGTGCCACCAACAACGGCTTTGAAATCTCGTATGAAGATTTACGGCTGCGCGGTCCGGGTGATATACTTGGGACAAGGCAGAGCGGGATTCCCGATTTTATTCTGGGCAATCTCGCCGAAGATACAGATATCATTCAGCAGGCCCGCAAGGATGCCGAATTTATCGTGCAGAATCAGCAGAATGAAGACTGCTGGATGCTGCTGGATCATATCCGCATGCGCAATCAGCGCAATGCTGTCTATGCAGATTAGGAGGGATCATATTGGATATTATTGAGTGGCTGAAACAAAGGGGGATCAGGGTAAACAATGCAAGCCTGATCCAGGAAGCCTGCATGCATTCCTCCTATGCCAATGAGCATCACGGCAAGCATGATAATGAACGGCTCGAATTCATGGGTGATGCCGTACTGCAGCTGTGGAGTACAAACGCCATCTTTCCGCTTAATCTTTCGGAAGGAAAGATGACCCGGCTGAGAGCCCAGCTGGTATGTGAACATGCCCTGGCAATCTACAGCCGGCAGCTGCATCTGAATGACTTCCTGCTGCTGGGAACCGGCGAAGAAAAGACCGGCGGCAGGGAAAAGGACGCGATCATTGCCGACATGTTTGAAGCCTTTCTCGGAGCTCTGTTTCTCGATCAGGGATGGCCGGCAGTGGACAACATCCTGAATGAAGTGCTTCTGCCGCGGGTAACCCATCCGGAAGATGTCGCTGAGATCGACTACAAGACGCGGCTGCAGGAATATGTACAGGCGGATTCCCGGCGTACAGTGCATTATGAACTGGTGGAAGAAAAGGGACCGAGCAACGCTCCCGAATTTACGATGAATGCCGTCGTCGACGGCCTGATCATGGGAACCGGCAAGGGCTCCAGCAAGAAACAGGCGGAACAGAATGCCGCCCGTAACGCTTTTGAAAAAATGGCGAGGTAAGGAAAATGAAAAACACAGAACTGAAACAATGGATCAAGGATGGTCATCTGGATGAAAAACTGACCTTCCTCTACGGCAGCGGGAATCTGGAAGCCCAGAAGGAACGCTATCTCTCTGTACTGGAAAAGACACTGGACCTGTTCGGTGACAGCGAGACAAGACTGTTCTCAGCCCCGGGCCGTACTGAAGTCGGCGGCAACCACACCGATCATCAGCTCGGAAAGGTACTGGCCGCAAGCATCAATCTGGACACCATTGCGGCTGTCGTGCCGAGTACCGACAATGTCATCCGTCTGGCCTCCAGAGGCTTTGAAATCAAGCCGGTCGACATTACAGATACCGAAATCCATCTGGAAGAAAAGAACACCACCGAATCACTGATCCGCGGTGTTGCGGCCGGACTGAAGGAGCGCGGCTGGAAAGCCGGCGGCTTCATGGCCTATTCCGAAAGCGATGTCATTGCCGGCGGCGGCATGTCTTCTTCGGCAGCCTTTGAAGTGCTGCTGGGAACGATTCAGAGCTATCTGTACAATGACGGAAAGGTTTCTCCGGAAGATATCGCAAAAATCGGCCAGTATGCAGAAAATGTCTATTTTATGAAGGCATCCGGCCTGATGGATCAGATGGCATCTTCAGTCGGAAGCTTTGTTGCCATCGATTTCTATGACAAGGAAAATCCGGTCGTATCCAAGGTTCCGTTTGATCCGGAAGAATACGGCATCGATCTGATCCTGACCGATATCCGGGCTGATCATGCTGATCTGTCGGATGAATACAGTGCAGTGCCGAATGAAATGAAGGGCGTTGCCAGAAGACTGGGCCAGGATGTTCTCAGCCGCTGCACGATCGCTGATCTGCTTGCCAATGTGGCCGAGATCAGAGAGAACTGCGGTGACAGAGCATTCCTGCGAGCCTATCATTTCCTCAATGAAACACAGCGTGCCGAAGATGAAAAGAATGCACTGCTGAACAAGGATATTGATACCTTCCTGAACCTGGTCAGAGAATCCGGATATTCTTCCTGGATGTATCTGCAGAATATCTGTGTGCCGGGCAGCCGCAGCGAACAGCCGGTGGCTTTGGGCCTGGCACTGAGCGATGCCGTTCTCGGCAGGGAAGGTGCCTACCGTGTCCACGGCGGCGGCTTTGCCGGTACGATTCAGGCATTTGTGCCGAAGGCAAAGACGGAAGCCTATATCAAGACGCTTGAAGCTGCATTCGGCGAAGGATGCTGCTATATTCTCAGGATCCGCGGAGTCGGCGGAACTGAAGTCGCTTAAAGGAGACAGCTTATGATTAAGGATGGCAGGATTCTGCTTGGAAAGGCCGGTAATCTGGAAGTTTCCATGATTCCGCGCCAGATGAACCGTCATGGTCTGATTGCCGGCGCATCCGGCACCGGCAAAACCACAACCCTCAGAGTCATTGCGGAAGGACTGAGTGATCTCGGCGTTCCCTGTTTCGTTGCTGACGTCAAGGGTGATCTGAGCGGCCTGATCAATGCCGGTGACATGACAAGAGTCCAGGAACGTGCTGACAGCATGGGGCTGGAAGGCTTCACGACCGAAAAATATCCGGTTCGCTTCTATGATGTCTACCGCAAGAAGGGACATCCGATCCGGGCCGTCATGCAGCAGGTGGATCCGGTGCTGCTTTCCCGTATTCTTGATCTTTCCGATGTCCAGCAGGGCGTTCTGAACATCATTTTCCGGGTAGCTGAAGACATGGAACTGGATATCATCAATCTTGATGACCTCAAGGCCATGTGCAGCTATGTCGGCGAACATTCCAAAGAATACACGATCAAATACGGCAATGTATCCAAGCAGAGCATCGGTGCGATTCAGAGACGTCTTCTTGAACTTGAGAATCAGCACGGCGAACTGCTGTTCGGCATGCCGCAGCTGGATATCAATGATCTGCTGGAAAAAACCTATGACGGCAGAGGCATGATCTCGATGCTGGAATGCGATGAACTGTTCCATCATCCGATGACCTATTCGACCTTCCTGCTGTGGCTCCTTGACAGCATCTACCGCGAACTTCCGGAAGTCGGTGATCTGGACAAACCGAAGATGGTCTTCTTCTTCGATGAAGCCCATCTGCTGTTCTCCAATACATCCCGGCAGCTGATGGAAAAGATCGAACAGATCATCAAGCTGATCCGTTCCAAGGGTGTCGGCATCTTCTTCATTACCCAGTCACCCTCAGATCTTCCTGACAGTGTTCTGGCCCAGCTTTCCAACCGCATCCAGCATGCCCTGAGAGCCTATACACCGGCCGAACTGAAGAATGTCAGACAGGCAGCTGATGCCTTCCGGCAGAACCCGGAGCTCGATACGGCAGCCGTCATTACCGAAATGAAGACCGGCTATGCCCTGGTATCGGTACTGGATGAAGAAGGGGCACCGACGATTGTCCAGCAGACAAAGATCTGTCCGCCGCGTTCTTCCATGGATATTGCCTCCGACGCCGACCGGCAGAGAGTCATAGACAATGATACCGGCGGTGCCAAGTACGATCAGGAATATGATCCGACCAGTGCCTTTGAGCTGATGGATGATATCTATGCGGCAGAAGCCGAAGAAAAGGAACGCCTGGAAGAAGAAAAACGCCAGGCCAAGCTTGAGGAACAGAGACTGAAACAGGAAGCCAGGGAACAGGCAAAGCGTGAACAGGAAGGAGACTGGCTCGCCCAGCTTTCCAAGAAGGCCAAAAAGAAAGCCCAGAATGAGCTGATCAATGCCGGCATCCGTTCCGCCCGCAAGTTCCTCAAGGGACTTCTCAAATAACAGTGAATCATCAGAGCCGTCTTGAGACGGCTTCTGATTTTTATGATACAATGGTAAACCGAAAGAAAAGAATATGACAGAACTGTTTAACGAACTGCTGAAAAAAAACATGCAGGGAGAAACGGATCCGGATGCCATCGGCATCAAAAGAATCTGTTTCTACCGGGAAAAGAAACTGCTGGAAGTGACGCTGCATACGCCGGCAGTTTTGGCATGTCCGGATTATGAAAACATCATTGCCATTGTAAAGGAAAAGACCGGCACCGATCTGCTTCTGAAGATCGAAGCTGATGACACAACCCTGGCAGCTGCCGAAATGCACCGCTATCTCAGCCGCCTGTATGAGACTGATCCGGAGACGGGAATCCTTTCCGAATCGGTCATGAACTATGACAGTGTCCGCCGCCTGCTGACGTTCCAGTATAACGACGAAAGCGAAAGCGAGCGGGCCAGTGCCTGTGCTGTCAATGTTTCCGAAATGCTGCAGAGGATCGGCGCACCTGACATCAATGTCAGCTTCGATGTCATCCGCAAGGAAGAATCAGTGGTAAGAGACATTCCGCTTGATGCTATTCCGATGCCGCAGGAACCGGCCGAAGCACCGGTGCGGAAACCGAATCATTCCTATTACCGGACGAAGATGAGTGACTTTACAAAGGTCGAGCTCCGGGACATTCATGATCCGGTCTCTGACATTCAGTTTGATGCTGATGTCTTTGCCGAGGAAACGATCGAAACCAAGAAGACCAAGAAGATGATCCAGACGCTTTCTGTCTTTGACGGAACCGATGCGATTGCCGTCAAGCGCTTTGAAGGACGCAGTCTGACGCGTGAGGAAATGGCTGAGATCAAGACCGGTGACCGGGTCCGCATCTTCGGCAGAGTAGAATTTGATACTTTTGCCAATGATCTTGTTTGCAGTGCCCAGAGCATTGAAAAGCTGGAGAAAACCCAGCCGAAGGACACAGCCGAAAACAAGCGTCTGGAATTCCATATGCATACCAACATGTCGGAAATGGACGGCGTCTGCGATATCAAGGAAGTTGTAAACTATGCCTGGAATATCGGTCACCGCGGCATTGTCATTACCGATCATGCCGATGTGCAGTCCTTCGTCAAGGCATACAACAATGCCCAGGGCCTGAAGAAAAAGGATCCGGAGCGTGATTTCAAGGTTGGTCTTGGCTGTGAAATGAATCTTGCCAATGATCATCTGCTGATCGTCCGCAATGCCGTCGACGGCCGCATTGACGATCAGGAATATATTTCCTTTGACCTTGAGACGACAGGACTTTCCTGCTATTTCGATCACATTATCGAATTCGGTGCCGTCAAAATCAAAAACCAGACGGTGACCGACCGTCTGCAGATGTTTATCAAGCCGCCGGTGCCGATTCCGCCGTTTATCAGCGCCAAGACCAATATCACCAATGACATGGTCAAGAATGCGAAGACCTTTGCCGAGGCCTGTGATGAGATCCTGGAATGGATCGGCGACGGCATTCTGGTTGCCCACAATGCGACATTTGACTATCACTTCATGAATGAAGAACTGCGCCGTCTCGGCCGGCCGCCGCTGACCAATACGGTCATTGATACCCTGGATATGGCCCGTGCCATTCTCAAGGACAGAAGGGCATACCGCCTTGGCAACATCGCCCGCAACTACCGTGTCTCCTATGATGAGGAAGTTGCCCACCGCGCTGACTATGATGCAGAGGCACTGGCCGGCGTATTCATGTGTCTGCTCAAGGATGCAAAGACAAAGTTCCAGGCAGAGACGATCCGCGACCTGCAGGATAAGATCCAGGATGACAGGGCATTTGTCAAGGTCAGAAGAACGCATGTATGCGTCATTGCCAAAAATCATGACGGTCTGAAGGCTCTGTACCGTCTGGTGACCCAGTCCAATACCAAAACGCTTGCCGTCATGGGCAAGGCTTCCGGCAAGGAGGGAACCGATGTTGCGGCAGAACCCAGAGTGCTGCGCAGTGAACTGCAGAAGCACCGGGAAAATCTCCTGCTCGGCAGTGCCTGCATGAACGGGGAAGTATTTGAACTGGCATGCAACGGCGATGATGCCCGTCTGGAAGCTGCCATGCGCTTCTATGACTATATCGAACTGCAGCCGCTTGCCAACTTCTCCAACAGTCTGGCAATGGGAAACATTCCTTCCCTGGACCGGCTCAAGGAAGTGCAGAAACGCATCATCAGAATGGCGAGAAAGCTTCATAAGCCCATCATTGCCGACAGTGATGCCCATTACTGCACCAAAGATGAAAAGATCTTCCGTGATGTCTATATCATGAGCCAGGGCGTCGGCGGTGTCACCCATCCGCTGTACATCCGTGATGAACATCTGAGATGGCGCACCAGAAATCCCGACCAGCATATCCGCTTCACCGATGAGATGAAGCAGGAATTCGCCTGGCTTGATGATCCCCAGCTTGTTGAAGAAATCGTCGTCACCAATCCGAACATGCTGTTTGATCAGATTGAGGAGATCCGGCCGGTTCCGGCCGGTACCTTCCCGCCGCATATCGAAGGATCGGATGACAAGCTGCGCGAGATCTGTCACAACACGGCAAAAGCCATGTATGAATTTGAAGGAAAGATTCCGGAAATCGTGACCAGCCGTCTCGATGAGGAACTGGACAATATCATCCGCAACGGCTTCGGCGTGCATTACTACATTGCCCATCTGCTGGTCAAGAAGTCCAATGATGACGGCTATGTCGTCGGTTCCCGAGGCTCGGTCGGCTCATCCTTTACCGCCACGATGTCCGGCATTACCGAAGTCAATGCCCTGCGTCCGCATTATCTCTGTCCGAAGTGCCATTACAGTGAATGGATCGATGATCCGGAAATCAAATCAGGATTCGATCTTGAAGACAAGCCGTGTCCGCACTGCGGCACAATCATGAAGGGGAACGGCCAGAATATTCCGTTCCAGACCTTCCTTGGCTTTGATGCCGACAAGACGCCTGATATCGACCTGAACTTCTCCAATGAGTATCAGTGGCGGGCCCATGCCTTCATTAAGGAAGTATTCGGTGA
The DNA here is from genome assembly GCA_045543875.1 of Bulleidia sp. Lineage (GTDB taxonomy): Bacteria > Bacillota_I > Bacilli_A > Erysipelotrichales > Erysipelotrichaceae > Bulleidia. The sequence goes on from JAZPXY010000032.1 coordinate 43,638, forward strand.
AGACCATGCCTACCGCGCCGGAACAATCGGCACCGTTGCCGAAAAAACAGCGTACGGATATGTCTCCGGCTACTGCGAGAAGATGAATATCACCGACATGCGAAGGACGATGCGCGACTATCTGGCCAAAGGCTGCCAGAACGTCAAGCGCACGACCGGTCAGCATCCCGGCGGCATCATCATCATTCCTGACAGCTATGATGCCGAAGACTTTACGCCGGTGCAGTATCCGGCCAATGATCCCAATTCTGACTGGAAAACGACCCATTACGACTTCCATGACATTCACGACAATGTCCTGAAGTTTGATATTCTCGGCCACGTTGATCCGACAGCCATGCGCATGCTGCAGAACATTGCCGACCGGAAGCCGATGGACATTCCGATGAATGATCCCGAGACCCTGAGCCTGTTCTACAGCGATGATGCCCTGAAGGCTGATCCCCGCATCTATAAGAAGGAGACCGGAGCCCTCGGTCTGCCGGAATTCGGAACCCGCACGACCCGCGGCGTTCTGGAAGAAACCAGACCGCACAAGTTCTCCGACCTGGTCATCATCTCCGGACTTTCCCACGGAACCGATGTCTGGGCCGGAAATGCCCAGGAACTGGTAAGAGCCGGTCATCCGCTGGAAGAAGTCATCGGATGCCGTGACGATATCATGACCTATCTTCTTGACAAAAAGCTGGAACCGATCGATGCCTTCAAGATCATGGAAGACGTCCGAAAGGGCAGAGGCCTGCGTCCTGACCAGGAAGAAAAGATGAAGAACAAAAATGTGCCGGAATGGTACATAGATTCCTGCAAGAAGATCAAGTACATGTTCCCGAAGGCACATGCCGTTGCCTACGTCATGATGGCCATGCGCATTGCCTGGTACAAGGTCCACGAACCGCTGCATTTCTATATCCAGTTCTTCTCGCTGCGCTGTGATGCCTATGAGATCGAAACCATGACCAGAGGCATCGATGCGATCCGCAGCAGGATGGCAGACATCGCCGCCAGACGTGATGACAGAAATGCAGCTGTGCCGGTATCCAATAAGGAAAAGGCACTGTATGACACCCTGGAAGTCTGCGAGGAACTGTATGCCCGCGGCTTCAGCATCGGCCGCGTTGATCTCTACAAGTCAAAGGCGACCCAGTTTACCGTCGATCCTGACAACGACAAGCAGATCATTCCGCCGTTCTCGGTCATTGACGGTCTTGGCGGCAACGTTGCCCGCTCCGTTGAGGAAGCCCGCGACCATGCCCCGTTCCTGTCCAAGGAAGACATCATCCGCCGCACCCAGCTTTCTGCCACTCTGCTGAAGAAACTGGAAGTCATGGGCTGTCTGGAAGGACTGCAGGAAACGAACCAGATGTCGCTTTTCTGAATTGACAGAAACAGCTTAAAATTGTATAACAAAGAAGATAAATGCGATGAAGAGGACATGGTCCTTCTGCAGTTGATCCAGAGAGTCTGCCGGCCGGTGAAAGGCAGATGAGACGGGAAGAAACTACTACCTCGGAGCAGGCTTCGAAAGAAGACCCCGTATTTCCGCGTTAAGGAACAATGAGAGTCTGCATCATCTGATGCAGGAATAAAGGTGGTACCGCGCTGACAGCGTCCTTTTAAGCAGAAGGACGCTTTTATTATTGAAAGGCAGGAGAAAGAGAAAATGCTGAATTTTAAGGAGAATGAAGAACTGAATGTTCTGAATCACAGCTGTGCCCACATGATGGCCCAGGCTGTCAAACACCTGTATCCGCACGCCAAGTTCTGGGTCGGGCCGGTTGTTGAAGAAGGTTTCTACTATGATATTGATCTCGGCGACGATGTCATCCGTGATGAAGATCTGCCGAAGATCGAAAAGGAAATGAAAAAGCTTGCCAAGGACGGCAAGCGCATTGTCCGTCATGAAATCTCCAGGGAAGAAGCACTGGAACAGTTCAAAGATGATGAATACAAGATCGACCTGATCGAGCGCATGCCGGAAGGCACAAACATTTCCATGTATACCCAGGGAGACTTTACCGATCTCTGCCGCGGTCCGCATGTTGAAAGCACAAAGCTGCTGAAGAACTTCAAGCTTCTGAAGCATTCCGGTGCCTACTGGAAGGGCGATAAGAACAACAAGGTTCTGCAGCGTATCTACGGCGTCTGCCTGCCGGATGCCGAAGCTCTGCAGGCGCATCTCGATGATCTGGAAGATGCCAAGCTGAGAGACCACCGCCGTCTTGGCAAGGAAATGTCGATGTTCATGTTCTCCGAGACTGTCGGAGCCGGTCTTCCGATGTGGCTGCCGAACGGCTTTACGATCAGAAGAATTCTTTCCGACTATATCATGGACAAGGAACTTGCCCAGGGCTATGTGCATGTCATGACACCGTCTGTTGTCAGCACCAAGCTGTACAAGATCTCCGGCCATCTTGCCCATTACAAGGATGACATGTTCCCGATCATGGAAAGGGACGGAGACGAATACTGCCTGCGTCCGATGAACTGCCCGGAACACATGATCATGTATAAGAGTACGCTGCATTCCTACCGCGATCTGCCGGTAAGAATTGCCGAAATCGCCAATGACTTCCGCTTTGAAGCCGGCGGTGCCCTGACCGGCATCGAACGTTCCCGTGCCTTTACCCAGAACGATTCCCATATCTTCTGCCGTCCCGATCAGATCGCTGATGAAATCAAGAATGTCACAAAGCTGATCCTTGATGTCTACAAGGACTTCGGCTTTGAAACCTATTCCTTCCGTCTCTCCCTGAGAGATCCGGAAAACAAGGAAAAGTATTTCGGCAATGATGATCTGTGGGAGAAGAGTGAAGCTGAGCTGAGAGAAGTGCTGAAGGAAATGGAAGTTCCGTTCTATGAAGCAATCGGCGAAGCTGCCTTCTACGGACCGAAGATCGATGTCCAGGTCAGAAGTGCCCTCGGCCATGATGTCACGCTGTCCACGATCCAGCTGGACTATCAGCTGCCGGAACGCTTCGAGCTTGAATATGTTGATCATGAAGGAAACAAGGTTCGTCCGGTCGTCATTCACAGAGCCATCCTCGGTTCCCTCGACCGTTTCGTTGCCTTCCTGCTGGAAGAGACAAAGGGAAATCTGCCGCTCTGGCTGGCACCAAAGCAGATGGTCGTCATTCCGGTCGCACCGGAGGCCCATGGCGCCTATGCCCAGGAAGTCGCAGACATTCTGAAGAGCCACGGCATCCGCATCTCTGTTGACAGCCGCAATGAAAAGCTCGGCTACCGTGTCCGCGAAGCCCAGATGAACAAGATTCCGGTTGAACTTGTTGTCGGTGAAGGAGAAATTGCCGAACGTTCCGTCACAGTCAGACGCTACGGCCACAAGGAAGCTGTCAAGATGACTCTCGACGAATTCATCCAGGCTTCTTCCGAAGAAATCAGAAACAGAAAGTAAACAGCAAAAAAGGTCACGCTAGTGACCTTTTACTTTGCCATATCCTTCAGCAAGTCTATGATTCTGTCTTGATCGGCAGGTATGAATTCATACAGGTTCTGTACTGATACATCTTCATTTCTCCACAGCAGGGAGAAGTTTTCATCGCTGCCGTCCAGCCGGAACATATCCGGATCATCAAAGGATCTGATCTGCATGTGTCCAGTACAGACTTCATCAATGACTGCCTGCCATTCATCCTTTGTGATCTTCCGGTCTATATTGTGTTCTTTTCCGTTCGAATCATGATAATGGGCGGAATAGCTGTATTCACCGTCATAGCCGGTGATGCCGTAGCTGAACAATGCTTCAACGGAATCACCGCTGCCGTTCCAGGAGAAGGCCTGGATATCCTCCGGGGCAATATCCTCACCGAACTGCAGTTCCTTCTGGGAAGGAATGATATCAGCAGAGGCGAATACCGGACTGTCTTCCTGTACGGTGCTGCCATTGCTGCCTTCAGCTGTCAGGCGGAAGAACAGATTGCCTTCGTATTCATTTTCCTGCACATACCAGCCGACAAGCGGCAGGATATCAAGATAATGACCGGAGAATGCGATCTTTACCGGACACCTTGGCTGATATGCTTCATCTTCAGCAAGAAGTTCAGCCGTATAGGTATAGGTTTCGCCGTTATCGGGTGACTGCCAGCGCAGGGCATGGCCGCCGTAGGCATTGTCATATTCAATATGAAGCTGTCCCGGTGCTGTCATAGTATTGTTTTCATTTCCTTTCACATCACCTGTTTCAGCCGGTGCGCTGCATCCGGCAAGCAGAATACCGGTGATCAGTATCAGTATCTTCTTCATGATTCCATAGTAACAAAAAAGCCATGCGCTGTGCATGGCTGTATGATCAGAACAGTGATTTTACCTTTTCGACAATGTCTTCAACAGCAACGTCTTCCTTTTCGCCGGTACGCGCCTTCAGTTCGACCATGCCGTCCTTGATGCCTCTGCCGACGGTAATGCGCCAGGGGATGCCGATCAGTTCCATATCCTTGAACTTGACACCCGGACGTTCGTCACGGTTGTCGAGGAGAACTTCAATGCCGGCAGCTGCCAGTTCGTCATGAAGCTTTTCGGCAGCCTCTACCTGCTGTTCATCCTTCATGGAAATGACAACGACTGCAACCTGGTAGGGGGCAATGTCAGCCGGCCAGTTGATGCCGTTTTCATCAGCATTCTGCTCAGCCAGAGCAGCCATGGCACGGGCCGGTCCGATGCCGTAGGAACCCATCCAGACATACTGCAGCTGGTTGTTTGCGTCCAGATACTGCAGATCCATAGCCTTGGAATACTTGGTTCCAAGCTTGAAGGTATTGCCGACTTCAATGCCGTGGGCAAAGTGAATGCGGCCGCCGCAGACAGGGCAGATATCGCCTTCCTGAATATTGCGGACATCGCCGGTGATATCAGCCTGGAAATCTTTCTGATTGACGCCGGTATAGTGGTAGCCGGTCTGGTTGGCACCGGTGATGAAGTTGAACATATGGGTGACTTCTTCATCTTCCACCAGCCGGCACTTGATGCCGATCGGTCCGGCAAAGCCGATGTCAGCGCCGGTGGCAGCAATGACCATTTCCGGTTCTGCCAGAGCAACTTCATTGGCATTGAGCAGCTTTCTCAGCTTGACTTCATTGACATCTCTGTCGCCTCTGACCATAACGGCAACGGCTTCACCGTCAACGTTATAGATCAGGGTCTTGACGAATTTCTTTACATCCTTCTTCAGGAAATCAGTGACTTCCTCAATCGTTCTGGAGTGCGGTGTTTCAACCAGCGTGACTTCTTCCAGTTCGCTTTCGACTGGTGCCGGTTCGCTCTTGCAGGGGGCAACTTCAATGTTGGAAGAAAGATCACAGCTGTCACAGAGGACAAGAATGTCTTCTCCCATCGGTGTCAGAGCCTGGAATTCCTCGGAAAGCAGGCCGCCCATGACGCCGGTGTCGGCGCGGACGATGCGGTAGTTCAGATGCAGGCGGTCCATGATGTTCTTATAGGCATTGAACTGCTTTGCATAGGCTTCATTGAGTCCTTCTTCATCCTTGTCGAAGGTATAGGAGTCCTTCATGATGAATTCGCGGACACGGATCAGACCGTAGCGGGGACGCGGTTCATCGCGGAACTTTGTTTCAAACTGATAGAGGGCAAAAGGCATGTCCTTGTAGGAGCGGATCTGCATCTTGGCAGCAGCCGCAAACAGTTCTTCGTGGGTCGGACCGAGGACATAGGGCTGACCCTTGCGGTCATGCAGGGAGAACATGGACTTGCCGAAGCCGTCGCGGCGGCCGGAAGCAACATAGACATCCTCCGGAATCAGGGCCGGCATCAGCAGTTCCTGGGCACCGGTCTTGTTCATCTCATCACGGATGATGGCCATGATGTTCTGAAGAACCTTGTAGCCAAGCGGCAGCATCATATAAATACCGGCAGAAGTCTTCTTGATATAGCCGGCACGGACAAGCAGATTCGAGCTGACGGAATCTTCGTCCTTGACATTTTCACGCAGGGTAAAAAAATAACTGTTTTTAAGTTTCATGAGCAATCCTCGTTTCCTATGGATTATACCACAGTCATACCTTTACATTAACTTTTACTTTGTTATAATGATAAAAATATTTAGGAGGAAATGTTTCTTTATGGCCAAGTACTATTCTGAACCGTCCCATACCTTCAGCGAGTATCTTCTGATTCCCGGATATACCGGCGAAGAAAATACCCCTGATAACGTTTCTCTGAAAACACCGCTTGTAAAGTTTAAAAAGGGTGAAAAACCTGCCATTGAACTGAATATCCCGATGGTTTCCGCTGTCATGCAGTCGGTATCGGGTGACCGCCTCGGCATTGCCCTGGCAAAAGAGGGCGGCATGGCTTTCATCTTCGGATCCCAACCGGTTGCTTCCCAGGCCGCCATGGTTGCCAACGTCAAAAAGCACAAGGCCGGCTTTGTTGTCAGTGATTCCAATCTGACACCGGAAATGACACTGAATGATGTTCTGGAAATGAAAAAGGAATCCGGCCACAGCACCATGCCGGTAACCGATGACGGAACAGCCAACGGAAAACTGCTCGGTCTGGTCACTTCCCGTGACTACCGCATTTCCCGCATGGACGGAAGCGAAAAGGTTGCTTCCTTCATGACACCGCGTGAAAAACTGGTTGTCGGCAGCACCTCTGATACGCTCAGCCGCTGCAATGACATTATCTGGGACAACAAGCTGAATACTCTGCCGATCGTTGACGGTGACGACAGACTGGCATACCTTGTCTTCCGCAAGGACTATGAATCCCATAAAGAAAATCCGCATGAACTGCTGGATGATGAAAAGCGTCTTCTGGTCGGTGCCGGAATCAACTCCCGTGACTATGCCGAACGTGTTCCGGCTCTGGTCAATGCCGGTGTTGACTGCCTGGTCATTGACTCTTCCGAAGGCTATACATGCTGGCAGGCAAATACCATCAAATGGATCCGCGATCATTACGGCGACAGCGTCAAGGTCGGTGCCGGCAATGTCGTCGACGGCGAAGGCTTCCGCTTCCTGGCAGATGCCGGGGCTGACTTTGTCAAGATCGGCATCGGCGGCGGCTCCATCTGCATTACCCGTGAAACCAAGGGTATCGGCAGAGGCCAGGCCACTGCTGTCATTGATGTTGCTGCGGAACGTGACAAGTACTTTGAAGAAACAGGTGTCTATATTCCGATCTGCTCCGACGGCGGTATCGTATATGACTACCACATTACCCTGGCGCTGGCCATGGGTGCCGACTTCGTCATGCTGGGAAGATACTTTTCCCGCTTTGAAGAAGCACCGGGTGCCAAGCTTGTCGTCAACGGCAATACCGTCAAGGAATACTGGGGCGAAGGTTCTGCCCGTGCCCGCAACTGGGGCCGCTATGATCTCGGCCAGGGCAAGAAGCTGTCCTTTGAAGAAGGCGTCGACTCCTATGTTCCGTATGCCGGCTTCCTGAAGGACAATGTTGCCATGACAACCCTGAAGATCAGATCGACCATGTGCAACTGCGGTGCCCTGAGTATTCCCGAACTGCAGGAAAAGGCCAAGCTGACGCTGGTATCCGCAACTTCCATCGTTGAAGGCGGAGCCCACGACGTACAGGTCAAGAACAGCGACCAGCCGCTCAAGTAAGAAACCATATGAAAACCGGATTCATAATGATCCGGTTTTTTTCTGTTTCTGCTTTTTTCTGTATTCCTGCAGTTCTGCCTTCAGTCTGGCAAAGGCCGCATCCTCACCGTTTTCGGCAATATCCTTCAGGACTTCTTCCAGTCGTGCAGCTGTCTTTTCATGCATATAATAACGGTCATTGCGCTTTTCGAAATACTCGAGGGCACTGCGCTGCGTATACTTTTCCTTCTGGTAGATCTTGCAGGCGGCAACCCGGTCACAGACCATTTCAACAAAGAAGGGGAAGGGCATTTCCAGCGGCACCCATTTGCCTTTGATCATGTCATACCAGTATTCCCAGTGATGCCTGTTCCGGCCCTTATGATGAAGCCAGCCGTTCGAGAAGCCGAACTGTTCCTTCTCATACACATAGGGAGAACGGTCACCCTGGAAGTATCTGACGCTGACCAGGAATTCCGGCAGCGAATACTTGGAAAGATCATGCCGGAGACCCTGACTGTACAGGCCGCATTTAAAACAGTTCTTCCGAACTTCCCGGCGGTGTTCGGCAACAGTTGCAAGATGGCCGCCCAGCCGTTTCAGGATGGGCATTTCCTTCGGATCTCTGCTCATTGAAGAAATGATATTCCACATTCTGAAGGTGTGCAAGCGTTCTGTTATTTCAGGTGTATTCATGTTAGAATATACGTCAGGAGAAAACGCATGAAACGACATGAATTACGCGAAAAATCTATGATCACAATTTACCAGAATCTGCTGGTAAATACCGATATCGACGAGCTCATCCGCAATGAGTTCGGCATTGAGCCGGATCAGCTTGATCCGTATTTCAGCGATGTGATCCATACCGCGCTTTCCCACAGGGATGAATATGCCGGCTATATCGATCAGGTACTGGACGGCTGGACGTTTGACCGTCTTGGCTATATTGAAAAAGCGATCCTGCTTCTGGGATGTGCTGAATTTGCCCAGAAAAAGGTCGAAGCTGCCGTCATCATTGATGAAGGCGTGGAACTGGCAAAGAAATACTGCGATGAGGATACCTACAAGCTGATCAACAGGGTGCTGGATATCATATGAGCGAACGCAGACCGGCAAACGTAAGCGCTCTGGTGCGCTATCTGAAAAACCGGCTGGAAGGAGACCCGATCCTGCATGGCGTACTGGTGGAAGGGGAAATCTCCAATCTGCGCATGCCGGGCGGCAGACACTGGTATTTTTCACTGAAAGATGAAAATGCCAGTATCAGCTGTGTCATGTTTGCCTCGAGCAACCGGCGTGTGACCTTCCGTCCCAAAGACGGAGACAAGGTGCTGATCCGTGGTGATGTCAGCATCTATGAAGCCGGCGGAACGGTGCAGATCATCGTCACCGGCATGAAAGCCAGCGGCATCGGCGATCTCTATCAGCAGTTTGAGATGCTGAAGAAAAAGCTGCATGCCGAAGGCCTGTTTGATGAAAGCCACAAAAAGCCGCTGCCGGCATATCCGATGGATATTGCCTTGGTCACCGGCAATAACACCGCTGCCCGGGAAGATGTTCTGATCACCCTGAAGAAACGCTGGCCGATTGCCCGGCTGAGTGAATATCCGACGCCCGTGCAGGGCAGGGAAGCTGCGCCGAAGATCCTGGAAGCGCTGATGCAGGCGGAACAGGGCGGACATGAAGTGATCCTTCTGGTCAGAGGCGGCGGATCGATCGAAGATCTGTGGTGCTTCAATGATGAAACCCTGGCCCGGTATATCTACATTATGAATACCCCGGTTGTCACCGGCATCGGCCATGAAATCGACTTCACTCTCTGTGACTATACCGCCGATGTCAGAGCCAATACACCGACCGGTGCCGTGGAAACGGCAGTGCCGGATATTGCCGAAGTCCGATCCTCTCTGCAGCAGTATGAAAGCAGAATGATCACGGCGATGCGGCAGGAAATCCTGCGGCAGCGAGCAGATCTGGCGCATTATGAACGTCATCCCGTCTTTACCCGGCCGGAAAGAATCTACAGTGAGGCATCGCTCCGGCTGGCAGCTCTGCAGGAAAAGCTGATGCATCAGAAAGATGCGGCCGCAATGCGCCGAAAAGACCTGCAGGAAATTCTCCAGCGCTTCTATGCGGCGGTCAGGCGGGAAAGCAGTGAAGTGTCTTCTTTCCTGGCCATGAGCGAAAACCGCATGCAGATGGCTGTCGGCAGGAAACTGACGGAAGAGAAAGCCGGACTGCATATGCATTCCGCAATGCTGGAGAACCGGATCCGCAGCCGAATGGAAAAGGAACAGAAGGAACTGAGCCAGAAAATCCAGCTGCTGGATGCCTATTCACCGCTGAAGGTTATGGAGCGCGGCTATGCCGTTGTCTATGATCACGGACACGTTGCTGCCAGTGTGGATGAAATCAAAGAAAACGACAGGCTGACCGTACGCATGCACGACGGCCTGGTGTATACCGACGTTGTATCAAAGGAGAAATTGCATGGCTGAAAAGAAACTGACATTTGAACAGTCTATGGAACGCCTGAATGAGATTGTTTCACTTCTGGAAGAAAATGAAAAAGGTCTGGATGAAACGATCGCACTGTTTGAAGAAGGGCTGAAACTGGTTCGTTCCTGTGATCAGAAACTGAAGCAGTATGAAACGAAGATCAATGATATCATTCAGAAAAACGGCGGTGAGGAAGATGAGATTTGAAGAACTTCTGAAAGAAAAGATCCATCTTCTTCCGGAAAGCAGAGTCCGTGATGCCATGGAGTATTCTCTGCTTGCCGGCGGCAAGCGCATCCGTCCGAATCTTCTCTATGCCGCAGTAAGGGGCTATGGCATGGATGAAAGAATTGGCGATGAATTTGCCTGCGCAATTGAAATGATTCATACCTATTCACTGATTCATGATGACCTTCCGGCCATGGACAATGATGACCTGCGGCGCGGCCGTCCGACCTGTCACCGTCAGTTTGACGAAGCTACGGCGATTCTGGCCGGAGACGGACTGCTGACCTACGCCTTTGAAACAGCAGCTTCAGCCAATGCCGATCCGGCAAAGATATCTGCCGGCATCAGGCTGCTGGCGGAAATGGCCGGCCCGTCCGGCATGGTGCTGGGACAGAATCTTGACATCTTCGAAGAAGAGGGAACAACTGACTGGGAAGATGTAAAGACGATCCAGAAGTACAAGACCGGCTGCCTGCTCAGCGTTCCGATGATGACTGCCAGCATTTTATGCGATCATCCGGAAGATGCCGAGGCATGGCATCGGATCGGTGATATGATCGGCCTGGCATTCCAGATCCAGGATGATATCATGGATGTCCGGCTGACGCCGGAAGAATTCGGAAAGAGCACTTCCGACAGTGACAATGAAAAAGTCACAAGTGTTTCACTTTTTGGGATAGAAACCGCTGAAAGAATGATGAACCGGCTTTACGATGATGCCATCGAAGCGGTCCGCTCATTCGGGGAGTTCAGGGCGGAGGAGATCACTGACATGATCTCGGAAATTCGCTGCCGGACGAAGTAGGAGGTTTTGTTATGAATCTGAACGATATTCATGATCCTTCATTTCTGAAGACGATGAACGTTCATGAAATGGAAGAACTTGCAGGGGATATCAGAGAGTTTCTGATTCAGAGCATCTCCCGCACCGGCGGACATCTCGCCAGCAATCTCGGTGTTGTTGAACTGACGATAGCGCTCCATTATTCATTTTCATCACCGCGGGATAAGATTATCTTTGACGTCGGACATCAGTGCTATACGCACAAGATCCTGACCGGAAGAGCATCCCGCTTTTCGACATTGCGTAAATATCACGGCCTGAGCGGCTTTGAAAAGCGCTGTGAGAGCGAACATGATGTCTGGGAGGCCGGACACAGCTCCACATCGCTAAGTGCTGCCCTCGGCATGGCTGCAGCCCGTGATCTTGATCATGAAAACTATCATGTCGTGCCGGTCATCGGCGACGGGGCTCTGGGCAGCGGCATGGCACTGGAGGCACTGAACCAGATCGGTGCTGAGAATAAAAACATCATCATTGTCTTCAATGACAACAATATGTCCATTTCCCGCAATGTCGGAGCCTTGAGCCAGGGATTTTCCCGGCTCCGCACATCCAAGACATATACCGGCCTGAAGGAGGGAATGAAGCGGAGTCTTCGTTCCAACACGGTCGGCCAGGCAATCTACAGCGGTCTGAAAACGGTCAAGGACAGTGTCAAGGATGCCATCATTCACGGCGGTATCTTTGAGGAATTCGGCCTCGATTATATCGGACCGGTTGACGGTCATGACATCCGTGAGCTGATCCGTGTCTTCCAGATGGCAAAGAGCCATGAAGGTCCGATTGTCATTCATGTCATTACCCAGAAGGGCAGAGGCTATCTGCCGTGTGAAGTGGACCGGGAAGGCAAGTGGCACGGCGTCGGACCGTTTGATGTTGCGACCGGAAAGCAGCTGTATGATGTGCCGGAAGGCTATCAGACCTGGAGCGGCCTGATGAGTTCTGCTGTCCGCGAACTGGCAGAAGAGAATTCCGATATCATCGCCCTGACACCAGCCATGATCAACGGCTCCTCCCTGCGCAAATTCTTCGCCGAATTCCCGGAACGCAGCTATGACTGCGGCATTGCCGAAGAACATGCGGCGACGATGGCGGCAGGCCTTGCCATTGCCGGCAAGCGTCCTTATCTGACGATATACAGCAGCTTCCTGCAGCGGGCCTATGACCAGATCAACCATGACATTGCCCGCATGGATCTGCCGGTTGTCATCGGCATCGACCGGGCCGGACTGGTCGGCGATGACGGTGAAACTCATCACGGTGTATTTGACATCGGCTTCCTCAGCCCGATCCCGAATATCATTCTTTCCCAGCCGCGCAATGCCGAAGAAGCAAGAAATCTTCTCTATACAGCATTCCATCAGGATCATCCGTTCTTTATCCGCTTTCCGAAAGGAATCCAGAAGAATCCGGAAAACCGGCAGTTTAAAGAAATCACTGCCGGCAGCTGGGAGATGATCAATGAAGCAGATACCAATAAAACCGTACTGCTGACCTACGGCGATACCGTCGATGCCGTACTGGAAAAGGTTCATGCCAATGAACTTCCGGTCACGGTTGTCAACTGCCGCTTCTTCAAGCCGCTTGATGAAAAGATGCTGGACAGAATTGCCGCATCAGGAAAGAAAATCATCGTCTATGAGACGGACATGCTGACAGGCGGACTGGGATCGCTGATTCTCGATTATTACAACCGCAGAAACATGAACGTAAACCTGAGGCGTTTCGGCCTCGGCGATCAATATATACATCAGGGAGGCATCGGCCAGCTCCGCAAGGAAAACGGCATTGACATCAATACCGTACTGGAAGCTTCACTGGAGGATTAATTTTTTATGATCAAAAACCTGTTTATTCAGAACTTTATTCTCATCGATCAGCTGAATCTGGAATTCCATTCCGGATTCAGTGCTTTTACCGGTGAAACCGGTGCCGGCAAATCAATTCTGATCGATGCCATTTCCATGCTTGGCGCAGAAAGGGCAAGTGCCTCTTTCGTCATGCAGGGAAAGGAGAGGGCGATCATTGAAGGGACATTCGATCTCAGCAATGATGAACATGCCCGCGCAGTTCTGAGTGAAGCAGGTTTTGAATGCGGCGATGAGGTGACATTCACCCGTGAGATCCATGCGGCCGGAAAATCCGTTGCCCGCATCGATCACCGCATCGTTCCGCTTTCGCTGATGCGTGAATGCCTGCGCCAGGAAATCGATATTCACGGCCAGCGGGACAATGCCTATCTGCTGAATACAGCGTCTCATATCCGGCTTCTGGATGAGTTCCTGCAGGATCAGAAAGAACTGCATGCCGTGCAGGATGCCTATGATATCTGGCACGGCCTGTGTCTGGAAAGAGAAGCAGCACTGCAGGAAACCTATAACGAGAATGATCTCGAATTTCTGACCTATCAGCTGAATGAAATCGAGGAAGCGGACCTGAAGGCCGAAGAAGAGGAAGAACTGCTGGCAAAGGAAAAAGAATTCCGGGCTATGCGTGATTCCTTTGACAAGTTCAATCAGATCTTCTCCCTGTATGATGAGGATCTGTCCGGCAGCCTCTATGAGCTCAACAGGACCGTCCAGGCGCTGCATGGCAGCGAGACGGTAGAAAGTGTGCAGGAGACCGTCAATGACGCGTATTATGCCCTCAGCGACGCCATGGAGCAGCTTCATGATATTGCCGACAGTCTGACCATGAGCGAAGAGGAAGTCAACGCCATGGAAGAGCGTCTGTATACGATCCAGCGCATCAAGCGCAAATACGGCGGCAGTATCAGCCGGGTTCTGGAAAAGAAAGAAGAACTTGCTGTACAGATCGAAATGATCACCCATAAGAAGGAATATCTGGAACGCAAGGATGCAGAAATTGCTGCTGCCAGAAAAGTCTATGACAAGCAGGCAGCTGTCCTGCATCAGATCCGCAGCAAGGGTGCTCCGGAACTTGATCACAGGATTGCCCGTATCCTCAAGGATCTGATGCTGGAAAATGCCAGATTCAAGACCGTACTGAAGGATGGTGATCCATCCGCCCGGGGATCCGACAAGGTGGAATTCATGATTTCCATGAACCGCGGCGAGGAACTCAAGCCGCTTTCGAAAACAGCCAGCGGCGGTGAGCTTTCCCGTCTGATGCTGGGCCTGAAAGTAATCTTTACCGGCCTGCAGGGGATCCAGACCGTCATCTTTGATGAAATCGATACCGGTGTCTCCGGTCCGGTCGCAACTGCCATCGGCCGCTGCATGCGGACTCTGGCAGAAGAATCCCAGGTATTTGCCGTCACCCATCTGGCCCAGGTTGCGGCCTGTGCCGAGCGGCATTATCTTGTCGCAAAGGCCAGCGATGAGGAACATACCCGTACATCCGTCAAAGAACTAAATGAAAAAGAGCGGATCAGCCAGCTGGCGCTGATTGCCAGCGGTGAGATCACCGATACTTCTCTTTCTGCAGCAGAAGAACTTTACCGGAGGAATTCCCGCTGATGGCAAGGGTTATCTTTCATATCGATCTGAATGCCTTCTTTGCCAATGCCGAAGTGCTGCTGGATCCTTCCCTGAAGGGGAAACCGCTGGTTGTATCCGGCCATACCCGCCGCAGCGTCGTATCGACTGCCAGCTATGAGGCAAGAAAATACGGCATTCACAGTGCCATGCCGATCACCGAAGCCGAAAAGCTCTGCCGGGAACTGATTATCATCGAAGGCCATTATCACTGGTACCATGAACTCTCGGAACAGTTCATGAATATCATCCGTTCCTATACCAGCCTTGTGGAACAGGCATCCATCGATGAATGCTATGCCGATGTCACGGAAGTCATCATGACCTATGAAAAGCCGCTCGATCTTGCCTGGCAGATCCAGCAGCGAGTACTGAAGGAAACCGGACTGACCTGTTCGATCGGCGTCGGTCCGAATATGTTTCTGGCCAAGATGGCCTCTGACATGAAAAAGCCGATGGGCATTACGGTGCTGCGCATCCGCGATGTTGAAGACAAGATGTGGCCGCTGCCGATTTCAGAAATGCGCGGAGTCGGAAGAAAAACCGTGCCGCTGCTGGAAGATCTCGGCATTCATACGATCGGTGATCTTGCCAGATATCAGAAAACAGAGGACCTGCGGATGATTTTCGGAAAGAATACAGAGGAAGTCATTGCCCGCACCCACGGTCATGACAGCCGGACCATTACCCTGGAATACGATGCCAAATCGATCGGCGTATCGGAAACAATGCTGGAAGACATTACCGATTATGATGAGATCAGGGGACTTCTCAGAACCCTTTCCAGAAAGCTGTCTTCCCGGCTGAAGAATGCCCGCAAGGCTGCCTCAAAGATTTCCCTCAGGATCTGCTATTACGATTTCCGCAATGCCGACAGATCAATGACGCTCGAAACACCCATATGGCGGGCTGATGATCTGTTCGTCAATGCCCTGACATTATTTGATGACAACTGGGATGAAGGGGAGGCGGTGCGCCTGCTCGGCATTTCAACAAGTGACTTTGCCAATGAGGAATATCTGGCATCACAGATCAATCTGTTTGATCAGAAGGAAGCGGAAGAACATGAAACCCGTTCTATCCTGAAGGATCTGAACCGCCAGCTGGGTACGAAGGCCTTTGTCAGAGCCAGCACGCTTCTGAAGGAGAAACAGGAATGAAGCTGGATGAAGCCCTGAAGGAATATCTGATGCACATCCGCATCAATGAAGGGAAAAGCCGGCGCACCGGCATTTCCTATGAAGAGGATCTGAAGCAGTATATTGCCTGGCTGAAGGAAGAGGGCATCAGTGATACAAAGAAGATCACTTCCGACATGGTGGAAGACTTTATCGTTGAACAGCAGCGGATCAAGGCATCTTCCTCCATTGTCCGCATGGCTTCCAGTATCCGTTCCTTCCACCGTGATCTGGCATTTATGCATGATGAAAAGGATCCGAGCCTGAACCTGGAAGTGCATAAGGACACAAAAACACTGCCTGTCTTCTGCACCGTTGATGAGATCAATCAGCTGATGGGATCCTTCAATGACGAGAATCCGCGGGAATATCTCGATCATGCCATACTGGAAATGATCTATGCCTGCGGCCTGAGAGTCAGTGAAGTCACATCCCTGACCCTGAACCGGGTGGATCTCGATGCCGGCAAGTGCCGGGTGCTGGGAAAAGGGGACAAGGAGAGAATCGTGCCGATTCCCGACGGATCCATTGCCTTCCTGAAAGGCTACCGGGATATCGTCAGACCGGTATTTCTGAAAGGAAAATCAATCCTGTTCTTTCTCAACCGATTCGGGAGAAAGATTACGTCAAAGTATGTCGAAAATCTGCTTGCACAGAAATGCAATGAACTGAATTTCAAAAAGCACATTACGCCCCATAAGCTGCGCCACAGCTATGCCACGCATATGCTGCAGGGCGGAGCGGATCTCAGAACGATCCAGGAGATCCTCGGCCATTCCAATATCGCAACGACCGAGATCTATACCCATGTGCAGAACCGGCAGCTGTTTGACAGCTATGAAAAATATCACCCCGGCGGCAGTGACCTGAATACACTGAAGCGAAAGAAGAAAGATGAATGAGGCATTCCATGAATGCCTTTTTTATAACGTTTAATCATACTGACAGTATATTAATTAATATCTTATTGGTATTGACGGTATCTTCAATTCTTCTCTGACTGACAATACAATAAAGACAGATCAGCGAAAGGAGATTCACATGGAACTGAACTTATCGGAAAATATCAGGGCTTTCCGCAAAAAGAGACAGCTGACCCAGGAAGCACTTTCGGAAATTCTCGGTGTCACGCCCGGAGCTGTCTATAAATGGGAATCAGGGCTCTCAGTTCCTGAACTGTCGATGATCATTGAAATGGCGGATTTTTTCGATGTATCAGTCGATACGCTTCTAGGCTACAGAATGAAGGATAACCGGATCGCCTCGGTGAATGAACGGCTTGCGGCCTATATCCGAACACAGGATCCCCGGGCAGTCACTGAAGCGGAAAAAGCGCTGAAAAAATATCCGTATTCATTTGAAATCGTACAGCAGTGTGCTTTCGTATATATGCTCAATTCATACGGAGGCAACAGGGAGTATCTTGAAAAGGCGAAGGAACTGTTTGAAAGATCACTTCTTCTCGTATCACAGAATACCGATCCGAGAATCGGCGAACTGACTGTTTACGGGGACATTGCCAATGTCTGTATTCTTGCCGGTGAACATGAAAAAGGCATTGAGCTGCTGAAGCAGCATAATATCGGCGGTATCTTCAATGACAGAATCGGCATTAATCTGGCAGTCATGCTCAGCCGCAGCGATGAGGCAGAGGAATATCTGTCAAATGCTTTTCTCAGTGACATTGCATCACTGATTGATGTCATATTCGGCTATGTATATATCTACAGTCAGAGAAAAGATTATGATTCTGCCATGGACATGATTCGGTGGGGTGAAAATCTGATCGGCGGACTGAAACAGGATGAACAGAATGATTTTATGGTGAAAGTGACGTCGTTCATGGAAATACTCAAAGCTCATCTGCTGTCTCTGAAAGGGCAGATGCCGGAAGCTTCGGAAGCGGTCAGAAGAGCATCGAAAGCTGCTGAGAGCTTTGACGCCTCGCCGGCATATACTCTGAACACGCTGCCTTTCATGGCATCCCGCGATAATATTCTGGTGCATGACATGCTCGGTTCAACGGCAGCGGAGAGCGTTGAAAACATTATTCGGATACTGAATAATCCGAAGCTGGAAGAACTCTGGAGAAAAAGATCATTATGAGTGCGGATAAAAGAGAAAGCGTATTCTCCGGCCGCAATTTCTGTCTTGTGTTTCTCGGTTCACTGGTCTCGGAACTCGGAGCCGTGCTGTACAGCTTTGCTGTCAGTTTCTACATCCTTGAGATTTCAGCCAGCAATGCCTTTCTGCAGGGGCTTTACCTGGCAGTATGCGGAACGGTCATGCTGATATTCACACCGCTGGGCGGGGTGCTGGGAGACCGCTTCAGCAAGTCCAGGATCATGTATCTCTGTGACTTTGCCAAGGGCGGCATCATACTCCTGGCCATACCGGCCATGCTGATGTTCAGGGATCATACTCATCATATCGTGATTCTGTTTGTTTCAGGCATTCTGGGAAATATCATCAGCGGCATCTTTTCACCGGCTGCCGGAGCGATTCTGCCTTATATTGTCAGGGATGATCAGCTTCAGCAGGCAAATGCCTGCTTCTCCGTAAAGAACTCTCTGCAGAGCATATTCGGCGTTGTTCTTGCCGGTATCCTCTATACGGCACTGCCGGTTGCGGCGCTGTTTCTGATCGTCGGCATCTGCTATATTCTTTCCGGCATCTCGGAAATGTTCATCCGCTATGATTACGCACCTTCCGAAGAAGGTCTGACTCTGCATACGGTGATTTCGGATCTGCGGGAAGGGTACCGGTATCTGCGGAGCCAGAATGCCGTTGTCATTCTGCTGGCAGCAATCCTTTTCATCAATTTCTTCATGACACCTGTCTTCAATAACTTTCTTCCGTATTTCATCAAGACAGATCTCTCATCCGCTCCGTCGTATCTGTTTCATTCCTTCATGAAACCGGAACTCTGGTCTTCCGTTCTGAATATGCTGACGGGAATCAGTTCCCTGATCGGAGCTCTGCTGATGACAATGAAGGAGGAAGAAGGGAAGTGCGGCATGAAAATTGCCGTCAGGCTGTGTATTATGGCTCTGCTCATAAGCGGACTGGCGGTGTCATACTGGCTGCTGGTCGACAAAGGAGTGTCACTGAACCTGTTTCTGATCCTTTTCGCATCCGGGGCATTCGCAGCGGGCTATATCATTCCGCTGATCAACATACCGATCAGCACATTGCTGATGCGGATCGTTGACAAAAAACAGCTCAGCAAGGTAAACGGCATGATCAGCATTCTTTCCCAGGCACTGATTCCGCTGGCATCGGTTCTGGCAGGATCTGTTCTGCAGATGTGGGGATCATCCATGCTTCTGTTCCTGTGCGCAGCCGGCTTCGTCATCTCGGCAGTCTGCCTGCTGATGCAGCCGGAAATTAAAACCATCTGATAAAAAAACACTGATTGACAGCTGTCAGTCAGTGTTTTCATGTTATCCGATTACATTCAGGAATTCCCTGGTTCTTTCACTATCCGGATTCGTGAACAGTTTTTCCGGTGTTCCTTCTTCTTCGATGACACCCTTGTCCATGAATACGACGCGGTTGGCGACTTCCCTGGCAAAGCCCATTTCATGGGTGACAACGATCATCGTCAGGCCATCCGCTGCCAGCTGTTTCATGACATTGAGGACTTCCTTGACCATTTCCGGATCAAGGGCCGATGTCGGTTCATCAAACAGCATCAGCTTCGGCTCCATGCACAGGCTTCTGGCAATGGCCACACGCTGTTTCTGACCGCCGGAGATCGTCTGTACGGAAGCCCCGGCAAAGTCAGCCATGCCGACCTTGTTCAGATAATACAGAGCGGTCTTGACAGCTTCCTGCTTGGTCTTTTTCAGTACCTTCATCTGCGGCATGACACAGTTCTGCAGCACATCCAGATTCGAGAAGAGATTGAACTGCTGGAAGCACATGCCGACCTTTGCCCGGTAGGCATTGACATCCTTTGTATGCAGGATATCTTCACCGAACACTCTGATGATGCCGTCATCCGGCTTTTCCAGCAGGTTGATGCAGCGCAGCAGGGTGGACTTGCCGGATCCGGACTTGCCGATCAGGCAGACAACTTCTCCTTCACTGACATGAAAGTCAACGCCCTTGAGGACTTCCAGCGAACCAAATCGCTTATGAATGTTTTCAATTTCAACGAGCGGCATAGTCGCTGTTTCCTCCTTTCTGCACGGTCTCTCCGATATAGTTCACATTGCTCGGATCGGTCACGCTCTGGGGCAGGGACATCTTCGGCCGGTTCATCCTGTTTTCAATATAGTTGAGGATCAGCGAGGCAATCGAAGTCAGGAACAGATAGATCATGGCTTCAATGAAGTATGTCTCGGTAAACAGAAAGGTTGAGCCGGCAATCGACTTGGACTGGAACATCAGCTCGGTGATGGAAATGATCATCAGAACCGAAGAGTCCTTGATATTGACAATAAATTCATTGCCGATAGCCGGGAAGGCATTGCGGATCGCCTGCGGCAGAACAACCTGCATCATCGTCTGGGTGTTGGAAAGACCCAGGGATCGGGCAGCTTCCGTCTGGCCGATATCCACGGCCTGGATGCCGGAACGGATGATTTCTGCCATATAGGCACCGGTATTGATCGAGATGACAAAGATGGCTGCGACCAGCGGTGTCCAGTGAACGATGTCCAGCAGGGCATAGTAGAAGAAGACCGCCTGTACCATCATCGGTGTTCCGCGGAATACCGTGATATAGATATTCGCAAGAATATCAAACAGCTTTTTGAAGAACCGGGCAGCAGGGGAGGCAGTATAGTCGAGCTTCGCGGCCCGCAGACCGCCTACGGCAAGTCCCAGTATCAGGCCTAGGATTGTGCCTGTCAGGGATACGATCAGTGTTGTCTGCACACCCAGCAGCAGGCTGGATCCGTACCTTGACAGGATGCTGAAGATCCCGGTCCAGAATTTAGACATTATTCTCCGGCAGGCTGACGCTCAACAGCGGCCTGCATCATTTCATTTCTCTGATCTTCGGAAATGGTATCGAGAGCTGTCTGCAGCTGAGCCAACAGTTCCGGCTTGTCCTTGGAGACAGCGATGGATACTGTTGCATCACCGTTTTCATCAGTGAATCCGTTTCCGGCTTCAAAGCGTACATATGCCAGATCCGGATTGGCCGCTACAACACCGATGGCAACCGGCAGTTCGGAAGTAACGGCATCGACGCCGCCGGCCTGCAGAGCCTGGATGGCAGCCGGGAAGGTTTCAGCAGCCGGCATATGATTGACACCCTTGATCTGGTCAATGATTTCGTCATAGATCGTATTCATCTGGCCCTGTACCTTCGTTCCGGCCAGTTCCTGAACGTTCTTGATATCGGCAAGGTCAGATTCCTTTCTGACGATGACAACCTCTTCAGAGACGTAATACGGCGTTGTGAAGTCTACCTGTTCCTTGCGTTCCTCAGTAGCAGTCATGCCGGCGATGACGGCATCGATCTGATCTTTCTGCAGGGAAAGGATCAGGCTGTCCCAGTCAAGCTTGACGACCTGCAGGTCCATGCCGAGCTGATCAGCCAGGATACGGGCGATCTGTACGTCATAGCCGTCAGCATAGTCAACACCGGAAATCTGCACGGTTTCATCGGTGGCAGTGGTAGTCGTCCAGTTGAACGGTGCATAGTTGCATTCCATGCCGACACGCAGTACCGGCCGGGAACTGTCGGAAGATGCATCCGCAGATGAAGAATCGGCAGCCGGCTGTGAAGAGCATCCGGCCAGAACAGCAAGTGCCATGGCAGCACTCAGAAGCTTCTTTGTTGCATTCATTTCTATTTTCCTCCTGATATAAATAAAACCGCATGCTATTACATACGGTTCAGAGCTCCATGTAATAGCGCCACTTCATTTCTGAAGGAGTGATACGGGTATTTCCCGCATCCCCACAGAATACTCATGCCTGAATACTCCGTTCGGCGGCGATTACCTTTCCGACTGCCTCAAAGCCTGCCGGCTCCGCAGTGTACTCATTTACGCCGCAACCTCTATTGTGGTTTTACAACGTTTATTATTAAAAAGATGCATGTAAAAGTCAATGAAATTTTTTTGCATTCAGATCATATGATTTCTTATAATGTTTTATGTAAGCAGCATGCGGAAAGAAGGTTTATGTGAGCAAACATACCGCCAACAGCATTCAGGACATTCTTCAGCTTGCGTCCCAGTACGGCATGCCTCTGGAACGGATGCGTTTTTTCATCGGCGTCAACAATACCGAGCCAAAATGCTTCGGCATCTATCAGGATGATGCCGGCTACTGGGTTGTATACAAGAACAAGGCAAACGGTGAAAGGGCAGTCCGCTACCGCGGCCGCGATGAAGCGGAAGCATCTCAGATCATCTGGGACAAGATTGAAGAAGAAATCAAGAAACGGAAAAAAGAGAAAGACTGGTGGCAGCACCAGCAGGATCTTGCCAATGATCCTGAATATGCCGAAGAATATGAAAGGGAACTCGAAAACAGAGTTCTGAAACCGCGTTACGGCACCCGCAGGAATCAGCCGAAAAACAAAATGAAGACAGTTATGACATCGGTCTTCATCATTGCCATGCTGGCGAGTGCAGCTGCCGGACTGTCCGGCAGGATCCGCCACAGCAGCCGTCCGTCTTCCGGCTATTATACACATGACAGCGAACTGTATTATTATCAGTATCCGTCATGGTATATCTGGGATTCCTATGCCGGGGACTGGGATACCTATGACTACGATGCATACTATGACAATGACTGGCATGACTGGAACTATGACGGCCGCTATTATGTCTATGAAGGAGAGGACGACAATTATTATTCCTTCCAGAATTCCGACTATTTCAACAGCTATTCTTCCAGCAGTTCCTCCAGTTCTGACTATGACAGCGACTGGTCCAGTGACTGGGACAGCAGCTGGGATTCAGATGATGACTACGACTATGATTACAGTGACTGGGATTCCTCCGATACCGACTGGGATTCCGACTGGTAAGCGCAATATCCGATCAATGAAAAACGCCTCCTCTTATGATGAAAGGAGGCATTTTCATATTTGATTCTGCAGTCAGCCAGCCAGGTCTGTATCGAGCACATTGCCGTCCGGATCCACATCAGCCTGCAGAATATGGCCTGCAAACAGTTCTCCGCAGTCAAATGAGAAGCAGATTCTGCCGTCTTCGATCTGAATTGAAGGCATGCCGATCTTCTGCATATATTCCTGTTCCGTGATTTCCTTATCATACCATTCAGCCAGCAGATCAAATGTCTGATCACAGATCTGCCTGCGGACCTTGCGGTCAAAAGATGGGATATCTGCACAGATTTTTCTCAGCAGTGACAGGGAATCGGAACAGTCCGAACTTCCTTCCGGCACGTCCATCAGTACCTGACACGGCTCTGAGCACCACTGTATGGTTCCTTCAAACCAGTTCCATCTTCTGTCCAGGGCAAACCTGCCGAGAGGATCCTCAATAACCACAGGTGCCGTATATTCTTTGATCAGTGAAACAAAAGGGGATATATCTGCCTTGCCGCAGACCTTTGTGCAGAGATATGTATCCGCTTCATTTCTGCTTTTCCGCACCCGCAGACGGTAGGCCGTAAGGTCTTCAAATCCGGCTTTCAGACGGGAATCGGGATTTTTTTCCATAAGAAAGATGCGTCCCGTTTTACGGCAGAGCCGCTGATCATCCTCGGCAAGAAAGGCGAGATATGTCAGACAAATCCGCTTGTATCCCCAGAAAACACCCCAGCCGGAAACCGATTTCTTATTCAGAAAGATCATTTCCGTTTCATTATCCTCAAAGGTATCGGTAAAGGAAAGTATGGGATCCAGTCTTCTGTCACTGACATTTTCTTCGAGAACAGAATCCAGGTAATATACTGCCTCATTTGCGGCACTGTTTTCCTTTCGGCGGACTCTGATCCGGTACAGTGAACCTTTTTTCAGGGAATAGCCGAAAGGATTTCCGAACAGTTTCTTTTTGAATGTCCATTCCAGCCAGTTCATCTGTCCCTTGCCGATTATTTCATCGTTCTGTATATCGACAGCAAGGTCAAACCTGGCCCGTGCCCGGCAGAGACCGCTGCCGGCTTCAGGTTTCGGGGCATTCTGCTGAACCCAGACAATGCGCACAATCAGTTCCTGTGCCGTTTCATTCAATGAATCCATATATTTTTCGTTAGTTTCCTGTACCATGATCCGATTATTTCTTTCCATCAGTATTCTTATTGATATTTTAACAGCAGCTGCGGTATATCAGTACGGAAAAAGGGGACAATAAAGTATTTGACACATTTAGACACATTTTGCCGAAATACATATTGCAGGGATACAGCGCTGTTACACACAAGAAATAAATAATCTGTTGTATTCCGATATGAACGATTTCGGATCATTGACACTTTTATGCTGCCTATTTATTCAGAAATGATTTGATTGTTCATTCAATAGAAATTTTTATGTAATTTGACGTTACTGATACTTACAATTTCAGGTTATCCGAAAGAATGCTATATTGCACAATATCAGTGCTTCTGTTATAAAAATAGAAGCCTGAAAAAGAATCGTATAACATACATTATGCGAAGTAATATATATGAAAGGATCTGGCAGCATTATCTAATCCGGATCCTGTGTCTATTTACGTAAAGATGATACAAATTTTACGTATCAATGATACAAATGCCTATTATAGTTCTTTTACCTCGATTCTCACTTTTAATGATTTACGTTAAGTTAATACAATCTAGGATCTATTTACGTTTTATTGATACATTTACCATTTTGCTCGAAACATAAAAAAAGCAACCCGCTGTGGGCCGCTCATTTAAATCGGCATGGGTAATTACCCGTCAGAAACAATCCCGATGTCTCTCAGACGATGCCTGGTGATTGCTGACGGTGTCCGGATCCTGTAACAATGTTCAAATAATGTACTGCAGAGCTTTGGTCATGCTGCCATCATGGCATATGACGGTCTCATCATGATTCAGTCTGTGACATACTTCAAATCTGCAATATTTGGTCAATTCTGTGAGATAAACATGTATAACATGCCAGATCAGCTCAGCGTGTTCTTAGACTGATCCTGTTGTTGTGTTTGCTGACAGTTCCCCTATGTTCCAAACTATTTGTTATTTGTTTCACAATCTATGCTTGCCTTCTGATATAAATTAGTAACATCAAGTATCAATATGGCTGATTTAATATCCATAATTCCTGATAATTAAATTCTTAATCCATTAACTCTGCAACAATATAGCTTTCATCCTGAACTGTATACAGCCATAAGAAACACAACCTGGTCAAACCCAAAGACACCTGCCCTCTTCATTTCATCATATATGTCCTTCTGCCGGGAAACTGTATTCTATTCAGGAGATGAGTTTTAATCAGCTTAACGTGCATCTCAACAAAAAAAACAGAGCTCTGATAATATCAGAGACTCTGTCCAAAAGTTATCGCAATGCGTCAGATAAACTCTGACCATCCGTCAGTTAACTTTGGTTTTGTAAATTCAGCACCGCAGGAATGACATTTATAGTAATTGACATCATCGCTCTGGCTGCTCAGATAGATTGTCACTGCTCCGCATTCCGGGCAGATGATCGGAAGCGGCTTATGATCATAATCAATATTGATTTCCAGGCAGCCTCCATCCGTTCCCCAGCAGTCACTTCCATATTCTACTGTGGCTGCACATCCTTGCGATGCATAGTCACGTTTGTTGGCAGAGCCGCCGCTTACGGCAGCAATTTCGTCTTCGGAAAGTTCTTTTCCTTTTGTGTACTGCAGATACACTTTCTCAGTTTCTGCTCTGCTCAGCTGCAGTCCTGCTTCTTTCACCAGAGTCTGAAACTGTTCAAAGCTGTCTGCCTTGCTGATAATATCCTTAACGTCCATAATGTACCTCCGGCAATAATCTATCTGTACGTATTATAAATTAGTTTTCATCATGCCTGCCGGAAATCCAATGATCTCCGGCTGCCAGATTCTGTGCAGAAGTTTTGTTTTTAGAGTACCTTGATGTGCTTTTCATTGAAGAGAATCATAATTTCACGGTTCATCTTGCGCTGAACTCGGTAATAGTCATCTTCATCGTATTCAGCAATGATCAGAATTGTCATGAAGCCGTTGCCGATATTGATGACACCCTTGTATTCTGGACCGTTGATAATTTCCGGAATCCGCTTGCTGATCTTCGGAAGTTCTTCATTCAGCATTGCTTCCAGATCATTGATCGGAACATCATTCGGAACCTTGATTTCCATGGTATACCAGGAATTCATGCGGGTCAGGTTAAGAACATTCTTTACATTCTGATTCGGAATGGACTTGATGTTGTTGCCGTTTCCGATCAGTTTGGTTGATCTGACACCGATTTCCAGAACCGTGCCGCGGAAGTCACCGACCTGAATGATATCGCCGACCTGGAAATCTCCTTCAAAGACAACCAGAATGCCTGACAGCATATCACCGATGATATCCTTTGCGCCGAATGATACGGCAAATGTCACAATTCCCGCTGATACAACGACAGCCCGCGGATCAAAGCCAAGATACTGGCAGACCAGATAAAGATAAATGAATGCGAGCGTATAGCGGATCAGATTAAGAATCAGATGTGCGATGGTAATTCCTTTGGTCCCCAGCGTATTGAACAGCAGATTGAAGATCAGCTGAATGATCATCATGGCAAATGCAAACAGGATACCAAGCAGCACGATTGCTGAGAATGAGAACAGATTCAGACCGCGGGTCCAGTTGCCGTAGATCAGATAATTGAAGATCGATGCGCTGGCTTCATTGTCGGCGTCCCTGATTTGGAAAAGCAGACAGAGAATCAGTATTCCGGCAATCAGCCGGAACACAAACAGAGCTTTCTGTTCCGGGAACTGCTCAGACCATCTCATGCCGTCAAACAGGTTCTTTTTACGGTCGCCCTGATATTCACGGCGCATGCGCTCAGGCGTATACTGGCGGTAATTGCGGCGAAGCATATACTCGCCTGTATCAGCATATTTTTCAAAGTCTTCATCCGTATATGCACGCATCAGGAAATGATACAGAACAGCAAATACAACTGCATACCAGAACACGGACATCAGTGAGTACGGCAGAAGATTGCCAAACATTTCCCGGCACCGGATCAGGTAATAATACAGATTGCTTTCATATTCATCGGAAAGACCGTAATAGCGGACATTGTTGATGGAGTAGAAGTCTGCCATTCTGTTTTTGAGATGGTTTTCATCAATGCCGGCATCTTCTGCAAGCGTATAGCGCAGATCATCATCAGTGGAATCCATGATGACCATGCTGGTCTTTTCAATCACCATTGCCAGATCAGATGAATTTGTCATGGCATGAATGATATGATCGCTGTCTCCGCGCTGAGAAGCAATGATATTCTCACTCTTAACGCCTATCAGCATGACACCATAGCGGTCATTGTCCTGATCTGTGCGGATGCCGATAACATTTCTGTACTTGCCGTAATACGGATCATCAACATCACTGACGCTTACCGTTTCCACACCGTTCAGGATCTTCCGGAAAGAAGATGTCATATCCTCGGCAGACGTTCCAAGCTGCAGTCCGATCAGTTCGGTACTGGATGCGATCTCCCTGCCCTCGCTGTCATAGAGGGTAATGAAACCGGCATTGATATCATTGGCAGCAGTCTGCAGCATTTCCCTTTTGATCAGTTCCGGATGATCTTTCAGGACACTGTCAATGACCTTGCCGTACTGACCGTAGATCTTGTTTGCATATTCCTGACTTATCTTCTTGTTGTCGGCAGACATCATGACTCTGTAGGTAATGCTGTTCAGAGCATTTTCGCACTGCTCGGAATACTTCTGGACATTCCTCGACGCATCCGCAAACATGACTACTGCAAAGATGATGATCGATGAAACTATTCCATACGATATGGCTGTACGGCGGATATGAGCAGGACGATAGCGGTTTTTCTGCTCATCTGTCAGGTGATGATCTCTGACAAATTCCATTGCCGAGATGATCCAGATAATGAATATAAGCAGAAATGTAAATATGCAGGCCATGCCGACACCGGCCGATTCAAACAGCATGGAAATTGAATTCCGAAGCGGTGTTTTAATGATAATCGCCAGATTCTCATCTTCGTTGGAATATTTCTTCGTTGTATAGAGGGAGGAGTCACCGACTGACTTATGATCCAGCGCCAGGTATTCATCCAGTGTCGTGCAGGAAGCGAACATCGGTTCGTCTGCCATGCCGTTTGTAGCATAGATCGTGTAGCACTCATTGCCGTCAATCTCATATTTGCCCGGATTTTCTCTGATGATGGCATACGACAGATTAAATGCGGTTTCCAGGCTTAAATACGCTTCTTTCTCAGCAGTATTGACATTAACGAAATCTTCAAGTGTATTTTCCGCAAACGGACGCAGAAAAAAATACTGGTCCTTGATCCTGCTGAAATACCAGAAAATCATATTGTTCTCTTCATCAAACGTCGAAAAGTAATACGTATCCGCAGCGAACACTGTTATGACCTCTGAGAAATCCACATCAATTCCGGACGGTGCCTGAACTGTTTCGTCTTCTACGTGAATGATATAGCCATCATAGCAGGAACGTATATTCTGTCCGGGATCATCTGAAAGTGTATCCTTCAGCAGATCGGCCGTTATCCTGACAAAGTTCTGATACAGTTCTTCATATGAATCAATGGAAGAATACGTATTGTCCGAAACGATTTCATAGGTATTGATAATGCTTTCAGTTTTCTTGCTGATGTCAGCAGACAGTTCATCCTTGATCGTTGCAGCGGTATTGATAAAAACATGGCATACAGCGTAGACAATCATGAATGCTGCAATGATCAGGATACTGAATATCCATTTTTGCTTCGTATTTTTCATATTTCACTCTGTCAATTCTGTATATTATTTTATGATAAAAATCTTTCATATACAAAGAAAACAGATACCGGAACATCCGATATCTGTTCTGTACTTTGAATGCGGTTCAGCCGACCGTCTTGCGGATGGCTTTTTTCAGGCGGGCAATCAGATCATAGACTTCATCCAGGGTCATGTTTTTGACACCCGATGCATTCTTATGACCGCCGCCGTTGAACATGCGGGCAATTTCATTGATCACAACACGCTTGGAGCGAAGAGATCCGTCATACAGTCTCCCCTCCTCTGTCTCCTTTTCGTTGAAGACAGCCCAGACTTCAAAGTCCCTGACCTGAGAGAAGACATCGACAAAGTTGCGGACATCGCCGTTTTTCATTCCCCAGCGGTCCTGATCTTCCTTGGTAACGATTGCATAGGCCAGGCCGTCACCGATTACTGCATGCTCATGCAGAAAGCCTTCAAACTCAAATTCTTTCTGATCTTTGTCAAAAAGAATCTGATTGATCATTGGGATGTCAATGCTGAAGCCGGCCAGGTATGCGGCTGCCTTCAGAGTATCGGCAGTCGTATTGCTGGTACTGAATGACATCGTATCGGTCAGCAGTCCCATGTAGAGGTATTCTGCTGTCTGCAGCGAGACAATACTGCCGCAGGTGCGGAAGAATTCGGCAAGGATCTCACAGGTCGCAGCTGCCTTGTCATTGATGACAAGCAGATCACCGTATTCCTGCATCAGCGGATGGTGATCGACCCGGATGATCTTTCCGGCAGTCAGAAAACGCTGATCATCCGCCCGTTCCTTGGTGGCAGTATCAAGCACAATGGCTGTGCTGTTTCTGACCTCTTCATCAGCTGCTGTATCCGAAGCAGGAAAATCTCCCTGATCCGATGTTTCAGCACCAAGGGCGTACACCTTCTTCTGCGGAAAGTTGTCCCTGATCCAGTTTTTCAGTCCGAACTGAGAACCCAGCGCATCACAATCAGGACGCTGATGACGGTACAGTGTAATGATATCCGCTTCAGCGATTGCGTTATACAGCTGAGTGAAATCCATTATAACCCCAGAAGTCTGACAGTATCTCTGGCGATGACAAGCTCTTCGTTTGTCGGAATGACATATACAGCAATGCTGGAGTCATCCTTGGAGATTTTGCATTCCTTGCCGTGGATCGTGCTGTTCAGTTCATAGTCAATGCTCAGTCCCATCGGTTCTTCCAGGTTCTTCAGGATACGTTCACGGGTCTGGGCGTCATTCTCGCCAAGACCGGCTGTGAATACGATGGCATCGGTATGACCCAGCTGCATGTAGTAGCCGCCGACAACATTGATGACACGGTTGGTATACAGGTTGGTTGTCAGGATCGCACGTTCGTCGCCCTTGTCAACAGCAGCCTGAATGTCACGGGCATCGGAGCTGATGCCGGAAACACCGAGCATGCCGGAACGCTTGTTCAGGAATGTATCCATCTCATCCGGCGTGCATTCGAGCTTCTTCATCATATAGAATACGACCGTCGGATCGATATCACCGGAACGGGTACCCATCATGATGCCGCCCAGCGGTGTCAGACCCATCGATGTGTTGATGACCTTGCCGCCCTTGATTGCGGAAATGGAAGCACCGTTGCCGAGATGGCATGTGATCATGTTCAGATCTTCAACCGGCTTCTCCATCAGTTCGGCAGCCCGTCTGTTGACATACCAGTGGCTGGTGCCGTGAGCACCGTATCTTCTGATCTTGTACTGTGTATACCAGTCATACGGAACCGGGAACAGGAAAGATTCAGCTGTCATTGTCTGATGGAATGCTGTATCAAATACAAAGACGTGGCCGATCTGCGGCAGAGCTTCCTTGAATGCCCGGTAGCAGACCAGGTGTGCCGGGTTGTGAAGCGGAGCCAGTTCGCACAGTTCATCAACCTTGGCTACGACATCATCATCAACCTTGACGGATTCACTGAAGTAGGCACCGCCCTGGACGATACGATGGCCGGCACCCTTGATTTCATCAAGGCTTTCAACAATGCCGAGCTCTGTCAGGCTCTTCAGCAGCATTTCTACAGCAGCCTTATGATCCGGCAGCGGCAGGTTTGTGACTTTCTTTTCACCGTTGAATTTGATTGTAAATACGCCCATGTCCTGACCGATGCGTTCAGCCTGACCGCTTGTCAGGACCGTTTCGCTGGGCATGTCATACAGCTGGAATTTTAAAGATGACGAACCCGAATTTACAGCAATTACCTTACTCATGATATGTTTTTATCCTCCTAATCGTTTTCGGTATCTATGCACAGATCCAGCAGCCTGCCGGTTTCGGCATCAGACCTGGCTCTGATTTGTTCATACAGTTTCATGCGCTTCTGGTAGGAAGCGTGCAGATGCAGCCTGTCTTCATAGTTCTGCAGTTCTTTTTCGCAGCGGCGAATCAGATCGTGAACGGCACTGCGTGAAACCCCAGTCATTTCCGCAATTTCCTGCAGGGACAGATCTTCCCGGAAATAGTATTCGGTGATCTTCTGCTGCTTTTCTGTCAGCAGAACACTGTAGAAATCGAGAAGTCCGTTGGCTTCAATTTTATTCATTGGCATCAAGACCTTCCGAAATGCTGTAGAGATAGCCGTCGAGATCAAACGGACGCAGATCTTCCGGCTGTTCTCCCAGCCCGATAAAGTAGACCGGCAGATGCAGCTTGTTCTTGATGGCCAGGACAATGCCGCCTTTTGCAGTGCCGTCCATCTTGGTCAGAATGATGCCGGAAAGCGTCGTTGATTCGGCAAACACCTCTGCCTGGGAGAGACCGTTCTGACCGGTCGTCGCATCAAGGACAAGCCAGGTATTGTGCGGTGCCCCTTCGATCTCACGGGCACTGACACGGTTCATCTTGGCCAGCTCATTCATCAGATTGGCCTTGTTCTGCAGACGTCCGGCTGTATCGCAGAGAAGAATGTCGATATTGTTCTCCTTGGCATAGCGGCAGCCGTCGACAATGGCAGCACTGGGATCGCCGTTTTCGCGGCCTTTGATGCAGTGCACGCCAAGCCTTTCACCCCACTTTGCCAGCTGCTCAATGGCACCGGCACGGAATGTATCGGCAGCCACAAATGCGACTGTCTTGCCCTGATCCATATACATCTTCGCCAGCTTGGCAGCCGTTGTTGTCTTGCCGCTGCCGTTGACACCTTCCAGAAGAATGACGGTTGTCCCCTTCTCATTATAATGGATCGGTTCATCCGGATACTCTTCATAGACTTCCTTCATGATCTCCATCAGGAAATTCATGGCCCAGTGGAAGGTAATCGACGGATAGTCCTCACATTTCTTTTTCAGTTTTTCACAGATCAGATCGGCAGTGGAAATGCCGACATCACTTTCCAGAAGAATGATCGTCAGCTGTTCAAGGAAATCATCATCGACACCCTTGAACTCATACTTCATTTCTGAAAGCTGGTCACCAAACGTCTGCTTGGCTTTTTTGAACCCGCTCAGATAGACAGCCTGATCTTCCTTCTTGCTGAAAAGATCCTTCAATTTGCTCAGAAAACTCATGCGGCCTCCAGTGCCGGCTCAGCCATGCTGATGGCTTCGCGCAGCTGTACTTTCAGCATCTGGGAAACTCCCTGATGCTGCATCGTCACGCCGTAAAGCACGTCGGCGTTTTCCATCGTTCCCGGACGGTGAGTTACAACAATGAACTGGGTCCGGTCAGTATAGTTGTGCAGATACTGGGCAAAGCGTTCAACGTTGCCGGGATCAAGGGCAGCTTCCACCTCATCGAGGATGACAAGCGGAACCGGCTTGACCTTCAGTATCGCAAACAGTACGCACAGGGCAATCAGTGACTTTTCACCGCCTGAGAACAGCATGTTGTTCTGGACGGCCTTGCCCGGCGGCTGGGCATCAATATCGATGCCGGTATTCAGCAGATCATCCGGATCGATCAGGATCAGTCTGGCCTTGCCGCCGCCGTACAGGCTGCGGAAGATCTCGTTGAACTGAACATTGATCTTGTCGAACATTTCCTTGAACTGCTTCTTCATGACTGTATCCATTTCATCAATGGCAGCCAGAATCTTGTCACGGCTCAGGGTCAGTTCCTCGATCTGCTGCTTCAGCGTTTCATAGCGCTCATTGATCTCATTGTATTCTTCCGGGGCATTCATGTTGATATTGCCGAGACGTTCAATATCGGAACGAAGCTGGGCAACTTCCTCACGGGCATTTTCAACCGGATCCTGAGATACTCTGGTGCGGGCAAATTCATATGTCAGCTGATATTCGCTGGCCAGACGCTGCAGACTGTTTTCCATTTTCGTCTCCAGGCGTCCCTGGTCAACACGGATGGCATTGGCTGCCGCTTCGGCTGTCTGCAGTTCCTTCCGGATCTGCCGCAGCTGTGCTTCCTTGCGCTCTGCCTCCTGGTTGACCTGCATGCGCAGATCACGCTTGGCTTTGATATCATTGGTGATTTCATCACGGCGGGAATAGGCGCTGTTCAGCCTGACGACAAGCTCATCAACATGAGCGTCGGTTTCTTCTGTTCCCGTCTGCGGCTGCAGCAGTGAATAATCATTCTGCAGCTTCTCATATTTTGCCTGCTTGGCATCGACGATCGGCTCCAGTGCCGCTGCCGCAAAACGCTTTTCCTGCAGGCTGCGGGCGGCATCCTCACGATTGCCGGATGCTTTTTCATAAGCCTTTCTGGCCAGCTCATAGCGGGCCTTTTCGGCATCGAGGGAAACAGCAAGTTCTTCTGCTTCCTTCTTCATCGTCACGATATTGGTATCATGACGGGTCTTGCCGCCGGTCATCGATCCGCCGCGGTGAATGACTTCACCATCCAGGGTAACGATCTTGTAGCTTCTGCGCGTCAGAGCTGACAGTTCATTGCCGGCTTCCATATTCTCAACGACGAGAACATTCTGCAGCAGATTTTCAACGACCGGATCAAACTTCGGATCATTTCTGACAAAGTCAGATGCCAGACCGAGGAATCCTTTGGTGTTCTCGCAGACGATCATGTTTTCCCTGCTCACATAGCGGGGCTGACATACATTGATCGGCAGGAAGGTGGCACGGCCGCTGAGATTCCGCTTCAGGAAGCGGATGGCATCACGGGCTGCCTGTTCATTGCTGGTGACGATATTGTTCATGGCTCCGCCAAGAGCAGTCGAAATGGCATCTTCATACCCCTTCTCAACTTCCAGAACCTGGCCGACAACACCGAGAATGCCGTTCAGGGCATGGCGGCTGTCCATGATGGAGCGGATGCCGGCCTGGTTGTTGAACGGATTCCGCATCAGCTGATCCAGCACATTCTTGCGGTTTTCCAGACCTCTGAGCTTGGCTGATGACTGCTCCAGGGCAGCCTGACGGTCAACAATTTCCTGGGCCGCCAGATTCAGCTTCTCAGAGAACAGGCGGATTTCCCGGTTCAGGGTGTCCAGACGTTCCTTGCGGTCTTCATATTCGATTCGGGCTCCGTCAAGAAGATCACGAAGTTCTCTTGCCTTTTCTTCGCTGGTGCCGGTTTCGACAATATATTTGCGGCGCTCATCCAGCTCGGTACGGCGGGCTTCCAGAGCCTGCACATCACTGAAGTTGCGCATCAGTTCATCCTGCAGCGTATTGATTTCCTGATCCAGTTTCTGCACCGTCCGGCGGCTTTCCTGAATCTTGGTTTCGCTGATCTGGATATTGGTGCTGTACATCGCCGTATTGGTTTCGATATCAAACAGCGTCTTTTTGGCAGATTCGATCTCACTCTGGATCTGATCGATATCCTGGACAAGAACCGAGATTTCAATTTCTTCCAGACGCTTTTTCTTTTCCCGGTAGATCTCGGCCTTATGGGCCTGACGCTTCAGCGGTGATACCTGTTTTTCCAGTTCGGTCAGAATATCCTGGGAACGTTCCAGGTTGGCAGCTGTCCGTTCCAGCCTGGACAGCGATTCCAGCTTTCTTTTCTTGTATTTTGCAACACCGGCAGCTTCTTCAAAAATGCCGCGTCTGTCATTCGGCTTGGCTTCCGCAAAGGAAACGACATTGCCCTGGGAAATAATGCTCAGGGAATCACGGCCAAGACCGGTATCAAGAAACAGTTCGACAACGTCGCGCAGACGTACATTGTTTCTGTTGATCAGATATTCCGCATCACCGGAATCCCTGTACAGACGCCGGGTAACTTCCAGTTCATCGCGTTCATCATTGAGAATATGGCTGGAGTTGTCAAAAACCAGCGTCACTTCTGCCATGTTGACTCTTCGTCTGTCCTCGCTGCCGGCAAAGATGACATCATTCATCTTTTCACCGCGCATGCTTTTGGCGCTCTGTTCCCCAAGCACCCAGCGGACGGCATCTGCGATATTCGATTTGCCGCATCCGTTCGGTCCTACAACACCGGTAATCGGATGCTCAAATGATATGATCGTTCGATCTGCAAAGGACTTGAATCCCTGCATTTCTATGCGCTTTAAAAACATTGATTTCTCCTTAAACCTAAAACATTATATCAAAATACCCCCTGCAGTAAAAGGAAAACGGAAGCTTCCGGGAATCCCTTCCGGCAAAAAAGAAAACAGCCGGAATCAATGACTCCGGCTGTCTGTCCTGCAGTGCTTATTTGTTCTTCAGGATTTCCGCAATTTCTTCCAGCGCCTTCAGTTCCGGGCTCTTTTCCGGAGCCGGTGCCGGTTCTTCTTCCTTCGGCTTTTCAGCCAGTGACTTCATCTTATTGACAGCCTTGACGATCGTAAACAGTACGAAGGCAAGGATGATAAAGTTGATGATTGCCGAAATAAATTTGCCGATACCAAGATCAACAGATCCCATATGGATGACGACATTGCTCAGATCCATCTGGAACAGCAGTCCGATGATAGGATTGATGATGTTTTCTGTCAGAGCAGTGACAATGTTGGAAAATGCGCCGGCAATGATGACACCGATGGCCATATCCATAACATTTCCCTTTAAGGCAAACGCCTTAAATTCTTCCATGAATTTCTTCATAAGCTTCCTCTACTATCTCCTTATAATCAGCGGATGAATCCGGAATCAGATAGCTTCCCCAGCAGTGCGGATTGCTGCTGACAAGCGGCTTTGGTTCCAGTATCTCTGCTTGTCTACCATTATAAACCACTTCGTAATTATTTCCATGCAAATCGCGCAGCGATGTGATTCCGGCATCCTCGCTGAAATGGTCTCTGATATACATCAGCACCCGGCGTCCGTAAACCATCCGGTACACTTTCGGCCGGAATCCATAGCGTTTTTCAAAAGCTTCCAGGGTCATGGCAATCTGCTCATTTCCGGCTTCGGAAGAAAGAATCACCGAGTCCAGACCTTTGCTGAGCAGATAGGCAATGCTGTAGGAATTGGCCGTGTTCAGCGTCATGCCGCCGATGCAGTGCGGCTTCAGATCATACAGATCACCGATCTCACTGAGCACCATGCCGGCTTCGGCACAGCCGCTGACAAGCGACTGGTCAATGACCGGTGTCTCACGGGCAATCTCGTAGCGTTCATCAGGAGCCGGAACAATCCTGCTGTCAGAAAGCAGAAGACGGCTGCCGGCAAATGGCTTTTCTTCCACCGTGAACTGATATGGCAGCGGTTCACCGCGGTCATTATGCTGTACTGCACGGGCATCATTGAGCTGCTGCAGAGCTGCCCGCCGCACTTCATTCAGAACGGATACCGGCAGAAAGACATCGTCTGCACTTCCTTCACAGGAAACAACGATATACGGCTCCTCTCCGGTTTTCATCAGTGCTTCCCGGATGCGTTCCGCTTTCAAAGGTGCTTTCTGGGCCTTCTGAACGGTAAAGTCACTTTCACAGAAGATCTCATTCCCCCTGTCATCCTTCACATTCAGCATGAACGGACGGCCTGGCTTTGCCTCATAGGACATCGTCACTTCGCTGCAGCGGGGCACGGCTATCTCTCTGCGGATTTCATCAAGCAGCACCGAATCGGTCGTCTTCTGCAGCTTCTGGCCCTTTTTCGGATGCGGCTGCGATTTGCAGTCGAGCCAGACGACATCGCCCTTTTCCGCCTGATTTACAAGCTTTTCGTCCTTCTCGATGCGGACGGCTGTCAGACCGGTATCATGCGGTTCATTGAGAATGCGCAGACCGTCATGCTGATGCAGGGTATCACTCAGTCGGATCTGTACTTTCTGATTTCTGTACTGCAGGACAGTACCGATGGTCACACCGATATGATTGGGACGGTAATGGCTCATCCGCTGCCGGACATCGGCATGGAACAGATGGCCTTCACTGAAACCGCGGTTGAACATCAATAGCAGATCCTTCAGCCTCTGTTTTGATACATGATACGGACGTCCTTCATACCAGGCATCAATAGCTTCACGGAATGTCCTGGTTACCAGATATACATATTCCGGCCGTTTCATGCGGCCTTCGATCTTGAGGCTGGCAACACCTGCTTCCAGCAGTTCGGGCAGCCGTTCAATGACATTCAGATCTTTCGGACTGAGCATGTATTCGCCGTCAGCGGGTCTGCTGCCTTCCGGCGTATATTTCAGACGGCAGCACTGCGCGCACATGCCGCGGTTGGCAGAACGGTTCTTGACGGAAGCACTCATCAGGCACTGTCCGCTGTAGCTGATACAGATGGCACCGTAGACAAAGGCTTCGATCTCCATGCCGGTCTGACAGGCCTCTCGGATCAGCTCAATCGGGCTTTCCCGGGCCATGACAACTCGCTTTGCCCCCTCCTGCTGCATATATCTGACGCCGGCAATATTATGCACATGCATCTGGGTGCTGCAGTGAACATCAAAATCCGGATAGCAGGTACGGACATAATGAAACAGTCCGAGATCCTGTATCAGCAGCGCATCAACATCATTTCGGTAAAGGAAATCGATTTCCTTCCTGGCATTTTCGATTTCCGTTTCAAACAGCATTGTATTGACCGTCACATATACCCTGACATTGCGGATATGACAGTATCTGACCGCTTCGATCAGTTCTTCATGATTAAAATTGCCGGCAAAGGCGCGGGCCGAGAAAATATTCAGTCCGAGAAATACTGCATCACAGCCGCCGGCAACGGCAGCCTTCAGTGCATCCATATTTCCGGCCGGTGAAAGCAGTTCAGTCTTTTTCATACAGTTTCTCCAGAATGATACGGTATCGGTCTTTCAGAACTTCAAATGACATTGCAGCATTGGCGCCGGATGTGCTTGGCAGGGCAATATGTTCCGCCTCACAGGAAACCAGCCTGTCATACAGATCGGCAGCTTTCTTTCCGGTCGTAAAGACCGTCCTGATCCTGGTGCGGGAAACCAGGCCGCTGATATCATTGGCCGTGACATCGCGGATGCTGGCATCGCTGGATCCGCTGATACGGCAAGATTCTATGACATCCCACAGGGCAATATGATGATCCAGGCAGAACTGGCGGCGGTCGCTGATCTCTTCTTCAAACAGAGCTGCCAGCAGCTTCCAGAAACGATTGCCGGGATTGGCGTAGTAAAAATTCATCTTCCTTGATACAACCGAAGGAAACGATCCCAGAATCAGGATCCTGGAGTTTTCATCGTATACCGGTCCGAAGGTGTGATGCAGCAGATCAGATGCCATGTTCAAACTCCCTGGCAAGACCGCCCTCGGCTGTTTCCTTCAGTTCAATCGGAATCTGCCGGCCGGTTTCATTCATGGTTTCAACTACCATGTCAAACGATACCAGATGGCCTCTGACCCGGCTCATGTATTTGGCCAGCACGGCCGCATCAATGGCCCGCAGAACACCCATGGCATTGCGCTCAATACAGGGAATCATGACATAACCCATGACCGGATCACAGGTCAGGCCGAGATGATGTTCCATGCCGATCTCAGCCGCATATTCGATCTGTTCGGCATTCAGGTTCAGCAGACTGGCATAGGCAGCTGCTGCCATTGAGACGGCTGCTCCGACTTCCGCCTGGCATCCGCCCACAGCACCGGAGATGGTCGCATTCTGCTTGATCAGATTGCCGAACAGACCGCCGATGGCAAGGGCTTCAATCAGCCGTTCCTTTTCCACCGCCAGATCATGATGGCAGTAATACATCAGGGCTGTCATGACGCCGCAGGCTCCCAGTGTCGGTGCCGTCACACAGCTGTTTCCGGCCGCATTTTCCTCCCCGGCCGCATGGGCATATGCCATCAGCCGCAGGTCATTTCTCTCGGCTACAGAAATATCAAGTGATTCACGGTAGAGCTTGGCGGCAGATCTCTGCATGTTCAGCCGGCCGGGAAGCACACCGTCCGCATTCAGGCCCCGTTCCACACAGGCATACATGCCGTCCAGGATTTCCGAAAGATACTGCGGCAGATCCGGCTCATACCGGCAGACATATTCATACAGACTGATATTGTCTTTCTTCAGCACTTCCTTGATTTCCTTCAGGCTGTTTTCCAGGTAGACTTCATTGTTGTAGCCGACAGGATATTCCTTGATCTCAATACTGCCGCCGCCAAGTGAAAACACCGTCCATCGGACCGCTTCGTTGTGATCTTTGTCATAGGCCCGCAGATAGAAGCCGTTCGGAAACGACTCATCCCAGTCAAGGGAAAATACAACCTCGCACGGACCGGGCAGCGTTTCCCTGATGATCTGATCGGTGCAGTGTCCCTTTCCGGTCAGTGACAGAGACCCGAAAAGCTCTGCCTGATAATACGGAAAGGAGCCGTTGACGGCAGTAAACAGCCGGCATGCTCTTTCCGGCGCAAGTGTATGTGAACTGCTGGGACCGCGTCCCATCTTATATAACTCTCTGATTGCCTGCATTATCTTTTTCCATTCTTCAGTAAAAACATTTCGAAACCGGTCCTGGCATCAATCCGCCCGGCCTTTATATTCTGATCCAGTTCGGCCAGTTCACTCAGCCAGCGCAGCAGATCGCTGCTGCGGATCGAAGAAGCCCCTTCCAGCGATATCTTCACGGCATACTCATTGGCATGCATGCGCATGGCGATATCGGATACGGAAAGTCCCTTTTCATATAAAAGCTTGTAGCTGTAATAGGCGCGAAGACGTCCGGCCAGCATCATGATCAGAGCCTGATCGTCATAATTGCCGGCAAGCATCTCATCCCGGGACTGCATGACCCCGGCCAGATCCTGCCGCAGAAAGGCATTGGACATCCGGAAGACATTGACCTCCGGATTCAGTGACACGAGATGTACGACATCATTCAGATCCAGTGACTGTTTCCCGTAAAGAACCATTTTGTCCAGGGCATTGTGCAGAAGCAGCGTATCCCCGTCGACACGGTTCAGAAGCTCGCTTCTGGCATCTCTGCTCAGCTGCAGACGGTTCAGAGAAAGCTGTTTGTCGGCATAGTTTTCAAATTCCCACTTCTTCATCTTCTGCAGGCGGATGATTTCCGCATGGTATTTCTGCAGCAGCTTGTATTCCTTCTTGCGGCTGTCGGCCTCAAATCCGACACAGTAAAAGACAAGCACAGCATTCGGATTCGGCCGCTTCAGATACTGTTCCAGAACCGAAAGCCGCGCCTCTGCATCTTTGTCCGTATTCTTTTTTGCTGATGCTGTTTCCGCCTTTTTGCCGGCATTCAGAAAATACGGATTCTTGATGATGACTGCCTTGGCACTTTCATCAAACAGAGAAAAACTGTCACATTCCATGATTGCCGCATCAAAGCGGAACCCCTTCTTTTCACCGGCATCAAATACGGCCGTATGTTCGCGGTCAATGCCGTGATTCTTCAGAATATGACGGAGATTCTCTTCTACTCTGTAAATGTCTTTTCCGGATAAGATATATACACTCATATTACCCTGCTATTATAGCAATTTTCCCTTGTGAGGTAACGAGCAAATTAAAGCCGCACAGACACAGGATCGTGATATCTCCCTCCTCTTTTGTATCAAGAAAAGGAATGTGTCTTTGCCGCAGCCGTTTGACCGTATCGGGATGAGGATGATGATAGATTTCATAGGCACCGCTTGAGATGATGCCGATTTTCGGCTTCAGGGCATCAAGGAATCGTTCGCAGCTGCCGGTCGCGGAACCATGATGACTCAGCTTCAGAACATCACAGGAAAGATTTCCGTAACGGGATATGATATCTTCTTCCGTCACCTGATCGGCATCGCCCGTCAGTATGACATACATGCCGTTCATGCGGAAATACAGCACGATCGACGACTGATTCTTATCGTCGCTTTCGATCCGGTTCAGATCATGAAACAGCATCGTACCGCTCTGAAAGGACTGCACATGCCCGGTGATGATCCGGCGCGGCGAATAATCCCTGGCAGCATCTTCCATATTGCCGGAATGGTCACTGTCATCATGGGTGATCAGCAGTGTTTCCAGACGCCTGATGCCTTTTGCTTCAAGCATGCTGTAAAGCCTCTTCTTCATTTCCGGTTTTCCCGTATCCACCAGCATGTTCATTGTATTGAGCGGTTCCCTGATCAATATGCTGTCACCCTGTCCGACATTGATGAAGGTAATCTCGGCACAGGGATGAAACAGGCCGGATACCTGAAAGACAAGAGCGGCAGCGCATAGCCAGATCCGCTTCCCGGTATATTTCAGAATTCCTGCTGCCAGCGGCAGAAACAGGATCAGGCCGGCTCCGAAGCAGGAGCCGGGAACAGCCATCTTCTCAAGGATCTTCAGATGATCCAGAGCCTGCCATAACCCTTCAAAGTGCAGGGCCGGATTCAGCAGCTGGATCATAGCCAGCAGCCAGCAGAAGCCGCAGAGCTTCACGGTCTTTGGAAACAGCAGCGACTGGAGCGGATCCATCTTATGAAATATAAGACTTTGATACATCAGGATCACTGCCGTACGAAGCCAGATATCATAATCAGAGATCAGCGGTGAGAGACGGAACATCAGCGGCATGAAGAACGACGGTGAAGAAGCCTCTTCCGGACACAGAATCAGAACCGCAGCCGTGCCAAGGCAGAAGCGTTCCCTTTTTTCCAGAGAGAACAGCTTCAGGAAACGGAATACGGTATGCTGCAGAAGTGAAAACGGCATGCCGTAAATCACAGCCAGAAACAGCGACAGGACAAAGGACAGCCGCCTGCCGGTCTTTTCCTTCAGAAAGCAGGCAGTCACGCTTTCCCACAATAAAAGAAATCCGACGGCCGGAAAGCTGTGGGTAAACAGAAATGAATCCCGGTATTCTTCATCTGTTATATTCAGCAGGATCCGGTTCATGAATGCCGCCGTACTGCCGCTGAAGCAGTCACGGATGCGCCGGAAGATACGGGCCCGGACACTGGAGGAAGAACTGACTTTTTCGATCTGATATGCATCAATACTGTAAAAGACACCACGCCTACCCATGTATCCGGCAAAATCATACAGGAAGAAACCGGATGAGGAAGTCACCTTTTGAAACTGCGGGCGGATCAGCCGGACTGTCATGTCCGGTTCAAGCAGCTCATCGGTGTAGACAAGCACCTTTTCAGACCGATTCTGAACAACGGCATAGTTTTCTCTGGTCTGTATGATCCGGCCGGTTTCCAGCTGCGGCTCACCGCTGCGGAAGCGCGGATAGGAAACCAGCAGAATCACGGCCAGAACGGCATACAGTAATTTTTCCGAATGATGCAGATACAGAAACAGCAGCGATACTGCCAGTGCTGCTGTTGGATGTCCGTACAGCACGGCGCCGGTGATGATGAGAAATGTCAGAAACATTTCATTCTCCCTGACGGTATTCATAACGTAATCAGATCCTGTATCCTGGCCAGTTTCTTTTCCCCGATACCCTTAACCCGCATCAGATCTTCGATTGTCTGAAACAGTCCGTTTTCCTGCCGGTACTGAATGATCTTTTCGGCCGTTGCCGGTCCGATTCCGGGCAGAGTGATCAGTTCTTCCAGACTCCCGGTATTGATGGAAACCTTCTTCTGTTCACTCTGTTCGGGAATGACGATGCAGTCGCCGTCTTTCAGTACGGTTTTCGGATTGAGTGCGGAGAGATCGGCATTATCCTGTATTTCCGCTTCATCCAGTGCTTCCTGCAGAACGGCATAGCGTTCCAGCTGTACTGTCTTTGGCTCTTCGACTGCCCCTTTTACGGTTACGGTGATATGGTCATCTGTTTCTTCATCAATGTTCAGCGGATCTTTCCTGATCAGAAAGAAGACAAGCACGGAACATAAAAAGACAAGCATGAGTTTCATAGGACCCTCCTGCCTGTCTTATAGTGTCCGGATCGTATCTTTCCGTTACTTGATATCTATGATAATGACCTGATACGGATTTGCGACATTGACATTGACTGTCTGACCAACCTTCGAATCGAGAATTGCCATTGCCAGCGGTGTTTCGTTGGAAAGTTTTCCGTTGAGCGGATCAGCTTCAGTAGAACCGACGATCGTATAGGTTGCTTCTTCCTTGGTATCGAGGAATTCCAGAGTAACAGTGGAACCGATACGTACGATCTTCTTGGATCCCTGCTTGGTATCGATCAGCACATAGTGCTGCAGCATGCTTTCCAGTTCGACAATGCGGGACTCAACCTGAGACTGCTTGTCACGGGCTGCATCGTAGTCAGCATTTTCCGAAAGGTCACCCAGCGATCTGGCTTCCTTCAGTTCACTCTTGACTTCCTCACGTACAACATGAACGAGATGGTAGTATTCATCCTGCAGTTTTTTCAGACCGTCTTCTGTCACATAAATCTTGTTTTCATCAGCCATAATTCAAGAACTCCTTTTTTGCATCGAATATTATAGCATTGCCATGGCAAAAATCAAATACCGTTCATTCCTCTGTGTGCCCACAGGAAATGATCCATGCGGCAATATCGTCACTTACCTCTGCCGGTACATGCCGCTCCTCTGCAAATTCCTTTCCGGCTTTTGCCGGATTGTCATAGAGTGCCTTTACAAAGGCATGATTCAAACCTTCATACAGGCGGAATGTCACATTGAAAC
Source organism: Bulleidia sp. (assembly GCA_045543875.1). Classification (GTDB taxonomy): domain Bacteria; phylum Bacillota_I; class Bacilli_A; order Erysipelotrichales; family Erysipelotrichaceae; genus Bulleidia. The sequence goes on from JAZPXY010000032.1 coordinate 87,330, forward strand.
GGTCACCGAGCAGCCGGCGGAAGCCTTCATAATCAGATTTCAGGCTGACCTGAAGATCGGCGCTTCCCTGCATGATCAGCATCGGCTTCTGACAGTTCTCCAGATATCCGGCAGCCGGATGGTCTGCCATTTCCTTGAAGTAATACAGTGTTGTCCCGTTGCCGAGCTTTGTATTCATTGCTTCGGCATCACTCATTGATTTCATGGCAGTGAATTTCTTTTCAAAGCTGTTTCTTACTCTGTTCAGAATGAACTTCAGGATAAAGCCGCTGCACTGTGCCTGCTCTGCGAGCTGGCGCAGAAGGATCTCATCCAGGGAATGCAGTGATCCGGCCATGATGATCAGACCGCGGAAATCTCCTCCTTCGGCATCGATTCTTCCGGCCAGGCATCCGCCCATGCTGTGACCGATAATAAAGACTCTCTCTGCATTGATCCTCGGATCCTGTTTCAGAAGATCCGCCGCAAGCACGGCATCCTCGATCGTCTCTTCGCGGATCGTAATTCCGCCCTGCTTCACCATTTTTCTTCCATGGACAAATGAACGCTTGTCATAGCGCAGGGTAGCGATTCCCTTTTCCGCAAGTGCTTCGGCAAGGTCTATGAACATTGTGATCTTCCCGACCTTTTCATCCTTGTCGGAAGCACCGGATCCGTGTACAAATACTGCTGCCGGGACTTTCCCTTCTGCATTTCCGGGAATCGTCAGAATGCCTTCCAGCGGATACTGTGTGTTTTCACCGATAATAATCTTCTCTTCCATCTGCAGAACCCCTTTGCATTATCTATCATAATGCATAATATGCAAACAGGCAATATAAAATCCCGGCTTTCATACCGGGATACTGATATCAGTGTTTTTCGGAAGTGATGATGCTGGTGATCTTTGTTGTCAGAAGATCGATGGCAACCATGTTGTGTCCGCCTTCAGGAATGATGATGTCGGCATGACGCTTGCTCGGTTCAATGAACTGTTCATGCATCGGTCTGACCGTTTCCATATACTGGCTGACAACGGAATCAACCGAGCGTCCTCTTTCCTTGACATCACGCACCAGACGCCGGATAAAGCGGACATCGGCATCGGTATCGACATAGATCTTGATATCCAGCAGGCTGCGGATCTGCTCATCTTCAAGAACAAACAGCCCTTCCAGAATCAGGACATCACAGGGACGGCATGTGTCGGTAACATCACTGCGGGTATGATTGACAAAGTCATAGGTCGGCTTTTCAATGGTCTTTCCTTCTGAAAGATCATGAATATGCTGAATCAGAAGATCATTGTCAAAGGCAAACGGATGGTCGTAATTGGTTCTGATCCTCTCCTCCATCGGCTTGTCAGACTGATCCTTGTAATAGTCATCCTGACGGACGATCAGAACAGATCCTTCATTCTCAAACTGCTGTTTCAGTCTGCGTGATATCGAAGTTTTGCCGGATGCACTGCCGCCGGCAATGCCGATAATGATCGGTTTAGTCATAATTCATCAACCTCCAGTTTTTGATATGAAACAAGTTCGTCTGCTTCATTGTAAGTCAGTTCCAGGCAGAACGGTTCCTGTTCATGCTGCAGCATCTGTCTGAGAAAGATCCTGTCCCCTTCCCACAGACTGAGATTCATGATCTCTTCTTCCCTGATCCATGCCAGCGTGCCTTCATCACAGGCGTGCATTTCACCGTGAAAACGGTCACAGGTATAGATCCAGATTGTTTCTTCTTCCTTGTGCGGATAGCGGAACAGAATGATTCCCTCATAATTGAGTTCATCGGCAGTCAGCCCTGTTTCTTCAAAGAGTTCCCGCTTCATGCAGGCTTCGGCATCTTCACCCTCTTCAAACTTGCCGCCGCATCCGATCCACTTTCCGTGATTGACATCATTGATTTTGCGGTCTCTCAGCAGCATCAGCCAGCAGCCGTCTTTTCTGAGATATCCGCATGTGCTCCTGATCATTCGCCGAGGTACTTTGCGACATTGGCATAATGCTCTTCTTCGGTCACAGCATAGTGAATGCCGGTGCCGCCGTAGACATCTGCCATGAAGAACATGTAATCGGTCTGATACGGATCAAGAACTGCCTGCAGAGCTGCTATGCCGGCATTTTCAATCGGGCCCGGCGTCAGTCCCTGATACTTGTAGGTATTGTACGGTGATTCCACTTCCACATTGACTTCGCAGTCCTGCCAGTTGTTGACATCACGGTCATAGTCAATGGCATAGCATACGGTAACGCTTGACTGCAGTGCCATGCCAGAATGCAGGCGGTTGTAGAAGACACCGGCAATCGTCTTCATGTCATCCATCGTTGTGCCGCCGCCTTCATACTGAACGATCGAGGCAAGCGTATAGATCTGATGGGTGCTGAGCTCACTGGCATCAAACTTTTCCTTGTAGGTGTTGTAGATATTCAGTGTCTGATCGAGAATCTTGGTTGTTACTTCTTCAGCATCGGTATCCTTCATGAACTGATAGGTATCCGGTGCCAGATAGCCTTCCAGGAAGATGCGGACACCATTCTGGAACATTTCATCCGTAATGAACGGATATCTGTCTTTCTGTGATTCCAGCCAGCTGCGGTTGGACCACAGGGCAATCAGATCATCATAGGAGACACCGGTGACAGAGCTGATCTTTTCTGCGACATGCTTGGCCCAGTCACCTTCCACGATCGTCACCATTACGACATCCTGGTTGGCCGCAAGCGGATCACCGAGATACTTGAGGATCGTATCCACATCCCAGCTTCTGTCCAGGAAGTATTCACCGGCATACAGGTCGGTCAGATTGTTCAGTCTGGCATAGACATAGGCAGTGCGGCTGTCAGCAATCAGTCCTTCCGCTTCCAGTTTTTCCGTGACATCACGGACTGTGGCATCACTGTCGACCCGGAACAGCACAGCTTCTGATTTCTCCTGCATTGCCCCCAGTGAACGATTGTAGTATCTGTAGGTCAGAAAACCGAACAGTCCTGCAAAGGTCAGCAGAAACAGCAGCAGATACAGGAACCAATGACTTTTTGGCTTATCGTAGTATTCACTCATTTCATTTCACCATCCCACGCTTCAAGAACTTCCTGAACCAGCGTATTTTCATCTTCATCCAGCAGCTCCAGCTCGCCGTCATCGGTAAACCTGAAGCCGTATACTTCTTCCTCGTCTTCCGGATCCTCTACAACAACATACTGTTTTCCGGTTTCATCAACTTTGAATGTAAAGAGAATGTTGAAGGCTTTTTCAACCCCGTCATCATCCGTTATAAACAAAGTATTTGCTTCATCCATCATTCATCTTCTCCTTCATAACAAAAGGCGTTATGCGCCTTCATGTTTGGAATGACTGTCCAGCCAGGTCTGCAGGATCTGCACCGCTGCCAGCTGATCAATCTTTTTCTTTCTTTTCTTGCGCGAAACATCTGCCTCCAGCAGAATCGATTCCGCGGCTTTGGTGGTAAATCGTTCATCCTGAAGAACAACAGGAATTCCGCATTCCTTTTCCAGTTCTTCGGCAAATTCACGGCAGAGCTGAGCCCGCGGACCTTCATCATCATTCAGCATCAGCGGATAGCCCATTACGATCAGATCGGGTTTCTCCCGATCGATGACAAGAAGCACCTTGTCCATGGCTTCATTGTAATCGTCCGGCCGGAAACGGATCGTTTCCACCGTGCGCGCAATAAAACCGGTATCGCTTTCGCTGACGCCGCAGGTCACAGACCCCAGATCAAGTCCGAGATATCGGGTCATTTATGCTCCTCAAGATAGAATCTGACAAGTTCTTCAATGATCTCGTGACGTTCCACCGACTGAATAATGCTGCGGGCATTATTGTGCGAAGAAATGTAAGCCGGATCATTGGAAATCAGATAGCCGGCCAGCTGATTGATGGCATTGTATCCTCTTTCACTCAGGGCCGTCTCAACATGTTTCAGAACTTCGCGGATATTCTCACGGCGAATTTCTTCGGAATTGAAGCTGACAGTTTCCGTCATGTCATAATTTCTACCATTCATAACCTTTTCCACCTTTCCCTATATTCTACTCTAAAATCCTTAATAAATATATAGCAGGCTTGACTTTTTGCATGTCTTCTGCCGCAGATCAAAAAAAGAGAAACCAGTTCCGGTTTCTCTTATCTGTAATCTATGCAGTCTGCTGTTACAGCTTTGCCAGTTCGTCTCTGACAGCCTGCAGAGCATCCTTGATGCGGGTTACATCACGGCCGCCGGCCTGCGCCATGTCAGGACGTCCGCCGCCGTTGCCGCCGGCAATCTGAGCTGCCTTCTTGACAATGTCACCGGCTTTGAGACCTTTGGCAATGGCCTCCTTGGAAGAGGCGCAGACAAATGTCACCTTGCCGTCAGTTTCATTGGAGATGAAGACAAAGCCGTTCTTCATGCCGTTGCGCAGCTTTTCGGCATAGGCCTTCAGGGAGCCGCTGTCCTTATCCTTCTGCTCCAGGATCAGAGCACTGATGTCACCGAATGTTTCAGCCTGGGATGCAGCAGCCTGGGCTTCCATTGCCATAGCCTTTTCATGCTGTACAGCAATTTCCTTCTTCAGGGCAGCGTTTTCGCTGATCAGCTGTTCCAGACGTTCCTTCAGTCCGGTTGAAGAATTCATCTTCAGCAGTGCAGCCGTTTCATCCAGATAGTCTTCGGCAGCCTTGAATGCTTCATAGGACTTCATCTGGGTAACGCTGGTAATACGGCGGATACCGGAACCGATGGATTCTTCCGAAAGAATCTTGAAGGATCCGAGCTGAGCCGTATTCGATACATGCGTGCCGCCGCAGAATTCCTTCGAGAAGTCACTCATCGAAACAACTCTGACAGTGTCACCGTACTTTTCATCAAACAGTGCAGTTGCACCGGTCTTCTTGGCATCATCAAGACTCATGACATCGGTTGTGACCGGCAGCGAAGCAGCAATCTTCTCGTTGACGATGCGTTCGACTTCCTTCAGCTGTTCAGCCGTCGGCTTCTCATAGTGAGTGAAGTCAAAGCGTCCGTAATCGGGACCGTTGAAGGAACCGGCCTGGGCGACATGATCGCCGAGAACCTGCTTCAGAGCAGCCTGCAGGAGGTGCAGTGAAGAGTGGTTGGCACGGGTCTTCTGTCTGGCTTCATAATCGTATTCGCCTTCCAGAACATCACCGACATGCAGTGTGCCTTCAACATTCTGGATATAATGCATCGGCTGCTGATGCGGCGCTTTCTTGACATCGGTGACATCCGCCCGGAATGTGTCGCTCCAGAGTTTGCCGGTATCGGCGCACTGGCCGCCGCTTTCGGCATAGAAGCATGTCTGATCGAGAATAACATCACCTTCATCTTCCAGTTCATCAACCTTGACGCCGTTGCGGAAGAGACCGATAACCTTGCCGGTGCAGCGGCTTTCGGTATAGCCGGTGAAGACAGATTCTTCCGTGAAATCCATCAGATCGGCGGACTGTCCGTGCATCGACTGCTGATCGCCGCGGGCTTCCTTGGCACGCTTTCTCTGGGCAGCCATTTCTCTGTCAAAGCCTTCCAGATCAACTTCATAGCCGGCATCCTGGGCAATCTCGGTTGTCAGTTCCTTCGGGAATCCGTAGGTATCATACAGCTTGAAGACTACTTCACCCGGCAGAACCTTTGTATCAGAATGTGCCTTCAGGGCATCATTCAGCAGGTTTTCGCCATTGGCCAGTGTCTTGTGGAAGGATTCTTCTTCCGTCTTGACCAGACGTTCGATCAGGGCAACCTTGTCCTGCAGGTACGGATAGTAGGATTCCATGTTGTCAGCAACGATCTTGACCAGACGGTACATGAAGGCACCGCTGATTCCGAGCTTGATGCCGTAACGGACAGCTCTTCTCAGGACACGTCTGAGGACATAGCCGCGGCCTTCATTGGAGAACATGGCACCGTCGGCAATCGCAAACGTAACCGTTCTGATATGGTCGGCGATGACACGGTATGCCATCTTGTATTCCGGCTCATCATAGCTGTGCTTTGCCATCTTTTCGCAGGCCCGGATGACCGGCAGGAACAGATCGGTGTCAAAGTTTGTCTCACCGTCCTGAATCAGACAGGTCAGACGTTCCAGACCCATGCCGGTATCGATATTCTTCTGCGGCAGTTCCTTGTACTCGCTGCGCGGGATTTCACCCGGACGGCAGTCATACTGCGAAAAGACGATATTCCAGACTTCGATATAACGGTCATTTTCAATATCTTCAAAGAACAGTTTTTCACCGAGGTGTTCCGGATCATACTTTTCACCGCGGTCATAGAACAGTTCGGTATCCGGTCCGCCCGGACCGCGTCCGATCTCCCAGAAGTTGTCAGCTGTCTTGCGGATATGTTCCGGAATCATGCCGACCTTGATCCATGTTTCCCTGGCTACTTCATCATCCGGATAGACTGTGACATAGAGCTTCTCACGGTCAAAGCCGATCCATTCCGGACTGGTCAGGAATTCCCAGGCCCAGGTAATGGCTTCTTCCTTGAAATAGTCACCGATCGAGAAGTTTCCGAGCATTTCAAAGAATGTATGGTGGCGTGCAGTCTTGCCGACATTCTCAATGTCATTGGTACGGATGGACTTCTGGGCATTGGCAATACGGTTGCAGGCCGGCTTCTCCGTGCCGTCAAAATACTTCTTCAGTGCCGATACACCGGCATTGATCCACAGCAGTGTCGGATCATCATGCGGAATCAGGCTGGCACCCGGTTCGATCATGCAGCCTTTTGTTTTCCAGAAATCAAGAAACATCTGTCTGATTTCATTGCCGCTGAGCTGTTTGTTTGGCATAAACCCTCCTTAAAATAAAAAAACATTTTCATCTCCGGGAACGATTTCTCGCGGTACCATCCCGGTTCACATGAAAATGTGCACCTTAATTTACCATAACGCCGGTTCGCGTCGCCGATTAAGCGCTCTGCTGGAGACAGCTTCATCTGATAACCTGCAAAGACTTGCACCATCCGTCTTCTCTCTGCGGCAGGATTGCCAGACTACTTACTCTCCGTCATAAATTTCTAAAATATAATAACACACGCAGACAGTCCGTACAAAATATATTTATGTAAATATTTTCATTAAATAATGAAAAGAATTGCATTGACGATGAAAAACGGTTGAAATATAATCTTATTGTTAATTTTGGAGGATAGAATACCATGAAAAAGCTTACTTCAGCCCTGGTTGCCTCCCTGCTCTGCCTCGGTGCAGCGGGATGCTCATCAGCTGAGACAGCCGCAACAGATCAACCAGCTGATTCAGGTGCTGCTGAATATTCTGTCGGCATCATGCAGCTTGTTGCCCATCCGGCTCTGGATGAAGCAACCCGCGGATTCCGCGAAGTTCTTGAAAATGAATTCGGCGAAAATGTGTCAATTCATTATCAGGAAGCTGCCGGCGACTCTTCGACCTGCATTACAATTGCCAATTCCTTCGTCAATGAAAATGTCGATCTGATCATGGCCAATGCCACACCGGCTCTGCAGGCTGCCGCATCTGCCACAAATCAGATTCCGATTCTCGGCACATCGATCACCGAATACGGCGTTGCCCTTGATATCAGTGATTTCAGCGGTACCGTCGGCGGCAATATCTCCGGTACATCTGATCTGGCTCCGCTCGAACAGCAGGCAGCCATGTTCGATGAACTCCTGCCCGATGCCAAGAAGATCGGCATTCTCTACTGCAATGCCGAAGCCAACTCTGTCTATCAGGCAGATGTAGTAAAGGCTGCTCTGGAAAAGAGCGGACATACTGTCACCGTCTACAAGTTTACTGACTCCAATGACGTTGCCACTGTTACCCAGCAGGCAGTCAGCGAGAATGATGCCCTGTATATTCCGACCGACAATACGGCAGCATCCTGCACGGAAGCCATCAATAACGTTGCTCTTCCGGCCGGTGTTCCGATCATCTGCGGTGAAGAAAGCATGACAACCGGATGCGGTACTGCCACCCTTTCCATCAGCTACTATGAACTTGGAAAGACAACCGGTGAAATGGCTGTACGCATTCTGAAGGGTGAAGACATCTCGGCAATGCCGATCGAATATTATCAGAATCCGGTCAAGAAATACGATGCCAAGCGCTGTGAAGAGCTGGGAATCAAGGTTCCTGACGGATATGAACCGATCGAGTAAGCAAACGGTCTCCATATTCCAAAGGTGCTTGCAAGAGCACCTTTTTTTCAAAAGTACGGCATTACTGAAATATGATATAATCCCTTATTGTATTTCAAATAAATCAATTCGCTCCTTGGAGGAAATATCAACATGAATTCAATGATTCTGATCTCGCGTCTGGAACTGAGTTTCGGCGCACTGCTCAACAGCATGCCTTCCGGCATTGCCCAGGGCATTATCTGGGGCATCATGGCGCTGGGCCTGTATATCACATTCCGCCTGCTGGATGTCGCCGACCTTTCTGTTGACGGTACATTCACGACCGGCGGTGCCGTCACGGTCATGCTGCTGCTGGCCGGATGGAATCCCTGGACAGCAATGCTGGCAGCCTTTGCTGCCGGTCTGCTTGCCGGTACAGTGACCGGACTGCTGCATACAAAGCTCGGCATTCCTTCCATCCTGTCAGGCATTCTGACCCAGTTTGCCCTGTATTCGGTCAACCTTGCCATCATGGGCTTCACTGCCAACAAGGCAATCAGCGTTGACAAGTATGCCATGGCAATCTCTTCCCGAAACATTCCTGCTGCCCTGCTGACCGGTCTCATCGTAGCGGCAGTTCTCATCGCCGTCATGTACTGGTTCTTCGGAACCGAACTCGGTTCATCCATGCGTGCTACCGGATGCAATCCGGAAATGTCCAAGGCACAGGGCATCAATATCGATGTCATGAAGGTCCTGGGTCTGGCAGTTTCCAATGCCATCGTAGCCTTTGCCGGCGGTCTGATGGCTCAGTATCAGGGTTTTGCTGACATCAACATGGGCCGCGGTGCCATCGTCATCGGCCTGGCAGCCGTCATCATCGGTGAAGTCATCGGCGATGCCCTGCTCAGCAAGCACCTGAATTTTGCCGGCCGTCTGTCATTCATCGTTGTCGGCGGCATCATCTATTACCTTGTCATCGTCGTCGTTCTCTGGCTGAAGCTCAACAGCAACCTGCTGAGACTGTTCACCGCCATTATCGTTGCCGTCTTCCTGGCTGTGCCGAATCTTCAGCAGCATGCCAAGAATTCCTTCCGCAAGGCCGGCAGAAATTCCGTTAAGCCGCAGGAGGTAAAGTAATATGTCCGTCATGCTGAAAGTAGATCATATTTCCAAGACATTCAATCCCGGCACGATCAATGAAAAGACAGCACTGGTCGATGTTTCTCTGGAAATGGAGGAAGGTGATTTCATCACCGTCATCGGCGGCAACGGTGCCGGCAAGTCCACCCTTCTCAATGCAATTGCCGGTGTATGGCCGGTAGATTCCGGATCGATCACGATCGGCGGCGAAAATGTCACCGGTCTTGCCGACTTCCAGCGGGCTCATCTGATCGGCCGTGTATTCCAGGATCCGATGATGGGCACTGCCCCGACCATGCAGATCGATGAAAATCTGGCCCTGGCAGCAAGACGCGGCAAGAAGAGAACTCTCCGCTGGCACTGCAGCAAAGCTGAGCGTGAACAGTATCATGAACAGCTGAAAACACTGAAGCTCGGTCTGGAAGACAGACTGACGCAGAAAGTCGGACTGCTGTCCGGCGGCCAGAGACAGGCACTTACCCTGCTCATGGCTTCCATCCAGAAGCCGAAGCTTCTCCTTCTGGATGAACATACCGCTGCCCTGGATCCCCAGACTGCCAAGAAGGTTCTGGAACTGACAAGACAGATCGTTGAACGCGATCATCTGACAGCCCTGATGGTCACCCACAACATGCGTGATGCCATTGCCACCGGCAACCGTCTGATCATGATGTATGAAGGCAGGATCCTTCTGAACCTGTCCGGCGAAGAGAAAAAGAAGCTGACGGTCGATGACCTGATGAAGAAATTCGAAGAAGCCAGCGGCGAAGAATTTGCCGATGACCAGACACTTCTCTCCAAGTAACATAAAAAGGAACTTACTCATCCAAGTTCCTTTTTTTGCTGTCTTTCTGTTTTCTGCCGCTGTCGATCCAGACGCTTCTTGAGCCGTCCTGACATGCAAACAGGCCTGTTCCGGTGCTGTCGATGACGACTTCCTGCGGACAGTTGCCCAGGGCATCGATCCAGATTTCACCGGCATGGCGCTCGCCGACATTCATCTTCTTTTCGCCGCCCAGCTTGTCAGTCATGACAACTGCCAGACCGCTTCCGGGATGTTCATCATCACCTTCCATCGTCCAGCCGACGAGATTGCTGTCATCAAAGTAATCACGCTGGATGCCGTACAGACGCTCATGTCTGATCTTAAGCATGATATCGATGACATCCTTGAAGTTTCTTCCTTCGCGGGCCTTTACGCCGTAGTAGTCACCGTAGAAGATGCATGGATATCCCTGCGGCCGCAGCAGGATCACGGCATAGGCTGACGGGACAAACCATTCCGCAACCGTGCTTTCCAGAGCCTGGCCTTGCTGGGTATCATGATTGTCGACAAAGGTAACGGAATGAACCGGATCGCATTCCGTCAGGGTTCCGCTGAGCAGATGCGACATGTCATAGTTGCCGTCAGACAGAGACGCATGATGCAGATTGAAATGCAGCGGCACATCAAACAGCGACATGCAGCGTCCGGTATCATTCTCGAACTTGTTCAGTACATTGACATCGCCGTTCCAGTATTCACCGACAGTGAAGAATTCCTCGCCGTAATAGTTCCGCATGGTTTCCAGCCAGTCCGGGAAAAAGTCACTGTCGATATGCTTGACGGCATCCAGGCGGAATCCGTCCACATGCGTCATCTCAAGATACCACTCGCCCCACTCTTTCAGATGGTCGACAACAAGAGGATTGTCAAAGTTGATATTGGCTCCCATCAGGTAGTCTGAATTGCCGTTTTCAGGATCGGTTTTCGGACTCCATTCCGTTCCCTTGAAATTGAAGACGGCCTTCTGATGGGCACGGAAGTCATAGTCAACACCGCTGAAACAGTTATGGTTCCAGACAAAGTCAGAGTATTTGCCGTTTCTTCCCGGAAATGTGAACATCGTTTCGGCCTTGATCATGTGCGGCAGAGATACTGCCTGCCAGTGGTTGTCACTGGCATCTTCTACAGCATCGACAAGTTCCATCCTGTCGGCTCCCATCATATGATTCAGGACAATATCGGCATATGCCTGTATGCCGTTCTCATGCAGTGCCTCAATTGCCTCAATATATTCCTGTCTGGTTCCGTACTTTGTCGGAACCGTACCCTTCTGGTCAAATTCTCCGAGATCATATATATCATATACACCGTATCCGACATCCTTCACACCGGCCTGTCCCTTATAGGCAGGCGGCATCCAGACGGCGGTAATGCCGTTCTTTTTCAGATTCGGTGCATCATTTTTCAGTTGTTTCCATAATGTGCAGTCATCGGGCAGATACCACTCAAAATACTGCATCATAACACCGTTGTCATTCTTCATGGATCAGCCTCCTCCGGATTATTTTAGAGATATTGTCTTTCTTTGTCCATTTTTGAAAGCGCTGCCACGAAACGTAAGCGCTTAATCTGCAAAAAAAAAGAAGCATTCCGCTTCTTTCAGAGATCAAACGGGTCGTCCATTGTCCTGTATTCCAGGATCCGCTGCCGCAGTGTCGTCTCGCGGGGATGTCTCTCAATGATGGCAATGCCTTTGCGGAAAGCTCCCAGTTCACCGAGCAGAATGATTGCCTTTCTCGCTCTTGTCACGCCGGTGTAGATGAGCTTCCTCTGCAGCATGATGCTCATCTGATAGGTAAACGGCATGATGACGATCGGGTATTCCGATCCCTGCGACTTATGGACACTGATGCAGTAGGCAAGCGAAATGTTGTTCCAGCTGTCCTGGGTATATTCGACAAACGTCCCCTGGAAATCCGCAACCAGTGTTGTTTTGCGGCTGATGCTTTCCCTGGCATCGACAATTTCCGCCAGAACACCGATGTCGCCGTTGAAGACATTGTCATCAGGCTGATTCTTCAGCTGCAGGATCTTATCTCCTTCCCGAAATGTCGTATAGCCGATGCGGACCTCACGCTTGTCGGCTGCGGGCGGATTGAAGACTTCCTGAAGGGCATTGTTAAGAACATCAATGCCGGCCACGCCGTTGTACATCGGTGAAAGCACCTGGACATCATCCAGCGAGTATCCCTTCTCCAGGGCATTTCGGACAATCCCGATGATGCCGCTGCGGATCTCCTGACGGCGGCATTCATAGAAGCCGATATCCTGGGAATAGCTTTCCTGCAGTTCACCGCGGTTGATGTCATGGGCAAGGGCAATGACGCCGCTGCCGTTCTCCTGCCGGTAGATATGCGAAAGACGGATCAGCGGGAAGGCACCGGAAGCGATCATGTCGCGCAGCACACAGCCGGGGCCGACACTCGGCAGCTGGTCCTCATCGCCGATGATGCAGATTTTGCGGACGGTATGGGAGGCCCTGAGCAGGCTGCTGAAGAGATAGGCATCCACCATCGAAAACTCATCGATGATCAGCAGGTCGGCATTCAGCGGTTCTTCTTCATTTTTGCCGAAGGTATTGGATTCAAGATCCCACTGCAGGATCGAATGAATGGTCGATGCGGCTGCACCCGTCAGTTCCGCCAGGCGCTTGGCTGCCCTTCCGGTCGGAGCGGCACAGATCACTTCTGCGTCCGGATACAGCTGGCCAAACAGATGCACCAGAGCACGGATGATCGTTGTCTTGCCGGTGCCGGGACCGCCGGTGATGATCATGCATGATTCACTGAAGAAGGTTTCAATCGCCTCCGTCTGCTTGTCATCATAAAGGATGCCGTCCTTTTCCTCGATCTGTTTCAGACAGGCCTGTACCTGTCCGGGATCGGCCGCTTCCATTTCCCGGTACGGAAAGCCGGCCAGAAAGGAAGCGATAAAGCGTTCGCTGTCATACTGTACCTTTGGATAGATGCGGTTTTCTTCCCGGATCAGCTGACCGTCAAAAACAGCATCGTTCAGAAGCTGTTCAAAGTCACATTCGATATGATCACTGACCCGGCGGAAATAGTCTTCAAAGGATTCCAGCCGGACATAGGAATTGCCGCTGCTCATGCAGGCATCGCTGCAGGCGGAAACCAGCAGCGCCGAAAGACGCCGTTCATCATCCCTGGCAATGCCGAGAGATGCCCCGATCTTGTCGGCAGTCGCAAAGCCGAAGCCGTCAATGTCACGGATGATGCGGTACGGATCTTCTTTCAGGCGGTTCAGTGCCTCCTTGCCGTAGGCCTTGTTCAGGCGCACAAGATTGCGGATGCCGATGCCGTGAATGTTCAGAAAACGCACCAGTTCTTCCAGACCGTCATCGCTCTGCCGCATGCCTTCCCTGATTGCCATGATCTGTTTCGGACTGAGGCCGGGCACCGTATAGAGCACATCTTCATCAGCCCGGATCATTTCCAGGCATTCTTCCCCCAGAGCGGCAACGACTTTTTCGGCTGTCTTTCTGCCGATGCCGGCAAACTGAATGCCGGAAAGAAAACGGATGATGCCTTCTCTTTCACTCGGCAGCGGCTTCTCACAGGCTGCAATCTGAAACTGCATGCCGTAGCGGGGATGCTCGGTATAGCTGCCCTCAATATTGTAGAGGATATCGGTCTGCACTTCCGGCAGGATTCCGGTCACGGTAATGATCCGCTCCCTTTCATCATTGATGCGGAACTTTGCGACAGTATAAAAATTCTCTTCATTTCTGAAAAGAATATAGGTGAATTTGCCGTTCAGACGGATCAGGTTTTCGCTCACATCAGTCATATAAACATGGAAAGAATCTTTTCCTGAAGATCTTCTCCTTCTCTGTAGATTCTGTCGATCTTGCCGCCGCAGATCACTGTGTCACCGTCATAGATGACAGCTTCCTGGCCCGGAGTCACGGAGCGGATCAGCTGCGGATAGGATGCTGTCAGGCTGCCGTCAGGATTCATCGAAATCGTCACCGGATTGTCAGCCTGGCGGTAGCGAAACTTAGCGGCACAGGAAAGCGGCAGCTCTCTGTCAGCCAGCCAGTTGACGTCAATGATCGTGCAGCTGTCACTGTAGAGATAGTCCTCATGGGCCGGATCGGTCACATACAGTTCATTCTTTTCGACACTCTTGCCGATGACAAAGAACGGTCCGATGCCGCCGATATCCAGTCCCTTGCGCTGGCCGATCGTATAATACATGACACCCTGATGCCGGCCGACTTCTCTGCCGTCGGAAATATTCAGGATCTTTCCCGGCTTCATCGGCAGATAGTTGCTGAGGAACTCACGGAAATGGCGTTCACCGATAAAGCAGATGCCGGTGGAGTCTTTCTTTTTTGCAATCGAAAGATCAAGGTCTTCGGCAATCCTGCGGACCTCAGGCTTGTCAATGGTGCCAAGCGGGAAGATGACATGATCCAGCACCTCCCGGCGGATCTCCGCCAGGAAATAGGACTGGTCCTTGTTTCTGTCATCTGCCTTCAGCAGAACGGCCTTTCCGTTCTCCGTTCCGTTCTTGGCATAATGTCCGGTTGCGACCGTATCAAAGCCCTGAGCTTTTGCAAACTTCATGAAACTGTCAAACTTGATATAGCGGTTGCAGAGAATATCGGGATTGGGGGTTCTGCCTCTTTTGTATTCTTCAAGAAATGTGCGGAATACATCATCCCAGTATTCTTTGATGAAATCGATGCGGAGCAGCGGCAGGCCGAGTTTTTCAGCCACAGCTGCCGCATCATTGTAGTCTGCCTCCTGGGGACAGATCGGATCATTGAGCGTGGGATTGCCGCTGAAGTCATCATTTGCCAGGGAATCCCAGTTGCGCATGAAAGCACAGGTCACATCGTGTCCCTGCTGCTTCAGAAGATATGCTGCGACGGCACTGTCTACGCCGCCGGATAAACCTACCAGTATTTTCATATGCACCAATTATACAAAAAAAGAAGAGGCCGTGCACGGATGTTCACATCTGTGCGGCTTCTTCTGTTTCTCTGATACTTTCACATGCCTTGTAGCTCGGGCAGCTGTTGCAGCAGGCCTTGTCGGCAACCTTGCGCAGTTCCTGCGGTACAAAGATGGCAATTTCTTCTTCATCATATCCCACCTGAAAGCTTGTTTCGTTCAGAATGATGGGACGCTTGAGCACACTTGGATTCTGCTTGATGAAGTTGATCAGCTCATCGGTAGTCATCGAGTCAATATCGATATGACTCTCCTGTATGATCTTGCTGCGCTTGGAAATGATATCATCGCTTCCGTTCTCACTGCGCATCAGAAGATGTTTGATCTCATTGCTGTTGAGAAGCGTCTTGAAGATATTCTTTTCTATAAACGGCAGCTCCCTGTCTTTCAGCCACTGTTTGACCTTGCGGCAGCTGGCACATCCCGGCGAAGTGTACACTACGATCATATATTTTTCCCTTCCTTAAGCATTATAGCATGTTCGTCAATAGGCTTTTCAGATTCTTGAAAACAACCTTGAAATATGATTTAATGAACTGGCAGTGATCGGGCGCAAGCATCATCTTCTCTCCCTGTTCAGAAAGGCAGCGGCTGATGAAAGCTGTCCATAGCGGATGATGCGCTGGAACCCGGGAGCACCGTTTTGTAAAAGAAATGCGGCGGGACCGTTATCCCCTTCAAGTGATCCGTTCAGACAGCGGATAAGTCGGGTGGCACCACGCGTACAGCGTCCCTTCATGAGGGGCTTTTTTGTTATAAGGAGCATAGTTATGAAAAGAATGTTATCTGGCATCAAGCCAACCGGTCAGCTTCATCTGGGCAACTATATCGGCGCCCTGAAGCACTTTGTCGAATATCAGGATGAATACGAGATGTTCGCCTTTATCGCCAACCTGCACTGCATTACCGTTCCCCAGGATCCGGAAGAACTGCATACAAATCTGCGTGACTGCGTTGCCCTGTATCTGGCATGCGGCCTGGATCCGAGCAAGGCAACGATCTTCCTGCAGACTGATGTCAGAGCCCATGCCCAGCTCGGCTATATCATGTGCTGCCATACATATATGGGTGAACTGAACCGCATGACCCAGTTCAAGGACAAGCAGGCCAAGGGCGAACGGAATCTTTCCGGCGGTCTCTATACCTATCCGGCGCTGATGGCCGCCGACATTCTTCTCTATGATCCGGATTATGTACCGGTCGGTGAGGACCAGAAACAGCATGTTGAGCTTACCCGGGATGTTGCCGAGCGCATGAATCACCGATACGGCGATCTCTTCAAGGTTCCGGAACCGCTGATTGCCAAGGTCGGCGCCCGCATCATGTCCCTTTCCGATCCGTCGAAAAAGATGTCCAAATCAGATGAGACAAACAAAGGATGCATCTACCTGCTTGATGATCTCAAAACCGCCCGCAAAAAAGTCATGTCAGCGGTGACCGATTCCCTCGGCCAGGTAAAATATGATCCGGAAAACCAGCCCGGCATTTCCAACCTGATGCAGATCCTCTCCTCCCTATCCAATGACCGGCCGATGGCTGACATCGAAGCCGAATTTGCCGGCAGGGGATACGGTGACTTCAAGCGTGCCGTTGCCGACAAGGTCTGCGAGACACTGGAGATGATCCAGAACCGCTACCGCAAAATCCTCGCCAGCGGCGAAATCGAAGAAGCACTCAGCGCCGGTGCTGCCAGAGCCAATGTCCTTGCCGACGCAAAGCTGGACAAGGTTCAGAAAGCCATCGGCATGGAAATTCTCTGAAATACACAATAATAAAAGCCCTGTCCGTACTGCCGCAGCAGTTCAGACGGGGCTTTTCTTTCGTCTCAGATATGCAGGATGATCTTGGCAAACTGGAAATAGATCAGCAGTGAGATGGCATCAACGATCGTTGTGATGAACGGCGAAGCCATGACGGCCGGGTCAAATCCCATTGCCTTGGCAAAGATCGGCAGTGAGCAGCCGACCAGTTTGGCAGCCATGACGGTAATGATCAGCGTCAGACAGATGACCAGTGCAACCGTGAAAGTAATCGGGTTATGGAACAGCATTCTGTCAACCAGCATCAGCTTGGCAAAGTTGCAAACCGCCAGGATCACACCGACGATCACAGCGACTCTGATTTCCTTCCAGATGACAGCCGTCAGGTCCTTCAGCTTGATCTCGTCCAGAGAGATACCGCGGATGACCGTAACACTGGCCTGTGAGCCGCAGTTTCCGCCGGTATCCATCAGCATCGGAATATAGGCTGTCAGCACTGTAAATGCGGCCAGGGCATCTTCGAATGAGGCAATGATCTGACCGGTGAATGTCGCTGAAACCATCAGCAGAAGCAGCCAGGGAATACGTGACTTGACAGTATCGATGATGCCGGTGTTCAG
Source organism: Bulleidia sp. (assembly GCA_045543875.1). Lineage (GTDB taxonomy): Bacteria > Bacillota_I > Bacilli_A > Erysipelotrichales > Erysipelotrichaceae > Bulleidia. Next base: position 104,762 of record JAZPXY010000032.1, read on the forward strand.
ATAGGAATCTTCCGTCGGCGTGATAGCTGCCATCTTTTCGATATCTTCCGTTGTCTCATCAACCAGGACGTCCAATGCGTCGTCGACGGTAACGATACCGACGAGGCGGTGTTCCTTGTCAACGACCGGCATGGTCAGGAAGTCATACTTGCTGAACTTGCGGGCTGTCTCTTCCTGGTCATCCATTGTCGAGGCGCTGATGAGGCTGTCATCCATGATTTCTTCCATGGTATCACTCTCATCAGCCAGCAGCAGGTCACGGATGGTAACATAGCCGAGCAGATGACGGGCCGGATCGGTAATGTACATGACGTTGATCGTCTCCATGTCCTGACCGACACGGCGGATCTTTTTCAGGGCATCCTCGACCGTCATGTTTGTCTTCAGATCGATATACTCGGTGGTCATGATCGATCCGGTCGAAGATTCCGGATACTGCAGGATATTGTTGATATCCCTTCTGGTATCGGCATCAGCGGAAGCGATGATGCGCTTTACGACATTGGCCGGCATCTCTTCAATGATGTCGACAACGTCATCCAGATACAGTTCATCGACGACTTCCTTCAGCTCTGATTTCGAAAAGCCCTGGATCAGGCTTTCCTGGGAATCGGAATCCAGCTCGACAAATACTTCCGCAGCCAGTTCCTTGGGAAGCAGACGGAAAACGACCGGAATGGTCTCTTCCGGCAGAGTTTCCATGATATAGGCGATATCAACAGGTTCAAGATCAACCAGTGTTTCTCTTGCCTGCACATATTTTTTCTCTGAGAGATATTGTCTCATACGCTCAATCAGCGCTTCAAAACTCTCTTTTTCGTATGACATATGATCTCTCCTTTCACAGCACAACAGATTCTCAGATTATTTTATCATTCCCGAGCTGATTAAAGACATTAAAAAATAAAAACAAAACAGTAAACCGGATCCTTACAGTTTCAAGACATCCGTGCCGGAACAGTCATTGAAACGGGCAAAACGGTGCAGTGTCCTGTCCAGCTCATTCATCAGTTTCCTATTCATTGATATGCCGTCTTCAAGCCAGATGTTTTTAATGCGCAGGGTATTGTTCTTATGATCAACTGCAGGCTCAATGCGTCCGATGAACTGCTCTCCCCTCAGAATCGGCAGAACATAATACCCGTACTTTCTTTTATCAGCCGGCACATAGACTTCCCATGAATAGCAGAAGTCCCACAGTGCCGCAATCAGATTTTTATCCCAGAACAGAGGATCCAGCGGGGCAATCAATTCCATTCTTGGCTTCCTGTCAATGTTTCCGGCAAGAACATCCTGCATCAGCTGTCTGTCTTCAGAAAGATAATAGAAGACCGTTCTGATGCCCTCGACCTGCACGGGTACTGCTGCACCGGCTGATTCCAGAAGAGAAAAGGCCTGACGGCGCTGATCGGTACTCATACGGATGCCCGTAAAGGCAGCGGAGTTTTTGTTCCAGAGCAGTCCGACTGCTCCGATCCGTCTGAGAATACGCCAGCAGAGCAGACTGTTTTCATCTTTCAGATCGGTTTCTGCCTGCAGCAGTGCTGAATCGATATAACGCCGGGCCAGATCATAGAACTTGCGGGACCCGTTTTTATGATGAATGACGAGCCGGCCTTCCGTATAAAGCTGCTCAAGCACGGAACGGGCTGCCTTTGAATTCTTTTCCCGGCTGCCGCTCCAGTGCATCGCTGAGTGCCACATGAGTTCACCTTCAATCGGAAGTGTATCACCGGAAACAGGTCCGTTTGCCAGGATATAGGAAAGGGCTCTGTCCTCCAGTTCTGTCATTCCCGGAATTTCTGCACCGTGAAGCCGGCTGCGCTCACGAAAAGCATGAAAGTACGGCCAGTCCTCCGTTGGCCATACAGACATTTCCTTATCGGCATAATCCACCAGAAGACGGTCTTTATAAAGCAGTTCATTCAGCATCTTCTTCCGGAAACCCCTGATGCGGGACTGAAGTGTCAGTTCGGCATTTTTTCCGCATACATCGATCGGATCATACTGAATGCATCCGGCCTGCCTGATATAGTCATATGCACCATCCTTACCCGAAAACCGGTATTTGCCGAGCAGTCCCTGTTTTGTCAGAATAAACTGTTCAGCCTGCTGTTTCGTCAGAACTTCCATCTGTTCCCGCTCCTTTTCCGCAAAGAATCAATGATTTCAAAAAAAAGCCGGCAGATCATACATGCCGGCTCTGCTGTTTCAGTCTGTGTCGCTGCCTCTGAGAATGCCGAGACCGTGTTCCAGCGGTCCAAGTATGATGTCAAGATCCTCGCGGCATGCCTTGGGGCTGCCGGGAAGATTGACGATCAGCGTCTGTCGGCGGATTCCTGAGGCCTGGCGGGAAAGCATGGCCTTCGGTGTGATCTGCATCGATCCTGCCCGCATCGCTTCAGCAATGCCCGGTGCCATGCGGTCGCAGACTTCGGTGGTTGCTTCGGGGGTAATATCCCGCACCGAAAAGCCGGTGCCGCCGGTCGTAAAGATGACATTGACCTGACGCTGGTCTGCCAGCCGGATCAGCTGCTGTTTCAGCATGGCCTTTTCATCAGGCAGAAGAATCTGTTCAATGACACGGTATCCCTTTTCTTCGAGAATTTCCCTGATCACCGGTCCGCTTCGGTCTTCATATTCTTTCCGGTAGGCTCTGTCGCTTAATGTAATGACGGCAGCCGTAAACGGTCTTTCATTGGCAGGTGCAGTGATTTCGATCTCATCGCCGGCATGAATGGTGCCGCCTTTCAGCACTTCCGCAAAGATGCCTTCTCTTGGCATGATGCAGTCGCCTACCTGATTGTAGATGGCACAGTGATCATGGCATTCCTTGCCGATCTGCGTCACCCGCAGCAGACATTCGCCGATCCGGATTTCACTCTCAACGGGAATCTTCTTCAGGTCATATCCTTCGGCAACAATATTCTCACCGAATGCTCCGAAATCGACTTCACCGCCCTTTTTCCGGAACTCATCGATCTTTTCAAAGGCAAGCAGGGATACCTGGCGGTGCCAGTTCCCGGCATGGGCGTCCCCCTCAATGCCCCAGCCTTCCTTCAGCACTGCTTCCTGAACCTGATATTTCTGTGTGCCGCGCCGGTCACTGCGGCAGATGGCAAGAACCTTTCCCATATTCAGCCTCCGATCTGACTCATCTTTTTCTTTTCGGTAACGGATGACTTTGCCTCAAAGCAATGTTCTTTCGGTTTATAGGTGATGGCTTTCTGCAGGGTTTCCCGCAGCAGGGCATCTTTTTCCGCCCCTTCCTTTGTCCTGAGGATCTCCCGCAGATCAAACGAATCCCCGTAGCAGAGGCAAGGCTTGATGCAGCCGACGGATGTCAGGCGGATGCGGTTGCAGTCTTTGCAGAACTTTTCATTGATGGCGGCAATAAAACCGACGCTGCCGGCAAATCCCGGGATCCGCAGATACACGGCCGGTCCGTTTCCGTGCACGGAATGATCTTCTTCGCTTCCCGGATACAATTCCCTGATCCTTGCCCGCAGTTCCGTATCACTGACACCGGTGCTTTCGGCACCATAGCCGATCGGCATCATTTCAATAAAGCGGACATCCAGCGGCCTGTCTTCGGCCAGCTTCATCAGATCCGGCCATTCATCATCATTAACGCCTTTCTGCAGCACGGTATTGATCTTGGTCCGGATGCCGGCATTCAGGCTGGCATCGATTCCCGCCAGAACCTGATCCAGGGCATCAAAGCCGGTGATTTCTTCAAAGCGGTCTTTCCGCAGTGTATCGAGGGAAATATTGATGCCGCTGATGCCTGCTTCCTTCAGTTCGCCGATCATCTGCGGCAGAAGAATGCCGTTGGTCGTCAGCGTCACCTGCTCTATGCCTTCAATCTCCCTGATCATCCGGATCAGCCGGGCACAGTCTTTTCTGACCAGTGGCTCACCGCCGGTGATCTTGATTTTGCGGATGCCAAGAGATGCTGCCTGGCGGATGACAGCAAGCATCTCCTCAAAGGAAAGAATGTCCTTCATCGGCTGCAGTTCGATATCCTTCGGCATGCAGTAGCGGCAGCGCAGATTGCAGCGGTCAGTGATCGATACCCGCATATAATCGATATTTCGCTGATACTGATCTTTCATGACTCAGACCACCTCCAGGAATACATCGATGTCGCCGCCGCAGACTTCTCCTTCCTTTGAAGCCGCATCAGCATTCAGGCTGAAATGGGCAAGCTGGTATTTCTTTCCTTCGGCAAACATTTCATCTGCCTTGTTTCTTACAAGTGCTTCCATCTGGCCGCCGCCGATCGTGCCGGCCTGTTCTTTCTGATCACTGTACAGCATGCGGCTGCCGACTTCGCGGGGAGCAGCCCCCTGCTTGTTTACGATCGTACAGAGCATTCTGCGTCCTGCCATTTCTTCCTGATGATGGCTGCCGAGGATCCTGTCGAGAATCGGCCGCGGGAAGATGATATCAGAACGGCTGTTCTTGACCTGAATGATTTCGGCAAGAATGGATACAGCAATTTCTTCCGGCGTATCGGATCCGATCGCAAGACCGATCGGGGAATGAATGCCGGCAACAGCTTCGGGATCAAATCCTTCATTGATCATGTCGTTCTTCACCATAGCCACCCGCCGCGATGATCCCATCATACCGAGATAGGCATACTTCTTTTTCAGTGCCGAACGCAGGCAGTCATTGTCATATCTGTGGCCGCGGGTAACGATGACAAAATAGGTAAAATCATTCCCTTCGATCGTATCCATGGCTGCTTCAAAGCCATCACAGATGACATTGTCTGCCCCGGCCTTCAGGGCATTTTCCGTAAACTCGCTGCGGTCATCGATGACCGTTACATGGAATCCGACCAGTTTGGCAATTTTAATAATCGGAATTGCGACATGACCGGCTCCGCAGATCACCATCCGGTTTTGAGAACCGGCAAGTTCGACATAGACTTTCCTTCCGTCCAGTGTGATCACGGAAGTCTGTTGCGTCTGACACAGAGTCTCTGCATCTGATTTCAGAAAGCTGCTGTCACAGTAAAGGATGCTGTCGTTTTCAAACAGGATCCTTTCACCGCAGCCTTCGCCGTCAATGATGACAGCCGTGCGGTAATGATGATTGGTATCGGCTTTTTCCAGCAGTTCAAAGAATTCACGCATACGAGCCTCCTTACTTTCCGAAACCGCAGTTCGGATATGTGCAGACGCTGCAGTTCAGGCACAGACCGCCTTCTCCCAGCATGTCGATTTCTTCTTTTGTGACCGGATCATCGGCCAGAAGCCGCGGCAGCAGCAGATCAAAGATGGTTCTCTTTGCATACATGACGCATCCCGGCAGACCGCAGACCGGTATCTTCTTTTCACCGTAATACGCCAGCATGAACATGGCACCCGGCAGCACCGGTGCCCCGTAGGTAACCGGTTCGCCGCAGACGGTACGGATGGCCAGCGGCGTTCTGTCATCAGGATCAACGCTCATGCCGCCGGTGCACAGCACCATATCAACACCGGCCTCCAGCATTTCTCTGATATATCCCGTTTCCATTTCGGTCTCGTCGCTGCTGAGATGATGAATCGTAACTTCAGCACCGAATTCCTTCAGCTTGGCCTTGATGACCGGTGTGAACTTGTCCTCAATGCGTCCGTAATAGACTTCGTTGCCAGTTGTCAGCAGGCCGATCTTCTTTCTGACATACGGCTTCAGGGAAAAGATCGGTGCACCGGCTGTCAGGGCATCTGCCTTTTCCATCTTTTCCTTTTCAATGATCAGGGGAATGACTCTGGTGCCGGCAATCTTGTCGCCTTTTCTGACCGGCGTATCGCCATGGCGGCTGGCAATCATCATTTCCCCGAAAGAATTCACGGCATACAGACGCTTCCTGTCGATCTTCAGCAGACCGTCAATCATGGCGGAAACTTCGATCTTGCCTTCCTTGATTTCCGATCCGCAGAAGTCTTCCGATCCGCGGGTGCAGATCGTATAGAGAACTTCGGCCGCATCGTTCTCATGCAGCATATTCTCATTGACTTCCCAGACATAGATATGATCCTTGCCGATGCTTAAAAGGAGCGGGATGTCTTCTTCGGTAATGATGTGTCCCTTGCGGAACAGCGGTCCCTTGAATTCACCGGGAAGAATCTGTGTCATGTCATGGCACAGCATCTGGCCGACGGCATCTTCAGTTTTCATCAGTTTCATGATTCTTCTCCTTTTCCAGCATCTGCCGGATCCATAAAGCCTTTTCATATCGCCGCTGATGGTGCATCAGCGCTTCTTCACTCAGACATTTGTTTCGGCTTGCCGCAAAGCGTTCTTCGATTGTCACTGGTCTGTCTTCCAGCACGCACTTGTCGGCAAACCAGACAATATCAGCATCACTCAGTTCGGCACCGGGATCATATTCTTCCCGGTGATGTCCTTCGATCATTGCTGCAATCTCAGGAAATCCCTCTTTTTTCAGCAGATCTGCTGCAGCCCCTGCATGATGCGGCTCTAACCGGCAGAGATCATGCAGAAGACATGCCCTGCGGATTCTTTCAGAATCAAAGCTGTCTCTGCATCCGGCAAGAATCTCTCCGGCACACTCAGCCACGGCCTGCATGTGGCGGATGATATGTTCCGGAACATTCTGTTTCTGCCACAGTTTTCTGATATATGCATCATCCAGCAGAACATCCGGCCGGTACGGCATTTCCATCTGCAGCATGCCGTCTTTCAATACGGCTTTTGCCATGGCCAGATGGGAACAGGACATTGTCATGATTTCCTTTTCCGGGATGACACCTGTCTTTGCATACAGGGATGTGATGACACCCTTGTGGGTCACATACAGTGTCTTTCTGTCATCCTGACTGTTCAGATAACGGAAGGCCCGCTGTGATACCTCTTCAAATGTTTCGCCGCCGGGGATGCGGTAATGCCAGGGATCACGGCCGCGCTTTTCATATTCTTCCGGTTCGCTTTCCATGATTTCTGAAAAGGATCTTTCATCCCAGCTGCCGGTATCGATTTCATTCAGTTCTCCGGCAGTTTCATATTCAATGCCGAGAGCTTCGGAAATGATCTCAGCAGTCTGCACGGCTCTTGTCAGCGGTGAAGAGACAATGCGCATGACGGTTTCATGTTCCTTAAGCCATTCCGCCAGTATTTCTGTCTGCCGTCTTCCTTCTTCATTGAGTCCCCTGCCGCTGCGGCCGATGCAGTATCCTTTCGGATTGTCTGTCATGCCGTGGCGAAGCAGAATGATCTCAGCCATGGCTGCCTCCCTGTTTCAGCAGAATGACACTGCCGTGCATATCGGAAACCGGGATCAGATACAGATCATGTTCACGGCAGAAGCGATTGGCTGCCTTTCTGATGCCCGGAAACTGTTTGCTTTCATAATCATTGATCAGAATGATGCCGCCGCTGCAAAGACGCTCCCAGAACCAGCAGAGGCCGGCATAGGCCGGTTCGTACAGATCGGGATCCAGGGAAACAAAGCAGAATGTTTCTTCTTCTGTCACTTTTTCCAGACTGTCAGGAAAGTGTCCCTTGATGATGACTGCCTGCTGCGGATGCGGCAGAGCTGCGAGCACGGTTTCTTCTGAAGTATCAGAGAAATCCGGATGAATGGATACTGCAGATTCTTCTTTATCAAGATCTTCTTTCGCAAAACCTTCAAAGGTATCAAACAGATACAGTTTTCTGTCCGGGAAACAGGCATTGATCTCTGATGCAAATTCTCCCCGGAAGACACCCAGTTCAGCACAGCTTCCGGGTATCTCACGTTCCCGGATCATTTCGGCACAGCTCCGCAGTGCAGCCAGCCGCAGATCGGCATGTTCCGTCAGTTCGGAAAGCGGAATCATTTCCGAATTCCATCCCAGCTGCAGCAGCTGACGCTTCATCGCATTCCTTCTCTGAGGGCTGACGGCCGCAAGGTAAATTCTGTCAAGTCCTTTCTGCCTGATTTCTTTTGGAGAAATGACCGGTATGCCATTGATCAGGGTATTCTGCAGTGTTTCATTATTGTCGATAAAGCAGCTGATTTCTATATTTACCGGCAGCAGTCTGGCAAGCATCTGACCGGTCTGGCCGGCGCCGAAGATTCCTGCCCGGACCGTTTTCTTTTCATAGGCTGTAACCATCTTCTGTACATCTTCCGGTGTATCGGCATCCATTGAGCCGCAGGCATCATCCACCGGCAGGTAACAGATGCTGCGCTTGGGGAATTCATCGATTGCCCCCTTCAGGCCGCGGCTGCCCTGATAGCCGAGGATCTTTTCAATACAGGAAGTGCGGATCAGAATCGGATGACCGATACGTCCCTGCGAGATCGGCAGGACAATGTCCTGACTGCAGGCAAGTTCGGCAAACAGGGTATCAGGATCAAACAGCGGTACATCCACCGGCATAAAAAACAGCCGGTCACAACGGTTCTGCATATACTTCAGACCATGCCAGACCGAATCAAACATCTGGGTTGCGGCATAGTTGGGATTATAAAGAAAGCTGACATCATAATCTGCCAGTGATGCCTCTACTTCTTCTGCCTGCCAGCCGGTGACGATGACTGTGATATCCGGCTTTGCATAAGAAAAACGATTCAGTATATGCTGCAGAAAAGTCTGATTGCCGATTTTCATCAGCTGCTTTGGCTGTCCCATTCTGCTGGACATGCCGGCAGCTGTTATCAGTACGCCGATCCGTTCCATTGTGCTGCTCCGTTAAAAAAATGAATTGTAAAATCGATACAATGTCAGAAAGTGAAGTCGCCGCTGCTGCCGCCGCTCTTGCGGACAAGGTGAACATCGCTGATCACCATCCGCTTGTCGATGGCCTTGCACATGTCATAGACTGTCAGCAATGCAATGCTTGCGCCTGTCAAAGCTTCCATCTCGACACCGGTCCGGGACATTGTCCGGGCGGTGCAGAAAACGGTAATCGTATTGCTGGCCTCGTCTGTTTCAAAGGTTACAGATGCATTTGAGAGAACGATGTTATGGCACATCGGGATCAGATCGGAAGTCTTCTTGGTTCCGGCAATGCCGGCAACCTGGGCAACAGTAAAAACATCTCCCTTTTTCAGCGAGCGGCCCATGACAGCATTCATCGCCTCTTCAGAAAGAGTAATTGTTCCGCAGGCAACAGCAGTCCGTTCGGTAATCTCCTTCTCACCGACGTCTACCATAAAAGCATTGCCGTGCTGATCAAAATGACTGAATTCCATGATATAAATGCTCCGTATTTATAAATATTATAGAACATTTGCATGGGCCCTGGCATTACAGATGCATGCAAAAAGCCGGATTTCTCCGGCATTTCTTCATATTCAGTGATGATCAGTCGGCCGCAATCATGACTGAAGTCGCCTTGATGACTGCCACTGCTTCTTCGCCGACTCTCAGGTTCAGCTGCTTTGCAGCTTCGGCTGAGATGATCGATGTAATGCCGATGTCCCCCGGCACATCCAGCTTTACGATTGCCATCAGCGGATCCCTGGTCAGGCCGCTGATCGTTCCCTTCAGCTGATTGCGGGCACTCATCTGCACATAGTCATTTGCCATCATGACTTCGGTTGCCTTGACAACGGCAACAACTTTTGAGCCCGGCTTCAGTTTCAGATCCGCAACAGAAGATGCCGTAATGGATGCTGTCAGATGTTCATTTCCGGCTTCAACCTTGACGACACCCATGACGCCTTCACACCTGACATCTGTGACAATACCGCGGATCTTGTTTCTTGCACTCAGCATGATTCCTGTTCCTCCCTTAAAAACAAAAGATCTTCTTCATTGAAACCGACCGTATCCGGAAAGATGCCTGTCATCTCTGATTCAGGGATCTTCCACCAGATATCGGAAGATGTATTCAGCTGGCTGCGGAAACGGAAACGGACGATGGTCTCAAAGGGATCTTCCATTGTCCCGCAGTACTGCACCGGAAAGGCAAACTGTCTGCCCGGCCCGAAATAGTGTGCCTTGATGCCAATCGCCGAAAGGTTCTCAGGCACGCTGCGGCGAAGCTGCAGGTCCATTCCCCATTCCGGAATGCGCAGGCTGTGTTCGCCGGTGCATACGGCAGCGGTAATATTTTTGCAGCCGATGAGCCTTGCGGCATTGACATACTCAGGATCGGCATACAGTTCTTTCACCGGCTTGAAGACGAGCAGTCTGCCTTCATCAAGCACACCTGCTTCCTGTCCCATCCGGTAGGCTTCATCACGGTCATGAGTGACCATGATGACCTGCTGGCCATAACTCTCCAGCAGTTCCTTCATCTCCATCTGCAGGCGTTCCCGCAGATGGGTATCCAGAGCCGTAAACGGTTCATCCAGCAGAAGGATCTCCGGCCGGCTCATCAGGATCCGGGCCAGAGCCGTGCGCTGCTGCTGGCCGCCGGAAAGAAATGCCGGGTATTTGTCTTCAAATCCTTCCAGCTGCAGAAGCTTCAGATATTTCCTGTACTCTGCTTCCGCTTCGGCCTTGTCTTTCTGCCGGCTGATCATGATGTTTTCCCTGACGGTCATGTTCGGAAACAGGGCATCATTCTGAAACAGATATCCGACATGGCGCTGCTGCGGTGAAAGATCGATCTTCTTTTCCGAATCAAACAGCACCCGGCCGTTCAGTTCAATATATCCTTCATCCGGCTTTTCCAGACCGGCAATGCATTTCAGAGTCATCGACTTGCCGCATCCGGAAGCACCGAGAAATACCGTAAAGCCGGCATCAGCCTGAAATGAGACATCAAGCGTAAAATGGGAAAGCTTTTTTCTGATTCTTGCCGTCAGACTCATTTCAGAACCCCCTGCTTCTGTTTTTTCTCAAGCATGTTGACAATCAGAAGCACTGCCGCCGAGATGGCGATGTTAACCATGACCCAGCGGAATGCGAGGGCATCATTGTTGGTACGCCACATCTGATAGACAGTCGTGGAAATGGTGGCTGTCCGGCCGGGTGTATACCCTATCAGCATGCTGGTGGCACCGTACTCTCCCAGTGCTCTGGCAAAAGCCAGCACAACACCGGCAAGAATGCCCTGCCGGCAGGCAGCCATTTCAATATGCCAGAAGATATAGCGCTCGGAAAGACCGAGCGTCCTTCCGGCTGCACTCAGATCACGGTTGTAGCTTTCAAAGGCTCCCCGGGCAGTCCGGTACATCAGCGGGAATGATACCAGCACGGCGGCCAGGATTCCTCCCTGCCAGGTCATGACAAAGGCAATGCCGCAGCGGGCAAGAAACATGCCGAGCGGTCTTCTGGCCCCGAAAATCAGCAGCAGAAAGTATCCGCAGACAGTGGGCGGAAGAACGAGCGGCAGAGTCAGAACCACATCGAGAATTCCCTTGACGATACCGGGAAGACGGGCAACGGACCGAGCCGTAAAGACACCCAAAAAGAATACGATCACGCTGCTGATCGCGGCGATGCGAATCGAATTCCATAACGGGAACCAGTCCATTGCCATCTCCTTTTCTGTTTACTGGGCTTTTGAGAAGCCTACTTTTTCAAATACGGCCATTGCGGCATCACTCTGCAGATAGGCAAGAAAAGCCTTTGCCTGATCCGGAACCTTGCTGCCATTCAGAACAGCAGCCGGATAGATGACCTGGCCGCACATATCTTTTGTCGCATTGTCGATGACTGTCAGACTGCCGGAGAATGCGTCGGTCGCATAGACGACACCGGCCTGGACACTCTTTTCCTTGACCTGGGTCACGACTTCCTTGACATTGGAACCGTAGGAAATCTTGCCGGCATTGGCCAGTTCTTCTTCGGAAAGCTCATAATAGGCCAGGATCTTCTGGGTATACTGACCGACCGGCACATCGCTGTTGCCCATGGCCATCAGGATTTCGCCGCTGCGGAACTTTTCCGCCAGATCATCGAAGGATGTCAGTCCGACAGGATTGTCATCCGGGACAACAAGACAGACCTTGTTTTCAAGAAGGTTGATCCTCGTTCCGGGATCAATAAAATCCAGGCGGTCAGGATTTGCCTCCGCATCTTTTGAAATATCCAGCTGGTTCATCTGTTTCGGTGCAGCCGAAATAAAGAGGTCGCATACTGCCCCTTCTTCGATCTGCGTCTTCAGAGTGCCGGATGAATCAAAGTTGAAGACAAGTCTGACGCCGGGATTTTCTGTTTCATAGGTTTTTTGAATTTCTTCCAGTGTTTCCGTCATGGAAGCAGCCGCAAAAACAACCAGTTCAACCTGTTCGGTTTCCGTGGTTTCAGATGCAGATCCATTATCCCCGGTACCAGAGCCGAAGGAGGATCCGCATCCCGCCATTGCGCATAAAAGCGCAGCAGCAGTGAATGATGCCAGAATTTTTTTCATGTCATTCCTCTCCGAGCCCGGGTGCTCCGGACTGTATATGTTTATTTCAGTATAGCACTGTTTATCTGACAGATACCTTTCTTTTGCCTGCATGCAGAAGATTGGCGTCCTTATCTGCCATACGCAGAGTGAGCTTTCCGGCAGCGGCAGCGAAACAGGATACAAATGCCTGCTTCAGTTCCTCTTCGTCGGCACCGCCCAGCACCAGCGCTTCGGCACTGAGCAGACCATGTTCCATTACGGCTCTGACATCCAGAACCTGCGGGTATTTCATCAGACAGTCATCCAGCTGTTCCATCAGCCGGTTTTCTTCTCCGAGCCGGCGGATCCCGTCAAGCCGCTTTGTCACCGACCCGCAGGGACATGGTTCCTTCAGAAAGCGGGCATGATCGCCGGTCCGGTAACGGATCAGCGGCAGTGCCTCCATGTCGATGGTTGTGATCACCAGTTCACCCCATTGTCCGTCTTCCAGAACATTTCCGTTTTCATCAATGATCTCGCCGATGATCTGATGTTCCCGCAGATGCATTCCTTCAAAAGCCTGACAGGTAATGGCTCCGCCCATGCACATCTCCCTCGATCCGTAATGCGGATACAGCGTCAGACGGAATTCTTCCCGCAGTGCCTGTTCAATTGCCGGCGATGCCGTATCGCCGGAGATCAGAGCCTTTCTGAGCGGAAAGCTTCCCTTTCCGAAAAGAGATTCATAATATCTTGCCTGCGCCAGCAGAACAGCCGGCATGACGATGGCACACTGCGGCTGATGTTCATGATACTGCATGCACTGTTCATGCAGTGTTCCCGGAAGCAGCTGCAGCGGCATTGCCCCGCAGCCTTCGGTTCCTCTGGCAATCAGATCAGCCAGACTGTCCGGACCGGTATAGGGCATGCCGATCATGACCGTTTCTCCTGATCCTGCCATTTCGCCGATCCCTGCCGCAAAGAAGCGGATCGTATGATCCAGGTCCCGGGCAGTATAAAAAACTCTCTTTGCTGTTCCGGTTGTGCCGCTGGTCGTTTCACTCAGGACCTTTGCCACATCGCCGGAAGATCCCAGGAACATCCGCGAATACTGTGTGCGCAGATCCTTGTCATCGGTAAACGGCAGCTTTGAGAGTTCCTGTAATGAAGAAAGAGACGCCGGCAGATCACGGTAGAATCCGCTCCGCTCCTTTTCCTTCTGCAGAAGCATATTCAGTTTTTTCAGCTGAATCTGTTCCAGGAGATCCCTGTCAAGACAGGACAGCTGTTCTTCTTCCATGACCAGATCATCAAGCCGTGAACGTTTCATTTTCTGTACAGTGCCTTTCCGCTGATATCCGTCAGATTGTAGGCGCAGAACGGAACCATGCCGCATTCACTGTCAGCCTCGGCAATATAGCAGCGTCTGAGCCGGTTCAGATCCAGATTCCAGGCATCCTGAAACAGCATGCCGGATACGGTAAATATCTGCTCAGATGCCTTCTTCAGGAATTCGTCAAAGGCTGACGTATCAATTCCGTTCAGTTCGGAAGCTTCCGTTTCTTCCCGTCCCCACTGTCTTGCGACAAATTTCATTGCCTGGCTGCTCGGCACCGGACAGCAGTTCCTTTCCCTTCTGACAAGAGCCTTCAGTTCATTTCCGTTCTTCCGATAGGACGCATGAAAGGAACAGTACGGACTTTCGGTGCCGCCGCCGCTGAAGTCAGACGCCTTCATCAGGCCGCCGCTCTGGGTTTCGATTTCTTTCAGCATCTGCGGTATGGTCATGCGCCATTGTGTTTTCGGTTTTAAATCTGCCACTTCACAGCGGCCGAAGCAGCTGAGCGGCTGAAAATGCACACCGCGCACACCGGGATGATGTTCCAGGCCATACTGCAGGATGTTCCCGATTTCATCTTCATTGACACCGGCCGCAATCACCGGCACCAGAACAACCGGCAGAGCTGCCGCAATGCATCTGGCAACTGCCCTGTCCTTGATTTCAAACAGTTTCTTTCCCCGCAGTGTCTGATAGGTTTCATCCTTGATTCCGTCAAACTGCAGATAGACACAGGAAACACCCATTTCCTTCAGTTTTTCCACATAGCCGTCTTCTTCGGCAATGCGGATGCCGTTGGTATTCAGCTGAAAGAAGGAAAATCCCCTCTCTTTTCCGAGACGTATAATCTCATCCAGATCATCACGCATCGTCGGCTCGCCGCCGGAAAGCTGGATATTGAACGGTCCGCCGTGCGCCATCAGCCAGTCATACTGACAGATGATCTCTTCAATTGAAAGATCTTTCCCTTCCGTTCCGGCGGAGGCAAAGCAGACCGGACAGTGCAGATTGCAGCGGGAAGTCAGTTCCAGCAGCACGCAGCAGCCTTCACTCTGATGCTTCTCGCAGAAGCCGCAGTCATGGGGACAGCCGCTGACGGTTTTCTTTGCATGATTCGGTGCATTGCCGGGCATGTCGTTTTCCGCCCAGGAAAGATAGGAAATGACATCTCCTTCCCACACAAGCGTGTCAAAAGACCCGTGTTCATCACAGGTCTTTTCCATATGGATCATTCTGTCTTCTCCGACCGTGATGCCGGCACTGATCTTTTTCAGGCAGACGGGACATACACTCTCGGTCGAAAGAATCCTGACTGACATCAGATAATTCCTCTTCTTTCCAGAATTTCCAGGCATTTCTGAAAGGTACGGCTGATCAGGATCGGACAGACACGGGCCCGCTGGGAAAGGTCATTTCCAAGCAGATCCATGCACATCGGACTGCCGCCGGTATCTTCATTGTCCTGCAGAAACCAGTCATACAGTTCAGCAGCCATGGCATCATATTCGGGATGGGCTTGTTCGTCGGCCGATCCTTTATTGGCAAAATAGGAAAGCAGGCAGAGACCGCCGCTGAGGCAGCCGCATACCGAACGGTAGCTGCTCATGCCGCGGTTGAGACCGCCGAGAGAACGGATGAGATCGGGATTCTCGATGCCCTGCGCTTCCAGGGCATACAGCAGCAGTACCTGGGCGCACTGATAGCCTTCATGGTACCAGTCAAAGATCTTTTCAAGCTCGTCGAATTCAACCTTTTTCTCACTCATGGTGCATTCCTTTCATGCCGGCAAGATAATAGCGGCATCGCTGATCCGCCAGCCGGCAGACTTCACTGATATATTCGTCACTCCACAGTTTTTCGATGATGTAGTCTTTCCAGTAGCGTGTATGATCCTTCAGGAACAGAACTTCTGCGCCGCATTCCTGCAGCATTTCCCGCAGTTCATCACGGCGGAGAGGAAACAGATCGGCAATCAGCAGCACACCGTCTTCCTTCAGGATTCTGAGAGCTTCCTGCAGTGCCTTCTTCTGGTCTCCGCTCTGAAACATGGCACATTCGCTGATCACCAGATCAAAGGAATGATCAGGATACGGCAGATCAAGCATGTTTCCGGCGATGACATCTTCCGCTTCATTGAGATCGATGCCTTCGGCATCATAGCCATAGCTCTTAAGAAGCCGCACTGTTGTTCCGTCGCCGGCACCAAGATCAGCTGCTCTTCCGGAAGCCGGCTTTCTGATTCCGGCCAGTTCCAGCAGGTATTCGCTCATGCCGGTTCCGCCGGGATGGCGCACGCCCGAGGTCATTTGTCCTCCAGCACTTTTTCAACCGAAAGCACCCGGCCCATTGCCAGTTCTTCCGGCACATATACAAAGCCGCACTGCGGGCAGACCGGCAGTTCCACCGGAAAGGCATTGTCAAGATATTCAAATACGGCATTGCCCTTGACGAGGGGAATATTGCACCGGGCACATTTCAGATGGCTGTCTGCTTCCAGTGAATAATATGTCTTTTCGATTGCCATGGTTCCTCCTATCTGACTCTGACCGTCATGCGGTGACTGTAGACACTCAGGATTTCATAATGATCATCCTGTTCCCGAAATCTGACCCAGAAAGAAACATTGCCGATCCGGTGCATGGCTGTCAGCGTATCATCACTGTCATTCCGCACCGCCGCATGATCCTGACGGTAGGCAGCGATGGTCTGCAGCAGATCGCTTTCCAGAATCATCCGGTCTTCCATCTTCGCCCTGACCTCATCGCTGATTTCATATGTGAACGGCACTTTCTCTTCCATGATCTCTTCCTTCCAGATTTCTTTCTGCAGTCTCTGCTTCAGCTGCAGGCGGTTGCGGCGTCTTGCCGAAAGATCCGGCATGTCATCGGCGCCGGCACCGTATACAAGTTCGGTGTAATGAACGGCATCGGCCCCCTGCCGGCGCAGCCGGTCCCGGCAGGCCATGCAGTATGTGACATAGGTCCCTTCGCGATCTTCCTTCAGGCACTCTTCTGCCATTTCG
Source organism: Bulleidia sp. (assembly GCA_045543875.1). Taxonomy (GTDB): domain Bacteria; phylum Bacillota_I; class Bacilli_A; order Erysipelotrichales; family Erysipelotrichaceae; genus Bulleidia. The sequence continues at coordinate 121,393 of JAZPXY010000032.1, forward strand.
GCTGCCGCCTCACGGTTGACATAGGAGACCAGGCCGCCGTATCCGCAGCAGGCAGTCCGGCTTTTCGACCATTCCGTTTCCTTCACTTCGCCGCCAAGCTGACGGACAATATCGCGCACTGCATCCTGGGTTTTCTCATCATTGCGGCTGCCGCAGGCATCATGGATATGAACCTCGCCATGCAGCTCAGCATGATCTTCCGGCAGGCCGATCGTTTCCAGCACATCCCAGAGACCGATCACTTCCGGAAAGTGTTCCTGCAGGGTTATGCGGCAGGTCGGACAGCCGGAAATGATGATTGGATCACCGAGCCGGTGCATTTCCTCTTTCAGGAATGCGATCTGTTCTTCATACAGTTCCCGGCGGCCGGCCCAGCGGGCAATGACACTGCAGCATCCGAGCATCAGGGCAACGCCGCCCTCCTGCCGCTTCATCAGATCTTCATAGGTTCTGTATACCGCTTCCGGGGCAATGGCATCGGCCTGACAGCCGGGGAAATAGACATAGCGGCACTGTTCATAGCCGGGCTGTTTCCTTGCCAGGAATCCTTCCTGGTTGGAAAACAGCATATCCAGCAGGGCAAATTCATGAACCGCCAGACTCATCTTCTTTGTATCAACCATGTTCTCTCTGGCCAGACGGCAGATTTCAGCCATGTCATAGCCGTTCGGACATGTCACTTTGCACTGGCCGCAGAGAGCACAGGAATTCATCGCCTTGTTCATCATATGGTCGCCCATGATGATGCCAGTATTATTGTAGATTTCTCTGGTCAGGATCCGGGGGTAGCGTTTGAATGCCCGCAGATAGGCACAGCCCCGGAAACATTCAACGCACTCGCACTGAATGCAGCGGGAAGCTTCGCGGATGCATTCCTCGCGGCTGTAGATGCCGTTTTCCTGCACAGCCTCTTCCTGAGGGATGTAATTGAGGTTGGTAAACAGATGTGATTCCGTTTCTCCCTCCGGCGGCCGGCTGTTATGGGGATCCAGATGCTGAACGATGCGTTCGGACGATACGGCTGCCCTTCTGGCATCAAAGAAAGCCTGCAGAACATCCCCGTATTTCTTTTCATCCGCCGGAAAGATCCGCTGCCGTGAATCACAGAGCGTCACCGGATCGGCCGGCTCTGTTTTCAGCGAAGAAGCGCCGCAGACAATATCAAAGCCTTCTGCTTCCTGTTCCATGAATTCTTTTGTCACGGTACTGTCATAGCAGATCTGCAGATCGCTCTGCTTCAGCTTTGCCAGCTGCCGTTTGAGGATCTCATCGCTCAGCGGCGCACAGCGCTTCAGAAGATCCATGGCATCATGTGCTTCGGTATAGAATGTGACCGGATATTTCTTCGATGCCATATCAGCCGCAAAGGCAAGCGTAAACAGTTCCGTACCGAAAACGCCGATCTTCTGTTTCTTTCTGAATTTCAGCAGTCCCTTGGCCTTCGGTGCATCGCTGTGATACATGACTGCTCTTTCAACGGCCGGAATATTGACTGCTTCTTCCAGTTCACTGCGGCGGCATTTTGTCCGGCAGGGACCCTCACAGCCATGCGAAAGAATCTCCGGAAACGGAGAAACATATTCCAGCAGGCTGCGGGCTTTGGCAAAGTCTCCCTGCGATACCGCCAGCAGCATCGCCTTGACATCCAGTTTCAGCGGACATGCAGCACTGCAGAACGGCGGGTCTTCATGGGTGCAGAGACTTTCCCTCTTTTCCAGTTCGTCCCTGGAAAACAGCTGCTTCTGATGATAGTCCCGGGTGGACCTTTCCTTAAAATGGTCACTCATATCTGACTCCATTATACAACGGAAGAATGGGCACTTACGCGCCCATTCCTCCGTCTCTTATTTGAAATGCTTATTACTTCAGTTCACGCAGTGCTTCGAGCACATTTTCAGGACGGGCCGGAACACGGGTGATTCTTGCGCCTGTTGCATTGAAGATTGCATTCAGGATCGCCGGGTGCGGAGCATCAAGCGGTGCTTCGCCGCAGCCGGATGCGCCGTACGGGCCGTTCGGACGCGGATGGTTCTCCTGGAATACCAGTTCAATGTCATCCGGTGCATCATTCGGATACGGAATGCCGCACTTCAGCAGGCTGGTATGCTTGCTGAGGTCTTCGAAGTCTTCACTCAGTGCCAGACCGATGCCCTGTACCAGACCGCCGTAGAAGTTTCCGTCTACCGCCAGCTTGTTGAGGATCGTGCCGCAGTCGGCAACAGCCGTGAATTTTTCAACCTTGACCTTGCCGGTTTCGGTATCAACAGCGACTTCCGGAAGGAAGATCGTGTACATGTAAGCCGGGAACGGGTCGCCCTGGCCGGTTGCCTGATCAAGGGCAACGCTTGCCGTATAGGTGTAGACACCGGTGACATGGGTATCGATGCCTTCATCGACCATTTCCTGGTAGGTACGGTATGTGCCGTCTTCCCTGCGCATTGCCTTCAGCAGGTTTTCGCAGGCGATCTTGGTTGCCGAACCGGTCATGACAGTGGAACGGGAACCGCCGGCCGGACCGGAGTTCGGAGTCACCTTGGAGTCACACAGTTCAAGCTTGATCATATCCGGGGTAAAGCCGGCCTGACGCAGGATTTCATGGCCTGCTGTCAGAGTGGCAATATCAGCACCCTGGCCATGGTCTTCCCAGGAGTTGCGCAGCGTCACTGTTCCGTCCGGATTCAGATCGGCATAGCATTCGGAAGCATCGGAGTTGTCCAGACCGCAGCCGTAGACACCAAGGGAAACGCCGACACCGTATTTGATTCTGCCGTCGCTTGCGGCATTCTTTTCAGCCACGCGCTTTTTGGCTTCCTGATAATACGGTCTTGCCTTGTCAAAGAGGTCTTCTTCGCAGTAGACATCCGGCTTGCATCCGGTCGGAGTTGTGGAGCCGGCACTTTCCTTGTAGCAGTTCATGGCTCTCATCTCGAACGGATCGATGCCCATCTTGGCAGCCAGTACATCAATGGCAATATCACTGCCCATGAAGGACTGCGGCGAACCGTAGGCACGGAATGCGGAGCCCCAGGCATGGTTGGTGAAGACTGTCGTCGACTTGTTGCGGATGCTCGGAATATCGAAGCCGGCACCGACAAACTGGGTCAGACGATGGGTCAGCAGGTCACCGAATTCGGAATACGGACCGTGGTCGATGTAGTTTCTGCCCCACAGAGCCTGCAGCTTGCCGTCCTTGTCGGCAGCGAGCTTGATATGCATGAAGCCCGGTGATCTCTTGCCGGTATAGGTAATGGACTGATACATGTTGAAGTTCAGGGATACCGGACGCTGCAGAACGAGAGCCGCAACACCCAGGATCGCTTCGTTGGTCGGCGAGAACTTGTATCCGAAGGTACCGCCGGTATGGTTCTGGACCATGCGCAGCTTTTCCATCGGGATACCGATGCCGTCGGCGATCATCGGCATATGCAGATGGATACCGATCGACTTCGAATGAATTGTCAGCATGCCGTCTTCATCGATATAGGCATAGCCGTTGTCAGGTTCAATGAACAGATGCGGCTGACGCGAGCAGTAGCTCTCGATTTCAACCTGCTGTTCTTCCGGCCATGCTTCCCAGTCGAAGTCATCGCCCTTGATGGCATTGGTTTCATAGTATTCATTCGGTGTGCCCGGATGAATTTCCAGAGCATCGGCAGCCAGGGCTTCCGGTGCACTCATGTATGCCGGCAGCTCTTCATAGTCTACCTTGACGGCAGCAGCGGCTGCTCTTGCATGTTCTTCGGTATCGGCAGCTACGATGGCAATTGCATCACCGTACTGGAAGATCTTCTCGTCGCAGAGGATCGGGCGGTCAAAGCCATCGCACTTGTTGTTCAGCGGCAGCATGACGAGACCGTTGATGCGGTTGGAGCCCGGTACATCCTTGGCGGTAATGATGCGGTATACACCCGGCATCTTTTCTGCTTCAGCGGTATCTACGCCCTTCAGATTGGCATGGGATACTTCCGCCTGTACAAGCGCCAGACGCAGTGTGTCTTCCGGCATGTGCAGAGCTTCATCAGCACCGAAATCCCATGTGCCGGTAACCTTCATGGCTGCAGACGGACGGACATATTCAGTACCGACGATCGATTTGCCGTTGGCCTGATACAGCAGATCTTCTTTCTTCTTTTCACCGCGCATCACGGCAGCTGCTGCCATTGTGGCATCGATCAGAGGCTTGTAGCCGGTGCAGCGGCACAGGTTGCGGTTTCTGTCAAACCATGACCGGACTTCCTCACGGGTCGGATTCGGATTCTGGTCAAGCAGAACTTTGGCACTGACAATGAAGCCGGGGCTGCAGAAGCCGCACTGGGCACAGCCGTAAGCCATCCATGCCAGCTGGATCGGATGCAGGTCATTGACTGTTCCGATGCCTTCAATGGTAGTAATCTCAGCGAAATTCGGAATCTTTTCTGCCTTCTGGACACAGGACTTCACAATTCTGCCGTTGACAATGACGTTGCAGGCGCCGCAGTGGCCGGTGCCGCAGCCGATCTTTGTGCCGGTCAGCAGAAGTCTGTCACGAAGCACTTTGGACAGTGTTTCATCGCCTTCAAGGAAGATTTTGCGTTCAACACCGTTGATGATGAAAGTCTTCTTAATCATGGTTTCCTCCTTTCAGATAATTATGGTTTAATCAAGCAAAACCTGATTTAGAATACTGCGAACTGATCTATGCTAGAATAAAAGCATCAGGAGAATTTTATGAGTGAAAATCATCAGGATATCAAAGAAATCAGAGCCTCCAGCGTCACTGTCGAAGTAACCGATGAAATAACCGGTCAGACATTCCGGCGGTCGTTTCCAATCGATTATCTGGAAACCTCATCGCTGGTACGCCTTCAGGGTGAAAACCATCAGGGTGAGCCTAGTGAAATTGTCTTCTATACATCATTTGGAATGAAAAAACTGGGAGATCTTACCGGGCATGGCATTGATTATGACCCATGCGGAACACATAAAGAATAAACTTATCCAACTACATTAACCCGCCATTTCTTCAGGCTGTCAAATACCATTTTGTTGACAGACGATTGTCAAATAATTAACAAAGGATACATGCATATGAGAATCGGAGCTGTTATTACTGCTGCCGGCCGGAAGGAAGAGTTTGAACCGCTGCAGCCTCTCGGCACCATCAGTCTGGCGGAACGGAACATCGCCACCCTTCAGAATGCCGGCATTCATCAGATCCTGGTTGTGACCGGATACCGGGCAGATGACCTGGAACATCACCTCGCCAGATACGATGTGATGTTTTTCCGCAACCCCAATTTTGCCCGCAGTGAAATGATTGACAGCTTCCGCATCGGCATCGGCTGGCTGGCAGACAGATGTGACCGCATCCTGCTGTTGCCGGGCGACATCCCCTTCTTTACTGCCCGCACGATCCGCTCTCTGATCGAGACCAGGGGTGACTATGTCCTGCCCGTCTATCAGGGACGCAGCGGCCACCCCATCCTTCTCTCCTCTGCCCTGGCTGCCAGGATCATGTCATACAGCGGTGAAGACGGCATGCGCGGCGCCCTGCGGGAATGCGGCACGGAACCGGTCCGGGTTGAGGTTGATGATCCCGGTATCCTGATCGAATATGAAAACAGCGTAAAAAATGAAGACCTGCTTCAGGAACACAGCCGTTCCCTGATCAGGCCTTCGCTCAATATCTCATTTGTCCGGGAGAAGGTATTCTTTGATTCCCAGATTGCCCTTCTGCTGAGTCTTGTCAATGATCTTGGCTCCGTATCCAAAGCCTGCCGGACAATGCAGATTTCCTATACCAAAGGCTGGAACATGATCCGCAGCATCGAACAGCAGGCGGGATGCGAACTGATCGTCCGCAGTGTCGGCGGTCTCAGCGGCAGCAGCAGCCGTCTCTCAGAACGGGGCACGGAACTGCTGGATGCCTTCGAGAAATATCAGGAAATCATGGACCGGCATGCCGAGGAGGAATTCAGACACATCATCCCTGCCTGGCTCCGTGAGGAATTGCAGTAAAGAAAATGACAGCTGATGAACAGCTGTCTTTTTTTCAGCGGATTTCCGGCAGTACCGGTGCCATGCCGTTCTGATTCTGCATCAGCCGTTCCGTCAGCTGCCGGCAGCGCTTCATCTGCAGGCGCACGGTTCTGACATCACAGTCAATGACGGCGACAACGCCGGAAAGAAAAACGATCCTTGTCTGATGATCCCCGGCCCGGTGGAAGGAAAATACGGCATCGCAGCAGATCCATACATTGTCAGCAGCCTTTCCGCCGGCAACCGGAAACCAGATTTCCTGTGTGATCTCACTGATCAGCACCGGGATCTTCTGATGCCAGCCGAACATTTTTGCGGCAGCTTCCTGCCTTCCGTGCATCGTGCAGGCATGCAAAATACACCAGCCGGAGATGATCTCTCCGGCTGTCTTTTCATATGGATGTTCATTTCCCTCACTGTCAATTCCAAGACAGGAGCCATTGTTTGCATAAAGCAGCAGAAGTTTGTTCATAAATCAGCAGTTATTTAATTTCACAGACCGTGCCGTCACAGCTGCAGTCATCACCGGCACAGAGAACTTCCAGAGCCCGGGAATCAATGCAGTAGACTTCAATCTGCACCTGGGCACCGTACTGCAGGGAATTGACACCGACGACTGTCCGGGTCGGCAGCGGATCATGCAGGAATTCGGCATATACTTCGTCCAGGGCATCGACCATGCCGATATCGGTCATGAATACGGTTGTCTTCAGGACATAGTTCAGCGGCAGATCACACTGCTTGAGGATGGTCTTGATATTGCGGAAGCACTGCCGCACCTGTTCCTTAAAATCATCTGACACCAGCCTGCCGGTCTTGATGTCTACCGGAAGCTGGGCGGAAAGAAAGATAAAGTCTCCCACAGTCAGTGCCTGAGAGAAGTGGCGGTTCAAATCCTTTTTGAAATTAATGGGTTTCTGAATCATACACTTTTACTCTTCGTAATACGGGGCCGAACTGTCATCGTATTCGTCATCCATGCTTTCATAGAAGGCATAATACATCTCCTCACGGTTTCTGACGGCCGCATCATGCTGGGAATCGGTAACGACAAACATACCGTATAAACCGGCAATCACCATGAATGCCATGACAAACAGAGACAGATAGTCACCCATACATTCCAGCATGCACAATGCTCCTTTCCTTGTCAGATTCATTATAGTTTTGCCTTCCGGGCATGTCCATAATCATGACTCGAAGCGCTCCAGGAAATCACTTCCCTTGAGCCATTCATCTCTGCTCAGGCCGGGAAAGCCGAGCTGATCAGAAACGATATAGGCACAGATGGCAGCACAGTTGGACAGATTCAGGCTGCGGGCTTCCCTGACCATCGGAATGCGGATGCAGCGGTCCAGATGCTCCTTCAGGATCTCCTTGGGAATGCCGGTGCTTTCTTTGCCGAAGATCAGATAGATATCCTTGTCTTCCGGATATCGGAATGCGGTCGGCGGCTGATGGCCGTAGCGGGTAATGTAATAGAATTCACCGCTGTTCTTTTCACAGAATGTCTGCCAGTCGGGATAGACTGTCCAGTCGACTTCTTCCCGGTAGTCCATGCCGGCCCGGCGCAGATGCTTCTCATCCAGATAGAAGCCAAGCGGCTCGATCAGATGCAGGCGGCAGTTCAAGGCCGCACAGGTGCGCATGATATTGCCGGTATTCTGGGGAATCTCCGGTTCATAGAGAACGATATTGATCATGCTGCCCTCTTCTCAAGAAAGCAGGCAATGCCGTAAACGGCAGCTGCCAGCAGGGCAAACACAAAGATGATCAGAAAGACCATATGCATGAAGAATACCGTCGGAAACATGTTGATCATGATCGATGTATTCGGATCAAGCAGGAACAGGTCATTGTCAAAGAAGATGTAGTGAAAGTTCAGCCAGAAGGCATCAAAGTCAACAACGGCCCATATTGAGACAAACAGGACAAGCACCAGAAGGCATATTAGACCGTGTTTCAGCCCTCTTTTCAGACGGGAAGGAAAATGTCTGCGGTCACGGAAGAACAGCCATGCAAAGCCTGCCAGGGCGGCACAGGCAAGGATATTCCTGACCAGTACTGCTTTCTGGTAGAGATTCTTTACATCTTTCATATGCAGGGTCTCGCGTTCGTTGTATACTTCCCGCATGGTTCCGTGCACTTCTGTTTCAACGATGATATCGTCTCTTCTGTCCTGCAGGTAGTCCAGCAGAGTATCGGTTGCGGCATTCAGGCCCTCGGCACTCATGCCGATTTTTTCAGCCTGCCGCCCCATTTCATATTCATAATGATAGAACGGCTTCAGAAAACAGCAGAAATCCACTGCCGTCAGAAGCAGAGCGATCATCAGCGCAATGCCGGAAAGTGCGGCCAGGATTCTGTCACTCTTCATGGCTCAGCCATTCCTCCAGTCTGGCGACGGCCTTGCCGCGGTGCGAGATTCCGTTCTTTTCGTCCTTGGTCATTTCCGCCATTGTCTTGCCGTACGGTTCATAGAAGATGATCGGATCATAGCCGAAGCCGTTTTCGCCGGCGGGATGATCGGCAATGACACATTCCACGGTATCCTCGAAGACTACCGGTTCATGGCCTTTTCTGGTGACGGCAATCGCACATACGTAGCGGCAGTTGCGGTTTTCGATTCCCTGCATCTTTTCCAGGATGATCCGGTTCTTTTCACTGTAGGGTGTATCATGGCCCAGCCAGCGGGCACTGTGCACGCCCGGCTGACGGTCAAAGGCATCGATTTCCAGTCCGGAATCATCGGATACGGCCATGATGCCGTAGCGTTCCGTCACGGCATTGGCCTTGATCACCGCATTTTCCGAAAAGGTCGTGCCGGTCTCGTCAATTTCCGGCATGTCGTCAAAGTCCTTCAGGCTTTTGACCGTATATCCCTTGGGTTCCAGCATCTCCCTGAATTCACGGATCTTTCCTTCATTCGTGCTGGCAACTACAATCACTTTTTCATTCATCATATTCCCCTTTCAGACAGACATCATAATCTTCGTTCATAAACCGGCAGACATCATTTCTGAATGATTCCGACAGCGAACTGAGTCGTCCCTGATCCGCAATCAGCGGATCGATATATCGTTTCTTGGCAGGCACCTTCAGGCATCCTTCGGCAAAGACATCGGTGACCTGCACATTCTTCAGCTTCCGGTATTTCTGCCAGCGTTCCTTCAGAACACTGTCCTCCAGCCGGGCGATCACTGCATCTTCCGTGCGGTAGAGATCATCTTCACAGAGAATGCCGGCCTGAATTGCATCTCTGAGGATGCCGGCCAGCGATTCCATGGCAAAGCGGTGTCCCGGACTGCTGTAGATCCGGCCGCAGGCCAGTGCCCCTTTCGCAAAGGCAAGTCCGGCTTCTTCATGCCGGAAGGACAGTTCGGCGATTCCATGTTCACTGCCGATATACAGATCATCATACAACACTCCGGCTTCGGTTTCATCCGCAAAGCCAAAACGGATCATATTGCCGATCGTATATTCAAGCCGGTCAGCCGACAGCTGCGGCGAATCATTGTCACAGACCGGATACATATGATAGTCGCTGACTTCATCCGGCCGGATTCCCTCTGCCTTCAGTTCCGCCATGATCGTCTCATCGCTTTCGATCATCAGTGCGGTTCTTTCTTCTGTCGCTTCCTGTTTCAGATGGTCTCCGTACAGAAAGTCTACGGCATGGGAAAAGGCCGGGGAGGCAATATCGTGAAACAGTGCGGCAAAGGCCTGTTTCCTGTCGCCGGTAAAATGCCAGGCGATCAGTGCCGTTCCCAGACAGTGATCATATCTTGTATATGGCTTCTTTACAGCAAAAAGCGGGAAAGAAGTATAATTCACCCCGCAGTTCATATCGATTCTCTCCAGTCTCTGCATCGCCCTGCTTTCCAGACAGCGATGCAGAAAGGAAGGTACCTCTTCGTGATAGATTGAAAGACAGCAACTGCTATTCATCTTTCCCTTCCATCAGATCACGGAAGTTGTAGACCGCTCCGTAGGTACGGGAATTGTGATGGAATATGCATTCCTTGATCTCCGGCTTGAAGATGTTGTGATACGGCGCATTGTCAAACTTGCGGTCAACCGCCTGCCGCACCATCCGGAACATGATCGGATCATCGGCAACGTGGCCGCCGAGCACGACAACATCGGCATCCAGGACACACTGCAGATTATAGATATTCGTTGCCAGCATGTCACAGAACTTTTCCACGCCCCTGGTCACCTTTTCATCCTTCATGTTGAGCTTGCTGATGATGCGGAGAATATTCAGGTTGGGAATGCCTGATTCTTCTTCGACGCACTTGCTCAGGGTATCGACATTGGCACTGAAGGCAAACATGTCATTTACCCCGTCGCGCTCCTTGTAGTCACCGCGCATGTAGGAGAATTCGCCGGCCGCATAATGCTGGCCGTCAAGGATGTGGCCGTCAGTGACAACGGTGCCGCCGATGCCGGTGTTCAGGATCAGCAGAAGCACGCCGTTCTGAACCTTCTTCAGGGCGCCGTAGCCGATCTCCGCCATGGCTGCCGCCTTGGCATCGTTGCAGATGGCAACCGGCATCTCAATATAGTCGGAAAGCTCCCGGGCATAGTCCATATCCTTTACCCAGAGGAAAACGCCGCCGCTGTAGGCATGGCCGCGCTTGCGGTCAATGACGCCCGGCATGGTGATGGAAACGCCTTCGATATCATCGCGGTATCTGTCGGTAAGATTCAGGATGGTTTCGAAAAGCTCCTGCTTGGTGTCGATCGGGATGTATTCATTCCCGATTTCATAAATATCAAGTGAATCACTGATATATGCG
>JAZPXY010000033.1:0-1515 GCA_045543875.1 Bulleidia sp.
TTCCAAGACCATTTTCTACATTGAAGGTGATATTTACCGGGAATCAGGAAAGCAGCACATGTACAATCAGATGTTCGTGGAAGGATACTTTCCTGTCAACAGGACAAAACCATATCCTGTCGTCATGTTCCACGGTGCAGGCCAGACAAACGTAAACTGGCTGATGACACCTGACGGCAGAATGGGATGGGCTGATTATTTTGTTTCAAAAGGCTATGACGTTTATCTGTGTGAACAGCCTTCCCGCGGGCGTTCCGCATATCATCCCGATCAGAACGGTCCAAGGATCTATCATTCCCTGGAGTCACTGCAGCGTGTCATGGGCAGGAGCGGCAGATGGCCGCAGTCAAAGCTTCATACCCAGTGGCCGGGTGAAGGCAGCCTTGCATTTGAAGATGAAACAGACCGCCAGTTCATTGCCTCTCAGGTCGAATACCTGCCTTCCAATAAAGAATCACAGCGTCTGATCCTGTCAGCAGGGACAAAGCTCCTGCAGCAGATCGGTCCGGCGATCCTTCTAACGCATTCCCAGGCCGGTCCTTTCGGCTGGCTGCTGGCGGATGCCTGCCCGGAGCTGGTAAAAGGCATCATGGCACTGGAGCCTTCCGGTCCGCCGTTCTCCCGGAAAACAGATGAGGCTGTATCAGAGAACTTCGGGATCACAGATCTTCCTATGCATTATGAGCCGAAGATCAGTTCTCCTTCTGACATCAAACTGCAGCTGCTGCCTTCTGAGAGCGCCGGCATCAATACGGGCTGGATCTTTCAGGATCCCGCGCCGCAGCTTCCCCGTCTTTCCGGCATCCCGATCTGGATCGTTGTCAGTGAATCCTCCTACCATGCGGGTTATGATCATCTGACCAGCCATGTCCTGAAACAGTGCGGCGTGCCTAATCAGTTCATACGTCTTGAAGAAAGAGGGATCCATGGAAACGGTCATATGATGATGCTGGAAAAGAATCATCTGGAGATCGCAGAGCTCCTCCTGCAGCTGCTTGCGGACGCTGCTCTGTAATCAGATCTGTCACCGGCTTAATATGCCGGTTTTTCATGAAAAAAGCCCCCGTTTCCGGAGACTGCTGTAATGAATTTACAGGATCTGAGGCAGCTGGCTGATGATCGGCAGCTGGGTCTCTTCTCCTTTGATTGCGCCGAAGATACCGATGATGCTGAAGACGAATACGATCATAAAGACAGGGAACGTGAACAAGCCTGTCCAGGCGCTTAATAATTGAAGGATCTGCAGGTAGAGTGCATTGTTGACATGTGTCTTGAGGAACTGACTGTCTGTGGACCTTTCCTTCACAAACGATGCAACGAGTCCGATCCAGGTTAAATATGCAACAATGCCCCAAAGCCCCTCAGGATTTCCCGAAGCTGGCCGCTGGGCAGCTGCAGGACGTTCTGTTTTCTGTGCGGAGCCGCTCATTTCAGCTTCTCTCTGCTTTCTGAGCTCACGGCGTTTCATTTCATCCTGGATCTCCTGTTTTCTCTGATCCTCTGCTTCCTGCTTCT
>JAZPXY010000034.1:0-1507 GCA_045543875.1 Bulleidia sp.
GAAGAAGCACCGGCCGAGGGCGGAGGAGAATAACAGCAAGGGGTACACGTACCCCTTTTTAAGACCATGCAGAAGAATGATACCTACATTGCCAGATGTACTGGCTATACAGAAGACGGCGCCGGTGTCGTACGCATCGGCGGTTTTGTCGTATTCGTCAAAGGCCTGATGATCAATGAAGAAGCGGAGATCGGCATCACCGCACTGAAAAAGAACCACGGCTACGGCCGCATTGTCAGGCTGACTGATCCGTCCCCGGACAGAATCGAGCCGCTGTGCAGCGTGTTCCGTCCCTGCGGCGGCTGTCAGCTGCAGCATATGAATGACAGTGCCCAGCGCTTCTTCAAGGAAGAAAAGGTCAGAAACTGCTTCCGTGCCAATGCCGGCATGGAGCCGGAGATCCTGCCGATCATCCGGACGGAACCGTATTACCATTACCGCAACAAGGTGCAGGTCCCGGTGCAGTTCAACAAGGGCGAAGTGGAAATGGGGTTCTATCAGAACCATACCAACCGGATCATCAATTATGATACCTGCAATGTACAGTCCGAACTGTCTGATCGGATCACGGTGTTCCTGAAGGAACAGTTCCGCCGCTATGGCTGTGCTTCCAATATCCGCCATGTCCTGATCAAGCATGCCCACGTCAGCAGCCAGGTCATGATTGCCCTGATCGTCAGAAAGCATCCGTTTGACCATGAAATGGAACTGACCGAAAAAACGGTAAAAAAATTCCCCGAAGTCCGCAGCATGATTGCCATTGAAAACCGCCGCGAAGACAATGTCATTCTCGACGGCAAGGAATATGTACTGTACGGCGATGCATATATTGAGGAAGAACTGCTGGACTGCCGCTTCCGCATCAGTGCCAGATCGTTCTTCCAGATCAATCCCTATGCCACCAGACTGCTGTATGCCAAGGCACTTGAATATGCCGGCCTCAGCGGCAGGGAGACGGTCATCGATCTGTACTGCGGCACCGGTACGATCGGCATTCTTGCCTCCAGGCATGCCAAAAAGGTATACGGCATCGAAATCGTTGCCGACGCCGTAAAGGACGCAAAGGTCAATGCCCGCATCAATGATGCCGACAATATAGAATTCCTGAACATGGATGCCTCAAACGGTGCCCAGGCGGTGCTCAGATCAAAGATCAAGGCTGATGCCGTTATCGTTGATCCGCCCCGCAAGGGCTGTTCAAAGGACACGCTCGATGCAATCATCAAAATTGCCCCGAAGCGGCTTGTCTATGTGTCATGTGATCCCTCCACGCTGGCAAGGGATGTCAGGATCCTCTGCGACAATGGATTCTCTCTGGAAAAAGTGCAGCCGGTCGACATGTTCCCGCAGACTGTTCACATCGAGACTATAGTGTTGCTACAAAAGTTGAACTCGTAGAAATCCTTTATTTTAAGCACTTTTACGAGCATTTCACCTTCGGTGAGACAGACTGGTCAAAGAGGGGTAAACGCCTCGAAAAGTACCTCCGGGTGGCCGTCGCCATAGA
>JAZPXY010000035.1:0-69918 GCA_045543875.1 Bulleidia sp.
CTTTCTAAGAAGTCTCAAAAAAATAGTTGAGTTTGTAATTTTTAAACATCAAAAATACATATCTCAAACAGGAAAGTTGTATATTCGCCAAACATTGGTAAACCGTTTAACCAAAAAGCATGGATTTGAAATCATTTTGAACCTTGATATAATAGCAGATGCTGAATCAGCAGAGGATAATCATGAAGATTCTTTTATATTTTGAAGACGAAAACCTGATTGCCAAGTCCGGTGTCGGCAGAGCCCTCTGCCATCAGAAAAAGGCACTGGAGAGCGCCGGTGTGGAATATACGACCAACTACCGCACGGCGGACTATGATATCCTGCATGTCAATACCTACGGCATCAACAGCGAAATACTCGTCCGGAACGCCCGCCACAACGGCAAGCCTGTCATCTATCACGCGCATTCGACCAAGGAAGATTTCCGCAACAGCTATAACTTTTCCAATCTGGTGGCCCCCTACATCAACCACCGCCTGGTATCGCTGTACCGCTCGGCTGATGTGCTGATCACCCCTACCCCGTATTCCCGGCGCCTGCTGGAATCGTACGGCCTGACAATGCCGATCTATGCCATCTCCAACGGCATTGACCTGGAAGAATATCAGCGCAGTGAACAGAAGGAAGAAGCTTTCCGGAAATACTTTGACCTGAAAGCGGATGACAAGGTTGTCATCGGGATCGGCCTGCTGTTCCAGCGCAAGGGACTGCTGGACTTTATCCGCGTAGCCGAAAACCTTCCCGACTACAAATTCATCTGGTTCGGGGATGTCTCACGGCTGTGGATGTCAAAGAAGATCCTGCGGGTTCTCGACAATCATCCGGCCAACTGTGAATTCCCCGGCTATATCAAGGGCGACGTTCTGGAAGGTGCCCTGACTGCCGCTGACTGCTTCTTCTTTCCTTCCTACGAGGAAACGGAAGGCATTGCCGTTCTTGAGGCTCTGGCCAGCCGCCAGACCTGCGTGCTCCGTGATATCGGCGCCTATGATGCCTGGGCGGCATCCGGCTCCAACTGCTATCTCGGAAACAGCGTCACCGAATTCACCGAACTGGTGCGCGGCGTCGTTGACGGCCGTCTTCCCTCAACCGCAGCGGGCGGCTATCAGGTCGCAGAAGACCGCAACATCGAAAACATCGGCAGGCAGCTGAAGGAAGTCTACGAATCGCTGCTGCAGAAGAAATAATCACAAAAAAATGAGGCTGAATCATTCAGCCTCATTTTTTTGCATGTCTGCTATTTTGTCATCGCTTTCATGATCTGACGGATCTGCGCCTCAGAAGGCTTGCGGCCCATCTGCATGTACATGGCTCTGATCATCTTTTCATTGATCGGAGGATTTTCGCGCAGCTGCTTTTCGAAATATCTCTTTGTCAGGAAGAATGTGACCAGTGCAGAAACAATTGCACCGCCGATAAACCATAAAAGAGAACCCCAGAATTCTGTCATTGCAACACCACCTTTTTTTACAACGTGTATATTTTATCTTCTTTATCCGCAAGTTTCAACATACATGCGAAGATATCATTCACAAAACAAAATGCCGAAGGGGTGATATGTTCCCTCTTATGTAGAGGTGGGTATTCTTGGTCATCCGTCAGGATTCCCGGCCGTACCGGGCATTCACACGGGAGTCGCCAGTCAGAATTCCCTTATATCAAAGTGTAGGAAAAATATGTGATCCTCCGGCACATTCATTATAGACAAAGGTGTCAGACAATAACAGTCTTGACACCTTCTGCTTTATTCGTTATCTTTTTTGGTTATTTCGATTCCAAGGATATCGAGCTGATCCTTGTCAACCACATTCGGTGCATCGCTCATCAGGTCAACCGCCTTGTTGGTTGTCGGGAAGGCAACGACATCGCGGATGTTGTCGGTGCCGGCCAGAACCATGACCAGGCGCTCGAGGCCGATGCCGACACCGCCGTGCGGCGGAGTACCGTACTTGAAGGCATCCAGGAAGAAGCCGAAGCGCTCCCTCGCCTTCTCCATTGTCAGGCCGATAGCCTCAAAGACCTTCTCCTGCAGATCCTGATCATGGATACGAATCGAACCGGACAGCAGTTCATAGCCGTTGAGCACCAGGTCATAGGCACGCGAGCTGACATGTTCCGGATCCGTGAACAGCTTGTCCACATCTTCTTCCTTCGGCGCTGTGAACGGATGATGGGCAGCCACCCATCTGTCCTCTTCCTCGCTGTATTCGAACATCGGGAAATCAGTGACCCAGAGGAACTTGTAGACATTTTCCGGAATCAGATTCAGTTCATGGCCGAGTCTGACACGCAGGGCACCGAGGGCACTCAGTGCGATCTTCGGCGCATCGGCAATAATCAGTACCAGATCGTTGTCCTTCATATTCAGCTTTTCGGCAACAGCGGCCTTCTCGGCATCACTCAGCGGCTTGGCAACCGAGCCGGTCATGACCCCGTTTTCCATCTTCAGATAGGCAAGTGCCTTGGCCCTGAAGCCGTGCTTTACAAAGTCCTGGAGCTTGTCCAGACCCTTGCGGCTGTACTTGTCGGCGGCATTTTCAAAGTGCAGAGCAGCAATGACGCCCTTGTTGTCGAGGACATTGCGGAATACCTGGAATTCGGTATCGGCAAACAGTCCGGAAAGGTCCTGGATCTCATTGCCGAAGCGGAGATCCGGCTTGTCGGAGCCGTAGCGTCTGATGCACTCGGCATACGGCAGACGGACAAACTGTTCTTCCAGTTCGACATTGATCGTTCCCTTAAAGATCTCGCGCATCAGCTTTTCAACGACGGCAAAGACGGTATTCTCATCGCCGAAGCTCATTTCGATATCGATCTGGGTGAATTCCGGCTGACGGTCGGAACGCAGGTCCTCATCGCGGAAGCATCTGGCAATCTGGAAATACTTTTCCATGCCGGCAATCATCAGCAGCTGCTTGTAGATCTGCGGCGACTGCGGCAGAGCCCAGAATTTGCCGTTGTAGATACGGGAAGGAACCAGGTAGTCTCTTGCCCCTTCCGGCGTCGAGCGGGCCAGGATCGGGGTTTCAACTTCCACAAAGCCTTCGCTGTCGAGAACGTTTCTGGCAATCATGCATACCTTGTGTCTGAGCATCAGGATCTGCTGCAGAACCGGTCTTCTCAGATCCAGATATCTGTACTTCAGACGGGTGTCCTCATTGGTGTCGGTATCGTCGGCAATCGTGATCGGTGCTGTTTCAGCCCGGTTGACGATTGTCACTTCTTCCGCCAGGACTTCGATTTCACCGGTCTTCATCTTCGGGTTGGCAGCACCGCGCATCTGCACCGTGCCGGTTACCTGCAGAATGAATTCGCCGCGCACCTCCTGCACCTGGTCGGCCAGATTCTCATCAAAGGTTACCTGGCAGATGCCGGAGCGGTCGCGCAGGTCAACGAAGACCAGCGATCCGAGATTTCTTCTTTTTGCCACCCAGCCGATCAGAGTGACCTTTTCACTGACATTGCTGCGGCTCAGTTCGCCGCATCCGTGTGTTCTTTTCATGTTATTCACCTTCCCATTCCGTTATGCATGCTGCAAGTTCAGCAAGACTGACCGTTACCTGTGTGCGGTCCGGCAGCTTGACATTGCAGGTGCCGTTCTTCACTTCATCCTCACCGATGATGACAGTATACTTTGCCCCGCAGCGGTCGGCGCTCTTGAACTGGGCCTTGAGGGAACGCGGCACCATGTTGCCTTCGGCCACGATGCCGGCCCTGCGGAGATCCTGAACCGTCTTCAGAACCGTGCTTCCCACTGCTCCAAGGCCGATGACATAGGCCTGGCAGGCAGGATCCTCACGGAAGACATGGCCCTCTTCCTTTGCCAGGGCGATCAGGCGCTCCATGCCGATGGCAAAGCCGATGCCGGAAAGATCAGGTCCGCCGTAATAGGAGACAAAGTGATCATAGCGGCCGCCGGCAAATACCGTTGCCTGGGCACCAGATTCCGGTCTTGTCGAAACAACCTCGAATACGGTGTGGGTATAGTAGTCCAGGCCTCTGACCAGATGCTCATCGATCTCATAGGGAATGCCGAGGGCATCCAGGCACTTCAGGACCTGGTCAAAGTAGGCCTGTGATTCTTCATTCAGGTAGTCGCTGAGCTTCGGAGCTGTCTTCATGCAGTCTTTGTCATGGTCGACCTTGCAGTCGAGAATGCGCAGCGGATTCTGTTCATATCTTCTCTTGCAGTCACCGCAGAGCTCTTCCAGATGCGGAGCAAAGTGTTCCTTCAGCGCCTCTCTGTAGGCTGCTCTTGAGGCATCATCGCCGAGGGTGTTGATCAGCACCTTGACGGAAGAGATATCCATGGCCTTGACGATGTCATAGCCGAGGGCAATCGTTTCGGCATCGAGTTCCGGTGACTTGGCACCGATGTTTTCAACACCAAACTGGGTAAACTGGCGCTGTCTGCCCTTCTGCGGACGCTCATGGCGGAACATGGCTCCCATGTACCAGAAGCGGGCCGGCAGTTCCATGGCGCCGTAGAGCTTGTGCTGGTCAAAGGCACGGATGACACCGGCAGTGCCTTCCGGCCGCAGCGTATAGGATTCCGATCCCATGGCAAAGGTATACATTTCCTTGTTGACCATGTCGGAGCTGTCATTTTCACGCTTGAATACTTTTGTGTCTTCAAAGTACGGGGTGCGGATCTCACGATAGCGGTAGAGCTCGGTAATGCGGCGGATGGCTGCTTCGGCATCATGCCATGCCCCGATCTCCTCCGGCAGAATATCATATGTGCCGCGGGGTGTCTGATAGTTCATATTCTTCCCTCCTTGAATAAAAAAGCGCCCTTGTCCAAGGACGCTGTATGCGCGGTACCACCTTAGTTCATGCCTGAGCATGCCCTTTTTCCTTAACGCGGAATACGTATGTTCCTACTGAATTCAGAACATCTTCTCGGGAGTGTCTTTCCTGAACGCTTCTGCCAATGCTTTCACCGTACCATTGTCGCTGTATCAGTCCTGAACAGGATCTCTCCGTCACTGAATTTTGATAACGCAGAAATTATAATCTCTTTTGCCTGTTTTCACAAGCATCATTGTGCAGTTCTGACTACCGACTGCACCGATTCGATCTTGCGGACATTGGCAATGACATTGTTGACATGGTCAAGGTCATGAACGCGGATCGTCATCTTGATGGTGCAGGTCAGCGTTTCATGATCGACAGTCGCATTGACCGCTTCCATCGGTGCCTTGCACTGGGAAACAACAGTTACGATATCGGTCAGCAGGAAGCTGCGGTCAAAGGCCCTGACGACCAGCTCGGAGTCATAGTATCTTTCGGCATCGCCGTCATCCCAGTAGACATCGATCAGTCTCGACTTGACGCCCTGGATATTGGCACATTCGCGGCGGTGCACCTTGACGCCTTCGGTCTTGGTGATATAGCCGACGATCTCATCACCGTACACCGGCTTGCAGCAGTGCGACAGCGACATCTTCATGGTATCGATGCCGGGAATGACCAGACCGCTCTTGGAGGTGCGGCGCGGTGCTTCACGGTTGAGAATATGACTCAGTGCTTCATCTTCCGACAGTCTTGACTTCTGATTGGTCAGACGCTCAATGACATGGGTGGGACTGATCGACTTGACGGCAATGCCGTACATCAGATCGGTATAGCTGGAAACCCGGAACTCCTTGCAGATGTGTTCGAGCTTCTTCTTTTCCATGTATTCCTTCGGTTCAAAGCCGCGCCGGCGCAGTTCATCCGTCAGCATCTTTTCACCTTCCGGAACTCTGGCCTCATGCTTCTCCGCTTCCTTCTTTGCCAGATAGCTGCGGATCTTGTTGCGGGCCTGGTTGGTCTTGACGAATTTCAGCCAGTCTTCGGAAGGACCGGTGCCCTTCATCGTCTTGATCTGCACGACATCACCGGTGTGCAGTTCGGTATTCAGCGGCACCATGGCATCGTTGACAATGGCACCGACCGTCGTATGGCCGACATCGGTATGGATGCGGTAGGCAAAATCGATCGGGGTTGCCCCGCTCGGCAGGTCGATGACCCTGCCCTTCGGCGTCATGACATAGACATTGGCCGAGAAGACATCCTTCTGCAGCGTTTCCATGTATTCAGATGCACTGGCACTGCTGTCCTCTTCGCTGTAGACAGCGAAATTCTTGAACCAGGAAAGCTTTTCCTCGATTTCCCGCTGCTCGGCTCTGGCATCGTACTTGCGGCCTTCCTTGTAGCGCCAGTGGGCGGCAACGCCGCGCTCGGCGATGTCATCCATGTCCTCGGTTCTGATCTGCACTTCAAAGATCCTGCCGGCATCGCCGATGATGGTTGTATGCAGAGACTGGTACATGTTCGTCTTTGGAACGGCAATATAATCCTTCAGACGGCCCGGAATCGGCTTGTAGCGGGCATGAATATAGCCGAGAATCTCATAGCAGTTCTGCTCAGTCCGGGTAATGATGCGGATTGCCAGCAGGTCAAGGATCTCGTCAAAGCGTTTATGCTTGGTGATCATCTTGCGGTAGATCGAATACAGATGCTTGGAGCGGCCGAAAATGCGGAAGCTGATATTGTGCTCTTCCAGCATTTCGCTGATCTCGCGGATCATGTTGTTGACGGATTCGTCACGCTCTGTCTTCTTGGCTTCTACCAGATGGGCAATATGATAGTATTCTTCGCGGTTGAGATAATAGAAGCTGAGATCTTCCAGCTCATTCTTGATGGCACTGATACCGAGACGGTGGGCAATCGGCGCATAGACATCGAGCGTTTCCGATGCGATGCGCTTCTGTGACTTCTCCGGCTGGTACTGCAGCGTCCGCATGTTGTGCAGGCGGTCGACCAGCTTGATCAGAATGACACGCACGTCTCTTGCCATGGCAATGAAGATCTTGCGGTGATTGGCTGCCTGATATTCGGGATCGTCCTTGCCCTTGTAGGTCAGGGTTCCGATCTTGGTAACAGCATCGACCAGATCGGCGATCTCATTGTCAAAGGCTTCGGCAAGCTCATCATGGGTAATGCCGCAGTCTTCGATCGTATCATGCAGGAAGCCGGCAGCAATCGTCTGCGGACCAACCCGCAGCGTTGCCAGGATATAGGCGACGTTGATGAGATGAATGATGTACGGCTCGCCGCTCTTGCGGAACTGTCCGGCATGATGCTCGGTTGCATAGTTTGCCGCCCGGCGGATCAGTTCCAGACTGTTTTCATCATGAATATAGCTTCCTGCTTCCTTCATGACATCCTCGACACCAGGATTCTTATGATCTGACATTCATCTCACCTCCTTCCTTCTTTCTTTGAAAAAATCGAAGATTTCTCTTCGATTACTGATCACTCATTTTAAGCAGTGTAAAGACGTCATAGCCGTCCAGAACACCGCGGCCGTCCATGCCGTTGCCGTAAAGTTCAATGACAAAGGCAACGCCGGCTACTGTGCCGCCAAGTTCTTCGACCAGCTGGGCAGTTGCTTTTGCGGTTCCGCCGGTTGCCAGCAGATCATCAATGATCAGAACCTTGTCGCCCGGCTTGACAGCATCGGTATGAAGATGGATCTCAGCAGATCCGTATTCCAGATCATAGGAGACACTGCGGGTTTCACGCGGCAGTTTTCCCGGCTTGCGGGCAGGCGCAAAACTGATGCCCAGTTCAAGAGCGACCGGTGCACCGAAAATAAAACCGCGGCTTTCGGGGCCGATAATGACATTCGCACCGATTTTCTTTGCATAATCACAGAATCTGTCGATGCATTCGCGGAATGCCTCGGGATGCTGAAGAACCGGTGTTACATCACGGAAAAGAATTCCTTCCTTCGGAAAATCTCTGACTGAAGCAATATACTGTTCAAGATCAACTGCCATTTCATTGTCCTCCATATCTGACAAGATAAAAGTATTATACAACAATGCCGGTTAAATGGCGCATTTATTCAATATTTTCAATTCCGAACTGGCAGGTGATGCGGTTCCGCCAGCGGTTGATTTCCAGCTGTCCGAAAAAGCAGCGGATCGGTTCCGGCACAGCGATTTTCTTGCGGGTGTAAAGAACAGCTTCCAGCATTCCCGACGCACACGGAAGTTCATACTTGATGACCTTGGGCGTCTCATAGGTGCGGCGCGGATTCGTGCACTTCAGTGCGAACAGGGTATTGATTTCCTTTGACAGAGGCTGCAGCCCTTCCAGTTCCATGACGGCATCAATGCTGATTTCCGAAGGATCGATCAGAATTGCTGTTTCTTCTTCCGCCTGTTCCTGCGGACCGGCGGTTTCTGCCTTTTCACTGACGCGGCTGACAAAGGCTTCCATGTCTTCCTTCCGGACACTGAGTCCGACCGCCTGTTCATGGCCGCCGAAGGCTGCCAGTTCCGGCATGCCGGAAAGAAAGGCAAACAGGTCAAAGCCGGGTACACTGCGGCCGCTTCCTTTATAAAGGTCACCGTTTGCGGTCATGACCAGCACCGGCCGGTGCACGGATGCGGCTATGCGGCCGGCAATCAGGCCGCAGATGCCTTCGTGGAAATCATCACTGCAGATGATCTGGATCCTCTCGGATGTGACCATGCTCTCTGCCTTTTTTGCCTGGCTGTCGGAAAGCGATCTGCGGGCATCGTTCACCTGATTGATCTGCAGGGCAAAGTTCGTTACCGTCCGCTCATCTTCGGCAAGCAGGAAACGCGGCACCGTATTGACATTGGACAGGTCATTCATGCGGCCGACGCTGTTCAGCTTCGGCACGATCTGAAAGGCAATGTTCCGCATCGTCACGGCACTTCCCGGATACAGCAGCGCATACAGGGAACGCGGCCGTTTCTGGCGGAGAATGCTGATGCCCTTCAGGATGATGCGGCGGGTCTCCTTCCACACCGGCATGACATCGGCGATGGCCGCCACTGCCGCCATGGCTGTCAGGTCATCGCGCTCACCAATCAGGCTGCGGCTGATCTGCAGGGCGACACCGGCCCCGGACAGATATTCATAGTCGGCTTCCATGTAATCGGGATGAACGACGATATCAGCATCGATTTCCCCTTCGATGCGGTGGTGGTCGGTAATGATCAGATCCAGTCCCAGCCTTCTTGCCTCGGCCATGGCTTCAAACGCCTTGACGCCGTTGTCGACCGTCATGATCAGCGTATAGCCCTTCTCATATGCCAGCCGCACGGTGGCGGCAGAAAGACCATAGCCTTCTTTAAAGCGGTCGGGAATATAGTAGCCGTTTTCGATCTTCAGCAGATCGAGCGTCTTCTTCATGATTGCCGTCGAGCAGATGCCGTCGGCATCATAGTCGCCGCCGACAAAGATCTTCTCATTCCGCTCGCGGGCCAGCAGAATGCGCCGGCATGCCTGCTGCACGCAGTCTGCCCGGCTGGTATGCAGCGTGTCATCATTTCCCAGCACTTCCGCGATCTGTTCGTCATTCAGGCCGGATGCCGCAAATACCTTTGCGCTCAGCGAGGAAATGCCGTAGCGTTCCATCAGATCCCGGCATTCGTATTCAGCGATCCTGGTCATGGCCGTCCCTGTTTTCTTTCAGAATATCAATGACATCCAGCAGACTGTCTCTCTGCAGGTCAATGGCAGCTTTCATTTCCGCATCAGGAATGATCGTATCGGGAATGAAGCAGGAGCGCATGCCGGCTGCCTTGGCGGCCAGAATGCCCTGCTTGGAATCCTCAAGAACCAGACAGCAGGCCGGATCCACTCCCAGCTCAGAAGCCCCGCGCAGGAAGATTTCAGGATCGGGCTTGGCATGTTCGACCATGTCGCCGCAGACAATGACATCGTATTTCAGCTTCTTTGAGCAGGTTCCGATCAGAGCCTCGACATAGGTTCTGTCACTGCTCGAACAGACGGCAGTGCGATAGCCGTTTTCTTCCAGATAAGCGAACAGTTCGATCAGTCCCGGACGGTTAAGACAGTCAGTGTGAATACTGCGCCAGAAATCAATGTCAAATCGCTTGGCCCGGATCTGCGGAAGAATGCCGCCGAGGCCCGGGATCGAGGCAATGTAGCGGGCATTGTCCCGGCCGCCGGCACCGGTAATATGCTGGAAGAAGTCTTCCGGATAGGTAATTCCGTATTTGCCGGCTTCATCACGCCAGATCTGCTGGGCTACGATTTCGGTATCAAACATCAGACCGTCACAGTCAAATATTACAGCTTCGATTTTCATGATCGGTTTCTCCTTTAAAGAAAGACAGCAGGCTGAAGCCCGCTGTCGTAAGATTATGCGTTGATTCCCTTGAAGGTGTATTCGTCGAGTGCTTCTTTCTGCGCCTTCTTCTTTTTGCCGCCCTTATCCTTCGGCTGGAAGTGGGTTCTGGCATAGCGCCATACCATCGGAGCGATAAAGATCGAGGAGAAGGTACCGGCGATCAGACCGACAAACATTGCAAAGATGAATGTAAAGATCGCATTGGATCCGATTGCCAGCATGACAATGACCGGCAGGATCGTGGACAGCGAGCTGTACAGGGACATCTTGATCGTGGCATCCATGGAATCGTTGGTGATGCGCTTGTAATCTTCGGCGGAAAGTGTTCCCTTCTGGGTCTTCATTGTCTCACGGACACGGTCGAAGACAACGATCGAGTTGTTGATCGAATAACCGATGATCGTCAGCAGAACCGAGATCAGTTCGGTATTGATTTCCAGACGCAGGATGCCGAATACGGCAAGCACGATGGCAACGTCATGCACCAGGGCAACAATGCAGCCGAGGGCATAGTCCCATTCATAGCGGAATGTGACATAGGCCATCATGGCAATCCAGGCAACCAGGGTCAGGATGACGGCATTGCGGACAAGGTCGCGGCCGACAACCGGCGTAACTACGTTGTCACCCGGCTCTTCGCCGAACTTCTCGGCAAATACAGTCTTGATTTCCTTCAGCTGTTCGCTGGTGACTGCCTGCTTGGTTGTGGCATATACGGCATTCTCGCCGCTGGCCTGATATCTGAAATCGGTATATCCGAGTTCACGGAATGCAGCATCAACCTCTTCCACGGTTACCGGCTGTTCGGAGCTGACGGTAATTCTTGTACCGGAAGCGAAGTCAATGCCGAGGTTGAAGAAGCCTTCACCCTTTGTCATGTTGAAGATGCCGAAGGCAATGGCAACGACGATGACGGCAACCGAGAACTTCGCAAACAGCGGCGACTTCGAAGCATAGTCATAGTGATGAGTTCCGGTATAGAACTGGGATTCTCCCTTTGAAACATCCGGGATCTGATCTTTCTTTACGGCAAACAGTTCCGGCTTGCCGTCGGCGATGCCGGAGGAAACGATCAGCTTCAGCAGCCATCTTGAGAAGGCAACATTGACAACCAGAGTCATGACGACAGTGATGATCAGCATTGTTGCGAAGCCCTTGACGGCGCCGTTGCCCCAGATATACATGATCAGGGCAGCGATCAGGGTTGTGAACTGAGCATCAAAGACAGCTGAGAAGGACTGTTTCTGACCTTCATCAACAGCATTTCTGACACTTCTTCCCTTATATAATTCCTGACGGATACGTTCATAGGAGATGATGTTGGCGTCAACAGTCATACCGACACCAAGCACCAGAGCACCGATGCCGGACAGTGTGAATACTGCTCCCATCAGGGTATAGAGTCCGAATACGCACCAGATGTAGAACACCAGCATGATGGCGGCAACGACACCCGGCAGTCTGTATTTGAAGATGATGAACAGCATGACAAGGGCAATGCCGATGGCACCGGCAAGACCTGTCTTTGCCAGAGCATCCTGACCGAACTGGGCAGAGACAACGTTGGAGGAAATCTCTGTCAGCTTGACCGGCAGTGAACCGGAATTGATCAGATTGGCCATAGTTCTGGCTTCAGCTTCGGTGAAATTGCCCTGGATGATGCAGTCATCAGACAGGGTCTGACGGACAGTAGCAGCGCTGACATACTTCGGCTCTTCGCCGGCAGCTGCCTTCTGTGCTTCAGCCGCATAGGTATCCCCTTCTTCCCAGTCAAGCCAGATGACCATCATGTTCTGACCGTTTCCGCGGCTGGAAATGTCACTGGTAATTTCGGCAAACTTTGCCGTATCGGCAATTCCCAGGAAGACGATCGGCTGGCCGTCCTGATAGGACAGAGAAGCGCCGCCTTCTTTCAGAATGCTGGCATCAGCCAGTTCGACATCGTTCATATCACGGAATGTCAGATTGGCAGTTGTGCCGATCATTTCACGTGCTTCTTCCGGATTCTCGATGCCTGCGAGCTGAATGCGGATACGGTTTTCGCCTTCAACAATAATGGAAGGTTCACTGACGCCGAGGACATTGACACGCTTGGAAATGCTGTTGGTAACAGCAGTCATATCCACTTCTGCGCTCTCCCCGTTCAGCGGCGTAGCCTCATACAGGATTTCAAATCCGCCCTGCAGGTCCAGACCGAGGTTCAGATTGGTCTTAATTGCGTTGAATGTTGTCGCGACAAGCACCACAATGGCGGCGGCAACAGCGAGGAATATTGCCAGATTCCCCTTTTTCGCACTCTTGTTCATAACTTGCTATCCTCCAATGATATCTGAGAAATCTTCGATTGACTGATGTGCCCCTTCGATGACTGCCCGGCTCGACATATAGCGGACAATGTCATCGGCTGGAATCGACAATATTTCATTGGCAGCATCGTGAAGTGAACCGGGATGGTTCTTCTTCCACAGACTGCACGCCAGATAATCCTCAAGATTTCCGTAGTTCAGCGAAGGCAGGCCGTTTCTTTTCAGCTGCTGAAGCTTAATGACCATCGTCAGCTGCACCAGAGTATTGTTGATGTCAAATTTCTCTGAATTCATGCCTTCCTCCTTGCAATTTATGTATTATAGCAAAATTCTGACGTTTTTTTTCAAAAGATATAAAAAAACTGCCCGCAGGCAGTTAATTTCCCAAATCAGTGCAGTCCTACCCAGAGACCGACCGCAGCCAGGATGGCTTCCGCCGTCCAGAACAGAATGACTACACTTTCCTCCGGCATGCCCTTCAGACGGAAGGCATAATGGATCGGTGTATACGGGAAGATGCGGCGGTGAATCGTCTTGACCGCCAGGACCTGAAGAATGACGCTCATTGTCTCGATGACCGGAACACCGGCAATCAGGATCAGCGGCAGTTCCTTCTTGGTGACCATCGCGCAGGCAGCCAGGGCCCCGCCCAGGGCAAGAGCGCCGCTGTCGCCCATGAAGATGCGGGCCGGCTTCTTATTGTAATAGAGATATCCCATCAGGGCACCGATCAGCGTAACAATGAACATCTGCAGACCAGGTCTGCCCTGAATGAAGGCAAAGATCAGATACGGGATAAAGGCAATGGCCGATACCCCTGCTGCCAGGCCGTCCATTCCGTCCGTCAGATTGACGGCATTGGAAGCACCGGCAAACATGAAGACGATCAGGAAGAAATACCCCCAGCCGAGATGCAGTACCTTGCCGGTAAATGGAATGATGATTTCCAGACGGGCATGTGAACGGTACAGAAAGAAGAAGATGACTGCCAGCACCAGCTGCATTGTCAGCTTCTGCCACGCCTTCAGACCGTCATTGTTTTTCTTGATGGCAATCAGATAGTCATCAATGAAGCCGATAACGCCATAGCCGGCAAAGGCCAGGATGACGATCCAGATATCCAGATCATTTCTGGCATCAGCTGATGTCAGCAGGGTCACAACAATCGGAACGACAATGAACAGGATGCCGCCCATGATCGGCGTGCCTGCCTTTTTCTGATCATCCGGCAGTGCATATTCACTGACCGACTGTCTGAGACTCTGCTCTTTCAGGAATTTTATAAAGTAAGGCATGGTGATCAGCACAATGACCATGCTGACCAGAAAGCCCAAAATCAGTTTAACTGGCATGAAAACCTCCGGCTAATACTTTAACACATTATTTTTCTACTGAAAAACAACTTCTATCTGTGTTCCCCTGGAAACGATCGTTCCGGGCGGGATATTCTGGGAGGAAACAATGCCGTCACCGCTCAGTTTGAACCCAAATCCAGTGACTGCCCACAGGGCTGTCACATCTTTTCTTGTCCATCCGGTCATATCCGGCATCGCAAAGCCGCTGGTATCGGTAAGAAGGAAGACACGCTGTCCGGACGTCAGTATCCCCTCTGCTCTTGGATACTGGTCAATGACATTGGCACCGCCGCCGAGAACAATAATCTCGGTGCCGGTTCCGCTCAGCTTGTTTTCGGCAAACGATACACTGTGATTCTGGAGCGAAGGCATTTCATAGGTTTCGATCTGTTCAAGATCGGAATTCGGGGCAATGCTCGATCCGGAAGCACCATTGGCGAAGCCATAGGTAATGGCAACCTTGCGCAGGAATGATTTTGCGGCGTCGGTGCTGACATGCGGTGTCATGTACTGCGGCGCATCAAAGGCAAAATAGACAAGTACCTGCGGATTGTCGGCCGGCATGGCGGCCATGACGGAATGAATATAGACCTCGCTGCTGTACTGGCCGTTGACTGCCATTTCAGCGGTACCGGTCTTGGCAATGATGCTGCATTCCGGGATGCGGTAATACTGGGCAACACCGTCATCATCATTGACACTGCGGTAGAGAAGACCCTGCACCTGCTTGGCCGTATCGGCCGTAATCGGTTCGCCGACGATTTCCGTCTTGGCTTTATAGATGACGGAATTGTCATACGGATCACGGATCGAGTCGACAAAGTGCGGCTTGACCATGGTGCCGTTGCCGAAGATGGCACTGTAGGCCTGCATCAGCTGCAGCATCGTGACGGTCGAGCCCTGGCCGAAGGAAAGCGCCACCTTTTCTGCCGCCCAGGTGAAGTTCAGGGTGCCGGACGCTTCCGGCAGACCATCCGTTTCCACCGGTTCAAAGAATTTGAACTTCTTCAGATAGTCAAGATGAATCTCCGGTGTAATGACTTCATTCTGCACTGCTGCCGTCACCGTATTCAGTGACAGGATCAGGCCATGGTCGACATCGATGTCATAGTACATGTTGCGGTTGGCGTTGTAGATGCAGCCGATCTGGTCACCCATATAGGTGCGTACCGGATCATTGTTTTCATTCGATGTAAAGCAGTACTGGTTGCCGTCAGTGATCATGCCCGGATCATAGTTACCTTCATTGATGGCTGCGGCATAGGTAAAGGACTTCATCGTTGAACCCGGCTCATAGGCCAGCTGGGCGCCGATGTTGTTGTATTCGGTAATGTTTTCCAGGGTGTTGGGATCAAAGGTCGGCGACTGTCCCCAGGCAACGATATTGCCGGTGGCAATTTCCATTGCCCCGCCCCAGACTCTTTCCGAGCCGAACTGTTCAGCCGCTGCTGCCATGGCTTCTTCCAGCGTGGTCTGAATGCCGGCATCAATGGTCAGATAGACATTGTCGCCGTTGGTTTCGGAAACGATCGTTTCCTTCATGCCCGGCAGAACGTAGCCGTTCTTGTCAACCTGATAGGTACGGGTTCCGTCGGTGCCGGAAAGATAATTTTCCAGATACAGCTCCAGTCCCATCTGTCCGACCGTCGAACCGGTTTCGTCGGTCTGGGCATAGCCGATCAGATTGCTGGCAAAGGTATTGTTGGGATACATGCGCTGAATCGAATCGGTAAAGCCGATGCCGGGAAGATTATAGCTTTCGATCTCATCCTTGACTGATTTGGAAAGACGTCTGCCCTTGTTGCCGAGCTCCGTCTGGAAGCGGCCGTCCACTTCGTACAGTTTCAGATAGGAAAGCAGTTCATCATAATCCATACGCAGGATCGGAGCCAGGATCTTTGCTGTCCGCTCCTTGTCCTTGACATAGGTGATCTGCCCTTCCAGCGCTTCCCGGTTGGGATCAAGAATGCAGTAGATATTGTAGGTCTTGCTGTCCTGGGCGATGACATTGCCGCTGCGGTCATAGATCGTGCCGCGCATCGCCTTCATGACATCAGTTACGGTATTGGCTTCATCGACATACGGCGAAAGGTCAGAACCGGAACGCATGTGTCTTCTGCCTATGGAAACGAGAAAAACATCGGAAGCAAGTAAAACGAATGCCGCCAATGTTACTAAGGTTATTTCTCTTAAGGAATGGTTACGCCTGGTGCGCACCATGGCTATTCTCCGCTTTCAGTCGTATCGCTGGTGATGGTGATGATTGCGTCCTGATTTCTGGTCATGCCGTTGTTTGCGGCAATCTCATCAACTCTTTCAGCTGAGGCAAGACGGGAAATCTCAACTTCAATGGCATCATTCTGGGTTTCCAGAACGGCAATTTCAGAAGTGATCTGCTGCTTGCGGGAGCTCAGTTCATTGTTGTAGGAACGAAGGAAAAGCGAACTGGCAAGATACAGCAGCGCCGAGAATAAAAACAGCGTTACTGAAAATGTGAGCGTTTTTAAAGACTTCTTCTTTTTGCGTTTTACAATCTTAGCCATGTTTCTTTCCCCTTAATTCTTTTCTATCACCCTCAGCCTGGCGCTGTGGGAACGATTGTTTGATTCCAGTTCTTCAGCCTGTGCCTCCACTGCCTTTTTCGTAATCAGGTGGAAGGAGGCCTGCTCCATTTGTTCAGCCTTGATCGGCAGTCGCGGCTCAACAAACGGAGCAGTGGAATAGCTTCTGAACATATTCTTGACGATCCTGTCTTCGAGGGAATGGAAGGTGATTACTGCGCACCTGCCGCCCTTCTTCAGAAGATGCAGAGCATCGTCAAGACCTTTTTCAAGGGCTCCGAGTTCATCGTTGACTTCGATGCGCAGAGCCTGAAATGTCTGTTTTGCGGGATGGCCCTTCTTGCGGAGTTCCTTGTCCGGCAGAGCCGAGCGGATCACATCCACAAGCTGCAGGGTCGTTTCGATCGGTGCCTTCTCTCTCCTTCTGACAATGGCTCTGGCAATGCTCTGGGCATAGCGTTCTTCACCATAGTCTCTCAGGATCCTGACAAGGTCTTCCGTTCCGTACCCATTGACAATCTGATAGGCATCCTTTTCCTGACTCTGATCCATGCGCATGTCCAGACGGGCATCGAAGCGGTAGCTGAAACCGCGCGAAGGATCATCGAACTGAGGAGAACTGACACCGAGATCCAGCATGATTCCGTCGACTTCATCGATCCCGCGTTTATGAAGTTCCTCCTTCATAGACCGGAAGTCGTTATGGATCATGGTGACCTTGTCCAGGCAGTCAGCCAGGTTTACAGCTGACTCCTTTAATGCCTGTTCGTCCTTGTCGAATGCGTACAGATGTCCTGTTGTAAGTTTCGAGATCAGAGCGCCGGCATGTCCGCCTCTTCCGAGGGTTCCGTCAACGTAAGTGCCTCCGGGCTTTACGTCGAGGAGATCGATCGTTTCGTGAAGCAGGACGCTGGTGTGCTGCATTACTGCAGGAACTCCGTCAGTGATTCTGCCACGGCCTCGAATGATTCGGATGCTTCCTCATCATAGGAATCCCATGTTTCTTCCGGCCAGATCTCGACATGGTCGGCAACACCGACTACCACACAGCTCTTCTGAATATTGGCTGTGGCTAGCAGAAACTGCGGGAGCTGGATACGTCCCTGATTATCAAGAGAACACTCGACAGCTTTTGATGTCAGGCTTCTCAGATACTGACGGGCCTCGCGCTTGGTGGCCGGGATTCTTTCCAGTCTGGAAATCATCTCGGTCCAGCGGTCAGCGGTGAAGATTGAAAGGCATCCATCAAGACCCTTCGTAACAACAAACCCTTCACCTAGTCCGTCGCGGAACCTGGCAGGAACGATGATTCTGTTTTTGGCATCCAGATTGTGTCTGTACTGACCGATAAACATTGTCATCTATCCTCCACTTCTCCCCACTTTCTACCACAAGTTTACCACTTCATATGTATTTTACAAGAAAAATATAGGAAAAGCACAAAAAAAGAAGGCTTTTTCAAGCCTTCGTTTTTTCCGATTATGAGAGATTCTTACTCAGCGTCTGCTTTGACCGGACCGACGTTTCCGCAGTTCGGGCAGGCGTGATGAGGACGCTTCATCTCACCGCATACCGGACACTTTACGAGTGTCGGAGCAGTCAGCTTGTAGTGCGTTCTTCTCTTATCTCTTCTTGT
Organism: Bulleidia sp.; assembly: GCA_045543875.1. Taxonomy (GTDB): domain Bacteria; phylum Bacillota_I; class Bacilli_A; order Erysipelotrichales; family Erysipelotrichaceae; genus Bulleidia. The sequence goes on from JAZPXY010000035.1 coordinate 18,045, forward strand.
CTTGGAATTTCTCCTCTGCTGTACAGCCATTGTCTAGCACCTCCTACTATTCACCTTCATTGAATTGCTTCAGTTTTGCCAGACGCGGATCTAAGCGATCTTTCCGGCTTTCCTGATACTCGGCTTCACTGTATACCTTCCAGCCGTCGCCTTCGGGATAATCCGTTTCTGCCGCAACCGTCACCTGTAGCGGAACTTCCAGCAGGATGTCATCAATGACTGCAGGAAGTAAATCGATGACTTCGTCCGTAACGACGCGTACGCCGTCCTCATCGGAACCGATGAAGGAATAGACTTCCTGGCTTTCTGTTTCAAACGGAACTTCAATCTCTTCGCCGGTAATCGAATCCGGGCAGATCATGATTCCTTCGACATGCAGATCGCAGTAGAACTCATTGCCGTCCGCATCCAGATTTCCGGATCCGTCCGCATGCACGTCCGCGACACCGATAATGCCGCTGTTGCCGGCAAATACCGAATCATCAAGAACGACATCCTCATCGAATGTAACGTTCTGTGCACCATGCAGAAGTTCTGATCTCGTCCACTTCAAGAAAGCCACCTCGCTCGTTAACGCTTATAAATTATAGCAAAGTGTTTTTCAAAGTCAACGAAATCCCGCATTCATGGGAAAAATCCGGGTTTGTCCCTTCCGATTTCAGACCCTTTCTTTCTTTTACAGGTGCGTCAGCAGATAATCCAGGTCGTAGTTGTAGCTTATATCATCCTTGTCTTCATTGACAGCAATATACAGGTCACATTTTTTGCAGCGGTATATACTCTTTGTATTCGGTGCAATCAGGGACACCCAGAACTGCCTGGAAAAGTTTTTTCTGTCATCTCTGTGGCATACCGGACATTCCAGATCAGCCTTCATGTCTTCTTCCCAGAATCCGCTGGAAATCTCGGAAAGCCTGTCATCGGGAAGCTGCAGGCCGATTCTCTTCATGTCGAGACCGGCATCGGCGATCTTCTTTTCAACTGCATCAAGATCCACACCGTTCTCGGCAAGGATCCTGCATACATCGACATTGCTGTAGACATTCTCCAGTTTCTTCATTACGTCGGCGCCGACAATGTCCGCCAAAGCTTTTTTGAGTTCTGCCTTTCTGCCGGTGCCGCCGGAAGCTTCTTTCATCAGCTCTTCATTCTTGATTTCTGTCATATCAGTTTCCTTTCACTTCAGCAGCAGATCATGGTGCTTCTGTCCTAGAACTGTCAATATCCGGATCAGCCGTATACCTTTACGACTTTTTCCAGAACCCAGTCAGCCATTTCCTCACAGACTGCCGGAGCAGCTTTTTCCTGCAGAATCTCATGACGCATGCCGGGATAGACTCTGGAAGTAATATTGCGGTAGCCGGCCTGTTCCAGACGCTTCATGCTGTCGGCAAGTCCCTTTGCCCCGCCGGTGCAGGGATCATCCTCGCCCGAGAAGAAACGAATCGGCAGATACGGGTTGGCACAGCGAAACAGCTTGACATCAGCCATTGTTTCCATGCCGTCAAAAAGATCATAGTAGCCCTGGGCAGTAAACGGGAAGCCGCAGGCTTCGTCGGCGATATAGGCGTCAACGTTTTCTTCGTTGTAGCTCAGCCAGTCCAGCTTGGTGCGGGGATTTTTGATGCCGCTGTTGAAGGATCCGGTTGCCAGTGCATCCAGCAGTGTCGAATGCGAACGGGCTCCGCGGCTGCGCACTCTCTGGGCAGCGATTGTCCTGCCGAGTCTGGCGCCGGGATTATAGTTCGGGGCTCCGCTCATGATCAGGCCCTGAATCATGACATCATGTCTCTGAATAAATGTTCTTGCCAGCATTGTTCCCATGGAATGACCGTAGCAGATTACCGGCACATCCGGGAATTCCTTCTTGGCCATCAGGCATACTTCCGTCACCGACGATGCCAGACGGCGCCAGCCGTTCTGTTCTCCGAAGAAGCCGTAGTCTTCCTTCGGGGAAGTTGCACCATGGCCCGGCAGGTCATAGGTAATGACCGCAATGCCGCGGGTGTTCATATACTCGGCAAATGATTGATAGCGTTCCTTGTGCTCTTCCATGCCGTGTACGACAAATACAACAGCCTTCACTTCCCCTTCGGGACGGAAAATGCACGTAGACAGTGTTTCGTTCTTCATTATTATTTTCACTCCTGTATTTACAGTATTCATTGTATCATTACAGATGCAGGACGGTGCAAAAGAATGAAAACTTGCGGAATAATTGCCGAATACAATCCGTTTCACAACGGTCATCAATACCAGATACAGAAGACCCGCGAACAGACCGGCTGTGATCTGATCATTGCCGTGATGTCGGGCAACTTTGTTCAGCGCGGCGAGCCGGCGCTGATCTCCAAGCGGCTGCGGGCTGAAGCTGCAGTCAGAAACGGCGCTGATGCCGTCATTGAACTTCCTTATATGTATTCCACCCAGAGTGCATCCCGCTTTGCCCATGGCGGCGTACAGCTGCTGAAGCTGGCCGGCGTTCAGTGGATCTCGTTCGGCAGCGAATGCGGCAATCTGGACAATCTCAGAGACATTGCCGACACTCCCGTCAACCCTGATCATCTGCATGTTTCGATGGATACCGGCATGTCGTTTCCGAAGGCCTACAGCCTGCTGACATCACAGATGCAGCCAAATGACATTCTTGCTGTTTCCTATCTCAAAGAACTGAAAGACTGTGATATCATACCTGTGGTCATTCCCCGCACTTCCAACTATCAGAGCACGGAAATGGGAACGCACGCCAGTGCCCTGGCCATCCGCACAGCTCTGAAAGAAGGAAGAGACATCAGCGAAGCAACGATGATGCACGATGTGCTGGAAAGCCATGAAAGAGCGTATATGGAACAGCTGTATCCGTATCTTCGGACACTGCTGCTGACAACCCCGAAAGAAATTCTGGCGGAACGTTTCCTGTTTTCGGAAGGCATCGAAAGCCATCTGCAGAAAAATGCCGCCGAAGCATCAGACTGGCAGACCTTTCTGAACAGCTGCACTTCCTATCGCTATACGGCCGGACGCATCCGCCGCTGCTGTCTGCAGGCTGTCTGCCAGATTACGAAACATGAAGTTTCCAGACTGCCGGAAATGGATACGCTGCATGTGCTCGCCTTCAATGAAAAAGGCCGTGAATGGCTTCATGACATGCGGAAAAAAGACGTCCGTATTGCCAGCAAGTTCTCGGATATCCCCTATCCCTGGCGGCAGATGGAATACCGCACCACTCTGCTCTATGCTTCCCTCTTTCCGGAAGCGGAACGCAGAAGGATCCTGGAAGAGGAAATCAGAGGCGCTCAATACATCAGAGAGGAAACAAAATGAACAGCAACAGCAAAAAAATCAGGATCATGGCACTGACAGGCTTCTTCATTGCTCTGCAGATCGTCATGACCGTAACCCAGATCGGTTATATTCCGATCGGTCCGATCAATGTTACAACCATGCATATTCCGGTCATTCTGGCAGGCATCTTTCTCGGTTCGAACTATGGTGCCGCAGTCGGCTTTGTCTTCGGACTGACATCCATGCTTCGGGCGACATTTGTGCCCGGTGTTACATCGTTTATCTTCTCGCCGTTCATTACTGTCGGCGGCATCTCCGGCAACTTCAGCAGTCTGATCATTGCCTTCGGCCCGCGCATTCTGCTGGGCTGGATGAGCGGAAAGCTTTTCCGGGTGCTGCGCAGACATAACATGAACGACCTGCTGGCCTGTGCCGTCAGTGCCGCAGCTTCGACCATCACCCATACCCTTCTGGTCATGGGCATGATCTGGCTCTTCTTCGGTGCCTCCTATGCCCAGGCACTGGAAATTCCGGTCACTGCCGTCGGTTCCGTAATCCTTGGTGTCATCACCTCCAACGGCATTCTGGAAACCATCGCGGCTGCCGTCATTGTCCCGGCGCTTGACAAGGCCCTGTGGCCGACGATCCGGCGCATGCGTCTCGGCGACTGAAATAAATAAACAGATTAAAAAAACGGAAGGTCATCACGATCTTCCGTTTTCATCTGCCCAGACAATGCGGCAGTCATAATATTGTTCTTCAAATCCGATCAGGGAAACGATCCGCTTCCGGTCGATCCGTTCCGCCGCATTCACAACGATCCAGCGGGATACATCTTCATCACGGCGGTAGAGAATGCCGGCAACGATGCCGGTAAAGCGTTCCACCGGTTCTTCCGGACCGATGACATAGGCATCCTGAAATTCCCCTTCACTGCCTGCCAGTTCCTGTACATATCCGTAATTGACAGGATACAGGACATCCGGCAGATGCGGATGAAAGCTTCCGTAGGGACGGTCGACAATGACCGTGACGGTCTTTCCCAGCCATTCCCTCTGCAGAAGATACTCCATCGGAACAAAGCTGAAGCCGTCTCCTTCCGTCCTTTCACCGGCAGTTTCAAAGCCGCACTTCTCATAGAAGCCGCAGGCTGAAACAGCAGCGTTGAGGCGCAGCCGCGGCAGATGCATCTCCTTTGCCTTTTCGATCATGAAGGAAAGCAGTGATGAAGCAGTCTTTTCATGCCGGGCTTCCTCCCGGACAGCCAGGAATACGATGCGCAGGCTGTCGGCATCATGGATCAGCACCCCTTCCAGCTTTTCCCGGAAGGCGCCAAGAAAGAGAAAACCGTCGGTATATTCCTGCAGAAAGGAGGAAATCTTTTCGGCTCCTTCAGCACTCCAGCTGCCCTTTTCGCCAAACAGCACTTTCCGGGCAAGAATGAGCGCATCGCTGCGCTCATCATTGTTCAGATATCTGATTTCCATTACAGTTCCAGTTCTCTGTCATAGAAGGCAAACGCTTCACCGATGACCTTCTTCATCATTTCATCATTGGTGAAGGCAGCTTCAACCGGAACATCCTTGGCCAGCGGCAGTGCTGTTTCCAGAATGCCGTCGAGAATGGCCTGATCCTGCCGGTCAGCTTCAACTGCCAGGAAAAAGGAAAGCTGTCCTGCCGCCAGTTTCTGCTTCAGCCATACCCGGCTGATCGTCTTGTCCTGGGCACAGTGATCATAGACAGCATTGACCATGCGGGTCGGGTAGACCGCCGGTTCGGTATAGACGGCATTGACCGGTGCCATGCCGCCGAGCGGTGCTGGCGGTGTCTGTACCGGCTTGATGCGGCCGCTCAGAATGCCGATCAGCTGCTTGGGGATGACAATGTTGTCACTGCCGGGATTGATGACCACGCCTTCGGCCTTGCCGTTGGGATCCTTCAGCATGTTGTCATAATCGATAATGGTTCTGATGATATTCTGTGTCTTCGGATCATTGTCTCCGGAGACCTTGAATTTTCCTGCTTCTTCAAGATCGGTAAAGGCCGGGAAAAAGACCTTGCCGTCATTGGTATTGATCAGATAGAAACGCACCTGGCTCGGCTTGATATTCGGCAGACGTCCGTCCGGACCCGGCTTCAGTTCAACATCGAAGCCGCATGGTGCCAGCAGTCTAGCCTTGCGCAGACCGTTCTGCAGTGCCTGCTGCTTTTCCGGTGAATTGCCGGTCTTCAGATCTTCAATCGCACTCTTGAGGACGGGATTGGAAACCGGTGCAACCTTCACCTCCTGAGAGGCAGTATTTGTTACTTTCTTTTTCTTTTTTGTCTTTGCCATAGTTACCTCTTTGCCTGTCTCATTATATAGTTTCCTTTCCGTTTGCACAAATGAATCTCTGCTATAATGGTACGCGGGAGTTTTGATATGAAAAAAATCGTATTCAATTCACCGGTCGTCCTGTCCTTCGCCATTCTCAGCGCCCTGACGCTGCTGCTGAATTACCTGACCGGCGGCTGGTCCAACATGTATCTGTTTTCGGTATACCGGGGATCATTCTCCGATCCTCTGTTCTATGTGCGCCTGTTCTGCCATGTGCTGGGGCATGCCAGTATCAGCCACTATGCCAACAACATGGTGCTCTTCCTGCTGGTCGGTCCGCTTCTGGAAGAAAAATACGGCAGCCGCCAGCTGTTTTCGATCATCGCGGCAGTGGCCCTGATCACCGGCCTGGTTCATATTTTCCTGCCCGGCAATACCGCCCTGCTCGGTGCTTCCGGCGTTGTCTTTGCCTTCATCCTGCTGTCTTCCGTGACCGGCAGCGGCAGAGGCATTCCCCTGACGATGATCATCGTAGCCCTCATCTATATATCCCAGCAGGTCTATGAAGGCGTCACCAGCCTCGACAGTATCTCGCAGCTGACCCACATCATCGGCGGCACGATCGGAGCTGTCTACGGCATGATGATCCGCGGCAAGGGACGCTGATATACAAAAAACGGAAAGTGTCTGCAGCAGTCTGCTGACCAACGTTCAAATTTCTTAACAATCAGATAAAACCGAAGTAAAATAATGCATGAACAATTTACGGAATCTTCACGGATTGTTCACATTCAGATACTAAAATCACAATGTAAAACAAAGGAGGCAATCACATGTCTGAGTTTAATGAAAACAATTCTTATGATACTCAGTATGGAACACCGCACAGAGAAAACAGATCACGGCCCATACTGATGGTGCTGATCTGCACCGTCACGTCACTGCTGGCAGGCGCCTTGGGCGGATGGCTTGCCGTCACAAGACTCGGCGGTTCTTCTCCGGTCATTGTTCAGTCTCAGGAAGCCGGCACATCCCCGGCAACAACTGTCGGCGCAAAGCATACAGAGAAAACCATATCAGAGGTTGCTGAAGTCATCTCGCCTTCCGTTGTAGAAATCTTTACGGAAGTCACCATGAACAGCTACGGCTTCTTCGGCGGAACCTATACATCACAGGCAGCCGGATCCGGCGTCATCCTCAGTGCCGACGGCTATATCATCACCAACAACCATGTTCTTGCAGATGCCAATTCCATTACCGTCAGAACCTATGACGGAACCGAATATGAAGCAACTGTCATCGGTTCCGACAGCAAGTCCGATATCGGCGTCATCAAGATCGAAGCCAATGATCTGACACCGGCAGTCATCGGTGACTCATCGCTGATCAAGGCCGGTGATACCGCCATCGTTGTCGGCAACCCGCTCGGCACTCTGGGCGGATCTGTCACCCACGGCATCATCTCGGCCGCAAGCCGCGAACTGATCATCTCCAATGAATCAATGGAACTGATCCAGACCGATGCGACCATCAACTCCGGCAACTCCGGCGGCGGTCTGTTTGACGGCAACGGCAACCTGGTCGGCATCGTCAATGCCAAGGACTCCGGCACAACCAGTTCCGGCGCCCTGATTGAAGGCATCGGCTTCGCCATCCCGATCAACTATGCAATGGATGTCGCAAATGAACTGATGACATACGGCAAGGTCACCAACCGGCCGATGCTCGGTGTCTATATCCAGACCCTGCAGCAGGATACGCAGAAATACAAGGCCGGCGTCTACATTCAGGACGTCATGACCGGCGGCGGTGCCGATGAGGCAGGCCTGAAGGCTCTTGACCGCATCGTCTCGGTTGACGGCGAGAATATTACAAGCTATTCCGATCTCTCAATTGTTCTGCGCACCAAGAAAGTCGGCGATATTGTCAAGGTCGTTGTCGAACGTAACGGCGAGGAAATGAGCTTTGACGTCACCCTGACCGGCACGATTGATGACACAGAAAAAGGCTGATCAAGACCTTTCAGACACAGTCTCAGGACTGTGTCTTTTTTTTATCCAAAAAGAGCCTGCAATGATTGCAGACTCTTTTGAATTGAAGCAGAAATTATTAATAGCTACCATTCCTGCAGCTGCTCGGAACGGTTCTTCTCATCCAGGACAAAGAGGGCTTTTACTTCCGCACTATAATAATAATCGCCGCTTTCATAAACCAGCCGTGACGGGAATACAAATACAGCTTCCGTTTCAGTCAGTGCATTCAGATTCCGGCATATTTCCGTCATGGCCAGATCATTCATTGCCCTTTGCTGGGAATCATCCAGCTTTTTCAGCCCGTTTGCTGCAAAGCTGATGAAAAACAGCGGTCTGATAGCGCCGCTGTGCGGGTACAGGCTGATGGAAGAATCTGTTGTATGGCATTCAAGCCGATCCCATGTCCTGGAAGGATTTTTCTGTTTTGCATTGCGGACTGCTTCAGCTGCCTTTTCGGCAATTGCTACAGCAAATTCATTGGCAGGAGCTGATCCGGAGATTGCCGCAAATGCTTCATTTTCAGCGGCAGAGATACTGAGGCCGGCCGCAGATTCCCGGCATGCTGCACTGATATATTCAGGAATCCTGTCCAGGGCAGCGGTGAAATGAAATGTATGGATATAGATGTCTTCCCGGTCAAATCCTCTTCTTACATGCCGCCAGTCAGTATCGTATTCATGTTTCTTCTTTTCTTGAAACAGTATCCCGGCTTCTTTCAGAGCAGTGCGGGTCCGCATATTCCTATCTTCATATATCCGAAGAATGGCATCCCGGTCTTCGCAGTCAGTGTAGATCAGCAGTTTTTTCTTCTGGCCGATCTTTACCGTGTATTCCAGCAGTTCTTCCATTTCACTCAGTTCATTTTTTGCATATGCTTCCCATGTCATTTCAATGGACCGGCCGCCGAGACAATCTACTCTCTGCATTTTGAACTACCTCCTCTTCTGTTCAGGCGGGAATGACGCTGATGATGTATTCCATATCTGCTTCCTGTCTGTCCGGAAGCTTTTCGGTTCTGTATTTCTGTCCCTTCTCATCCAGCACGGCACAGAAATGATACAGGGCAATGCCCATGTCTGCCTTCTGCATGTCCGGGCTTCCGGAAGCCTTCAATGACCGTTTCAGGAAGAAATGGAAACCTTCATCATCATGGATGATGCGCCAGGGCTGATGATTGACAGCCGAAGGTGCCAGCCGCACTGATTCAACTGCATCGCAGTATGCTTCCTGATCGAGGGCAATATTGCGGACGGAACGTTCGGTATAGATATCTTCCGTCTTCAGGCGCTCATCCGCTTTGACGCCCTTGCGCATCAGGCTTTCGCGCAGGCTCATCTTATCAGCGGGAATGCCGAGAGGTGTGACGGCAGTCATCACTTCGTCTTCTTTGATTCCGGCCGCCTTTTCAAAGGCATCACGGTCCATGGTGCCGCCGATCCATACCGTGCCAATACCGATGCCGGTAAGATACAGGACAAGATCCTCTCCGGCATAGCCGGCCGCAAGATCGGCATTCTCACCCTTTTTGGCACATATAGCAAGATACTGGGATGCGCCTTTGATGACCGGCGAAGACAGATGATGGGCTTTGGCATCCAGCAGCCGGAAGGATACCCTTCCTCCGAACGGTTCATGAATGGAAGCGACATGGCTGCGGATGCTGTTCAGCATTTCTTCGCTCAGCGGTTCGTCTTTGTAGGTTCTGACACTTCTTCTTTCCCGTGCCAGCTGCAGAATGGTCTTCATTTCAGCCATGATTACTCCTTATCCTGTCTTCCGGCGGAAACAGAGCAGTTTTCCGTCTGTTCCGCTCAGTCTGAATCCGCAGTGTTCCGCCAGGGAAACTGTTGCCTGCTGGCGGCGGTCGCATTCAATGATCAGGGCCCTGATGCCTTTTTCCTTTGCAAAGGATACAGCAGCCTCTGTCAGTTCCGAGGCATAGCCTTTGTGCCATGCCTCTTTCTTCAGGATCCATCCCAGTTCATATCCGCTTTCATCAAAGGGATGAAAGATCAGATGGCCGGCAAGATTTCCGCCTTCCTTTTCCTGTACGGCATAGACACGCGGCTCTCTGAGAAAGGCATTGGCATTCAGGAATTCCTCGATCTGATTATGATCAAACGGTTCTTCGATCCAGCGCATGACTTCCGGATCGGAAAGCCAGGCTTCGCAGGCCGGTATGTCAAAGCTGCAGAAATGCCGCACCGTCAGACGCTCTGTGGCAAACAGTGTCTTCACTTCAGCAGTTCCTCGGGGACAGCATATGCCATGGCCTTGTATCCTTCTTCCGAGGGATGCAGATGGTCACCGCTGTCATATTCCCTGCGGAAGGCAGCCGGATGCTCAGGATCCCTGACTGCCAGGTCAAAATCAACACAGCCGTCCAGCAGATCCGTTGTTCGCAGCCAGTCATTGAATTCATTCTTGAGGTCTTCGCGGAACGGTTCATAGGTGCGCCAGCCGTAAATCGGAATCAGGGTGCCGCCCCATACCGACATGCCTCTGTCTCTTGCGACATTGATATAGTAATCGGTAAATCCCCTGCTCATGTCTTCCACCGTGGGCAGATCGCTCCAGGGACGGAAGATATTCACATCGGTGCCGACCGGATGAATGATGTCATTGATGCCGTGCTGGATCAGTACGGTATCGGCTCCGGCCGTATTCATTTCCAGCGGGAAACGGGTCTCGCCTTTAATGCCGTAGGCCTTGTAGGTAATGCAGCTGTATTCCCTGAGGATTCTCGTGCCGCTGACAGCCCGGCGGATGATCGATACATCATGCCAGCCGTTTTCCCAGGCCCGCTTTGTCAGCCAGTCCGGCCAGGACTGGGCAGTGATGGAATCACCGTAGCAGATCAGGGCATGATTCTTTTCCTCAGTCAGAATATCGACGGTATTGAGGAAATAATACCAGTTGGTATGACGGGCCAGATCATCGTCAAAGTCTGCCGCATACATCTGATTGCCGTAGCCGTAATAGCCGCGTGATAACGGACCGGTGATCAGCACGCCGGCATTCATATCGGTATAGTCTTCGAGATACAGGGAAACACTGATCCAGCTGCCGGCCGTGATATCGGCATGAATGACATCGCTTTCGATTTCCTCTCCCGGCCGGATGGTCAGGTTCCTGTCTCCGTCCTTTGTGATATCAGTTAATGTATCCGTATCGATTGTGCGTCTTCCTTCCCCTTTGGCAAAGCAGGCCTTAAAGGTAACCGGATCATTTCCGGTCAGGTTGGAGAAGCGGAAGCGCAGAGCACTGCCGTCAAAGCACATGAACAGCGGATAGCGGAAGGTCACATCCTTTGTATATCTCAGTTCGGTCTGTTCACGGATTGATGTGGCATTGCCCCAGCAGGCAACCCATTTTGTATATTTACTTTCCATAATGTTATCCTCAGCAGCATCCATTGTAACATCAGATAGTAAAAAAAAGCGGTCATATTCCTCCGTAAGGAAAATACCGCTTCTGATTCAGTTTATCAGGCAATCACTTCGTCATCGGAAAGATCGCTGGTCTTGCCGGTAACGGCTCCCTTGCCGACGTTGCAGCAATGGTCGCCCATACGTTCGAGCGTTCCGAGGATGTCGCTGAAGACGGATTCGGCAATCTGGGAATCGCATTCACCGTTCTTCATGCGTTCAAAGTGGGCATGACGGAACTGGATTTCCATTCTGTCCAGTTCGGTTTCCATATCCTGCAGGCGTTTGTACTGGCCTTCATCACGGGTCATGAATACTTCCGCAGCCAGGTCAAACATGTCGACAAGCAGTGTGAACATGGCGTTGATATCCTTCTCTGCCTGTTCGGAGAATTTTTCCTTCCGTTCAAAGACCATCAGGAAGAATTCGCCGAGGTTGATATCCAGGTCACCGACACGCTCGAAGTTCTTGACGGCATCGAGCTGGTAGCGGACATCGTCGGTATCGTCGCGGGTCAGGTTCGGCTTCTTGGAAAGACGGATCAGATAATCGGTGATCTTCTGATCGAAGCGGTTGGCAATGGCTTCGGTCTTGTCCAGTTCTTCCTTGGCTTCGGCATTGCCCTTGGCATTGAAGAAGTCCTGGGTATTCACAAGATTCATGCGGACAACGTCAACCAGCTTGAGAATGGCCTGACGGGAAGCTTCAACGGCAGCCGAAGGCAGGACATTGGCAATCTCGCCGTCCATTTCTTCGATATCGACTTCGGCATTGACAGGTTCCTCGCCGGGAACGATCTTTCTGGCCAGAGCCACAAGGTATTTTGTAAACGGCACAAAGCACAGTGTCGTGACCAGCTTGAAGATGATATTGGCAACAGCAATCTGCATCATCGGATTGAGGCTGCCGAAGAACTTCTGAATGAAGGCTGCAAACGGCCCCAGCAGAAGCATGCCGAAGATCGTGGAAATGACATTCAGTGTTGTGTGCAGGCAGGCTGTTCTCTTGCCGGCGGTGGTGCCGCCGATGGCAGCCAGAATACCGGTCATTGTTGTACCGATATTGGCACCGAACATGAACGGCAGCGAAGCCGAGAAGGTAATGGCTCCAGCCTGATACAGCTTCTGGGCAACACCGATCGTGGCGGCCGAGGACTGTACCAGAGCCGTCAGGCCGACACCCGCCAGCATGGCCAGGATCGGATTCGTGCTCATGCTCAGGGCAAACGCCTCAAACTGCGGCAGTTCCTTCAGGGCAGCCAGGGCATCGCCCATGCTGGACATGCCGAAGAAGATCAGGCCGAAGCCGAGAATGACTTCACCCATGTATATTGTCTTCTGTTTCTTGAAGAAGCAGATCAGCAGTGTTCCGGCAAAGATGATGAACATTGCATATTTTTCAATGTTGATAGAAATCAGGAACGACGTGACGGTAGTACCGATGGTGGCACCCATGATAATGCCCGCTGCCTGTTCCAGCGTCATCAGTCCGGCTCTGACCAGACCAATCGTAATTGCCGATGTGGCTGAGGATGACTGCATGATGATGGTGATAACGATACCGATCAGCAGTGCCGACAGCGGATTGGAAGTATAGCGGTTGATGTAGTCACGCAGCTTGTCGCCGGCAACTGCTTTCAGACCGTTTCCCATGAACTTGATGCCGAACATGAACAGTCCGAATCCGCCCAGGATCATCCCCCAGTTCAATGATGCGATTGACATTTCTTTCCTCCCTGTAATGCGCTGAAAAAGCGCAGTCTTCCGGCTGCGCTAACCATTTTCAGTTTCCCCCATACACAGCCGGACAATTAAAAACTTGCATGAGTCTTACAAATTAAGACAGTCCGGATATTTCTATCGTGATGACGAACTGCCCCTGCCGGAATACCGAAGGCTGTTACTCCCCCATTACAGTTTTAATGATAACATGCGCATACATGATTTTATTCAAAAAAAATGGTTTTCTTTTCAGAAAGCCATTTCCATTTCCCTTACATTTTCCATGCAGTCATGGCGGACCGTATCATGCCAGAGCGGTGTCAGGGAGACATAGCCTTTGGCTACGGCAGAGCTGTCGCCGTTTTCGGCATGCCGGGGATCCTGCGCTGCCGCTGTCGGCGTATCCATCGAAAGCACCAGGGTATTCTCATCAACGGTTTCCCTGGTGATCGGGCGACGGTAATCCAGCGGTGTATCAAAGACACATGCCCGGAATCCCTTCAGTTCCTCAAACGGCAGATCGGGAACGTTGATATTGAGGGTGTAGTCAAGATTGCGGGGATCTGATACAAACTTCGGCAGGATCTGTTTCAGCACCGAAGCAGCACATTCATAATGAATCGGATCTCTGCCGCAAAGGGATACGGCTGCCGAAGGAACATGACAGAGCGTCCCTTCCGAAGCGGCACCGACGGTTCCGGAATAGATGCAGTCGCTGCTCAGGTTGCGGCCGTTGTTGATGCCGGAAACAACCAGGTCAAAGCGGGTGTCAAACAGCCCGCACAGACCGTAATAGACACAGTCGGCAGGTGTTCCGTCAATGGCCCATGCCTCTATAATGCCTGCCATCTCTTTCCGGTATGCCTTATTCGGCGTATGGAAATAGGTCACGGAGTGACTGTAGGCAGACCGCTGCGAACTGGGTGCGGCAATGTATACTTCGTGTTCGTCCTTCAGTGCGGCCGCAAGTATCTGCAGGCCTGCGGCTTCAATGCCGTCATCGTTGCTGATCAGAATTTTCATGGGTTGATTATAACACGCAGAGAAAAACACCGCATCTGCGGTGTTCAGCGGATATGGAACATATATTCGGCAACGAGCTTTTCGGTTCTGCCGGCGCCGATCATCTTCTTCATGCTGTCAACGGCAGCACCGCCCTCACGGATCAGGCGCTGGGCATATTCGGCTGTTGCTGTCCGCTTTTCCAGCGGGTCGCATTCCGGTGCCTTCCTGAGTTCCTGCAGGTAGATGTCGATATAGTCACGGGCAAACTGGTCCAGTTCTGCCGTCTGCTTCTTTCCCAACTTGCAGATGGTGGAAGAAAGATGCCAGCTGTCATACCAGCGCGGCGCTGGCTTATAGTCTTCCAGATGGGCATATCTGTCCTTGAGGACATCGAAGGCGGAAAGATCCTCTTCATGCAGGGCCGATCTGTCCATTTCCATGATCACCGTATCGGTTTCTCCGGCATGGATAGTATCAGAACTCAGGAATGACAGATCCCTGTACTCCGGTGAGAAAACGACGGTTTCCATTTTGATCAGTCCGAAAAAGCCGGTCATCTTCATGGCAAATAAATTGCCGGCTCCTTCCACTGTCCAGGCTTCGTTTTCAAATTTCACCACAAATCTGTTGATTGTCGCATAGGATCCGAGATCCCTTTTCTGCAGTCTGTATTCTTTCTGCAGAGCATCCATCAAATAATCTCTCAGCATATTTTCGCTCCTTTTTTTATTCAGATCGTGATCCATCCGAAGGCACTCGCCACCGAGCTCAGAAAGATGAGCAGGATGCAGATGACAGCCAGGCGGCGGATACAGAATTCATAGACCTTTCTTCTTCGGAACGGTGATGAGCGTTCAACTTCTTCGCATACCTTTTCCGGCGTCAGAATATTCAGGACAAAGAAACAGGTTGCCAGGGCAGCAATCGGCATCATGACCGAATTGGTCAGGAAGTCAAAGAAATCCAGCATCTGCATGTTCAGCACCGTGAAGTCTTTCAGCGGTCCGTAGCCTAGAGCACTGAGCGAGCCGACAACAGCCATGACTGCCGTCATGAACAGGCAGCCGCCCTTCCGGGTCCATTTCCATTCATCCTGGAAGACGGAAATGCAGGCTTCCATCAGGGCAATGGAACTGGTCAGAGCCGCAAAGAAGACAAGGAAGAAGAACAGTGCACCGATGAGATTGCAGAGACCGGTTGCCGCAAAAACCTTCGGCAGAGTGATGAACATCAGCGAAGGTCCGGCCTGCAGTGTTTCAGGACTGCCGCCGCTGAAGGCAAAGACAGCCGGAATGATCATGAAGGCCGCAAGCAGTGCGATCACTGTATCAAAGATTTCCACCTGACTGGTAGAAGCGTCAATATCGACATCATCTTTCAGATAGGAACCGTAGGTATACAGAATGCCCATGGCAATCGAAAGCGAATAGAACATCTGACCCATGGCAGCAACGACCGTCATGATGGAAAAATGTGAGAAGTCAGGCACCAGCATGTATTTCACGCCGGCCAGGGCTCCTTCCCTGGTTACGGAATACACCGCTGTCACCAGGGCAAGAACGACAAGCACCGGCATCATCAGCCGGGATGTGCCTTCCACACCGTTTTCAACGCCGGCCAGGATGACGGCAAAGGTAAATGCCGCAAATACCGCAAACCAGATCAGACAGTCCGTTCCGTCAGAGATAAATGAGCCGAAGTATCCATCCTGGGCAAGCATCATCCCGTTGCCTTTCAGGTATTCCGAAAGATACTTCAGGACCCAGCCGCCGATGACGGAATAGTACGGAACGATCAGCACCGGCACAATGGCATTGATCCAGCCGCCGGCCAGATAGGCTTTCCGTTTTGTATACATCCGGAATGCAGCTACCGGTGACTTTTTCGTCAGCCGGCCGATTGCTGTTTCCGATACGATCATTGTATAGCCGAAGGTCAATGCCAGAATCAGATAGACCAGCAGGAAGATGCCGCCTCCGTATTTTGCCGTAAGATACGGAAAACGCCAGATATTGCCAAGGCCGACGGACGCCCCTGCTGCTGCCAGCACATAGCCGAGACGGCCGCTGAAACTGGCTCTTTCATTGTTTCTGTTCTGTTTCATAGTATTCCTTCTGCAGTTTTGTTTCCTGTCTGATACGAAAATAATAGTACTGCCGCTTATATTTAAAAACATGTAAATCTTACCGTAGCTTTTTTCTACCGTCAAACGGCATCTGTTCCAGACAGCACAAGGCAAATTGCTGTTGCAAAACCTGATGCAAACCCGTATAATAAATGAGCACTGAAAAAATACGGTTCCTTAGCCAAGCGGTAAGGCATCAGACTGCAACTCTGTGATCGCCGGTTCGATTCCGGCAGGAACCTCCATTTTTTTGGGGATGTGGCGGAATCGGCAGACGCAACGGACTTAAAATCCGTTGGTGGTAACACCGTACGGGTTCAAGTCCCGTCATCCCCACGCCAACCCAAAATACCATACATTGGCTGTATGGGAATGTCATCCTAGAAAAAGCCCTAGAAATAGGGCTTTTCTTTATGTTTGCGTATTTTTGCATATACATTCAACACATATAAGAACAGTATACAAACATCATATAAACATGACTGTTTTGCGTATCATTTGCGTATCAAAAAACCGGAGTCATTCTCCGGTCTCTGTTCTCTGGTCTTTTCTATGGTCAATTATGACGAATTGCTTCATAGAAACCATATCATCCCTCTTTCGATCATACTGCTGAAGGACGTTTGTCATCCGATCACATATGTCATCGATAGTCCTTTGTATTAGGTGTGCGGCTTGGCTGTCAGATCCATCAGCGAAAGATCCCCTTTCCGCTATCTCCTTTGTCAGGAGGTACGAAAGAGTACCGCACGCTCTCAGATCCTCCAGATCTTCTTCCACTGCGAGAAAAGCATTTCTGTAATAGTTTTCATTCATGATACAATTCCTTTGTCCTTTCTATCGTTCCTACGGTTCTAAGGGCACACTGGGCACTGTCGCAAGCAGTGCCTTTTGTTATGTGCCTGATCAATCATCAGAAGCAAGCACCATGTCTTTCCTGATCAGTTCCTTTACATATCTGCTCATGCTCTTCTGCTTCTTCAGATGCTCTATCACATCAGCATCAGTCTCCTTGTTCAACAGAATCTGAACACGCAGATATGTCTCCTTCATATATCTCTGAATGTACTTGGACTGATCAAACGTTTGCTTCTTGTCGTTTATGTGTTGTCCTCCTTTCTGCAAATAAACAATAGCACATTATGTGCATAATGTAACGGACGAAATAAAAAGTCACTGATTAATATAACGGTATAGTCTATGACGCGCAGTCCCTTCCTTATTACTATTAAGAACACGACGCGACGTTTCAGTCCATGTCATTCCATTGAAATAATGACAGATCACGATTCTGCGGATCTCCGGAGGTATATCATTCTCAGGACCATACATCCAGTCCAGAATCTCATTCATCATATCCGTCATTTCATCGACTTTCACCGCAATCTTTTTATCCAGTGCTTGCAGACGATTGAATGCTCTTTCTGTAGGACTGGAACGTTCACTGGAGTAAGTCCCTGTGAACGTCAGCGAATGAACCGGATAATACTGTGCTTCTCTCAGATTGATCAGTTCGTCAATTTCTTTCCGAAGCCTTTTGTACTGTCTCAATTTGTCTGTGATCATAATTTCCCCAGCGTCTGTATATGTAGTTTCTGACATAGGACTCTGGATCTGATGACGGCATGTCCGGGAATACCTTCATGAACGTTTGCATCCATGACAGTCCTATCACATAACGATGATAAATGATCTGATAAGCATCTTCATCGTCCTGACGCACACAAGAAAGATAATGCTGTAACTCGTTCTTTTTTGCTACAGAAGCATCCTTTATTTTGGATAACCGATCCGTCAGGGCATTACACTTCATTCTCAGCGGTTCATTTTTCACTTCAGAACAGATCTTGCTAAGATAGACTATCTCATTCGAAATAGCATTAATTTCATCGTCAGCAGACCGTAAATATTTGAACCTTTTCACAGTCAAAATATACTATTTTCTCCGGTCGTCGTCTATTCACCGAAGCACGCGCAGCTGTACCTTTCTGCTACGCTTTCAGTGATGCTATAAGCAGACGGACGATCATTCTATCACCGTATTCTGATGCTTCTGAAATGGGCTGAAAACGAGTCACAGAGCATATACCAGTTTTACCCAGGATACACAATGTCCCGGATTTATCCCAGAGAGAGGAAAATTCTGGTCAGCAGTCGGTCGTCCAGTTCTGAACGTTCTGATTATCACCGGGAGGATATACCGCTATATATTTTTTCTGACTACTCCCATCGGTCTGCATGATCTGTGCGTCTTTTCAATTGGATATGGGACTATATCGACAATATTTCACTAGGGGAAAACCGGAGACAACAGGATCACCATCGGTCTATAGTCTGCATGCGTCTGCCTGAGACCGGGGAGGATGTATATAGTATTCCTCCGGTCACTTTTCTGCGAGATTTTTTCCGACAACAGTGCGGCATTAGGACACCGGGGAGTGAGAGGGAGGTATACCCCGGTCAGATCGTAACGCTGGATCACATGCTGAAGAAGAAGCGAACACTGTTTATGAAAAATCGGATCAAAAAAATATTATTTTAAATCATCGCATTAGACCATTATCCAGTCATCAGAGATCATTTTCCGATGAAAACAAAGAAAAGACGGTTAGGAGAGAACCGTCTTCTCTGTCTCCGGATACTGACGACGCACAGACTGAATCATCAGCATCCTGATATGGTTAACTGCTAGGCAGTTTAACCGCGATATTTGACTACTCTTTAACTTTATTTACCCAGTAGTCCTTCATAACAACGATGTCACCGTTATCGAATTGAACGACAGGATTCAATGGTACTGACAGAGTTCCCCACTGTACATAGTGCGGTTTCTTCAAATCGATGACAGTACCACGCTGACGATTATGTTCAAACGTTGCATTGCTTTCGACGCGATCACCGATGTTGAATTTGCTTTCTGTCTTCATTCGCTGTGACTCTTTAGGTTTCTTGCAAGATCCCGGAGTTCATCCTCAAGATTTGAATTCCAGTCTTGAGAACCATAGTCCGAAGCATATCGACGTCTGATGTCTTTCTTTCGCTGTTCAGCTTCTTGATCTACTTCCTTCAGTTCTTCCGCCATTGCCTTTTTTGCATTTACGGTCTTTCTAGCCCATTGTTCAAATATCGCCTGTTGTTCAGCATTGTGTGCTTCAACTTTAGCATCTATCCTCTGCATGCTGTCCTTAAACTGTCGTTCACGCTCTTCGCGTTCTTCTCGGATCTTATCGAAATCAATCATGATTCACCATCCGTCCCAAAGAATCAGCAATATACTTTGCATCCCAGTCTTCCGACGGTTCGACGATGTTGACTGTCTTCGTATTGTGTAACTTCAGAATCTTCTTCAGTCGCATGATCTGGACATCTTGCTTCGGATGATCTTGTTTCACTTCCGGTTTCATACTGTGACCATTCTTCATTCCCGGACTGGACTTCGTATCAGTCGGTTTGATCCCTTTTTTCGGATTGATCCATCCTCTTTCCTGAGCAAGTTTGAAAATGAAATCACCAGTGAATTTCCCATTTGTGAACGTCTTCAGTTTCTTCTCCGGTTCTCCGGGGACATACTTGTTCTGTGTACCACGCTGAGACCACGGATCATATTCAGATTGGAGTCCTTCTGTTAACAATGCCATACCGACATGTAACCATTCCTCATAATCCAGTACATCCGGATCTAAATAATACAGTGCGCTCAGCAGATCGGACTGTCTGTCATTCTGTAATTCCATGAGCCGTTCTCCATTCTCTCTCACGAATTGCAAGTTTCACCTTGCTCTCGTTGCTTAGATCGTAACCAGCCCAGGTATCTGCAAATTCATCCAGCCATTCCTTCTTATAGACATAATTCTTCCCAAACTTGGCAAACCTCAGAAGACCGTACTTCCGGTATAAAGAGATCTTCCGCGTCGTTGTGTTCAGATACATTGCCGCGTATTCAGCAAACCAGTATCCCGGTTTCAGATCACTGGGAGTGTTGTATAATGGCAATGGATCAGGAAAGAACGTCTGTTCATGTTCTGATGCAATTGACCGTGATGGTATCCGATTGGTAGTCGCTGAATCTGTCACGGTCTTTTTTGTGTCGATCATAATGATTTCTATCTCCTTTCTTCCGCGATCTTTTCGATCATCGCGATGATCTCGTCCTGTTCGTCTTCCGGTAACTCATGCATGGAAGATAATCCGCGTCCGAAGTCAATCAGTCAGGAGGACTTCGAAAAGTTCTGTGAATGCCTGAAGGATTATAACTGTGCGTCCATCGTCGGGTCATATAGATCTATGGCTGTATATTATGCGGTATGGATCATGCGATATTGCGGTTTAAGACCGTCAGAAGCGTTTTCTCTGACAAGGGATGACATACACCTTGCTGAAGGTTACATCTCCGTTAACAAAGCCGTCAGAAGCACTGAAGACAGCATCACAGAGATCGGAAGAACTAAGACAGGAAAATCGAAAAGAGAAGTCCCTATTCCATCCGGATTAGTTCCGTACCTTGAAGAGTGTCTGGAATGGTCACGACACGACATGCTTCTTGCAGACTATCGCGGTAACCTTCTGGAGATCGACGACGTCGATGTTCTGGTCAGGAATGTACGAAAAAAAGCAAAAGTGAATTTCACACTGTACATGCTCAGACATCAGTTCTCGACGGATTTGTTCAATCAAGGTGTTAACCCGGCGATCACGCGCGATCTGATGGGACATGAATCTGCAACGATGTCACTAGACTATGCCGTCAGTTCTGAAAAAGACAGACGATCAGCAATTGATAACAGAAGATTCTCGTAAATTGCGTATTATCGGACAGTTTGCGTATCAAATTGCGTATCGGATAGCGAAAAGCCCATAAAATAAGGACTTTCAGGGCATTACACTGTGACGTCATCCCCACGACTCCAAAAAATACCATACATTGCCTGTATGGTACTGTCATCCTGAAAAGTCCCGCAAGGGACTTTTTTCATGTCGGCATCATATTTCCCTGCTTCCGAAAACAGGCGCAGTATAATACTGAGCGGAGGAAATTCGCATGCTTTTACTGGACAGAACATTGCTGAAACTGGCGAAAGGCTTATGGAAATGGATCATTGCCATTACAGCCGTGCGTTTTCTTGCCCTGATCGGCATTGCCCGGTTTGCCTCGGCGGTCGGTCTCTACCTGGGATCGGTGCTGGCGCCGGAAGCCGCTGCCGTCAGTCTTTCCGATGCCGCTTCTTCAGCCCTGCTTGCTTCCCTGCTTGCCCTGACATCACAGCTGCTGCAGGGAGAACTGGAATACCGCTGCACCGCCCAGGCACGCCGGCAGATGCGCTCTGCCATCTTCAATAAAGTGCTGGAACTGGATGCCGGAAACATTGAACGGATCGGCCCGACAGCGGCAGTTACCTCTGCCGTGGAGGCAGCCGAACGCATGCAGACATACTACAGCACCTATCTGCCGAGCCTGCTGTTCGCACTGATTGCTCCCGTCTGGCTGTTCTTCCGCCTGCGGAACAGTTCTCCGCCGGCAGCAGCGCTGCTGCTGTGCATTTCCATGCTCCTGCTGCCGCTTAATAATATCTTCCGAGCCAGAATCGAGGCCCTGCGGCGGACCTACTGGAACTCCGTTGAGGATATGACGTCCTACTACCTGGATTCGATCCGCGGCCTGACCACCCTGAAGCTGTTCGGCCGCACTGAAGATCACCGCAATACCCTGACCCAGAAGGCAGAACGGCTGAATACCGATATCAACCGCTTCATGAAGGTCAATTTCACTTCCTTCCTGGTTACCGAAACACTGATGTACGGATCCATCGCTGCTGCTGTTGTCATTCTGTGCATCCGTCTGAAACAGGATCCCGCCTATATCGGCACTGCCATTTCCGTGCTGATGCTGGCATATGCATATTTCAGTTCCATGCGTTCCCTGATGAGTGCGTCGCATACGGCTCTGACTGCCGTCGCTGCCGCCCTGAAAGTAGAGGAAATCATGGCGGTTGACACATCCCGCCCCTGCCTTCCTGATTCTGACAGAGATCCGAACGGCAATGAAGGCATCAGTTTCTGCGATGTCTCCTTCGGCTATCCGGGAAGAGACACTGCCCTGAAACATATTTCCCTGCATATCCGCAAAGGTGAAACAGCCGCCCTGGTCGGTCTTTCCGGCAGCGGCAAGAGCACGATGGCATCGCTGATGATGCGCTTCCTTGACGCCGGCGAAGGTGAAATCTATGTTGACGGCCGGAATGTAAAGAGCCTGCAGCCGGAAGAACTGCGGAAGATAATCATCATGGTGCCGCAGAGTGTCAGCCTGTTTTCCGGTACTATCCGTGACAATCTGCTCATCGTCCGGGAAGCGGATGATGCTGAACTGATGCAGTTCCTGGAGGAAGTGCAGCTGGCCGACTGGATCCGCACCCTTCCGAAGGGACTGGATGAAGATGTCGGGGATGCCGGCAGGCGTCTTTCCGGCGGCCATCGCCAGGAGATCGGCATTGCCAGAGCCCTGCTGTCCGGTGCTGAATACATGATCTTTGACGAAGCCACTTCGTCTGTCGATACCGACAGTGAGCATGAGATCCGCGCCTGCATCCAGCGTCTTTCAAGGACCCGGACACTGATCCTGATTTCCCACCGCATGTCATCCATCCGCACTGCCGATGAAATCTATGTTCTTGAAAACGGCCGGATTTCGGAACACGGCAGCCACGAGACACTGATGAAAAGCGGCGGTCTTTATCAGAAGCTTGTTCATGAGCAGGAAGCTCTGGAGGCGGAAGCATGATGAAGAAATACAGATATTCCCTGAAGGAAATGACTTCCCGTCTGCTGAAGATCGCAGCCGGCATCCGTTGCTATCTGATCATATCGGCGCTTGCCAGCATTATCGGCAATCTGTCCCACCTCGGCCTGATGGGCTTCGGGGCTGCTGCCCTGCTCTGTGCTGCCGGGATGATGGAAGGAAACATGATCCTCTATATCATTCTGACTGCTGTCTCAGCCTTTCTGATTGCCCTCTGCCGCTATCTGGAAGGTGTCTATTCCCATATCGGCGCCTACGGTCTTCTGGCCGGCATGCGGGTCAGCCTGTTTGAAACCCTGGACCGCATCGCCCCGGCCTGTCTGACCGACAGAAAAAAAGGCGACATTCTGAATATTGCCGTCTCCGATATTGAAACCCTGGAATTCTTCTTTGCCCATACGATCGGGCCGATGTTTACCGTCATTCTTCTGCCGGCAACTTCTGTTGCCGCAGCCATCCATGTCAGTCCCCTGTTCGCCCTGGTCCTGATTCCGGTATATATCCTTATCAGCATCATCATTCCCCTGCTTGCCCTGAAGAGCGGACGTTCGCTGGGTCTGAAATACCGGACTGCCCTCGGCGAGCTGAATGCCCTGATTCTTGAAAGCGTCTACGGCATCCGCGATATTCAGATCTTCGGCAGCGGCAGAAAGCGGAAGGATCTGGTCATGAAGCAGAACGATGCCGTCAGCAGAGCTTCCCACGGCCTGATCCTGCACCGCCAGGCAGTCAATGCCGCCCCGAATTTCTTTGTCTATCTGGCAAGGATCCTGATTCTCTCTGCCGGCACCTGGCTGGCTTCTCACGGTGAGAGCGATCCGGCCGGTATCGTCATTGTCTCATGTACGGCAGCGGCCTCATTCTCCTCCACCTTCTCACTGACCTTTGTCGTCACCCATCTGCTGGAAACCTTTGCGGCGGCAGAGCGCCTGTTCACGCTCGAGGATACAGAGCCGGCCGTAAGCGAGACACCGGCGCCGAAAAATCCCGGTCCTGTCCGCTCGGTATCATTTGATCATGTGTCCTTTGCCTATCCCGGCACCGAACGGATGATCCTCAATGATGCTTCCATGGAAATCAGGGAAGGAGAAACAGTCGGCATCGTCGGTCCTTCCGGTATCGGCAAATCCACGGTGCTGCGGCTTCTGATGCGCTTCTATGATCCTTCTGCCGGAAAAATCACTCTGAATCAGACCAATCTGAAAGATGTTGCCCTGAAACAGCTGCACAGCCGCATTGCCATGCTTGAACAGGATACGTATCTCTTCGACTGCAGCATTGCCGATAACATCGCTCTGGCAAAGCCGGATGCGGGGATTGAAGAAATCCGCACGGCAGCCCGGCGGGCCGGCATTGATGCCTTCATCCAGACTCTGCCGGACGGCTATGATACAGAGATGGGACAGATGGGCGCCCGCCTCTCAGGCGGCGAACGCCAGCGTGTCGGCATTGCCAGAATCATGCTGGCGGATCCTGACATCATCGTTATGGATGAGCCCACCAGTTCTCTTGATGTCCTGCATGAGAAGGAACTTCTTCATACCCTGAAAAAAGAATACAGCGACAAGACGGTCATCATCATTTCCCACCGCATGTCGACCCTGACCGGCTGCACAAGGCTGCTGAAACTGGAAAACGGTCAGCTGGTTCCTGCTTCCCTGTAGAACTCAGACTTCGGTATTCCGAAGCCTTTTTCATTAAAAAAAGGCTCCGTTTGGGAGCCGTAAATGCTATTTGCCGGTGCTGAAGTGCGTGCCGACGTGCTTTTCCGTTTCCGGCAGGCCGTATGCTTCCTTGCCGAGGGCAATGCTCTTCATCAGGAAGGTCATGTTGCGGGCAAGCGTGCGCATTGTCTGCAGGCCTTCGAGGTCTTTCTCGACATCTTCAGCGGTGAAGCCGTGCACCATGTTCCAGTAATGGCTGGAGGCCACCGGCATTTCCGAAATCGTGAAGTATTTGTTCAGAATATCAAACGTTGCCGTGTTTCCGCCGCGGCGGCAGGATGTGACCGAGGCACCGACCTTCATGCGCTTGGAGAATGATGTGCTGTAGAACAGCCGGTCAAGGAACGACAGCAGAGTTCCGTTGGCCGATCCGTAATAGACCGGGGAACCGACAACCAGTCCGTCAGCTTCCTCGAACTTCGCTGCTGCTTCATTGACAGCATCATTGAAGACACATTTTCCGTTTTTGGAACAGGTGCCGCAGGCAATGCAGCCGCGGATATCCTGACTGCCGATGTTCAGTACTTCTGTTTCAATTCCTTCCTTTTCAAAGACAGAGACCATTTCCTGCAGGGCTCTGCCGATGCAGCCGTTCGGATGCGGGCTGCCGTTGACAAGCAATACTTTCATGATTGTTACACTCCTTTGGCAGACTTCATTATAAAACATACCCGCAGACAGAAAAAGAGAAGTACAATTGACAAGGGAGATTCTGTACTATGGGAAACTGGTTTGCAGAGAATGCCGTCATATGCGGCGATATCCAATTCAGGGAAGACTGCTCGGTCTTCTTTCATACCGTGATCCGCTCGGAATCCGGGCCGTTTGTGATCGGCAGCCGCACGAACATCCAGGACAACTGCACCGTCCACGGCGATCCCGGCTTTCCGGTCACGATCGGCAGTGATGTCACGGTCGGCCATAACTGCATCATCCACGGCTGCACCATCGGTGACAATACTGTGATCGGCATGGGATCGATCATCATGAACGGCGCTGTGATCGGCAGAAACTGCATCATCGGTGCCGGCAGCCTGGTTACCGAACATACCGTCATCCCTGATGACAGCGTGGCCTTCGGCAGACCGGCAAAGGTCATCCGCCCGATCAGTGAAGAAGAAAAGAAGATGAATGCCCTGACTGCCCAGCATTACGTTGAAATCAGCAGATCGTATCAAAAAGGCTCCGTATGAACGGAGCCATTTTTCATATCTTCAGAATTGTCAGTCAATCTTGACCTTGGTCCAGCGTTCGCTCAGCTTTTCCACGAGGACATCGTTGTAGCGGAAGACTTCGTCCTTGTCATAGCCGGAGCGCGGCAGATAGGCATTGATGCCTTCATAGTCCCCGCTGGCAATATCATTCTTGACCTGCAGGTTGCTGGATGTATAGCCGACGGTAATGGAGTTGTCATATGCGGCATCATATTCGAGGTTGTAGTTGATGAAGGCATTGGCCAGAGCCGGGCAGCCGGCATTCTTCGGAATGACCATGCCGTCGCTCCAGATGTTTGTGCCCTCTTTCGGTTCAAAGTATGCCATATCCGGGTTGATGGACAGAATGTATGCGGCATCGCCGGAATAGACAACAGCAATGTCCTTGGCATCATTGGCATTCGGATAGGCCATGGCATCGATGACTTCGTCGGTGACATAGGCCGGATTGACAGTATCATGAACCTTCTTGAGCCAGTTGAAGGCAGCTTCGATTTCTTCATCGCTTTCAGTATTCATGGAATAGCCGAGGGCCTTGAAGGCAACCATGAAGGAGTCTCTCTGGCTGTCATACATGAAGACCTTGTCCTTCAGCTTTTCTTCGAGCAGGATATTCCAGCCCTTCTCTTCCAGTTCAGCTTCGGAGATGTTGTTCTTGTTGTAGACAAAACCGACGGAACCGCGGAAATACGGAACAGAATATGTCAGATCAGGGTCATAGACCTTCTGCATTTCTACAACTTCCGGATCAAGATTGCCGAGATTGGTCAGGGCTTCCTTGTCCAGCGGCTGCAGGAGATCTTCCTTTAGAAGACGTTCGATCATGTAATCGGACGGTACCAGAACATCATAGGAGCTTCCGCCCATCAGTCTTGTATACATGTTTTCATTGGAATCGAACATGTCATAGTTGACCTTGGCATTGTATGCCTTTTCGAAATTCGCAATGACATCTTCGCCGACATACTCACCCCAGTTGTAGACGTTGATGGTGCTGCATCCGAATTCTTCCTGGGCATCCACTGTTTCGGTTTCAGCCGTACTTCCGGAACTTCCGCAGCCTGCCAGTGAGATGGCAGCTGCTGCCGCAACAGCGGACTTCAGAATCTTTTCAGTTTTCATTTTTCTTCAGTTTCCTTTCCCTGATCATTGGTACAACATTGACAAGAATCAATACGATTGTAATGACGTAGACGATAATGGCTGATAAAGCATTGATGGTTGGATTCACGCGCTTGACGTTGGCGTACACATAGATCGATATGTTGTTGACACCGGGGCCGGTCGTGAACAGTGATATCACGAAGTCATCGAATGACATCGAGAAAGCAATCAGGGCACCGGAGATGATACCGGGCATGATCTGGGGAATAATGACTTTCCACAAAGCCTGCAGCGGCGTGCAGCCAAGGTCCAGGGCCGCTTCGGCAAGGTTGGGATCCAGGGTTCTGAGCTTCGGCATGACCGAGAGGATCACATAGGGAATGCAGAATGCGATATGGGCCAGCACCATGGTCACAAAGCCGGTCTTGATGCGCAGGCTGGTAAAGAACAGCATGAAGCCGATGGCAGTAACGATATCGGGATTGAGCATCGGCAGGTTGTTGACCTGATTGATCGCTTCCCGCAGCGCTTTATTGCTTTTGGAAAGACCGATGGCCGTCACTGTTCCGACGATAGTCGAAACTGCTGTGGCGATCACCGCACAGGCAACCGTATACCAGATCGATTCCATGATCGTCCGGTTGGCAAACATCTTCTCATACCACTGCAGCGAGAAGCCGGTGAAGGATGAGAGTGATTTCGAACTGTTGAAGCTGAAGAAGACGACGTAGATGATCGGCAGATAGAAGAATGCCATCACCAGGAAGAGAAACAGTTTTTCATGCAGCTTTGTCTTCTGTTCCATCAGTCATCCTCCTGGGCCGTATAGCGGTCAAGACGTCTTGTGACGTACATCGAGATCAGAATGATCACGGCCATGATCAGGCTGATCGCCGAACCGAAGTTCCAGTCGCCGGTCGAAATGAAGTAGTCCTCGATCAGGTTGCCGATCAGGACATACTGGCCGCCGCCCAGCAGCTTGGGAATAAAGAAGCTTGAAACTGCCGGCAGGAAGACCAGGGTGATGCCGCTGACAACGCCCGGAAGCGAAAGCGGCAGAATGACCCGGCGGAATGTCTGGGTATTGTCGGCTCCCAGGTCATGGGCAGCCGTAATCAGGCTCGGATCGATTTTGGAAAGCGATGTATAGATCTGCAGGATCATGAACGGCAGGAAGTTGTATACCATGCCGACAAATACCTTGAGCTCACCGCTGAAATTGAAATAGGACAGAATGCCGCGCCATGCATAGGTTCTTACCAGCATGTTGATCCACATCGGCAGCGTGATCAGCAGAACCGCCATTGCCTGGCTGTTCGGCTTCAGCTTGGCCATGACATATGCGGTCGGATAGCCGACAGCAATGCAGATCATGGTTGTGATCACGGCCAGCTTCAGGCTGCGCCAGAGAACACCCGGGAAAACCGGATCAGAGAAGAAGCGGACAAAGTTGTCAAGCGTGAACTGAAAGGTCAGCACGCTGTTTCCCTTTACCGTAAAGGCATACAGCACCAGCATGAACATCGGCACGACGATCATGACGGCTGCCCATACGATATAGGGATAAACCATCTTGGAGAATGATTTCATCTGCCCTTACCCCATCTTTCTCATGACATGGATGTCCTGGGGATTCCATCTCAGGCCGATGCGCTGGCCCTCCTCGATGACATCCGTGGTTTCCACCTTGATTTCACGTCCCTGGGTGGAGAAGGTCACAGGATAGTCGCCTTCGGCGATGTTTTCATCGTCAAAGTCATATTTGACATCCCAGATCTCGACCCGGGAATCATCCTCGGTGCTCCAGGCATAGGCATCCGCCCAGCGGATCAGATCGGTATCGAGGGCAACGGATTCACGGATTTCGTCTGCTGTCTTGTAGAAATCGAAGGCCTGAATGACTTCTTCATTGGACTGGTCTTCGATGACCTGCGGCTTGATGACATTGATATTGACCGTGATCTCGGTGCCGGCACTGGTTCCGAATGTGCACGGATAGGTTCCGACTTTCGGCTTCAGGCTGTATTCCACCTTGGTCAGGGAAACGAATTCATCCTCGCTGTTCCAGGCCTGGGCATTGGCACGGGCAATGACTTCCGAATCGGTCAGATTCTCGACGTCTTCCAGATCCATATAGAACGAGGAGGCACTGATCTTTTCATGTGCTTCGGCATTCTCGACGTCGCGGTTCTTTGTGACATGCATCGTAACCGTCTTGGAAGTACCGGAGCTGGTTTCAACGATGACTTCGTAGTGCACGCCCTTGAAGAGAACCGATTTCACTTCGCCGTTGAGCAGGCCGTGATTGCGGGCAACGATGTCAACGTCCTCGGGACGGATCATGATGTCGACCTGTTCGTTTTCTTCAAAGCCGTAGTCGACACATTCATAGTCAACATCGTCGAAGCTGACCAGATTGTCCTTCTTCATGATGCCGTCGATGATATTGGAGTCGCCGATGAATCTTGCACAGTATTCATTGACGGGTTCGTTGTATACCTGGGTCGGGGTGCCGATCTGTTCGATCTCGCCGTCCTTCATGATGACGATCTTGTCGCTCATGGTCAGGGCTTCTTCCTGGTCATGGGTAACGAAGATGAAGGTGATGCCGACTTCTCTCTGAATTTCCTTCAGTTCCAGCTGCATTTCCTTGCGCAGGTTCTTGTCCAGAGCCGACAGGGATTCATCCAGCAGAAGCACCTTCGGTTCATTGACCAGGGCTCTGGCGATGGCAACACGCTGCTGCTGACCGCCGGACATGCTGGTAACATCACGGTGTTCAAATCCTTCCAGACCGACCAGCGAGATCATACGCATGACTTTCTGATCGATGATATCCTTCGGTTCCTTCTTGATCTTCAGGCCGAAGGCAATATTGTTATAGACATCCAGATGCGGGAAAAGCGCATAGTGCTGGAATACTGTATTGACATCACGCTTGTAGGCAGGAATCTTTGCGATGTCCTCGCCATCCATCATGACATGGCCTTCTGTCGGATCCAGGAAGCCGGCAATGATTCTCAGCAGTGTTGTCTTGCCGCAGCCGGACGGGCCGAGCAGAGTGACAAACTCATTCTCATAAATATCCAGGGAGATGCCCTTCAGCACCACCTGGCTGTCAAATGTCTTGACTACATTCTTGACTTCAATCAGTTTTTTCATTCTGTTCTCCTCCCCTTTGATCAGAATACCGGCGGCGTGCTGATCCACAGCACCCGCGCTCTGGATGTTCCCCTGTTGATAAGACAGTGGGCAGAATTGCCGCGGATATAGAATGTCTCGCCCTTGCGGATCACAACATCCTGTTTTTCACGGTCTCTGTGAAGAGACACTCTTCCGCTCAGCACATAGCCGAGCTCCTCGCCTTCATGCGGTTCGATCACCTTGCTCGAAGCGCCGGGTTCCAGTTCCAGAATGATCGGTTCCATCCGGTTTTTCTGCGCGTTCGGAACGATCCAGTAAAGTGTCTTGTCTTCCTGTTCATCAACGAATGCATCTTCGGCAGTAAATACGATCTGTTCTTCCTTCTCGTCAGCGAAGAAACGGGACATTGTCGTGCCGAGTGCTTCGGTGATATCTTCCAGAGTCTGGATGGACGGAGATGTCAGATTCCGCTCCAGCTGCGACAGGAATCCCTTGGTCAGTTCGGTTCTGGAAGCAAGTTCTTCCAGTGTCAGTCCGTTCTGGATCCGCAGCTGTCTGATGCGATGACCGATATCATACATTTTCAGCCCTCCGAGTTTAGTTTTACTAAACATTTCTTTTGAAATTATCAAACCCGAAATAATTATATAGAAACTGCATGCAAATGCAATAGATATCATTCAAAAAAAGCAGGATCTTTTTAAAAAAATCCTGCTCAGTTTCTGATGAATGTCAGAACGGCTTCCTCGTCCTGCAGCTTCAGTTCCTTTCCCTGCAATGTATATGTCTGCGGCTGTCCGCCGGCAATCGTGATCCCGGCATCATCCCAGACAAGCTCCGATACGGCGCCGGCCATATTCAGCATGCCGCTGCCGTCTTCCTTCAGTTCCATGGAATACTCACCCATGGCGGCAAGATCTGCCTCGCTGATCAGCAGGCCGCTGCTCTCATCCCGGATTTCCTTCAGCTGCCAGCTGCCTTCGGCAGACGGTGTGCTGCAGGCACACAGCATCAGCACCCCTGCCAGAACTGCAATACGCTTCATGTCGGCAAAAGCAAAAGCCGTTTTCACGGCTTTGCATTTCAGTTATCTGACGCTGTCGAGAACTGCCTTCAGGCTTTCCTTCGGCTGGAAGCCCAGGGTGTTGGCAGCTGCTTCGCCGTTCTTGAAGACGAACAGAGCCGGGATGGACATGATGCCGAACTTTTCAGCAACTTCCGGCAGATCATCAACATTGACCTTGACGAATGTCACATCCGGTGTTTCAGCTGCAAGTTCCTCAACGACCGGTGACAGCATCTTGCAGGGGCCGCACCAGTCAGCGAAGAAATCAACAAATACGAGTGTATTTGAATTCAGTGTCTCATCAAATTCCTTTACAGTTTCAATTACTTTCATAGCTTTAATACCTCCGAAATCATTATGACATAAACCTTTGATTGCTCAAGCACATTGCCTTAAAGGCGGGCAGCCGCGTCCTTGTCAAGGATGACCGTTACATGGCTGTGCCCCTGCAGCACGCTGGCCGGGCAGTCAGTGCTTTTCGGTCCTCTGATCATTCCGTATACGGCATCTGCCTTGTTGGCGCCGGTGGCCAGAACGATGATCGAGCGGGCACTGAGAATACTGGCCAGGCCCATGGTAATGGCATGGGTCGGAACCTGTTCAATGTCGCCGTCAAAGAAGCGGGCATTGTCCTTTCTTGTCTGTTCGGCCAGTTCTGCCACATGCGTCCGGCTGTCAAACGGCGTGCCCGGTTCATTGAAGCCGATATGGCCGTCCGAGCCGATGCCGAGCACCTGCAGGTCAATGACATTTTTCTGCAGTTCTTCTTCATAGCGCCGGCATTCTGCTTCAAGATCTTCGGCATCGCCGTGCGGGATATGGATGTTTGCCTCGGGAATGTTCAGGCCGTCAAACAGATTCTCGTGCATGAATGTCCAGTAGCTCTGGTCATGATCACGGGGCAGGCCGATATACTCGTCAAGATTATATGTGACGGCATTCCTGTAGCTGGTGCCGCTGGCATTGCGGTCAGCGATCATCTTTTTGTACAGACCGATCGGACTGGATCCGGTTGCCAGTCCCAGAACCGGTCTTTCTTTCATTACGGTTTCGCGCATGATCCGGAACGCTTCGCTTGCGACCTGATCATAGTTTTCGGTAATGATGATGTTGAACATATTTCACCTCTCTTTCCGGGGATGATGTAATTACCAGATACGGATGGAATATGATGTTGTCCAGGTCTGACGGGCGTCGAGGAACAGGGTTCCTTCCCGCTCTTCAAACGGTACTTTCACCTCTTCAAAGTCGGCATGGGAATGCCACGGCTCAATGCATACAAACGGAGCCTGCGGTGACCAGAAAGCCAGCCATTCATAGTTTTCATAGCCGACACTGACACCATGCTCACCATCGGTCAGCGTTGACATGGTGCTCTTTGGATCGGTGATGATGACCGTTTCCGCCAGGGCATCCCTGTTCAGCGGCAGAACTGTTTCATTGTTCAGTTCCGTCACCTTCCAGCTGAATGTTTCCGGTGTATTGAATTCAATATGATAATCATGGAAATCCTTCTGCGGTTCGATCGGGCAGTTGAATGCCGGATGGAGGCCGAAGTTGAACGGCATCGTCACATCGTTGTCATTGGTAATCGCATAATCGATGTTCAGGGTATCGCCCTTCAGCGTATAGGTGATCCGCAGCGTAAAGCGGAACGGATATTCCTGAAGGGTCGCCTCGGAATCCTTCAGTTCCATGACGATGTGATTGTCATCATGTTCGGTGCAGGCAAAGAGGCTGTTGCGGGTAAACCCGTGATTGCCGGTTTTGTATTCCCTGCCGTTGATATGCAGGATCTTGTCCCAGGTTGAGCCGACCATCGGGAACAGGGTCGGGTTTCTTCCCTTCCAGAACTTCGGGTCGCCCTGCCACATGTATTCAATGCCGGTCGCATTGTCCCTGAAACTGTGGATTTCCGATGCCTGTTCATCAATGACGACAGTCACCTTTTCATTCTGCATTGTAAACGAAGCCATATGTCCTCCTTTTTTGACAGCATAAAATCAGTATCTGCATGATAAATGATGTGATGCAAACTGTATTTCTTGAATTATTATAACATGCGGCGGAAAAAAAGCAGACACTTCCGTGCCTGCCTCTTCAGCAGTTTTTACATTTTTTCAGCTGCAACGACTGCCGTTGCGGCATCGCCGCTGTTGACGACGATAAATTTCTCATTGATGCTGAAATCAATGCCGATGCTCATCGGCCGGCCGTCATAGCTGCCGATCATATACAAAGCCCGGGTCTTCTTGCTGTCATACTGCTCCAGAAGCTTTTCATAGGGAGTATCTGTCGGCAGAAGATTGTCTGTATCAGGAAAGTCGTCATCATCCATAAGACGGACACCGAATCCTTCGCAGCGGAAATATCCGGTGCGGGATTTGTTGTACAGCCATCTGACGGATTCTTCATATTTTTCGCTGCCTTCGGCACTGAAGAAGAGAATCGTTCTGCCCTCTTCACTGGTTCTTCTCTTAATCTGCATGTGTAACCTCCGCGGCAGTCAACAGACTGCACTTGCGAACGATTATACCGCAAATTTGTGAAAAAAGTAACAGGTTTTTGAAAATTATCAGCCCAGAGGGATTTCCACAACCTCTGCCATATGCACCAGACAGGTTTCGATCTGCTCCGAAATCTCCTGGGCAACACGCTCCGAGATCTCGTCATTCTTTTCCTGTTCCAGTGACTGATAGAGGTTTTTCTTCACCTCTTCACTGACCACATCCAGACGGGCTTTCAGATACATCTTCGGAATCAGCCGGCGGAGCGGAACCGGAATATTGGCATTGAGGATCGCTTCCTGCATCTTGTCCTTGCCCAGAGCCAGAACCAGCAGGGAAATGACGGCGCCGGCAACAATGCCGGGCAGGCCGCTGGCGATAACGGCAATGCCGTTGCCGCCGCACAGGAAGCCGATGATCAGCGATACCAGCGTATCAATGGTCCAGGTGATTTCCTTGATGGCAAATACGTCTTCTGCCTCCATGCGGATCTCAATATCCTGCACGGCCAGATAGGAATTCAGGTTCAGGGCTGAATACGGAACATTGTGATTGGTGCAGATCGGGATCGTGTATTCTTCCAGATCATAGGCAACCGTCTTCAGCCACGATGTGATCGGTCTGGTAAGCAGTGTTCTGGCCTTCTCCGAGTGCAGGAAGAAATCGATTTCCCGCTGCAGTTCACCGTTGATGTCGGCCAGTTTCTCGATATGTCCGGTGCGCCATCTGTCGACGACCGGCCAGGCAGCTTCTTCGATGATCGGATCGATCAGCGTTCTGACGGCTGCCTTGTACAGTTCCGGAATATGCTGGCTGACAATGCGCTCGACAACAGTGGAAGAGATCAGCAGATCCACTTCTTCCTTGAATGCCTTCAGTTCATCATCAATGCGGCCGCAGTATGCCAGACCCTTGGCAACCGAGAATTCCGGTTCCGAGCCGGCAATCAGAACTGCATCCGGGAAGACTTCGCGGCACCAGCCCTTCATGGCCGGAAGCTTGGAAACACCGCCGGTCAGGAAGATCATCTCCGGCTGTTTCTCGCTTAAGGCTGCCTTCGCATCATTCAGGGAATCGACAAACATTTCCTTAAAGGAGCGGTTCTCCAGTTTTTCCAGCCGGGTATTCAGCAGCCTGTCGGCAATTTCCTTGTTCATTTTCAGGGTCAGGCGCACCGGGAATGCGGTATGACGGATCGTTACGATCTGCGTGCATTCATTGTTCTGCCAGTATTCTTCATCGCTGAAGTATTTTTCCTTCAGGCGCCGGGCGGCAAATTCACAGTAGTTCTTCCACGGTTCGCTTTCCTCAAAGATCCTTCTGATCTTCTTGGCGGAAGAAGAGGCACTGACCGCTTCCTCAAGGAGAATCTCATCCATGATGCCGCCGCCGAAGAACACTTCGCCGCCGGTCTGCAGCTGCACTTCCTTGCCGCCCATGATATAGGCAAAATCGGTTGTCGAAGAACCGACGTCAATGACCAGAACCGGCTTCTTCAGAATGTCATAGCCGACCTGCAGATGTTTGGACTGACAGGCACTGACGAGCGCCGCCCGTGATTCGGAAATAATCTTTGTCGGCGGATAGCCGATCTTCTCAAAGATCTCACGGTACTCTTCCCTGGCCGCCTTGTCCCATCCCGCCGGACAGCCGATATAGAAGCAGTCATCGGAGCCTTTCAGCAGCTGGGCGCTGGTATACAGTTCACCGAGAACGCCGGCCGCAAAGCCGGTAATATCCTTCTTGACGGAAGGATCCGTCAGATAGCGGCTCTTGAAGCGGATCTTGCGCAGCACCGCATCCGGTGCATAGCAGGCCTTTTCGCCGACCAGCAGCTGGCCGTCCTTCAGCTGGGCAAACGCGGTAATAAAACTCTTCTCATCCTGAACGGTGAGCATTTCCGGTTCGGCATCTTCTTTTCGCAGGCACGATACCGCACTTTCGGCATCGCCGAGATCAAATCCGTAGTATTTATCCATGCTTAATTGCCTCCTGCCGCCAGGCCTTTCTTCAGAACATTGCCGTCCATGACAATGGCCGGACGGATCGTTTCGGAACCGGCACCGGAAGGCATCATGTCAAACCATGCCCTGTGCTCGGGTGTATAGCGGACCACTTCTGCACCTTTGCGGTGCAGATAGTAGCTGATATCGGAAATACTCTGCTGTGCCCCTTCGCTGTCCTCTGCCATCGCTGTTTCCAGCAGAGCTGAAAGCAGCTCGAGTTCGGCATCGGAGAGATTGCCGCGGGTTTCGGTGCGCACCTTCTTGGCCGATACCGCCGCTTCGGTGCGGACATCCTGCAGCTGCCTGTCAATTGCCACGACAGATGCAAATACCGCCCGGTAGATCTTCATCGCATCAAAGCTGGTATGGGTCATATACTCTTCCTGCGGCTGTTTGGCGACCTTGTGGGCACTCATGCCGGTCAGGAATGTAAAGACGACCATCAGCCCCAGCAGCACCAGGATCAGCGGCAGTTCCAGAACCGAGCCGAGGGGATTGCCCTTGAGAATATACATGACCACTGCGCCGGCAGCACATGCGACTGTCAGCATCGCAAACAGCCAGAAACGGACCGGCAGCCTGCCGCTGCTGTTTTCTTCCTTTCTGGTGCGGTGATAGACATCGGTCTGACCGGTGCTGTCAAGAAAGGCAGACGCAGCCTGAACGGCTGTGATCATCTGCATTGCTGCTTTTTTGACCGCATCGCTTTCATCCTGCTCGTTGTATACATACAGAATACGTGACAGTTCGCGGTTCACCTGGGCAGCAGCCCGCTCGGCATTGTCCTCGCTGTTCAGCATCTGCAGAAACTTTTCCTTGTCTTTTTCCAGTATTGACTGCATGGTTTCCATATTCTCAACCTCGTATTTATCTTCATTATATTTTCTTTTCGATATGAACGCAAAAGACATGTACAGGCCGGTGAACATATCGCTTGACCCATGCCGGCAAAGTGGTAAAGTTATTTCAAAGGAATAGAAAATGACTGAATCCAAGCGTTACAATGCATGTTGTTGCAGATGTGGTTCCGTACCCGGCTCATTTCGGTATCCGGATCATTTTCTGCAGGATTCGGAAAACTGACTGCTGACCGGGGTTATCCCGGTTTTTTCTTTACAGAGGAGGATGTACTATGAGCAGAATCTTTACTTCCATGGAACAGCTGATCGGCGGTACGCCGCTGCTGGAACTGACAGTGATTGAAAAAAAATATGATCTTTGTGCAAAACTGTACGGCAAGATGGAGTTTCTCAATGCCACCGGATCGATCAAGGACCGCGTTGCCAGACAGACGATTCTTGATGCCGAAGCAGACGGCCGTCTGCAGGCCGGATCGGTCATCATCGAGCCGACTTCCGGCAATACCGGCATCGGCCTGGCGGCGGTCGGCATTTCTCACGGCTACCGGGTCATCATCGTCATGCCGGAAACCATGTCGGTTGAACGCCGGAAACTGATCCGCGCCTACGGGGCTGAGATCGTTCTGTCCGACGGCAGTCTCGGCATGAAAGGCGCCATTGCCAAAGCCGAAGAACTGGCTGCTGAAATTCCGAATGCCTTCATCCCGGCCCAGTTTGACAACCCTTCCAACAGCAAGGCCCATTACCTGACGACCGGACCGGAAATCTGGCATGACCTGGACGGCAAGGCTGACATTCTGGTGGCCGGTGTCGGTACCGGCGGCACCATTACCGGCACCGGAAAATACCTGAAGGAACAGAACCCGGATCTCAGGGTCATTGCCGTTGAGCCGGATACCTCAGCCGTGCTTTCCGGTGACAAGGCCGGAGCCCACGGCATTCAGGGCATCGGCGCCGGCTTCATTCCTTCCGTTCTGGATACTTCCGTCTATGATGAAGTCATCCGTGTCAGTGACGATGATGCCATAAACATGGGAGCCAGCTTTGGAAAATGGCAGGGAATTCTTGTCGGCATCTCGGCCGGTGCTGCCCTGCATGCGGCTGTACAGATTGCCGCCAGAGAAGAAAACAAGGGAAAGAACATCGTCGTGATCCTGCCCGATTCCGGCGACCGATATCTGTCCACAAAATTGTTTGGAGAATAAATCATGAGAGTGTACAACAACGAACTATTGAAGGAAATCGCTGCTGCCCGTGATGAAGGAATCGCTGCTGCCAAGCCGAAGCCGGACCGCAAGCGGATCCTCAGCATCATCAAGCGCATTCAGCTGATCCTGCTGCCGGATTTTTACCGCTTTCAGGATTATACCCAGGAAACGGCAGCCGCAACCCTGATCGGCGATCTGACCTATGAGATCGCTCTGGCCCGGGATCTGGACGGTCTCGATCCGGCCTGTGCCGAGGAACTGACAGAAGAATTCCTGGCCCGCCTTCCGAAAGTCATGCATCTGATCTGCACCGATATCCAGGCCATCTATGACGGTGACCCGGCAGCCAAGTCCAAGGCGGAAGTCATTCTCTGCTACCCCGGCTTCTATGCCATTTCCATTTACCGCATCGCCCATGAAATGTACGATCTCGGCATTCCCTATATTCCCCGCATCATGACCGAATATGCCCATGAGAAGACCGGCATCGACATCAACCCGGGAGCGAAGATCGGCGAATACTTCTGCATCGACCACGGCACCGGCATCGTCATCGGCGAAACCGCCGTGCTCGGTCATCATGTCAAGCTGTATCAGGGCGTGACGATCGGTGCCAAGAGCTTCGATCTGGATGACAACGGACTGCCGGTCAAGGGCGGCAAGCGTCATCCTGATCTCGGCAGCCATGTCATCGTCTATGCAAATGCCACGATTCTCGGCGGCACGACCGTCATCGGTGACTATTCCACCGTCGGCGGCAACGTCTGGCTGCTTCACTCGGTTCCGCCCCACAGCACCATCGTCTATGACAACTGTCATCAGAAGGAGGACGCATGAGCAGACTTTCTGAAGTCCGTGAACTGGTTCATGCCAGACTGCATGAAATGCCGGATCCGTCCCGGCGCGACAGTGCCGTCATTCATCTCAACGGTGTTTCCCTGGCAGCCGTCCTGATTGCCGAAAAACGGGGCATGGACCCGGAACTGCCGGCAGCGGCTGCGATGCTGCATGACATGGCAGCCTATCTTTCCGGCTCCTATGACGATCATGCCCACCGCGGTGCTGAACTGGCCAAGGGATTCCTGCAGGAACTCGGATGCTTCAGTGCTGAGGAAACGGAAATCATCTGTTCGATGATCTGGCATCATGACGACAAGGACGTCATTGACTCTCCCTATGATGAAGTGCTGAAGGATGCCGATGTCATCCACCACTGCTTCCATGATCCGGCCAAGCCCGTCAAGGCAAAAGAGCTTCAGCGCTATGAAGATCTCTGCCGGGAATTTGATCTGAAACGGTAAAGGTATTTCCCTTTTTGAGGAAATACCTTTTTTCTGGCAGAAAAAAAGCTGCCCTGCGGCAGCCTGTTCTGCATTAAAGCTTGATGATTGTGCCTTCGGCTGTGCCGGAGATGGCAGCGGCATTTGCCTCATCGGTATCGATGTGCATGGCCAGTGCATACTTCTCGCTGACACGGATGACTGTATCACCGAAGACCAGGGAACGTCCGTCAGTATCGATCTTGACATTGACGATCTCGCCGTTTTCAACGCCGAATCTTTCAGCGTCCGCCGGAGTCATGTGTACATGACGCTTGGCAGCGATGACACCGCTTGTAAGTGCCTTTTCGCCGGCTGCACCGACCAGTGTCAGACCGCCGGTTGTTCCTTCCAGATCACCGGACTCACGGACCATGGCCGTAACACCCAGAGATCTTGCATCTGTCAGAGACAGTTCAACCTGTGTCTCGTCACGCAGCGGTCCGAGAACACGGACGCTGGACTTGCCCTTCGGGCCTACCAGTGTGACCTTTTCTTCGGCAGCAAACTGACCCGGCTGGGAGAGTTCCTTTACCGGATGAAGTTCAGAACCTGCACCGAAAAGAATGTCCATATCCTCACGACTCAGGTGGATGTGGCGTGCAGAAACTTCAACTAAGAATTTATCCATCATTTCCTCCATTAATTCCACAGATTATTATATACCATTTTCCCTGCCGGGAATGTTTATTTCAGCAATGTATCAAGAGCTTCAATGCGGGAATGCAGTTCCCGTGACGACATCCGCAGCGCTCCCTGGGCAAATACTGAATTCTGGATCAGGCTGTCAGAGGAAACCACTGTCAGCGTATATTGATCATGCATGTCATATGCCATCTTCTCAATGCGCTGATCGGCTGTTTCATCGGTGCGGGTATAGATGACTTCAACATTGCCGTTCTTCTGCACGGTTCCGTAATTATCCTTGACCCGGTAGCCGTCAAAGACAATTGCCATCGGCATTCCGGCATAGGCCTGATAGTTCATCAGCCGGGTAATCAGCTTTTCCCTGGCATCATAGAGATCCTCTTTGGCAAGAGCCTTGAGATCTTCCCATTCAAAGATCATGTTGTATCCGTCGACAATCATATACGGCGGCAGGTTCGGCCTTGCCTTTACCTTTTTCAGTTCCTCATCCTCTTTCTTCCGCGGCTTCCGCTCCTTATGGGGATTGCGGTTGTTGGAAGAGGAAGACTGGATCAGGGCTGTCATTTCGTCTTCGCCGACATGATAGCGGCGGTGCTCATAGGCACTGTCATTTTCCTGCCGGTTCAGGATCACATGCATATAGCGGTCGGCTTCATCCCAGGGAACATAGAAGCCGGAACCGTGGGCACAAAAGACCGATCCGGTCGGATTCCTTCTGTCGCTTTCACTGTCGTATCCCCTTTCGAGAATGATTTCCTCCTGATCCGTGCAGGGCTCATAGCCGCAGGAGCTGCAGGCAAAGATGCCCTTGCCGCGGGTATAGGCCGATACTTCTGCCTGATAGTTCATCAGTTTGCGGACCGGTCCCTTTCCTCTGATCAGCATTATGCCTTCGCCAAGATCTTCCACTTCGACGGAAGCGGATCTTGTCTCCAGATCATAAAGGGCTCTGCTCAGCACTTCCGAAGATACTTTCAGGGTGAATTCATAATAGGGTTCAAGGACGATGCACTCGGCTTTTTTCAGGGCCTGGCGCACGGCTCTTCTTGCCGCTTCGCGGAAATCGCCGCCTTCGGTATGCTTGAGATGGCCGCGGCCGGCAATCAGCGTGATCTTCACATCGGTCAGCGGTGAACCGGTCAGCACTCCGCGGTGGCGGCTGTCCCGCAGGACCGACAGAATCGAACGCCGCCAGTTTCCTGACAGCATGTCATTGGGACATTCATCGGCGACAACGATGCCCGCTCCCCGTTCCAGCGGATCAAGGCGGACATGGACTTCGGCATAATGGCGCAGCGGTTCAAAATGACCGGCGCCTTCCATGCTCTCTGCCACCGTTTCCGCAAACAGCACTCTGCCTTCGGAAAAGCCGACGCGGATGCCGGTGCGCTCAAAGATCTTCTTCTGGACGACATCCTTCTGCATTTCACCCATGATGCTGAGGCGGATGACATGGGCCTCCGGATCAGACCAGATTTCCAGCTGCGGATCCTCACTTGCCAGCTGCTGCATCGTATCGGAAAGCGCGAGAATATCCGTTCCTTTCGGCAGTGCCAGCTGATAGTCCATGTAGGCACTCAGAAGCGGCTTGGCAGCGTTCTTTTCAAAGCCGAGACCGTCCCCTGCCTCGAGATTCTGCGGACCCTTGAGCACACAGATCATGCCGGCTTCCGCTTCATTCACCATGGTATAGTCAGCACCATTGTAGATGCGGATCTGATCCACCTTGTCGTCTTCGCCGATCCGCTGCTTTGCCTTCAGAGTGCCGCCGGTGATGCGGACATGACTGAGACGGCTGCCCTGGGAATCACGCGAAATCTTATAGACTCTGGCACCGAAATCGTCGGGAAAGGTCTTTTCCGGACAGACTTCGGAAATACAGTGCAGCAGTTCCCGGATGCCGGTCTGCTTCAGGGCCGATCCGAACAGCACCGGAAAGCATTTTCTTTCGGCAACGGCAGTGCGGATCATAGCTTCCGGAATACTGCCTGTTTCCAGATAGACATTCATCATTTCTTCCGAAATCATTGCCAGTTCCTCGCCGCGCTCTTCATTCCAGAGGAGGCAGGAAGAGGAACAGTGCTTCTTCAGGTCATTCAGCAGATCTTCTTCGCTGCGGAAGGAAATATCCATCTTGTTGACGAAGATGACACACGGCACGTGATAGTTTTCTAGACAGTTCCAGATCGTTTCCGTATGCGCCTGCACGCCGTCCTGGCCGCTGATCAGAATGACCGCCATGTCCAGAGCCTGCAGCGTCCGTTCCATCTCAGCTGAAAAGTCGACATGGCCGGGCGTGTCAATGACAAAAACTTCTGTATCTTCAAAAACAAAGTGCGCTTCCTTGGCATAGATGGTAATGCCGTGATCCCGTTCCTGTTCATCAAAGTCGAGGAAGGCATCCCTGTGATCGACACGTCCCATCTTCCGGATTGCACCTGCTGTATACAGCATGCTTTCTATACAGGTTGTCTTGCCGGCATCCACATGTGCAAGGATGCCCAGTACTGTCCGTTTCATTGCCTGTTCATTGTATTACAAAATGCAGCCGCTTTGAAAGCAGCTGCATCATTTCAGAATTTCTGCCAGGGCAGCAGACTGTCGCCTTTGACAAGAAAGGCTTTTTCCGCCAGCCTTGCCAGCGGTGTATCGGAGTAGGAATCAGAATAGAATTCGTTGATCTTCCCTTCCGGGAACAGTTCATGAAACCTTCTCACCTTCTCTTCGCCGTGGCAGTTGAGCCCTTCGTATTTTCCTGTATGCATATCGACCCGGCTGGCCATGCATGTCTTTATGCCGGTCTTTTCACAGAAAGAGCGGATCAGAAATTCCGGCGAAGCAGAGATGACAATGTCATCTTCCTTCTGATTCTGCCTGTAGAATTCCTTGACATGATCCAGATGCGAGGAAGTATACTCCTCCACTGTCTGTTCCATGTCATCGACAAAGACAAACATATGATACAGATTCTGCTTGAAGGTCAGCTTCGGCATGATCTTCAGTACAAACAGCAGTCCGCACACAGCTGTGCGGGGAATGCTGAGAAGCGTTTTCGGTTTTTTCACATACAGATACTTTACAAAGCCGAAGGTCGAATCGCCCCGGTAAATCGTATCATCCCAGTCATAGACATTCATTCAAATCTCCCCTCCGTGATCAGAACACCG
Source organism: Bulleidia sp. (assembly GCA_045543875.1). Classification (GTDB taxonomy): domain Bacteria; phylum Bacillota_I; class Bacilli_A; order Erysipelotrichales; family Erysipelotrichaceae; genus Bulleidia. Next base: position 60,719 of record JAZPXY010000035.1, read on the forward strand.
CTGGTATAGATGATACCGCTCTCCGGCATTCTTGATACAAATGTAATATAGTCACAGCCGCTGACATCAATATCCAGCTGCACCGGTTTCTGTGCCCGCGTCATCTCGGCTGTAAACACCTTCTGATCAGGATCGTTGTTGACAGCTACATAGAACAGATAGGAAGGCACCGATTCATCTGTATCTTCGGCGGCTGTAACGGTGCCGGTAAAACGGCTGAATTCCCCGCCGATATAATACGTCGCATAACTGGTGCTGCCCCAGTCAGAAAGCTTCAGAGCTTCATCGCAGTTCCGGCCCAGTGCATCCTTTGCATGAAAGACGGTTTCGGCACCGGATGATTCGGCAATCGTCCGGTTGACCAGCAGTGTCTGGTCGCTGCTGTCTGCCGGCGCAAAGACTTCCGCATCAGATTCAGGCACAGTCGTTTCCGAACTGACTTCCTGCGAAGATTCCTGCTTTGCAGAACCGAACATGGCATTGCGTACATCACTGAAAGTATTCAGGCCAAAAAAGCCAAGGACTGCCAGCACGGCAGGTATTACTGCTGCCAGATACAAAATCCGGCTGGTTCTTTTTTCTGTTCTGTCATTCTCTTCCATGCGTTCGTCTCACTGTTCTTTTTTCTATAAAAGCATATCCCAATCATGCCGGAAAGAACAAGTCCGGCGCTGCCGCATCATTCCGGCAGAGAAAAAAGAAGATCCGAAGATCTTCTTATTGACGCGGGGTGATTGATTCCGGTGTCAGGAAGCGGGAATCGAAACTGCGGCTGACGGTATCGCAGGTTTCCTGATACCATTTCAGCATTTCCAGCTTCATGTTCAGAATGATTTCCGCATATTCCTTTTCATCGATGCGGTTTATCTTTTCAAGCGGATCCTTTTCCAGATCATAGAATTCATCCGGTCCGCCGTGACGGAGAACATACTTGTATCTATGATCGCGGATCATGGTTCCCTTGGCATGGGCTTCATCATCTGCTTCGGCATTCATCTTGGCCCAGTAGTCACTGGTCTTCTTCGGACCGGCATCACCGTATTTATGATATTCATCGGCCTGCTTTTCATGGGCAAGACGTCCGCCTTCGCTGAAGACATACTTCCTGTTTTCCGTGCTTCTGTTTTCAATGACCGGCCGCAGCGATACACCGAACTGATCATGTTCGGGAGCAACGCCGGCATAGTCCATGACAGTGGCATAGAAATCGACAAGCTCGGCCAGCGATTTGGTATTGCCGGGATCGACCGCACAGCCCTTCGGCGGCTTGATCAGCAGCGGCACTCTGGTCAGAACATCCTCGAAGGAATTCTGGGCTTTTTCCGGCAGACCGAAGTCAGCCGCAAAATCGCCGTGATCAGAGAGGAAGACAATCAGGGAATCATCATAGATGCCGGCATCCTTCAGGGCATCAACGATCATGCCGAACATGTCGTCGATATAGGCGCACTGGGCCAGATAGATTCTCTGGATTTCCTTCCAGGTTTCTTCCGGCATCTCACCAAGAGCCGCAAATTCACGCAGCTTATGGATCATCTGTGACTTGCCGGAACACTCATCCATATGCACGCGTTCCCTGATCCTGGCGGGATCGATGCGGTCATAGTGTTCATGATCGGTCACATACGGCACATGCGGATTCATCCAGCCAAGGAACATGCACAGCGGTGCATCCCCTTCCTTTACATTCCGGATGCGCTCACAGGCAGCAAGGGTATCCGCCATATCGGTCGGTACATTGTCAACGACGCCGATGTAATGGGAATACGGGAATTCTTCGGAAACTCTGATGCCTCTTCCGGCACCGAGTCCTTCCCCTGGTTTCGGAGCCTGCAGTTCATCAAACTGGGTAGCCATTTCACCGGGAATATTGGCGGCAATGAAGTCATTGCGGGCATTCATCCAGACATGGTAGCCGTTCCTTCTCAGTTCGGCAAACATTGTCTCGCTGCCGTCATGCATCAGGTAATGCATGGTGCGGTAGCCGTTGACATGCGGATAAAGACCGGTAAAGAAACTGCAGCGGCTGGGCACACAGACCGGATTCTGACAGAAGGCATTTTCAAAGGAAACGGCTTCTGCCTTTGCAAAGGCATCGAGTCTGGGTGTGGATGCGGCCGGATTGCCCATATGCCCCATAGTATCCCAGCGCATTTCGTCAGGATTGATGATAATGATATGCGGATGTCTGCTCATAGTTTCAGATCCTTTCCATAGTATTCTGTTTATATTGTATCAGAGGGAGCTTTTTCAGTATCTCCGGTTTCTGCCGCATCAGGCGGCAGAAATCCGGATTCCTAAATCAAAAGAAGAGCTGTCCTGAAGCAGGACTTGCTGTTTCAAAGGAAGCTCTTCTTTCATATTAATCTGTAAAAGGGAATTTCAGACTAATGATTGTCGGTATTTATTCGGCAGCGCCTGCGCTCTTTTCTTCTTCCAGAGCCTGATTGTCGGCAGCGCGGAAGAACGGATAGTAGATGCATACAGCTACGGCAATCAGAACAGCCTGCAGCAGAACGCCTCTCCAGTCAGCCCATGCCGTGAAGGCAGAGAGCAGAATCGGTGTGCCGGTGGAAACGTTGACGCCGATCATATACGGTACCAGACCGATTGCCATGGCAGCATAGCCAAGCAGGAAGGTAACGATCGGAGCGACCAGCATCGGGATCAGCATGATCGGATTCAGCACGAGCGGTACACCGAAGACCATCGGTTCGGAAATGCCGCAGAGACCGGAAGGCAGAGCAATCTTGTTCAGTGCCTTGTATCTTTCAGACTTCGAGAACAGAGCCAGGCAGAGGCACAGACCGATGGCACAGCCGGATCCGCCGATGTTGCCCATGGCAAACCATGCCGGCTGGATCAAAATGTTCGGCATTGCCTGACCGGCACCGTAGGCAGCCAGGTTTTCCAGTGTCAGCTCGGTATAGAGGACAGCCATGATGGATGTGGCAACCATGCCGCCGTGGATACCGAAGAACCACAGAACGTTGCAGACAAGAAGCAGGATGACAAAGGTAAACGGACTTGCGGCCAGAGCTGTCAGCGGAGCCTTGAGGATACCGTAGATCAGCATTGTGACAGAACCGTAGCTTGTCATGCCGGCAAGCATTCTCAGAACAATTGCCAGAGCAGCCAGTGCCATGGCCGGAATCAGAGCCGAGAAGGACTTGGAGATCGCCGGCGGAACCGTATCAGGCATCTTGATGCCGATGTTCTTTGTAACGAAAATGTTATGAATCCACGGAAAGATGATGCCTACCAGCATGGCTGTAAACAGACCGGCAGAGCCGAGGAATGTTGTATTGACAGCACCCGGAACAGTCACTGTAACGCCGGTGTCGGCATCCGTGCCGGAAACACCCAGCGGAATCATGATCAGGAAAGCCATCAGAGCGATAACACCGGAGGCAACAGACTCTCTGTCATCCATGCCCAGAACCGAAGCTTCCGCTTTGGCAATCAGGAACACGGCATAGAGAGAAATCATGTTTGTCGTGTAGTCAGCGGGAATGGAGAAGAACCCTTTCAGGCCTGTAGCCGTAATCAGATTCTGATAAGGAGCAATATTCAGATTTGCAAGAAGCGTGAAGATGGCACCGACCATGACGACCGGCAGCATGGCAGAGAAACCGCCGCTGATTCCCTTCAGGATTTTGTTGTTGTTGACCTTCTGTGAAAACGGAATCAGGATTTCCTGCAGCTTGTCAATAAAACCGTTCATAACTTTTCCCCTTTCTGTCTGAAACTAGTTTTAACTTTACAATCAGAATATACCACGCACTAAAACTTGTTTCAAGAACTTTTTAAAACTTTTTCTAACATTGTTTCAAAACTTGTTTTATGCCCGGAAGTGTGACATATTAAAGAAAAAGTATGTACAGTTCTTTACATATAAAAAAGGAGAAATACATCTATGAGTCTCAATCCGCTCGATCGTATCCAGTCCTGCTACGAAGACATGACCCCTACCGACAGGGAGATTGCCGTTTATATTCTGAATAACCCGCGTGATGCCGCCCGCACCTCCATTACCTATATTGCCCAGCAGACCAATTCTTCCAAGTCTGCCCTTGTCCGCTTTGCCAACCGTATCGGCTACAGCGGGTTTGCGGAATTCAAGTTTGATCTTTCCCGCTTTCTGGTAAGCCAGAATGCCTCTTCCCATACCGAGACGGAAAACAGTGATCCGATCAAGGCCATTACCGAAACCTACAGCCGCTACATTCTGCAGCTTCAGGATGCCTGCAGCAGCGACGATCTCAGGCGCATTGCCAGGCTTATCATCAAGGCAAGGCGCATCAAGATTCTCGGCTATGACAGAACCTTCAACAGTGCCCTGCAGCTGCGCCAGCGTCTCTCCAAGATTGGCATTGATGCCGAAGCAGTTCATGACACTGCCATAATGGGAGACCTGACTGACATTCTCGGCAAGAATGATCTGGTCATTCTCTTCACGATTTCCAATAACGGCGCCTATACCGACTTCGTCAGCAGTTTTGCTGATCACGGCTGTCCTGTCATCACCCTGACCATGACGCCGAATCTTGCCTTCCGCAGATATGTAAAGGAATATGTCGTTCTGCCCCGCATCTCCCGGGACAACAATATTTCCTTCCTGGATGATCAGGCAATCTATCTTATCTTTATCGAACTGCTCATCAACGCCGCCGCATCCCTGCTGCAGAAATAGCAGGAAGTTTCAGGCCAGTGCAGACAAAAAACGGGCATTGCAGTGTCCGTTTTTCTGTGCTGATTCAGTTATTCCTCTTCAGGGCGCCGGAATGTCACGCGCACATAGTTCTGATCAGTATCATGCCAGAGACTGATCTGCAGATCCTCCCCGGCAAATTCAGCGGACGGTCCGCCTTCCTTTTCACCGGTCTGCACAGCTTCGCCGTATCTTTCCTTCAGAACTTCATAAAACGTTTCATAGTTCATGTCATGGACATAGCAGGTAATCTCATGGAATATTCCGGTTCTGCGGAATTCCGTATAGTGAATGTCAGCCGGATATCCGAAGAGTGTACCGGAAAAGATGACGGAATTGGAATCATACTTTTTGATGAATTCCGGCAGTGCGGCAACTTCCCACCTTTCTCCCAGAAGCGGAATATAATCGGAAGCTTCGCCGCCCGGCGGATATTCCCTTTCTTCCTCTTCGGGAACACCGAGCCTTTCCGGAACGGTATCGGGCGTATATTGATTCCTGTCATCTTCGTGCTGGAAGACCATGACGGTCTCAAACGGATCACGGCCGCCGGTCACTGCCCATACGGCAAAGAGATAGCCTTTCACACCCTTTTCGGTCTGATGATCCTGATAGATCAGTTCATCATACGGCAGTCCTTCAGCCTCAATGAAAATCGTATGGTCAGAATCCTGCAGCTCGCTGCCGTCATTGATATCGTACGGGAATGTTTCGGTGCTGCCGTCGGAATGGATCATTGTGACGGTATCCTTTTCAAATATCAGCTCTTCCGGTTCATTGCTGCCGATCCGGATCCATCTTCCCTTCAGATCATATGAAAAAAAATCACGAATCATTCCGTCACCGTCCATGATAATGCCGGCCGGCTCCTTGGCAGTGCAGGCACAGAGAGCAGCCGCAAGCAGGCATATGGTTTTTTTCATGGGTTCACCTTCCGGTTTCATCATAGCAGAAAAAAAGGACTGCAGTGCAGTCCTTCATGATTCATCAATACTGCGGCATTGCCGGGGCAGCCGGTTCCGGTGCCGGAATCTCGGCGACAGCAGCTTCGGTCGTAATGAACAGGCCGGAGATGCTTGCGGCGTTCAGCAGTGCGCTTCTTGTAACCTTGGTCGGGTCGATGATACCGGCTTCGAACATGTCGGTCCATTCGCCGCTCTTGGCATTGAAACCTGTGTTTTCCTTTGCCTCAAGCTGCTGTTCAAGGATCTCGTTGCCGTCAAATCCGGCATTCTCAGCGATCTGTGTAATCGGCTGCTTGAGAGCTTCGAGAACGACATTGATGCCTCTCTGAACATCAACGATATCAGACTTCACGGTATCCTTGATGTCATTGTATGCCTGTACAAGTGCCAGGCCGCCGCCGCATACGACGCCTTCTTCAACAGCTGCCTTGGTAGCGTTGAGGGCGTCTTCGATACGCAGCTTCTTGTCCTTCAGTTCGGTTTCGGTTGTGGCACCAACCTTGATCAGAGCCACGCCGTTTGTCAGCTTGCCGAGTCTTTCCTGCAGCTTCTTTCTGTCATAGTCGGAAGTTGTATTCTCGATGGCAGCCTTGATTTCACCGACTCTTTCGGCTACTTCATCAGCATTGCCTTCGCCGTCAATGATCGTTGTTCTGTCCTTGGATACGACAACCTTCTTGGCGGAACCAAGATCAGCAACAGTCATGTCAGCCAGGTTGGCATTCAGATCCTTGGCAAAGAATCTGGCACCGGTCATGGCAGCGATGTCGCCGAGCTGGTTCTTGGCATTGTCGCCGAAGCCCGGAGCCTTGGTGGCAACGACATTGAATGTGCCTCTGAGCTTGTTGATGATCAGGGTGCTCATGACTTCGTTGTCATAGTCATCAGCGATGATCAGCAGCGGCTTGTTGGCCTTGACGACTTCTTCCAGCACCGGCAGGATGTCCTGAATTGTATTGACCTTCTGGTCGGTAACCATGATGAACGGATTGTCGAGGGAGACTTCCATCTTGTCACGGTCGGAAACCATGTACGGGGATACATAGCCCTTGTCATACTGCATGCCTTCGGTCATTTCCAGGGTTGTCTCGAAGGAACGGGATTCATCAACATTGATGACACCGTCATTTCCGACCTTTTCCATTGCTTCGGCAATGATCCTGCCGATTTCTTCGGAACCGGAAGAAATGGTGGCGATGTTTCTGACATCATCGTTGGTTGTAACCTGGTGGGATCTGTTCAGCAGTGCTTCGGCAGCCGCAGCGGCAGCCTTTTCAATGCCTTCTCTCATCAGTACCGGGTTGGCGCCCTTGTCAACAGCCTTCAGGCCGCTTGTGATCATGGCCTGAGTCAGGATCGTAGCGGTTGTTGTGCCGTCGCCGGCGGTTTCATTGGTGTTGTTTGCGGCCTCATAGACCAGCTTTGCGCCCATGTTCTCGAACTTGTCTTCCAGTTCGATTTCCTTGGCAATGGTGACACCGTCATTGGTGATGACCGGTGAACCGTATGTCTTCTCAAGGACAACGTTTCTGCCCTTCGGACCAAGTGTTACTTTTACTGCATCTGCCAGAATGTTGACGCCGTCAAGCATCTTCTGTCTGGCATCCTTTGCATATCTGATTTCCTTTGCCATTGTATCTGCCTCCTGTATTATTCAATGACTGCGAGGATGTCCTCTGCCTTGATCAGCAGATAATCCTTCTTGTCTTCGGTGACTTCCGTTCCGGAATACTTTTTATAAATGACCTTCTGGCCGGCTTTCAGATCAACCGGAACGAGTGTTCCGTCTTCTGTCTTGCCCGGACCTACGGCAATGACCAGGCCCTTGCTTGGCTGATCCTTCGGCTTTTCGGTCAGGATAATGCCGCTCTGTGTCTTTTCTTCTTCTTTTACTTTTTCCAGTACAACATAATCATGTAACGGTCTTAACATATGTGCCTCCTTTAGCACTCGAAGCTTGTGCTTGCTAACCATGGACTATTGTATGTCTTCGTTAGCACTCCGTCAAGTGCTCTGCTAATACTTTTTCAAAAGAAATGAGGGATTCTCTCCCTCATCTCCTTAACCTCTCAGTTCAGCGTTCAGCTTTTCTTTCAGAATCGCCAGGATCCGGTCGTGAACCGGTGTGATTTCCTCTTCCTTCAGGGTATGATCACCAGCCTGGTAGGTAATGCGCATGGCCACGCTCTTCTTGCCGGCCTCAATATGTTCGCCTTCATAGACATCGAAGATCGAAGTATTGCGGATCAGCTTGGAGCTGGCTCTCTTGACTGCCGCAAGCAGCTGCTGGGCAGTGACATCACGGTCAACGACCAGAGCGATATCGCGCTCAACGGCCGGGAATCTGTCGATCGGCACAAAGCGCAGTCTGGCAGCCTTGGCAGCGAATACGGTATCCAGGAACAGTTCGCCGTATACCACCCGCTTCAGATCGAACTTCTTCGCATAGGCAGGATGCACTTCACCGAAGACACCGATCAGCTTCTTGTCGAGGCTGACGGCAGCGCTGCGGTACGGATGGAACTTTTCGGTATCAACTGTATTCTCTGTAACCTGCACGCGGTTGGCATTGAAGCCGAGTCTTTCCAGCAGGTTCAGGATCAGGCCCTTCATGGCATAGAAGTCACCCTTCTCAACCGTTCTGTGCAGGACGTCTTCCTGCAGGGTGCCGTCCAGGACAACGGCCAGGCGCTCTTCTTCCTTCTCGCCGCCGTATACCTTGGAAAGTTCATAGAAGGCATTGTCGCTGTTCTGGCGGGCCTCATTGTACTGCACGCATTCGAGAACGGAATTCATCAGCGAGCTGCGGATGTACTTTCTGGCATCGCTCATCGGCATGGCCAGGGAAATGGCATCGCCGGCCGGATGCAGGCCGTTGTCAATATAATCCTGGGATACCAGGGTATAGGTAACGATCTCATGCAGGCCGTAGGAACGCATGACTTCACCGATGGTGCGGCGCATGTCCTGCACCGGTGTCAGGCGGCCGACAGTCGCAGCCATGTACGGCAGTGTGCTCTTGAGGGAATCAAAGCCGATCAGACGGATGACTTCCTCATCGATGTCAGCCGGACGTTCGATGTCGGTGCGGTAGCTCGGAATATGGCAGATGATCTCATCGCCGTTTGTTTCCGGTGCGAAATCGAGCCATTTCAGTGCTTCTGTCACCTGCTCCATCGTGAATTCGGTGCCGAGCAGATCATTGCAGTGGCTCAGGGTTTCCTTTACGGTGAGCGGTTCATAGCCGGTGCTGCCGTAATGGATCGTCTCTTCAAAGCCGGAGGCATCGGCATATTCCTGCAGCAGCTGCACGGAACGGTCAACAGCCTTCTGCATGCCAAGCGGTTCGACACCCTTGGTGAAGCGCTGGGCAGCTTCCGTCAGCAGATTGAGGCGGATCGACGTGCGGCGGATGCTGACAGCATCGAAGCTCGCAGCTTCAATGAAGATGCCTTCCGTTGTTTCATCGATCATTGATTCCTCGCCGCCCATGATGCCGGCAATACCGGTGGCTTCACCGCCGG
>JAZPXY010000036.1:0-43206 GCA_045543875.1 Bulleidia sp.
AAAACATGCGGCTCAGCGCATGTCATTTTACCGTATTCGGATTCAGTTCAAATTCAGCCGGATTGAAGCGCGGGCAGACACTTTCCTTGGTGCAGATTACGGAAGCTGCCAGGCGGGTGCCGATCACGCATGCCTCATGCATGGTCTTGCCGTAGGTCAGGCCGATCGCCACACCGGCAAAGAAGGCATCGCCGCAGCCGGTCGTATCGATGACATCAACCTTCTGAGGCGGAACATAGCCGTGGCTGCCGTCGGCACAGGCATATACGGCACCTTCCTCGCCCAGGGTCACAACCATGCTGGGAATATGGGCCTGCCGGATCTTGCGCAGCAGAATCTCTTCCAGTTCTGCCGGAGACTTCCGGTCATAATTTTTGGAAAACAGCATTTCTGCCTCCTGCAGGTTGCATACGACACAGTCGGTGCGCTGCAGCAGATCGCGCCGTTCCATGGCAATCGACATGTTCGATACCACCGCATAGATGCGCCGGTCATATTTCTCCGCCAGTTCAAAAATCGGCTTCAGCACCGCCACATCCATGTCGATCTCAACGGCAATGCTGTCGGCACTGCGAAAGATTTCATCGCCGTGATCTGCCAGGATACTGATGATTTCACTGAGATCAGGCCGCTTGGAAATGGAAGCTGTGACTTCACCGTTGTTGTCAAAGATGGCCAGCCAGGTGCCGAGGCCGTCTTCGGTTCTCCGGATATAATCGGTATTCACCTTATGCCGCTTCAGCTTGTCAATGACATCAGTGCTCATGCCCGAATAGTCGGCAACACTGACAAAGGTCGGACGCAGCTCGACATTGGCAATGTCTTCCGCCACATTGCGGCTGACACCGCCGTGGGTGTTGACAACATTGCCGACATTGCGGCCGCCCGGAATATACTGCGCCGTCGGATATCCCTTGACATCCACGAAGATTGCTCCAAACACTGTGATTCCCATATCCATATCCTCTCTGCTGATATGCTATACATTGTAACCGTTAAGGACCGGCACGAAAAGCAAAAAAGAAATCATTCTTCCAGGATCTGCTTCAGGTAATAATACCAGAAGGAATCCCCTGCTTCTTTCTCCCAGTTCCGCCAGGCTTCTGAATTCAGATATTTCTTCGCTTCTGCCGGCTGTCCGGAAAAATACATGGCATTGACATCACATGCCAGTTCCAGCATCTCCTGTTTCGCCGCCGCTGAAAGATCAAGGCTGTCGAGCACCGGCTGCGTCATCCGCGTCACGGTTTCATTGAACCGGGTCCGGCTTTCCTGCTGCAGGATATTCAGACTCCGGTTTTCATACGTAAATGTCCGGGCTGACGGATCTGCCTTCAGTACGCCGTAATTCAGCGGCCAGACGCTGAGGCTTTCCGTGCAGATGTCAGTCAGACCGCCGGAAACGGCAGTGTGCTGCAGATGGGAATGGCCGCTGAGGTTGACCAGAACATGATACTTCTGCAGCAGGGCTGCAGTTTCTTCATGATTATTGATGACAAAGCCCTGATACATCAGTTCATTCTGCTTCAGAACATTCTGGTGCGTCATGGTAATGACGGCAATGTCTTTCGCCTGTGCTTCTTTCAGAACCGTTTCTGCCCAGGCAAGTGTTTCTGCCCCGAGGGAGCCGCGCTGTTCCGGCATATTGGCATCCAGGCACAGCAGCCAGAGGTCTTCCCGCAGTTCGGCCGCATAGCTCAGTGACGTTTCATCTCTGGCAAATGCCTCATCAAAGCCGAACGGCCCCATGATGCGGCTGAAGTCAGCGGTGCTGATATTGTCGGTATGAATTGCCTTTTCACTGCGGAACATGGCGGCCATGGAATATTCAATGTCATGGTTGCCGCTGATCACGAAGACGCGGCTTCCGGCATCCTCCATCTCTTTCAGGAAGCCGGCAATCTCCTGCAGGGAATACAGCTCGCCGTTGAATGTCAGATCCCCGGAAAGCAGAACCGCATCAGGCTTTTCCCTTTTCACCGTTTCCGTCAGTTCCCGCAGGATCATTCCGCCGCCTTCGGTGTATTTGCCGTCGCCGGATGCCATCAGCTTCTGAAACGCTTCCCCCTCATCATAGAGATCAGGTGAAAGATAATGAATGTCAGTGGCCGCAATCACTGTGAATTCATTGTTCTCCGCAGTCTTTTTCACTTCTTTCATACAGCCTCCCGTCCACAGGATCATGGCAGCCGACACCGCCTTGATTACAGCACCTTTTTCAGACATGATTCGATTGCCGGCACATACCAGAACAGATAACCGGATTTCATCGGATGGATGGGATCATTCATCATCAGTTCCCTTTCGTCAGCTGAAACATGGGTCACTTCTGAATGCCAGAGATCGGCAATTTCAAAATGCCATTTTTTCTGCAGTTTATAAAGTCTGCTGATCATTTCTTCGTAATTGACGACAAGATTCTGATACCCTTCGTCGACCGAAAGCTGCAGTTCCGGGCAGGCTTCTGCAAAGCGTTCAATATCTTCGCGGCTGACCCGGGCATTGATATAGAAGACAACCGGGCAGTGCCAGTTTTCCTCAATGTATGCCAGGATGTATTCCATGGCACCGGTGATGGTGCCGCGGTGCTGCCATTCCGCTGACTTCGAATCAGTGATTTCCCCCATCGGAATGCCTTTCTGGGCATCGTTGGTGGAAAGCTGTACGACAAAGGCATCGATCTTTTCTCCTTTGTCAATATGATCCATCATCTGCCGGACATAGCTGTCCTGGGGATTTGTTTCCGGCCGCTTCGGGCAGTATGCCAGAGTGGAGCCGCTGACCGCCTGCTTGATCACCCGGCACTGATCGATGGCTGCGATCATCTCGGCAAAGGATATGCCTTCGCTTCCGAAGCCATAGGTAATCGATGATCCCAGCATGGCAATTGTTCTGCCATTGAGAGCGGATGTTTCCGGAATCAGGTTTTCCGGGTCATAGATCCGGCTGTTTCCGTCTTCCGGTTTTTCAGGCATTGTATATGATCTGGCCATAAATGATTCTCCCTGTTCTTTTTTTCATTATAACAGGCTGCCGGGGATGGTTTCATGCGGCAGCGAAAAAACAGTATAATGAAAAAAAGAAAGTAGCAGGTTGTCATCATGTTAAAAAAAGAACAGCTTTCGGAAATGAGCAATCACGAACTGCTGTGCGAGCTGGTCCTTGCCCAGCAGCACACCCGTCTCTATACTCTGATTCTCTGTGTCTTCTGCGTCATTGCCGCAGTCATGCTTGTGACAATGATTTCGTCAGTAAATACCGCCCTCGGCAGTGTTCAGCAGACGCTGAACAGTTTCACGGAGCCGGCGGAAAACGTGCTGAACAAAATCAGTTCCCTGGACGTGGATGCCTTCAATGACGCCGTCAAGTCTCTTGCCAATACCCTTGCCAGGATTCCTTTCATCGGTAACTGAATCATGGAAAAGCCAATTGTACGCGATGTCTTCTTCCTGAGACAGAAAAGCACACCGGCAGGACCGGAAGATCTGCCGCATGTTCAGGATCTGATCGATACCTTCCGGGCTCACCGCAGTCACTGTGCCGGCATGGCCGGCAATATGATCGGCTGTGCCAGACGCATGATCATAGCTGCTGATGAAACCATGACTCTCGTCATGCTCAATCCTGTGATCCTGCAGAAAAAGCAGCCCTATGAGGCAGAAGAAGGATGCCTTTCCCTCAGCGGCACCAGAAAAACGGTGCGCTTCCGTGAGATTACCGTTGCCTGGCAGGATCTCTCTTTTCAGAAGCACACCAGAAAATTCAATGGCTGGATTGCCCAGGTCCTCCAGCATGAGATCGATCACCTGGACGGTATCATCATCTGACAAAAAAAGTACATTCGCAGGAATGTACTTTTCTTGTCTTTAATTACTGGTTGTCAGCTGTGACTGCCATGGCAGCAGTACGGCCGGAGACAAAGATCTCAACGATGGCATTGCCGCCCAGACGGTTGCCGCCGTGGATGCCGCCGGTCACTTCGCCGGCAGCGTAGAGACCTTCGATGACTTTGCCGTCACTGTCCAGAACATGGCGCTTGGCATCGACCTTCAGGCCGCCCATTGTATGATGGGTGCTTGGAGCCATCAGACGGACGCGCAGGTCAACGCCCTCAAGCGTATAGGTATCCGGCAGATACTTGCCGTTTTCATCCTTCTCACAGGCACCGACCGTGCGTGATGCCCCGGTCTTCTTGACATCCGGGAAGTCAGCCGGAGCTGCTCCGCTCATGACTGCCTTATCATAGTCGAGAATGGTCTGCTTTACTGTTTCCGGATCAGCACTGACACCGAGTTTCTTGAAGAGATCGCCGAGCTTGTCGATCGTGACAGTATAGTATCTGCCTTCGAAATCTTCATCACCCAGCTGCATCGGTGCCGGAAGCGGCTGTTCCTTGTTGTAGATTTCCACGAAGACGCCCTGGGTGCCGTTGACTTCCATGCCGTTTCTGAATTCTGCCAGTGACAGAACGTCACGCTCGGAAGTTTCATCGACAAAGCGCTTGCCGGTCTCCGGATTGATCCAGACCGCATAGTTGCCGGCGCCGAAGGCCAGGTTGCCGTTGTCAACCCAGGAAATCGGCATCAGCTGCGTGAAGTTCATGCCGGTTGTGGCAGCACCTGCCTCTTCACCCATCTCGATGCCGTCGCCCTGCAGTGAGGAACGGTTGGTGGTCTTGGTGGATGATGTCAGATACTTGCTGTCCCAGTACTGGTTGTATTCGAGTACTTCGCTGATATTTGCCGCAAAGCCGCCGGTTGCCAGAATGACGCCCTTGTTGGCATGGGCTGTAACATCATAGAAAGTTTCACCGTCGTCATATGCTGCCCTGACACCGGTCACACGGCCGTTGTCGACGATCAGTTCCTTTGCGGTTGTAAAGGTCATGATCTTGTTCTGGGCTGCTGTCGGCGAGGTCTTTGTCAGTGTATTCTTCGGTGCCATGAAGTATGTGCCCCATCTGCCGCCGATTTCTTCACCGTCAATGACAGCACCGGCAAATTCATTTTCTCTGTACCAGAGGGCACCGATCAGGGTCTGCTGATTTTCAACAAACTTGCCGCCCTGTTCTTCCAGCCACGGCTTCAGTTCCTGGCCGTCAGTGATGAACTGACTGACCAGGTCAAAGTCACCGTACATCCATTCTGACATGTCTGCCGTCGGACGCAGGCCGCCGTAGTATGTCTGGAAAATATGCAGATTCAGCGTTGAGAACAGAGTAATTTCACCGGCACCGGCTTTCACCTTCGGTTCAGCCCAGGCCAGGTATTCCCTGATTTCCTTTTTCAGAGCCTGCAGTGTCGGCAGATATTCCTGATGCACGCCGTGCTTTGACAGTTCTTCCGTATCACCGGCAACGAATTCATGATCCTTGTAGTATGCTTCATCAAACGGCTTTTCTGACCAGTTTTCGATCAGCCGCAGTTCGTCGAGCGTGCTGACCGGAACCATCTGCTTCGGCTGTTCGGTTCCGTCATACTTGATTCCCGTTTCCGCATCCGGATCAGAAGGATCCCAGACCAGATACGGCATGACCGACTGGTACTGGCCGCCGGAAACAAGTGTGTTGCCGCCGATTTCACCGTTTTCTTCAATGACCAGAACCGTATTTCCGTCCTGGGCAGCCTGCGCAGCTGCAGCCATGCCGGCGCCGCCTGCTCCGACAACAATGACATCATAGGTTTCTTCAACTGCTTCGGCATTTTTCTTTTCAATATGATTGTTTTTGAAGCCGTCAAGATCAGATGCCTTCGCCTGGTCAGCGGCATCATTGACGGCAGCCTTGAGAGCAGACGATGAGAATGTCGCACCGGAAATATTGTCGACGCCGGTACCGTTGGCAGCGATCATGCGCTGCGGCAGATAGTCAAAGGCAATATCGCCGACATGTCCAGTTTCGGAACTGCTGACGACTTCGATCTTTTCAATTTTGTCGGATGCGAATGTGACAGACACTTCCACCGGTCCGTTATAGCCGTCGCCTTTTCCGGTATATGTGCCGGCTGTATAGGTAACCGGAACATTTTCACCGGTGACAGCTGCAGCCGTTCCGCCGGCAGCCTGCTGCAGGGCATCATCAATGGCAGCTTTCAGAGCCTCGGATGTTTCCGTGCATCCGCCCACATTATCCACTTCTGCCGTGGAGCCCTTGGACTTGACGGCATCCGGAATGCTGGCAAACGGTTCATCATAATCAAAGTCTTCCTCGGCAACCTTGATTTCCGTGATGGCATCGGCGCTGACGGTTACTTCAACAGTCACCGTGTGCCCGAATTTGTCTGATTTTCCAGTTCCTGTATAGGTGCCGGGAGTATACTTCCCGCCGGAGGACGCGGAACATCCCATGGACAGCACCATCAAAGAACAGAGAATCGATGACAGATACTTCTTTTTCATTATCTTTCCCCTCTCGCTCAGTATGAGCATTACTTATATTGTAAAACCTTGCCGTTCAGCAAACAACAGAAACCGGTCATCCTGCCGGAAAGAAAAAAAGGAACTGCCGTTTCTGACAGTTCCGCCAAAGCCCTGGTTTTCTCAGAATTCAACAGTTTCCGGTGCTGCCGTAAAGGACGCAAAGACGGCCTTTGCGTTCTTCAGCCAGTATAC
Organism: Bulleidia sp.; assembly: GCA_045543875.1. Lineage (GTDB taxonomy): Bacteria > Bacillota_I > Bacilli_A > Erysipelotrichales > Erysipelotrichaceae > Bulleidia. The sequence continues at coordinate 6,610 of JAZPXY010000036.1, forward strand.
GGCGGTATTGCCGTCACCCGGCTGATACATCTTTGCCAGGCTCGGATAGGCTGCCAGCATGGATTCCTGTGCTTCAATGCGTTCATCAAGAACGGCTTCACCGGATACACGGACCCATACACCGTCCCTGAAGGCACAGATCTCTACTTTCGGATTGGCACCCATCTGCTTTGCGACAGCCTTGGAAAGACCGGTCTGAAAATACAGTTTTCCTTCAAAAATGTGGGCCGTTCCGAACGGACGGACACGCGGCTGATCGCCTTCCGCTGTTGCCAGATAATAGGTTCCTGCTTCTTTCAGAAATGTGCATACACGTTCAATATTGCTCATATGATAATGTTCCTCCTGCTTGTCATTGGACTTACTTTCATTATACCTTTAGAATACCTTATGTGAACTGAACTGCCTGAAGGGAGGTACGCGGATGATCATCAAACAGGAATTCTGGTACTGGCCGGCCGGTCAGAACCGTATGCTGCATATATGGCTGCCGGATGACTACCAGTATACAAATGAACGCTATCCCGTCATGTATTTCTTTGACGGTCATAATCTGTTCCATGACAGTGAGGCAACCTTCGGAAAAAGCTGGGGCATGAAGAGTTTTCTTGAGCAGTGGCCAAAGAAACTCATCATTGTCGGTCTGGAGTGCTCGCACGAAGGCAATGAACGGCTGAATGAATACTCCCCCTACCGCAAGCGGATGTTCGGCCATGTTCTGGAAGGCAAAGGAAAACAGACAATGGAGTGGATCGCCAATGATGTCAAGCCGTATATCGACCGCACTTTCCGTACCTGGGGACACCGTGAGGCAACTGCCGTCGGCGGCTCCAGCATGGGCGGACTGATGTCGATGTATGCCATCATTGCCTGGAATCATGTCTTCTCCAAGGCAGCCTGTGTATCGACCGGTGTCTTCTGGAATCTTTCCAATTTCCGCCGTGATCTTGCCCGCAGCCATATCGATCCCGATACCCGCATCTATATCTCCTGGGGAGAGATCGAAGCCGGCAGGGCTGCCCATAACGGCAATCCTGAATATGACACCCGGGAAGCCCGCAGCATCCGCCGCTTTGAAAAGGAACTGCAGGAAAGAGGCGCTTCCACCTATCTGTTCTTTCAGCGGGGCGGCCGTCACTGTGAGGAAGACTGGGAGAAACAGGTGCCGGTCTTCATGAACTATCTCTGGTTCTGAGCCATGGACATCTTTGCCGAAATCTTCAACCGGTCCGATTTTGCCTATGATATCCGCTTCTTCTTTCTTGCCCTGTTCATCGGCGTCCTGCTGTATCTTCTCTTTCCCGGCAAAGACCGCCGCAGCGTGCAGAAAATCAGAAAGCTGGCCCGGCAGCAGCTGGAAGTGACACCGGATGAATTCTTCGCCATCCGCAGTGACCGGGAAGGAAAGGAATATATCTCCAAAGGCTTTGACTTTGAAGGTGTCTATATCATTCACAACCGGACAAAGCATAAGTACTATGTCGGCCAGGGAACAAATGTCATGGAGCGCATCAGCCAGCATCTGATGGGCCACGGCAACGGTGATGTCTATGCCGACTATGTCTACGGCGACCGCTTTACGATTTCTGCCCTGGCACTGGAAAACAGCGGCTTTAAAACCCTGGATGATCTGGAGCGGTACACCATCATGACCTATAAAGCCTATGAAAAAGGCTATAACCGCACAAGAGGAAACGGCATCTGAGTTTCCTCTTTTTACGTGAAAAACACCTTCCTTGCGAAGGTGTCTTTCACAGGTGGGTATGTTCAGCAAACCGGCAGGTTTACTTCAGCTTTGAAATAGTCGCCGTCAATGGTGAGATTCAGATCACCGTTCTGCAGGACGGCAAGTGATTGTGCAATATTGAGACCAAGTCCGCTTCCTTCCGTGCTTCTGGCTTCATCACCCCTGACAAAGCGCTCTGTCAGTTCTTCGGCCGAGATGTTCAGCGGCTCGCGGCTGACGTTCTTGACGGTGATCAGGGCTCTGTTCCCCTCCTTCTTCGCATCGATATAGACACGGGTATCAGGCATTGCATACTTGACGCAGTTGGAGAGAAGATTCGACAGGATCCGCCACAGCAGTTTTCCGTCAGCCATCACCGTCAGTCCTTCTTCCGTATTGACGACCGGTGTCAGCCGGGCTGTCTGCAGCTTTTCTTCATATTCAGCCAGTGCCTGATCGATCAGTTCCCGGACATCCGTTGCCGCAAGATCGGCCTGGATATTGCCGGTGGAGGCTTTGGAAGCCTCGATCAGGTCTTCGGTCAGCTTCTTCAGACGGCTGCTGCTGCGGGCCAGGACATCGAGGTATTCCTTTTCCTCTTCTTCCGTGTGCTCCTTCTGCAGCAGATCAACATAATTGATGATCGAAGTCAGCGGTGTGCGGATGTCATGCGACACATTGGTGATCAGTTCCGATTTCATGCGCTCCGATTTCATCTGTTCCTCAACGGCGATGTTCATGCCTTCGGCAATGCTGTTGAGCTGCTCGCCGTGCTTCCGGAAGATCCAGTGCATATGCTTCATGTCCTCTTCCGGGATGCGGTAGTCAAGATCCCCTTCTGCCAGTTTTTCCGATGCCTTCAGCAGCTGCTTACCGTTTGCAAGCATCAGCAGGAAGAGCACTGTAACGATCACATCACACAGAACAACGGCGAACTGACTGGATGAAATGAATATCCGGAAGAGCAGATACAGCGCCGCTGCCCCGAATGCCTGAACCGGCATCGGAACCTTCTTCAGCAGATAAACAAACATGCCGAAGAGGCTGGTGGAGGCCAGGGTCTTCGTCTTGATGCGACGGGCCATGCTCATCAGTACGATGAAGATGAACAGCGATGCACTCATGGCAATCAGTATAGCCAGTATGATCCGCAGCGCTTCCGTTCCGTAATTGCCGCCGACAAATTCCTTGGCGATGAGCATATGAACAAACAGAATGAAGCCGAGACATGCCAGCAGGAATTCAAAGTTGAGACGGTCGATCCAGTACAGGCGGATGCCTTCTGCCTTCCGGCTGTGGCCGGCAGACTGGAAAGCCATGATCAGGGCGGTCACAAAGACGACAAGCGATCCCACCGTCACCGGCAGATACAGATGCTTGTATTTTGCAAAGGCACTGTACAGTTCATACTCGATTGCGTAGTCATCCTTTTTCGGCAGACTCTCATCCACGAACAGGGTAATGCGGCCGTATGTTGCCGTGGGATCTTCCTTCTCGATTCCGTTCAGATACGGTTCTTCGTCCAGGATACCGATATGATTGCCCTCGCTTCTGAACCACAGGGTCGTATTCCAGCCGTATGTCTGGCCGCTGTATCTGTCTGTTACCCATCCTTTCGTATAGGGATTATAGACAGCAACGGCATATTCGACATTGGTTGCCTTCTGGAGAAAATATGTTTCTTCATCCAGCCGGTCATTGACATAGCCGTCGGCGATCTGCCAGGCATAGTTTCTGCTGATCCATTTCGCTCTGTCGGAATCAAGGAATGAAACATCCCTGTCAAACAGTTCCCTGCCGAAATAGGCGGTTCCGAATCCGCACCACATGACCAGAGCACCGCTCATACAGAGAATCAGCACCAGCAGGATCTTGATCAGCGGACTGCTTTTCCAGTTCTTCATATTTCTAACCTCCGAAACGGTATCCCTGTCCCCAGATGACGCGGATATAGCGCGGCTGGGCCGGATCGATTTCTATCTTTTCTCTTAAATGACGGATATGAACGGCAACTGTCCTTTCGCTGCCGATCGGATCATCCTTCCACACCAGGCGGTAGATTTCCTTTGTCGAATAGACACGGCTGGGATTCTCCATCAGCAGTTTAAGAATGCCGTATTCCATCGGTGTCAGCGTGACTTCCTCACCGTCCACCGTTACCTTTTTTGCCGGATCATCAAGGACAATGCCGCCGCTGGTCAGTACCTTTTCCGTATGGGCCTGGCCGCCCAGGGACTGATAGCGTCTGAGCTGGGAGCGGACCCGGGCAATGACCTCGGCCGGATTGAACGGCTTGGTGATATAGTCATCGGCACCGATATTCAGACCCAGGATCTTGTCGGCATCTTCGCTTTTTGCCGTCAGCAGAATGATCGGCACATTGGATTCTTCACGGATCTTTGCCACGGCCGTAATGCCGTCCATTTCCGGCATCATGATATCCATCAGGATCAGATCGATCCTGTTTTCATTCAGGCAGCTGATTGCTTCCCGTCCGGTATGGGCTTCATACAGCTCATAGTTTTCTGAAGAAAGATAGATCTTCAGAGCCGAACAGATATCCCTGTCATCATCTACGATCAGCACTGAACTCATAGGCCACCTCCTGCTGCTGTCTCCATTGTACCCCTCTGTCTGTTTAAGAAAAAAGCAGGCTTTTTATTAAGAAATCCTTAAGAAAAAAGGAAGGCTGCCTGTGCAGCCTTCCCGGTTCATCACGGATGCCGGACCAGTCCGACCAGTTCACGCGGTGTATAGGTTTCTTCCAGATACCTGACGTCTTCTTCGCTCAGAAGCAGATCCACCGATCTGACAGCCTGATCAAAGTGCGGAACCCTGGTGGCGCCGACGATCGGTGCCGCAACGCCTTTGGCAAACTGCCAGGCCAGAGCGATTTCGCTCATCGATACACTGTATTTCTCCGCCAGATCATGGACGCGGTCAATGATCACCAGATCCTCTTTCATATAGTCATCATACTTGTGCTGCAGGATCGTATCGGTATCGCTGCGCTTCGAGCCGGAATGCCAGCCGGTGTGGGTCAGATGGCCGCCGGCCAGCGGGCTGTAGGGAATTCTTGATACATGGTACTGTTCGCAGACCGGGATCAGTTCCCTTTCATCCTCGCGGTAGAGCAGATTGTAATGGTTCTGCATCGTCGAGAACTGCGTCCAGCCGTTCTTTTCGGCAATGATCTGCAGGTTGTGGAACTGATAGCCGTACATGGCCGAAGCGCCGAGGGCTCTGACCTTGCCTTCCTGCACCAGTTCATGCAGGGTCTCCATGAATTCTTCCATCGGCGTATCATAGTCAAAGCGGTGGATCTGATACAGATCCAGATAGTCGGTCTGCAGTCTCTGCAGCGACCCTTCGATTTCACGGCGGATGGCACTGCGGGCAAGATGGCCTTCATTGAAATAGACCTTGGATGCCAGCACCACCTTTTCACGGGGAATGCCGAGCTTCTTCAGCGCCTTGCCGATGAATTCCTCACTGCTGCCTTCAGCATACTGATTGGCAGTGTCGATGAAATTGACGCCGAGATCCAGGGCATGGGCAATCATTTCCCTTGCCGCATCCTCATCCAGCGTCCACTGGTGACCGCCTTCAATGATCCGGCCGAACGACATGCCGCCGACGCAGATGCGCGATACTTCGATATCTGTCTTTCCGAGCTTTGTATATTTCATAGTTTTTCTCCGTTCATCTTCATTATACTGCTTCATCGGCATGCCAGGCACTGATCCGGCGCGGCTTTTCTTCTTCTTTCTTTTTCTTTTTTTCAACTGCCCGCCGGTACTGCTGTTCCTGCAGAAGGATGCGCTCAATCCGCGAGAGTTCACTCGGGCCGCTGTATTCATGTTCCTCAGCTGCCGGACAGAAGCTTCTGAGGAAGAACTGTGCCATCGCTTCGCTGAGTGCCCGGGCGAATTCCGGACCGTAGGTGCGGGAATCGGCATCGAGGTGCCAGCTGCCGTCACGGTGGCGGTAAAGGCAGGATTCGCTGCGGATACTGCGGGAAGGAAGATTCCAGCTGATGTGAATGACTCGTTCGGACCAGTTCATGGCGGTGATTTCAAAATCCTTGTAATAATCTTTTGTGTTTGCCTTTTTCATCTTCTTTTCCTCCTTTGAGATGAATGGCACTGCCCTTTTCTGTGTTCCTTTCACGTCATCCGTTCAGCCCCGCTTCGCTCCGGCGTGTCAGACCAACATTTGTTAACCGGGTTGTCATTGGCGGGGTGTACCGTCCCGGGGTGATATTCACTTTTCAGGAAACAAAAACGGACATGCCGCGAGGACATACTGAGGGTATCTCCTCCGTATTCCTTTCTGACATATCCGTTTTTTTGGTTTCTTTCCGCGCTTTTATTGCGCAGATTTATCTTAGCAATGAGAAACTGATCCGTCAATCTTCTCTTTCAGCTGAGCTGAGAAAATACATCATGGCTGCCCAGGTTACCAGCGGATAGGGTTCGCCGAAGGAGTCGGTGCCGCGCTTCAGGATTTCCCGTGCCTCTTCGGCTGTAACCAGTTCAAAGCCGGAAAAGATTTCTGTTCCTTCTGCCCCGCTCTGGGAAAGATGATGACTGCCGTCCAGCCTGGCATGCACAGCGATCAGGGCCGTGCTTTCATCGCTCAGCCCCGGCGTACAGAAGACAAACGGCGAGATGACTTTCACCTCATCCCCTGCCTGCAGGACCAGGCCGGTCTCTTCCTTCAGTTCCCGAAGAATGGCACAGACAACAGGATCTTCGGCTTTCCGGTCCTCTTCGTCGATCAGGCCGGAAGGAATGCTCAGGACAAAGCGTCCGGCCGGATAGCGGTATTCATGGAACAGAAGCAGGCGTTCCTTACCGTCTTCGCAGCTGAGAATGACAAAGGCCGAAACGGCATCCGGAAGGCCTGCCCTTTCCTTTGCGGCAAGCAGGTCATCCGGTTTGCGGCGCGATGCATCATAGTAGTGACGCCCGTCCTCATAGACGAGATCATAGACATTGACATAGGTATTTTCGAACAGCGGTTCGGTTTTCTTCAGTTTTGGCTTTTTCATACCTGCCTATTATATCATTGTCCTTTTCCTGCATCGCCCGGCAATGTATGATTGACTGGAAAAGTGAGGAAACAGACCATGGACAAGGAAAGACTGCAGCAGCAGATCCGCTTTATTCTTGAAATCGACCGCGAGAAAGAAATCCTGCGGCAGACACATCTGGGCAGACACGGGCGCCGGGAAAACGACGCTGAGCATGCCTGGCATATGGCAGTATGCGCATATCTACTCAGAGAATATGCCAATGAGGAAATCGATATCGGAAAGGTCATGATCATGTGCCTGATCCATGATGTTGTGGAAATCGATGCCGGTGACACCTATGCCTATGACAGTGAAGGCCTGAAGAGCCAGAAGGAACGGGAAGAAAAGGCAGCGGAAAGGATCTTCGGGCTGCTGCCGGAAGATCAGAGAGATGAACTGCGGGCTCTCTTTGACGAATTCGAAGCATATGAAACAGCCGATTCAAAGTATGCCCATGCCATGGACAACTTCCAGCCGTTCCTGCTCAACGACAGCAACAGCGGCGGCGACTGGCGCGAACATCAGGTCACGATCAGCCAGGTTCTGGGCCGGCAGACAAAGACCGGACTGGGGTCGGAAGAACTGTGCTCCTATACGCTGGCAAAGCTGGAGGAACACGTACAGGCCGGCAATATCATCGAAGACAGAAAAAAAGCGGATTAAATTCCGCTTTTTCCTTGTTTGAATATCTTGTATATGCTCAGTGAGCCCATTCCCACGGAGTAGCAGCAGATTCAACATCTGCTTCCGGCAGGATATTCATGGATACTGTTTCAACATGCAGGTGGTCAAAGGCTGCACTTGTATAGCCGGATTCTGTCTTGAATTCAACTGTGTAGGCAATGCCTTCAGCATCCTTGGCACTGAATGTACCCTTGTCGATTGTTACGGAAGCACCGTCATCGAGACCCTTTTCTGCATAGTTCTCGCCCTTGTCAGCGGAACCTGTTTCATACAGATACAGTTCGGTTATCTTTTCGCCGGTCTTGTTTGTAACTGTGTACAGACCCTGTACATCTTCAGCAGCTTCTTCGGTTGTTTCTGTTGCTGTTTCTTCAGCTGCAGTTTCCTCAGCAGGCTTTTCTTCAGCAGGTGCGGAAGAGCAGGCTGCAAGGCCGAGTGCCAGTAATGCAGCAGCACTCAGTTTGAAAAACTTAGTCATTTCTTTAAAAACCTCCAGTCAGCATAATACTGACTGTTCCAGTATGGCACAGCATACTCGTTTAATCAAGTGCGCTGCCGGCAGCCAGGATGCATGTCCGGGAAACAGCAGGAAATCCCTTGCCGGCCAAAACAAAAACCCCCTTTCGGGATTTCTGCATCAAAGTGATTTTGAACATCACGGATCAGTAAATCAATAATTCTCCCGGCAAGGGAAGATAAATACATCAAAGCCTCTTCCTCTCATACGGCAGGCTGCAGGGTGAATTCATTGTTTTTGTACATAGAAATGCTAGAATGCATACTATGAACGATAAAAATCTGATGACTTCCGGTGACTACCGGAAAAAGATCATATACTTTGCCCTTCCGATCTTTCTCGGGAATCTGTTCCAGCAGTTCTACAATACGGCTGACTCACTGATCGTCGGCAATTTTCTCGGCAGCAGTGCCCTGGCAGCTGTCAGTTCGACCGGTTCCCTGATCTTTCTTCTGATCGGTTTTTTTCTGGGCTTTTCCTCCGGTTCCGGGGTTATCATTGCCCGTGAGATCGGTGCCCGCAATGATGAGAATACTTCGAAAGCCGTGCATACTGCCGTTGTTCTCGGCATCCTGTTCAGTATCGGCATGACGGCAGCCGGCGTGCTGTTTGCCGATCCGATGCTGCAGATGATCGGCATCCCCGAAGAGGTCTTCCGGGAAGCATCGCTGTATGTGCGCATCTACTTTGCCGGGTCGGCCGGTCTTGTCATGTACAACATCATGGTCGGCATCCTGCAGGCAGCCGGTGACAGCCGTCATCCCCTGTACTATCTGATCGCATCGTCGCTGATCAATATTGTTCTTGACCTGCTGTTCATAGCCGTCTTCCATATGGGGGTGGAAGGTGCTGCCCTGGCAACGATCATTTCCCAGTTTGTCAGCATGTTTCTGGTATATCACCGGCTGCGGCATGTAGATGCGGCCTACCGCATCGACTTTGCGAAACTGCGTATTACCCCGGAATTCCTGAAGGAAATCTTTGCCTACGGACTGCCGACAGCGATGCAGGGATGTGTCATTGACTTTGCCAATCTGATGATCCAGGCCTATATCAATTCTTTCGGCCAGAATGCCATGGCCGGCATCGGTGCCTATTCCCGCATCGAAGGCTTCATGTTCCTGCCGGTCACTGCCTTCGGCATGGCCCTGACCACCTTTGTTTCCCAGAATATCGGTGCCAGACAGAGAGAGCGGGCCTTCCAGGGCATCCGCTTCGGTACGGTATGCACACTGATTTCCATCGAACTGATCGGCGTGGCCATCTATGTCTTCTCGCCGCAGATGATCTCCCTCTTCATTCAGGAGCCGGATGTCATCTATTACGGCGTGCTGAGAGCCCGGATCTGTTCCCCCTTCTACTTCCTGCTCGGCTTCTCGCATGTGACCTCTTCGGTCATGCGCGGTCTCGGCAAGCCGGTGGTACCGATGGCCGTCATGCTGATATGCTGGTGCGCAGTGCGTGTCATTGCCATCATGCTGCTGGGTGAAGTCTTCCATTCCATTGCCTTTGTCAGCTGGCTCTATCCGATTACCTGGGGCCTGAGCTCCGTTGCCTATGTCATTCAGTATCTCCAGATACTGAAAAATGAACCGGCTGCCGCATAAGAAAAGACCGGCACTGAGCCGGTCAGAATATTCTGATCAAAGATCTGCTTCTTCGGCAAGCAGATTTTTTTTCATCTGCAGATACAGCAGGATGGCCGCAGCGCAGGCCACACTGTCGGCCAGCGGCACGGCGACCCACAGTTTCAGAATGTCATGGAACACGGCTGACAGCAGCCAGAAAGCTCCGACCGGCATCAGAAAGCCACGCAGCACATTGACCGCCAGGGCAAAGCGGGCATGGCGCAGCGCCTGCATGGCTGAACCGAGAATGACACAGACACCGCCGAACATCAGGGATATGACGCAGGTTCTGATGGCAACGATGCCGATGGCACGCAGATTCTCAGAAGCACTGAAGAGATCCAGCAGTGTGTCCGGTATCAGTTCAAAGACAACCGTCAGAACTGCCATCAGGGACAGAATGATTGTCAGGGCATAGCGGACAGTACCCCAGACACGGTCATAGCGCCGGGTGCCGTTGTTGTAGGAAAGAATCGGGACCATGCCGTTGTTCATGCCGAAAGCCGGCATGAAGCAGAAGTTCTGCAGCTTCAGCCAGATGCCGTAGACGGCCGTTGCTGTCGTGCTGTACTGCAGCAGGACCTGATTGATGAAGAAGGAACTCATCGATGCCAGTCCCATCGTGATCATCGACGGAATGCCGATCGTATAGATTTCTCTGGCGGCAGCCCATGACGGATGCAGGACCTTCTGCATGTCAAAGGTGATCCAGTGATTCTTTGTATGATTGAACCAGAAAGCCAGAACAGCCGCAAAGATCTGACCGAGGACGGTCGCAAGCGCTGCTCCGGCAATTCCCATCTGCGGGAACGGTCCGATGCCGAAGATCAGCAGCGGATCGAAAATGATATTGAAAATTGCCCCGCCGGCCTGGGCAGTCATTGCCAGCGTTGCAAAGCCTGATGATGTCAGCATCTTTTCAAACAGCACGCCGTAGAACATGCCGAAGCTGACAACCCAGACAATGGAAAGATACTTTGTGCCGCCTTCCACGATTTCCGGAACATTTGTCTGCATCGCATAGAATGCACGGGTAAAGGTCAGGCCAAGGAGAATAAACAGGACTGTATAGCAGAGGCACAGAAAAATGCCGGTGTTGGCCAGGCTGTCTGCTCTCTCCTGCTGTTTCTTTGCCAGCGCCCGGGGAATGCTGGCGCTGATGCCGACGCCGGTGCCGATGCCGATTGCACTCATGATCTGCTGCATCGGGAATGCCAGAGATACGGCAGCCAGGGCATTTTCCGAGATTCTGGCGACAAACATCGAATCGACGATGTTGTATAAGGCCTGGATGAAGAATGACAGCATCATCGGAACGGCCATGCTCATCAGCAGCGGCAGGATCGGCATCGTGCCCATCCTGTTTTCCTGCGGTCTGTTTTTGTCTGTGCTCATGATATACCTCTTCAATGCCACATATTTTATATGAAAAAAACAAAAAGTGTATGTCTTTTACCCGCAGAAAAAAGACAGATCATCTGATCTGTCCTATTGATGAACCGTCACTGCTGTTCCGTCACTTGTCACCATGACACTTCCCTGCCATGTCAGCCAGGTGCTGATGCCTGCCGCTTCCAGCAGCTGCAGGGTCTTCTCTTCCCCGCCTTCCGATGCCGAACAGGTGATGACGGCAGTTTCCGGTGCGGCTGAAGCGATCAGATCCTTCAGTTTTTTCTGATAATTGCCGTGATAGGGAACCTTCAGCACATCGTATGTGCCGGAGTGATCCTGCAGGTATTCTTCGATCCTGTCATTCTGGGCATCACCAGCAAACAGGAAGGATGTATCTCCGTATGTCACCGAAATGATCAGCGAGGAATTGTTGGATGGATTGCTGTCATAGACATCCACATCCGGTCCGTCAACGGAATACACGGCATCATCAAGCACAAATTCAAATGCATCACTGCCGCTGACAACGGCTGCCTCCGTTTCCGATTCCTGCAGAGCCTGCACAAAGGCATCATATTCATCGCTGTCCTTGGGGGAATTGCTGATAAGAACCTGTCCGGTTTCAATGCCGGCCAGCACTTCTGCCGCACCGCCGACATGATCCTTGTCAAAGTGAGTTATGATCATCGCATCAAGCTTTTCAATTCCGCTCTCCTTCAGGTATGAAAGAATATTTTCCCCGAAGCCGCTTTCGCCGCTGTCGATCAGAACTGCCGATTCATCTGTATACAGCAGGATGGCATCTGCCTTGCCGGCATTGAAGAAGAGAACCTTCAGTTCGCTGTCTGATGCCTTTTCCGGAGTGCTGCAGGCTGCGGCCGAAACCAGCAGTGCTGCAGCCAGCATTTTTTTCAGAATCTTCATGGTCTCACCTCCATGTCCGGGATTATGGCATGCTTCTGTGAAAAAAATGTGACTGACTGGTGAAAAGTAACTGCGGAATTGACATCTTACGCATTTAATTGTACGATTCATACAGATATTGCGTATTATACGCAACTTTGGAGGCTGAAGATGAATTTCAGTGAAAAAATCAGAACAGCACGGATTGCCAGACAGTGGTCACAGAAAGACCTTGCCGAAAAAAGCGGCATTTCCCTGCGCACCATACAGAACTATGAGCTGGGCTCACGGCTGCCGAAAAAGCAGGAAACCTATGCCCGGCTGGCAGAGGTTCTGGGCATTGAGGAAAGCAGTCTGCTGGATGAGAATGTTTCCTTTGTGCTGCAGGCAAACGAACGCTACGGCGGCAGTGCCATGAAGCAGGCCATGGATCTGATCGCTGATGTCCGTGCCCTCTGGGCAGGCGGTGAAATGGCGGAAGAAGACATGGACGAAATCATGCGGGCAATGCAGGAAGCCTACTGGGAAGCCAAGGAAAGCAACCGCCGGCGGAAGGCAGAAGAAAAATGAACGCCCGCCAGAAAGCAGAACAGCTGATCCGGAAATATCATACCCGGGATCCCTTTCAGCTTGCCCGCAGGCTTGGCATCCAGGTGAAATACATCAACACGAAGCAGCAGAAAGGATTCTGCCGGATTATTCTGAAACAGCGCTTCATATTCATCAACCGCAACATGAGCGAACAGATGCAGCGTATGGCATGTGCCCATGAACTCGGCCATCTCCTGCTGCACCGGCCGCTGCTGAACGAAAAGCAGTGGCTGCTGGAAATGGAACTGTTTGACATCCGGAATGAAACAGAATACGAAGCCAATGTTTTTGCGGCGGACCTGCTGATTGACGAAAAGGAACTGACAGAACTCTCCCTGCGCGGCTATGACATGATATCTGCCGCCTCGGCCATGGATGTCAATGTCAATCTGCTGATGATCCGCCTGCTGGAAATGCAGAAGGAAGGAAAAAACATCAATGTCCCCTTCCGCCCGGAAAATTCATTTCTCGGCACCGTAAAGGACCGGGCAGATTCCATCTGAACAAAGGAGGTGCAGACAGTGCAGGATCATTCAGTTTCCGGACATACCTATGTCTGCATCGACCTGAAATCGTATTATGCCTCAGTAGAGTGCGTAGCCAGAGGCCTGGATCCGCTGAAGACCTGCCTGCTGGTGGCAGATGAGAGCCGTTCCGACAAAACGATCTGCCTGGCTGTCTCGCCTTCCCTGAAACAGCTGGGCATTCCCGGCCGTCCCCGCCTGTTTGAGGCCAAACAGAAAATCCGTGAATATGAGCGGAAGAATCATACCGTACTCCCCTATATCATTGCCGTGCCCCGCATGGCGGAATATGAGCGCATATCTGCCCTCATCTATTCGGTCTACCTGCGCTATGCCGCTGCCGAAGATATTCATGTTTACAGTATTGATGAGTGTTTCATCGATGTGACGGCATATCTTCATTTTTACAGTGCCCGGGCAAAGGAAAACGGTGTCAGTCCGGCCCATCTGATGACGGTCACGATGATCCGCGACGTGCTCCGCACCACCGGAATCACAGCCACTGCCGGCATCGGCACCAATCTGTATCTGGCCAAGGTGGCAATGGATATCGTAGCCAAGAAGGCACCGGCTGACAGTGACGGCGTGCGCATTGCCGAACTGGATGAGATGTCCTACCGGCAGCAGCTCTGGAAACATCAGCCGCTGACCGACTTCTGGCAGATCGGCCCCGGCAAGATGCGGCGCCTGAACAGTTTCGGACTTTACACCATGGGTGAAATCGCCGCCATGTCATACATCAATGAAGAGTTTTTCTATAAGACCTTCGGTATTGACGGTGAAATCATGATCGATCATGCCTGGGGAATCGAACCGGTATCGATGCCGGACATCAAGAATTACCGGACGGTCTCTTCCAGCCTCAGCAGCGGCCAGGTTCTGCCCCGTCCCTATCAGTTCCAGGAGGCATGTCTTGTCTTTTCCGAAATGGTGGACGGACTGTGTGCCGATCTGTGCCTGAAAAACATGACTGCCCGCACATTTACGTTCTGGGCCAGCTATGATCCCCTTTCTCTGGAAAAGGTTCCGGATTACAGCGGCCCTCTCTGTGTGGATTTTTACGGCCGGCTTTATCCCGGCCACAGCGGCGGGACAGTGCGTTTTGACAACCGCACCGACAGCCGTTCACGTATCTCTGCCGCCCTGATGGAACTGTTCCGGAAAAAATGTGATCCGCGGCTTCTGGTGCGCCGGCTCGGTGTATGCGCAGCCGATACCATCTGCGGCAGCGGCATTGTCCAGCTGGATTTTTTTACGGACTATGATGCTCTGCAGAAAGAAAAGCATCTGCAGAGAGCAGTGCTGGAGATCCGCCGGCGCTACGGCAGCACGGCCGTGATCCGCGTCATGAACCTGCTGGAGGGCGGAACGGCAATCGAGCGCAGCCGGCAGATCGGAGGTCATAAGGCATGATCTCCTGAAGAGGATGATCATGACGGAAGAAAAAGCAGAATTCAGTTTCAGTGATGAAGAATATGAACAGCTGTCCAGACAGGGTCCCCCGCAGCATCAGGGTGATTATTTTTCCCTGCGTCATCCCCGCATGAGCGCAGCCAGACGGGCCAAGATCTTTGCCCCGTTTGCGGCTCTGAAAGGATTTGAGGAAGAAGTGAAAAGCCGGGAAATACTGTATTCCGTCCGGCCGGAAAAAGACGAGGAAAGCGAAGCCGCACTGAACGGCAGCCTGATCCTTCTGCAGGAAAAGATCCGTTTTCATCCCGATGCGGAAGTCACGTTCTTCTGTCCCTGCAGCGATCCTGACCATGAAGCCTTCGGTCTTCTTGGAACGGAAGAAACCATCTGCGGAACAGTGCAGGAAATCGACCCCGTCAGGCAGTGCCTGCGCATCAGCGGCAGGGAAATTCCCTTTGCCGATCTGCAGGCTGTCCGCCTCTTTGACAAATAATATCTTTCATTTGTTTTTGCCGTAAAATTCAATACAATGAAATTGAGGAACAGGAAGTATGATTGGAATCATTGATGTCAGCCGGAATATCACTGGCGTGTACGGTGCAGGCGTGCTGAGCTACGCAGCAGATCACGGGATCTCTTTTGATTATGCCCTCGGCAATTCTTCCGGTGCAGCCAATCTGCTGTCCTTTCTTGCCGGAAAGGCATCGATGTCCTATCTGTTCTATTATGACTATGCCACCCGCCGCGACTATATGAATCTGAATCATCTGCTGAAGGAAGATGCCAGTCTGATTGACGTTGATCTGCTGTATGAGGGCGCCTTCAGTGTCTTCAGCGACTACCCGTTTGATATCAGCCGTGACACTCTGCCGGCATGCCGGTTCTATATTCTCGCGTCGCATGCTGAAACCGGCCGTTCCCACTGCTTTGATATCGGAAACGGATATCCGGTCCTGCCGGCACTGAAAGCTTCCTATCAGGTGCCGATCGTCAATGAACCGTATATGGCAGACGGCATTCCGTTTTTTGACGGCGCTCTGTCTGATCCCCTTCCTTTTGAAAAAGCATTTGCCGACGGCTGCGACAAGGTCATTCTGATTCTTGCCAGACCGCTGAGTTACCGGCGGGACAGCCACCGTGACAGGATTCTGGCCCGGATGATGAAAAAGAACTATCCGCAGGCAGCCGCAAAGATTGCCTCGCTCAGTGCCCTCTACAACCGTCAGATCGAAGATGCCCTGAAACTGCAGAAAAACGGAAAGATGCTGGTGCTCTCTCCTGATTTCTATTCACCGGTCCAGGTGCTGCTGAAAGACAGACACAGGATCACCGATCTTTATCACAAAGGCTATCAGGATGCAGCCGCAATCGAAGCATTTATAAAGTAAAAAAGATTCCCGGAAGAGGAATCTTTTCTGATGCTTACATGAGGCCGAGTTCTTTCAGAACTGCTTCTTTTTTTTCTTTCCAGCCGCCCTTGAAATATTCGCAGGTAATCAGATCCTTTCCCAGATAATCAGTACTGCCGTCTCTTCCTGCCCAGGCCCGGCAGCCGCCGCAGCACTGGGTCCGGTAAGGACATACGGCACAGTCGCTGTTATGGTGCATATATTCACTGATCCGCATATCGGCCAGAATCATATACATGGAAAGATGGCTGAGGATATCTTCCAGCGGTGTTTCCAGCATGTTCGGGAATTTTTCTTCCATCGGCGTGCCGACCATTGACATGCACGGCAGGACCATGCCTTTCGGACTGACATACATCTGCCGTCTTACCTGCATGCACATCGGGGCTCTGGAAAAGTTTTCCTCATCAATATTTTTTTCATACAGGGCATCGATTCTGCCGGTCGGCTTGTCATAGCGAAAGAAGCCTTCCAGGCCGATGGACAGCGGTGCACCGTCCGCGAAGTATTCGGGAATATAATGCAGGAACACATCATTGACCTCTGCCTGGGTGAGAAAGTGTTCCGGTTCATTGAGCCATTCACCCTGCGGCATCGCATTTCCGACTTTCAGTGACGAAACACCCAGTTCTGCCAGCAGCTTCACCGATTCGCGGATGCAGTCCTTGTTTTCCCGGAATATGACCATCGATACCGTTGTCATGAAACCGCGCTTCTGACACCGTTTCAGAGCATCTCTTACAAACTGTTCCGCACCGTCGATGCCGCGCATCCAGTCATGCCAGCCGATGCCGTCAAAGCTGAACTGAATGGCGGGACGGATGCGGCGCCTGTCCAGTTCATCAAGAAAGGCATCGGTAACCAGGAAGCCGTTGGAATAGATGTACGGAATGATCATGCCCCGGGCCAGAATGGCATCCACAAGCTGCCAGAAATCACGTCTGATCAGCGGTTCGCCGCCGGTCAGGCTGATTCTCTTTATGCCGCATCTTTCAAAGGCATCAAGCATCTGTATGAGTTCTTCATAGGTCGGTTCACCCTCTGCTGCGTGCGGTGCCGACATGAAGCAGTGGCGGCAGCGGAAATTGCATTTGCCGGTAATCGACCACTGGACATGTTCCTTGAAGGCATTCGGAAAAAACCGGTATTCCTGATCGGAAAGCAGACTCTCCCTGCCGCTGGCCGGAAGAATGATCCCGTTCTTCTGCCACTGTCCGAGACGTTCCTTTTCTTCATCAGAAAGTGTATCAGTATGAATGACAGTATGACCGTCGCACTGTTTCAGAAGTTCAAATTCCCATTTTCTGAAGAACATGGTTCTCTTCCCCTGCATTTCCTGCAGTGCATAGGGAAGAAGATTCCATCCCCGCATGGCAAAAGCCGGGGATATGATATAGTAACGTTCATCTGATTTCATTTCTGTCATGTTCTGTAATCCTTATCTGCATCCCCATTATACGCCATTCACCTGTGCAGAATGAAAAAGAAAGGACTCCGAAGAGTCCCGTGTGTGTCTACATCTGCAGTGATTTTCCGGCAGTGACGGAAACTGCCGGTCCGTTTTCATTCAGAACGGAATCAGGAACCTTGGTGCCGCAGCCGACACAGAATTTACTGTTGTTCTCACGGCCGCAGTTCGGACAGAACCAGTGCAGCGGCCTTTCCTTTCCGCAGCTGCCGCAAAATTTCGTCGTATTGACGGCGCCGCATTCACATCTCCATTCCCCTGCCTGCAGTTCCGTTTTTACTTCCGCAGGCGCTGCCGTATCAGCAGTGACGATCAGCGGATAAAGATCCGGCCGCAGGGCATTCTGAATCATATTGCAGAGTCTTTCATGGGCCTTATAGGCATATGACTGCTTGCTCGTCGGACGGTCTCCTTCCTTGACTTCAAAGCGGATCGTGTCAAAGTACGGATGGTCCACTGTCAGTTTCATATTGAATGTATATTCATATTTGTATCGGGGCGGATCAAAGCTTGTGCGTTTTTCATCATCCCGGTAGATTTCATCCTTGTCTTCATCCACGCTGTATTCGGCAGAGACCACTTTCGCACAGTCGATCAGATCCGGATTGTCCTTTTTGTAATCAGTCGCTCTGGTTACCGCAAACCGGCGGCCGATATCATCCAGGTAAATATGGGTTCCTTCATTGTAAACTTTGTTCGGCACAAAGTTTTCCAGCTGCGCCTTGTTTGCGTCACGGTAGGCAAGCTGCTGCCTGATCTCCTCGATGGTCGATGATTTGCGTTCATGAAAGAACGGCGAGAGTCTGGCAGCGCATTTGGAACACATATTTCCGTCTGCGAGTTTTCGATTGCCGAGAAAACCGATGTCTTCTCCGCAGATGGCGCACTGTTTCTTGTCAAATAATCCCATCTCAGCCTCCTGCTTGTATTCGCATTTAATTTATTTCACAGTCAATGCATGCCCTGCTTTCCTTGCAGGTCAGTACGAGCTTTACAAATTCCACATGCACAGGATGTTTCTGATAGGCGTCCAGTGCGGCCAGATCCGTGAAATCAAAGACCAGCGCAAAATCATAGTTGGAGCCGTCGGCACCCAGTGCATTTGTCACGACATCCCCGCCGAGAAGTCCCGGCAGTTCTTTCAGTCCTTCCGCTGCTGTCAGGATCTTTTTCAGGTTTTCTTCCCTGCCTTCTTCCTGCAGGCGGAACATTACAATATGACGGATCATGTTTATTCCCCTTTCGTATTCTGATGAATTATGTATCAGCAATCATTTATGTGCTTCCATTATAGCATGACCGCTGCCGGCCATGACTTCCGAAAAGAAAAAGCATCCTTCCGGATGCTTCAGATACTGTTTATCTGCGGGGCATAATGGTCGGCAGCTCTCATACCTTTCGGAGTCAGATAGATGACGCCGTAGTATTCCTTTTCAACAAAACCGTTTCGGGCAAGCTTTTCCACCATGATATGGACACTCGGCCGCGAAACATTCAGTTTTTTTGCCAGGACAATGCTGCGGATGCCTCTGCCGTCCCTGTCAAGTTCCCGGATGGCAGTCAGATATTTGATTCCTGCTTTTGTCAGTCCGTTAGCCATAATGCAATTCTCCGCTTTCCTTTGATTTTCAGAAGGCACAGGATCACCTGTGCCTTCTGTTATGCTGTTATGCAGTTACTGCCTTAAGACGGTCTGCTTCCTTATACGGACGCACCAGCAGCCATACGATGCCGGCAACGAGTGCGATGGCAAGAATCAGTCCGAAGACATTGACCGTACCGGTGAAGACACCGCCGATCTGATAGATGATGAATGCCACGACATAGGCCAGCAGACACTGGTAGCCGATTGCGAACCATGTCCATTTGGCATTGTTCATTTCCCGTCTGATGGCACCGATGGCTGCGAAGCACGGAGCGCACAGCAGGTTGAATGCCAGGAAACTGTAGCCGGCCAGCGGTGTCAGGCCTTCGAAATCAAGAACACCGAAGACACCGACAACTTCTTCCTTGGCAACCAGACCCATGACGGTTGCGATCGTTGCCTTGATATTGTCAAAGCCGAGCGGCGCAAAGATCCACTTGACGGCGTTGCCGATGGCACCGAGGACACTTTCTTCCAGTTCAAGATCCGGATTCCAGCCGAATACACCGTCCGTCCAGCCGAAGGTGGAACCGAGCCAGATTACGATGGAAGACAGCAGGATGATCGTGCCGGCCTTCTTGATGAAGGACCAGCCGCGCTCCCACATGGAGCGGAGAACATTGGTGAGTGTCGGCCAGTGGTATGCCGGCAGTTCCATGACAAACGGTGCCGGTTCGCCCGCAAACATCTTTGTCTTCTTCAGGATAATGCCGGAAACGATGATGGCAGCCATGCCCAGGAAGTATGCGGATGTCGCAACCCAGGCAGCACCGTGGAACAGTGCCGTAGCGATCATGGAAATGATCGGCAGCTTGGCACCGCAGGGAATGAATGTAGTGGTCATGATCGTCATGCGGCGGTCACGTTCGTTTTCAATTGTGCGGGAAGCCATGACACCCGGCACACCGCAGCCGGTACCGATCAGCACCGGAATGAAGGATTTGCCGGAGAGACCGAACTTGCGGAACAGACGGTCCATGACGAAGGCAATTCTTGCCATATAGCCGCAGGATTCCAGGAATGCCAGGGACAGGAAGAGCACAAGCATCTGCGGAACGAAGCCGAGAACGGCACCGACGCCGCCGATAATTCCGTCAATGACAAGGCCCTTCAGGAATTCATTGACACCGAGATTGTCAAGCCATTCGCCGACAACAACCGGAATGCCTCTGACCCACGTGCCGAACGAAGCCGGATCAGGAACATCTTCTGATTCCAGAGCCGCGTCAACTGTTTCGGAGATTGAATATTTGCCGCCTTCCTTGTCATCAAGTTCAGCACCATAGAAACCATAGGCTTCATCGAAGGCGCCGTAGTCCTGATCGGAAATCGCGGCCTGGATCTCGCCGGCACCGGGGATATCTGCTTCGGCAGCCTTGTCGACATTGGCGACAACTTCCGGTGTCCAGACGTTTTTCGTATAGTATTCGGTCATTGCCTCATCATACTGTTCCCTGCCGTTTCCGAACATGAACCAGCCGTCACCGAAGAGGCCATCGTTGGTCCAGTCAGTAACCCATGTACCGACAGTGGTAACGGAAATATAGTAGACCAGCCACATGACACAGAAGAAAATCGGCAGTGCCAGCCATCGGTTGGTAACGATCTTGTCGATTTTGTCGGATACGGACAGTTCACCGGCACCCTTCTTGCTGTAGACGCCCTTCAGGCTGGCAGTGATGAATTCATATCTTTCATTGGTGATGATGGACTCGGAATCGTCATCGGCAGCTTTTTCGGCGGCCGTGATGATCTGCTCAGCCGCATCGCCGAGATTCATGCGGTCCATGACCTTGTCATCTCTTTCAAAGACCTTGACGGCATACCAGCGCTTCAGGCTTTCCGGTACGTTTGTCAGCAGAGCTTCGATCTTCTTCAGGCTTCCTTCAACAGCATCACTGAACTTTGCCGGTGCCGGAGCCTTGCCGCTGCGGGCAGCCGCAACTGCCTTTTCGGCAGCTTCCGTAACATTTGTGCCCTTCAGGGCAGAAATCGCAACAACCGGGCAGCCAAGAACACTGCTGAGCTTTTTGAGGTCGATCGT
Source organism: Bulleidia sp. (assembly GCA_045543875.1). Lineage (GTDB taxonomy): Bacteria > Bacillota_I > Bacilli_A > Erysipelotrichales > Erysipelotrichaceae > Bulleidia. Next base: position 27,631 of record JAZPXY010000036.1, read on the forward strand.
ATCGCCGTTCTTTTCCACCAGGTCCAGCATGTTTACGGCAACAACCATCGGGATGCCGAGTTCTGCCAGCTGTGTGGTCAGATACAGGTTTCTTTCCAGGTTTGTGCCGTCAACGATATTCAGGATCGCATCCGGATGTTCGTCGATCAGAAAGTTTCTGGAAACGACTTCCTCCATTGTATAGGGAGAAAGTGAATAGATGCCGGGAAGGTCTTCAATCAGAACATCGTCATGTTTCTTCAGACGGCCTTCCTTTTTTTCTACTGTAACGCCCGGCCAGTTTCCTACGAACTGGTTGGAACCGGTCAGTGTATTGAACAGGGTTGTCTTGCCGCTGTTCGGGTTTCCGGCCAGAGCGATCGTAATCTTATTGTCAGCCATATCTTCCTCTTTTCTAAATCAGGCCACTTCAATCATGGCCGCATCCTCTTTGCGGATGGACAGTTCATAACCGCGCACCGTGACTTCGATCGGATCACCCAGAGGTGCAACCTTGCGGATATAGACTTCAACTCCCTTTGTGATCCCCATATCCATGATCCGGCGCTTTACGGCACCTTCGCCATGGAGTTTGACGACTTTGACTGTTGAGCCGATTGCGGCTTCTCTCAATGTATTCATCTACCCCTCCTAGAACATGATTTTGACGGCCATATCCTTGCCAAGGGCAACACGTGATTCCTTGACATTGACAATCAGATTTCCGCCAGAATCAGAGATGACAGTTACGCTGCCTCCGACCACAAATCCAAGATCGGCAAGATGCTGCTTTGTTTCAGCATTTCCCTTGATCTGCATGATCTGTACCTGTTCGCCTTTTTCGGCAAATACCAATGGCATCATACTGACTCTCCTTTCCTCTGCCATGCGGCAGAGATGTTAGACTTTTCTAACTATTAGTTAGTTTAGTATTACTAACCGGCGATGTCAAGACAAAAAGAAAACCGCCTGCTATGTGCAGACGGCTGTCAGAAATCATTGATCTGTTTTCTTTTTGACGATGCGTTTCAGGGCAAACCGGCGGTGGAATACCATCTGCGGCACCTTCATTGCATAGGTAACCAGCAGATAGCTGATGGCTGTCATGCAGAGATTGACGCCAACCTTCAGCAGACCGATCATCCGGCCTGTATTCACTGAGTTCAGACCGATGGCTTTCAGTCCGAAGCAGACACCAGCCATGACGGCAGCGCCGATGGCAGTGCGCAGGAAGATGACGGCAACCTTGCGGAAGCTGATACTGAAAACGGTGCTGATCTGGCGCAGGTTGAAGAAAACCAGATAGCCGTAGGAAATCAGGGTGGCAAGAATCGTTCCCGGATATCCGATCCACATGATCAGCGGCACCATGATCACACCCTTAATGACCAGTGTGACCGCCAGCCGCTTCAGAACATCCTTCCGCAGACCCAGCGTCATCATGATATTGGTAACGATCGGGGCAATGGTTCCCATGAATCCTTCGATCCAGATCCAGCGGATGACGCCGCTTGAAGCGGTGACATCCTTTGTATAGAACAGGATCTGATAGGCATCTTCGGCATACAGGAAGATGCAGAATGCGACCGGCAGGCCGACAAACAGAACCGTGTCCAGACAGTCATATACATTCGCGGCAACCTTGCGGGAATCCTTTTCTGCCAGGGATGTGGCAATATGCGGAATCAGGGCCGATGTAAAGCCCGGCGCAAGAATCATCGGAATTGCCGTCAGCTTGGTGCCGACGTAGTTGAAGGCAGACAGAATGACATTCATTTCCGGCTGTGTATAGCCATGCAGCCGCAGTCCGAGCGGCAGGATGACAGAGTTGAAGATATCATCGGCATAGCCCAGCACTGCCACCAGCAGGTACGGGACTGCCAGAGAGATGAATTCCCGGATCAGCAGATTCTGCGGCCTTGAGGCAGCGGTCTGCTCCCCTGCTTCCTTCAGAATCTCAGGATATTTCTTCCGGTCAAAGACAAAGATCTGCAGCAGGCCGGCAATGGCCGCAATGGATGTAGACATGACCGCCAGATACAGGGCGATCTTTCTCTCCTTCCCCATCACGTAGACAGCCAGATAGGCTGTACTGAGCAGGAAGGCAACGCGGAAGAGCTGTTCAAATGCCTGCGAGAAGGCATATTCCTGCATTTCCCGCCGGCCCTGATAAAAGCCCCGGAAAGCAGAAAGCAGCGGCACGAAGAAGATGGCAGCCGCAAGAATCCGCAGCACTGTTGCCATGATTGTCACATCTTCGCCCGGGGCGATCAGATTCGCCAGCATGCCCGAGAACAGAATCATCAGCAGCATGCCTGCCGTTCCCGTTATCAGCATGGCCATCAGCGAGATCTTCTTGATCGTCTTCAGGGCAATGCTGTCTTTCGCCACCGTATAGCGGGCAACCAGGGTTGATATCGCAAACGGAAAGCCGGCTGTAAAGACATTCAGAATATAGCTGTAAATACGGTAGGCAGTGCCGTAATAGCTCATATAGGCGTCGGACTGCAGAATGGAAGAGAACGGAATCGAGTAGACAAGACCCAGTGCCTTGGCCACAAAGAGACCGCCGGTTCCGACCAGACCGCTCAGAATAATCGACTTTTTTACTTTGGAAGATCTTTCTTCACTCATACATATTCTCCAAAAACATCCATATTATATTATTGATCATCCAAATAGGAAAGCAGAAGAAAAAGCCCTTCCGGGCTTTTTCAGTAATCAGAGATGATAGAGCTTTGTGTATTTGTCTTCCAGATAATCCAGATAGTAATTGACGTTGAATGCTTCGCCGGTGGCCCGCTTCATGATCTCATCTGCTTCCAGAAGGCAGCCATAATGATGAATGTGTTCCTTCAGCCAGCTGACACAGGTTTCAAAATGACCCGTACGCAGTGCTTCATCAACATCGATTTCGCTGCGCATCTTCCGGGTGAACTGAGCGGCAAAGGCACTTCCCAGCGCATAGGTCGGGAAATATCCGAAGCTGCCGTCAGACCAGTGGACATCCTGGAGGATGCCGGCTGATGCCTTTTCTGCCCGGACGCCGAGATATTTTTCGTACATGTCATCCCAGGTCTTGTCGAGTCCTTCGGTGGAAATGGTTCCGTCAAAGAGTCCCTTTTCGATTTCATAGCGGATCAGAATATGCATCGGATAGGTCAGCTCATCGGCTTCGGTGCGGACCAGTGAAGGCTTCGCAACATTGATGGCATCGACAAACTGATCCAGACTGACATTTCCGAGCTGTTCCGGGAACTGCTTCTGCAGGACCGGATAATTGCACTCCCAGAATGCCTTCGTCTTGGCCAGATAGTTTTCAAACAGGCGCGACTGCGATTCGTGCATGCCGGAAGAAATGCCGTCGGCAAGAATCGTTCCGTCATAGCGGGCATCAACATCATGCTGATAGGTCGCATGTCCGACCTCGTGGACCGTGGACAGGATCGCGGAGATGACATTGTTCTCCAGATACTTTGTCGTCGTCCGCATGTCGTCGGAGCAGGTGCCGCTGGTGAACGGGTGCTCGGTTTCGTTCTGGTATCCCCAGGACGGATCGAAATGCAGATAGGCCAGCAGGCTGTCGGTATATGTCTTCTGTCCGGATACCGGATAATTCAGATACAGGAAGGAATCCTCCACCGGTTCAGCTTCGGTCACCTTTCTGATCAGCGGTACAAGCCTCTCTTTCAGGGCCGCAAAGAACGCATCATACTTTTCCCGGTTCATGCCCGGCTCATAGTCATCCAGCATCTGGTCATACAGCGGCATGTCGCTGCCGCGGTATTCATACTGCTTTTTCTTTACGGCAATGACCTTCTTCAGATACGGTTCAAAGATGCTGTAGTCATTTTTCATCTTGGCTTCAAGCCAGGCATTGTAGGAACTGTTCATCAGTTCCATGGCTTCAACATATTCATCCTTCGGAATGCATACCGTATCATGGATCATCTTGCGGTACAGGGAGGCAGCTCTGCGCGTCTCGCTGTCAAGATTTTCATCTGCCAGCAGTTCTTCGATCAGTTTCAGCATTTCCGGATCGGTCTCGATGGAAAAGAGTTCTCCGGAAAGATATGCAGTTCTTTTGTCACGGTAGTCTGACCCGGCTTCCGGGGCTACGGTCAGCTTGTCAATGCCGATGATGGCAAGTGCCATCCGGTAAGCTGACATCCGGAAGACCCAGTCATTGTACTTTTGCAGTTTTTCGTTCAGATTCATTGTCTGTATTCCCTTTCTTACGGCAGTCTGTTGCCGGCAGCACGGTAGAGTTCATACCATTCTTCACGGCTGATCGTGATGTCCCCTGCTGCGGCAGCAGAACGCAGATGATCCGGAGAGGTCGTGCCGGTGATGACCTGCACGCGGCCCGGATATCTCAGCAGCCAGGCATAGGCGATCGTATCAGTGCCGACGCCGTATTTTTCAGCCAGGGCACGCAGCGCCCGGTTGAGTTCCGTATAGTTCTCATTGTTCAGGAATGTGCCGGTGAAGTATCCTACCTGCAGCGGCGACCACGTCTGAATGATCATATCATGAATACGGCAGTATTCGAGAACACTTCCGTCCCTGTTGATGCCGGCATCGATGCCCATGTTGACATTGAAGCCGGAATCCAGCATCGGTGTATGGGCGATGCTCATCTGCACCTGATTGCACACCAGCGGGCAGGAAACCTTTGTCTTCAGCAGTTCCATCTGCATCGGATTCATATTGGAAACACCGAAGTTCACAACCTTGCCGGCCTGATAAAGCTTTTCAAAGGCAGAAGCCACTTCCTCCGGTTCCATCAGGGCATCCGGCCGGTGCAGCAGCAGAGAATCGATATGATCTGTCTGCAGGCGGGAAAGAATGCCGTCGACGGATTTCAGGATATAGCTTTCCGAGAAATCAAAGAATCCCTGGCGGATGCCGCACTTGGACTGAATGAAAATTTTCTCGCGAAGGCCCGGATCCTTTGCCAGAATGCGGCCCAGCACTTCCTCGCTTTTGCCGCCGCCGTAAATATCTGCATGATCAAAGAAATTGATACCGCTGTCCAGAGCAGCCTTCATGAATGTATCAGCTGTCTGTTCGTCCATTCCCGCAATGCGCATGGAACCTGCACCGATTACGGAAACCTGCAGGGGTGATTCGCCGAATTTGATATACCGCATAGTTCCTCCTTCTGCCGAAAGCAATGCACGGCTTGTATGTTCTTTCAGGTATACTTATCTGTTTCCATTATATATTACACACGTTATTCCGGGTGGCCTCATGCCTCATTCTCATCGTCCTGTTGCCGTATTCCCTATACTATGAATCATGATATAATAATGAAAACAAACGGAGTTATTTATCATGAGAATAGAAGATCTGGAAGTTTTTGTTGCGACAGCACAGAGTGAAATCTTCTTCACATCGACCGGTGAACCGCACCGGTTCAACTCTTCAGCCGCAAAGGAAATTCTGCGCCTGGAGGAAGAATTCGGCTCACTCCTGTTTCTGCGTGAAGGAACCAATTCCGGCATTCTGACCGATGCCGGCAAGGCCCTGTTCCGTCAGTCTGCACCGCTGATCAAGCAATATCATAAGGTTCTCCGCAGCATGGACCGTTTCCGTGACAAGGATCAGCAGCAGCTGATCATCGGCACCCTGCCGATTCTGAAGCAGTACCGCCTGAACCGTGTTTTTGACCGTTTCATCAAGGACCATGAAGGTATCAATATCCGGATGGAGGAAACCGACGGCCGCAACCTGATCGACGGACTGGTCGACGACTATTATGATGCCATCGTTATCCGCAAGAACATGCTTGCCGGCATGAAGACGGAAAACTACCGGCTGGCATCCGATGAAATGATGGCAATTCTGTGGGAAGATCACCGCTATGCCCATCAGAGTGCCGTAGACATCACTGATCTGAAGAATGAATTCTTCTACCTGAATTCGCCGTATACATCATCCTACGGAACAGCATGGAAACTGCTGAAGGACAATCACATTTCCACTGAGAATGTCCGCACATCATCCGTTGACCAGATTCTGCCGGCTGTGGCTGCCCGCCGCGGTGTTGCCCTTCTGCCGGTATCAACACTGATGGTTTCCCAGCAGCCCGGTCTGGTAGCCGTTCCCCTGAATCCGCGTGTGACGCTGGAAGTCGTATTTGCCATGCGGCGCGGAAGCGAACGATCGGCGACATTCCTTGAACTGATCGATCTGATCAAGACCAGAGCCAGAAAGGTTCCGCAGTAGCGGAATCTTTTTTTATCTTTTCGCTGATTTTTTTTTATTCATGTTGATTTGCAAAGCCTTTTTCCGCTACAATGTTGACTGCTATGGAAACCCAGACGGAAAAGGAGGTTTTATGAAAGACTATGTGATTGCGACTGCTTCGACATGTGATCTCGAACAGACATGGCTTCAGGAACATAATGTTCCGATGATTTCATATACCTTTGAAATTGACGGTTCTGTCCATGAGGACAACTGCACGGATGCCTCCAAGCGCCTGATTTTCAATGCCATGCGCAGCGGCATCTTCCCGAATACATCACAGATTACAACCTATGCCTATTATGAATTCTTCCGCAGTCTTGCCGAAGACTGCAAAACGGTCATATTCCTGGATATGGACAAGGCCATTTCCTCATCCTACGGCAATTCGCTGAATGCCCTGGAACAGCTGAAGGAGGAAATGCCGGCTGCCGATGTACGCATCATCGATACCCGCTGCATTACCATCGGCCTCGGTCTTCTCGTGCGCAGAGCCGTACAGATGAAGGAAAACGGATGTGACGCCGAAGAAGTCACTGCCTGGATCGAAGCAAACAAAATGAAGATTGCTCACCGTTTCATGATCGATGATCTGCAGTGGCTGCGGCACGGCGGACGTTTATCAAACGCTTCTGCCATTGTCGGCACTCTGCTGGCAATCAAGCCTCTGATCTACATTCCCGATGACGGCAGCCTGGTCGCCTATGCCAAGATCCACGGCCGCAAGAAAGCCATCCATCAGCTGGTTCAGGACACGCTGAAAAGCGCGCTGCCGGATGCCAATGAATTTGTCATCACCCACAGCGACTGTCCGGAAGACGCTGAAAAGACAGCTGACATGCTCAAAGAGTCACTTCCGGAAGGAACTCCTGTTTCCATCTATGAGCTCGGTCCGGTCATCGGCTGTCATGTCGGTCCCGGCTTCATCGGCATTGTCTGCTTTACTGACGAAAGAAAAGCATAACGGATCCCAGTATGTAAGATCCGTTTTTTTCATTCTTCATCAAGTATCATTTCCATCACGGTCTTCTGAATCTGAAGACCCTGATGATCATAGAAGCTGCGGGCGCTGTCATTGCCTTCCCATACATTCAGGGTCAGATGATGGCAGCCCATATTCCGGGCTTCTTTTTTTACATATTCGAACAGCTGCTGGCCGACATGCCTGCCGCGGCAGTTCTCATCCACGCACAGATCATCAATATACAGCATCCGGTGCGGGATCATGTTCGGACTGATCTGAGGCTCATGGATAATGCAGAAGGCATAGCCCATGACGGTATCGTCTTCATCCGTCCAGACCCAGATCGGACGGCTGTCATCCCGGATCAGTTCCTTCAGTTCTGCTTCCGTATATTTCCGGGTGCCGGGAATAAACAGGTCAGGACGGATGCCGGCATGGATCTCCAGCACCTGTGAGAGCAGGTCCTCGATTCTGCCAAGGTCTTTTTCTTCAGCTCTTCTGATCATATGCATTTCCTCGCTTGCTGTAATGATTCTAGCAGAGATGATATCCGAAAGAAAAGGCAGATCATCTCTGCCTTTGATATTTCAGATTGCAAATGTATCTTCCACCGAAGGAAGTGCTTCATAGATGACAAGATCGATGTTCTTGCCGCCCATGCGGATCAGGTTTTCTTCTGATGTCGGGAAGATGCGCATTGTCAGGACATATTCACCGTCATTGACAAAGATCTCGGCACTGCTGCGGTCAACATAGATTTCCAGACTGCTGAGACCGTTTTCCAGCGTGATCGTGCGCGAGGTTCCGAATTCCTCATTGCACTGGTTGATGAAGTCTCCCCTGTCCACGGTCAGTCTCCGTCTGAACTTGTCGTAGCTGACAGCAAGGCCGTTTTTGCGGCTGCGGGCAAACAGATTCAGCTGAATGGATTCGTTTTCCGGATCATCAAGACGGATCACTGCCGTTCTCGGCATCAGGCCGTGCATGGTATCGGATACGATTGAACCGTCCCTGGCTTCAAACAGTTTCTTTCCGCGGATCTTTTCCAGCGTACGGGCCGGCTTCTGCACCAGTCTGCCGTCTTTGACACTCAGTTCACGCGGCAGAGTCTGCAGGCCTGACCACTCTTCGGCATCGGTAGCCGGATAGGAATAATCGCCGCATCCCATCCAGGCACATAAGACGCCTGTATTTTCATAGCGGTCCTGGGCAGCACACTGGGCGGCATAGAAATCAAAGCCGCGGTCCAGTTCGGCAAGCGGTCCTTCAGGAATGAATTCCAGGTTTTCGAAATCCATCTTTCCGACCAGATATACATTGTTGTATTTGCTGGCAAACTGTTCGCCGTCAGCTTCCAGGCCCTGCGGCGAGAACAGCAGCACCCAGTCATCGCCGATCTTTTCCAGATCCGGGCATTCAACCATAAAGCCGAAATGATCATAGCCGCGGACCTTCAGTTCGCCTTCCATCTTCCAGCCCTGCTTCAGCTCATCAGAAGAGTACAGCAGGAATTTGCCGTGTTCCTCCCTGTCCTGGGCACCAAGCAGAATATAGTATTTTCCGTCATGACGGAACAGTTTGGGATCGCGGACATGCTCGGTATATCCTTCCGGATGCGGAATCAGCGGATGATCCAGCTTTTCAGCCCTGCCGTTTTCATCAATCCAGGCAAGAACCTGATAGGGATGACGCTGATTGAATACATCCTTGTTGTTGCCGGTATAGGCAAAATATGTCGTGCCGTCTTCCGTATAGGCACTGCCGCTGTAGCAGCCGCAGTTGTCATACAGCAGGTCCGGCTTCATGAACAGGCCTTTGTTTTCCCAGCTGACAAGGTCATCGCTTTCCACATGATACCAGTGCTTCAGGCCGTGCACGGCACCGAACGGAAACCACTGATAGAACAGATGCCATTTGCCGCCGAACCAGCTGAAGCCGTTCGGATCATTCATCAGTCCGGTAACAGGCTGAACATGGTAGGTTTCCCGCCATGCCGAGGCACTGATGCGTTCGTGGAGCTGCTGCAGTTCATGACGGTCATCTTCCGTCAGCGTTCTTCTTCTTTCTTTGAGAGTCCAGGTTTTCATAAACAGCCTCCTTCAGATCGTTTCCTGTTCACTGTATTCATTCAGATGATAGCAGATATGGTTGGTCAGTGTTGTGCCGGCCTTGACAACCGGCTTGATGAAGGCATCGCCGTAGTTGATGGCATTGGGATAGTATTCCCCCTCGAAGCAGACAGCACTGCGGCGCGGGTAGACATGTCCCTTCTTGCCGGTATCCCCGTACAGGAAATTGGCAGAATAGAAATGGAAGCCCGGGAAGTCGCTTTCCATTGTCAGTTCCAGCTTCTTTCCCCGGCACGATGCCATATGGCGCATGCCGGTTCCAGGTATTTCATAGAAATGATCATATCCGGCAGCCAGGCGGAGCTGTTCATTGTCGGCTTCAATATCCTGTCCGAGCGGTTTCGCCGTCCGGAAGTCAAACGGTGTTCCCTCCACCGGTTCCAGCACTTCCCGCATCATGCCGTTCTCATCTGACAGTCCGTACCGCTCCGCCGGAATTTCAATGACATGATTCAGGGCATTGTCCGATTCATCCAGATTGAAATAGGAATGATTCGTATAGGCAAACAGCGTATCCTGATCAGCAGTTCCGGAAGCAGTGATTTCAACACCGTCCGGCAGCAGTGCATAGCGGATCTCAACCTCAAGATTGCCGGGATATCCTTCTTCCATATCCGGAGACAGACGGCGGAAAATCACTTCCTGTTCATGTTCTTCGGTTTCAAATACCCTTTTGTCAAATCCGACGAGACCGCCGTGAAGACTGTTGCCGTTGTTGTTGATGGCAAGGTGATATGTCTTTCCGTTCAGCGTGAACACGCCCTTGCCGGTACGGTTGGCCGTGCGTCCTACGGAAGCACCGAGATAGCTGCCGTCCTGATTGGCGTAACCGGCAACATCATCATAGCCGAGCACGGCATCAATGCCGGTATGCTTGTGGACAAAGCTGACCAGCGTGGCGCCGTAATCTGTTACGCTGATACGGATATTGTCATTCTCCAGAGTGTAGAGACTGACTTCCTTTCCGTCAGCTGTCTTTCCGAAATATGTTTTCATTGTGATCATTCCTCCAGCAGTCCGTAATGTACAAAGACATTTCTCAGACCGTCTTCATCTATGTCCGTACTGACAAAGTCTGCCAGTTTTTTCAGTTCCTCAACGGCATTGCCCATCGCTGCCCGGTATCCGCAGGCCTGCAGCAGCGCCGCATCATTGGGACCGTCTCCGACCCCAAGCACTTCTTCCTTTTTCAGTCCGTAATGGCGCAGCGTCTCACTGATGCCGCGGTCCTTGCCGCACTGATCGGAAAAGACATCCACCGCCAGATCGGTCCAGCGGGTATCGCTGACATGGCGCATGCGGCTGCGCACCGGCTGCCATTTTTCTTCTTCCGCATAGGGCACAAGCATGTAGATATCATTGCTCAGAGCTCTTTCCAGAGACCCTGTCTGAGGCATCGGCGTATGAATGGATGCCTGGGATTTTCTTACCTGTTCATCATCGATATTGATGAAGATCTTCTCTGCTTCCAGAAACATGCAGGGAAAAGGATCTTCTTTCAGTGCCTCACAGAGAATGCGGATATCTTCATGGTCAATGGGTTCACTGTAATATGTACCTATATTATTATAGCAATAAGCGCCGTTGACTGTAATCCATCCGTCCGCCGGATAATCATCCAGATGCATCCACTTCAGTTCCTGAACATGTCTTCCGGTGGCAATGAATACCAGAATGCCCTTCTCTCTCAGGGCCGCAACCGCATGATCTGCCGAAGCCGGAATGCTGTCAGTGCGGTGTGAATAGATGGTTCCGTCAAGATCAAGAAAGACCGCTCTGATTTTGGTTTTTTCCGCTGCATTCATAAAAATATTTTCTCCCAAATTATGTGATTTGTGAACGAAAACGTTTACAAATGTTGCGAATCATAGGGAAAATGCTATTGTAAGATATTATTGAGGCCGAAGAATGCTGCTGAGAAAGAAAAAAGAGCCTGAATACGAGATTGCGGATGAAGCGGAAGAAGCGGAAAAGCCTGCTTCCGGTGCATCCTTTATCATATTGCCGGTGATCCTGCAGTTCCTGCTGGGAGCACTGGTTTTTGTGCATTCCCGCAGTGCTGCCGTCACCTATCTGTATGCCATGGTGCCGATGCTGCTGGTAACGGCTGCCCTGGGCACCTATGCCTATAACCGCGGCAGCGACATGAAGCTTTTTACAGCCGTCATCTGTCTGGCATCGATCGGCATTGCCCTGCAGATCGTGATCGAATATCTCTATGTTCCCGTCGGTGCACCTTACAGTGCCCTGAAATACGGCATATCCATGGCCATTGCTGCTGCCTTTGTTGCCTTTTATCACCTGTTCCGCATTCTGCTGAACAAGTCCTTTATGGTCTGGCTGATGTTCATCGTCGCCGGCGCTGTATACACCCTGCTTCTGATCAGCGGCATTGATGCCAACGGCAACGGCACGACTGCCTGGTTTACCATCGGCGGTCTGACCATTCAGCTGACCGACTTCGTCAAGGTTGCCGCCGTCATGTTCTACAGTGCCCTCTTCTCCTCGAAGACAGCACATGATGACCGGAAGATCCTAACGATATCAACACTGTTTTTCTTTCTGAATCTGATTGGTTCGGTGCTGATTCATGAACTTGGTTCTTTCTTTATCCTTTATGGCCTGCACCTTTCCGTACTGTTTATCTTCCTGCCCCACAGCAAAACCAAACGTATCTATCTGCTGACAGTATTCATTTCGACTGTCGCTATTCTGGCAGGCGCCTATATGCTGTACAAGATCCTGCTGCCGTCGGCCGAAGCCGGGACGCTCAGCGGCGTGACGGCACTGATCTGGCCGATCGTCAAGAAAGTCTATCTGCGCTTTTCGATTACCGCCAATCTGGTTAATGACCCCTATGGTGCCGGCTATCAGCTGCTGCAGGGAAAAAGAGCTCTGTGGATGGCAGGACTGTTCGGCAATACAGTCAACTTCAGCCAGATTCCGGTTCCCGATTCAGATATGGCATTCATTTCCCTGATCAATTCCTTCGGACTGCCGATCGGCTTCCTGGCCGTTCTGCTGTTCATGATCATCATGATCTCGGGCGGTGAACTGAGCATTTCGCTTCTGAAGAAAAACCGTCAGGATGCTGTTGTTGTATTCGGCATAACAGTCATGCTGTTTGCCCAGGCAATGTTTGTCATTCTCGGCTCCTGCAACGTCATACCGCTGGCCGGTCTGCCGATTCCGTTCCTTTCCCGCGGCTTCACCTACCAGACGATCGTTTTCTGTTTCAGCGGCCTGCTGCTGCATCTCTCTGAAGATGATGAAGATGAAACGAAAGGAGGCACTTATGAAACCGCGTCCTGAGCGTAATATTTCCGCCTCCCGCATCCGTCTGGCGGAAATCGCCGGCTGTGCCGTATGCATTCTGTTCATCATCTCCTTTGCCGGCAAATATCTGATTGGTCCCTGGCTGCGTCCGGATTCAGCCGCAACCAAAAATGCCATTACCTATGAATCGATTCAGGGCTATGCGATTGAAGGTGACATTCTGGACAGAAACGGGACAATGATTATGGGCAACGGCTCTCCGGGTGTCGGCATCTCGGCCGAATATCCCGACAATTACAGCTTTGCCTGGCTGCTTGGATATTATACAGTCAGTGCTGACAGCGAAAACCGCTACGGCATCCGCGGCAGCACCAGCAATTATTCCATGTTTACCCTGGACCGCAATAACCGCGGTGCATCGACCCGTCTGACAGTTGATGAAGGTCTGCAGAATTTTGCCTGGGAAAGCATTCTGGCCGGTCAGGAAGGAAGTGTTACGGTCATTGACAATGATTCCGGTGCAATCATGTGCCTGGCATCCCAGAGCACGATCGACTACGATGTCAATGATGTCAGCACCCTGCTCTACAGTGACATACCGGACTCTCAGTACCGGCGCGGAACATTTGAAAATGATCCGCCCGGAAGTACCTTCAAGATCGTCACTGCCGCTGCTGCTCTGCAGAAAGCAGAGGAGGAAGGACTCGGCGAAGACTTCTTCTATTACTATGACGACGGCACATATACGCCGGAGGGAGATGACTTCACGATTACCAACTACGGTGATTACAGTTATGGTGATCTGGATCTTGAGACGGCCATGAACAATTCCGTCAACTGCTATTTTGCCAATCTCGGCATTCAGGTTGGTCAGGAAGCCCTGCAGGGCATGGCCGAAAACTTTCTGATCGGAACCGATATCGAGATTCCGTATCTGGCCACACTGCATTCCCGCTTCAGCTACGGCGACGGTACCCCTGCCTATCTGGCGCAGGCTGCCTTCGGTCAGGGAAATACGGAAATCACGCCGCTGCATCTGGCCATGATTGCCCAGGCTGTTGCCAACCGCGGAGAAATGCTGCAGCCGTATATTGTCGATTCCATCCGGCTGGACAAAATCCCGCTTTATACTCATATCGGACATAAGCTGAACAACTGCATTACCGAAACCGTTGATGAAAAACTGAAGGCAATCATGCATTCAACTGCTGTCGGATACGGTCTTGATGAAGCAACCTACGGGTATGTCTGTGCCAAGACCGGCACGGCCGAGTGTGCCGACGGCAGGATCCATACCTACATTGTCGGCTTTACCGAAGATGCATCCTTCTGCATCAGCCTGAACAATTCTGATGCCAGCAGCGCCCTGTATGCCCCGGCCCAGCAGCTGGTCGACTATCTGAATTATCTCTACTCATAACCGATCGAGTAGGAGGAACAAAGTAAAGGTTCCTCCTTTACTTAGCCCCGACCTCTCACACCACCGTACGTACCGTTCGGTATACGGCGGTTCGAAATTCAATAACTATGTACCGACTGGTAGTGGTCTGCTAATGAAAGCAGGCCCTTTCTTTTAAGAACGGCGTTCGTGACCGTATTTTTCATTATGCCACTGGAAGCGATCGCCATGATTCCTTTCCGGCTGTTCGCATTCACGTGTGCCCAAAATGGCTTCATACCAAGTTTTCGCAGTCCCCATTCTCTTCGTTGTGGTGTTTTCCACTGTTTCCAGATGCACATCCGGATCCTGATTCTCAGCCATCCGTCCATGTCTTTCATCTGTGATTTCATATCGCATATTCTGAAATAATTGATCCAGCCTCTGATGACGGGGTTCAACTTGGAGATGCGATAGTCCATTGACACTGACCAGCTTCTCTTACTGTATCCATGCAGTTTCTGTTTGAACTTCTGCACTGATTTCAGATGGGGCTTCGGTCTCCACTTGTCATTTCTTTGGTAGAAACTGAATCCGAGATACTTTGTATCATTCGGTCTGCACACTTTTGTTTTTGTGACATTGACCTGCACACGCAGTTTCTCCTCCAGCCATCTCGTGACTGACTTCATCACCCTGTTGGCTGCCGCTTCGCTTCTTACATAGATAACGCAGTCATCTGCGTATCTGGTAAAGCGCAATCCTCTGCTTTCCAGTTCTTTATCGAATTCATTCAGATAGATATTGGCAAGCAGTGGGCTGAGGTTTCCGCCCTGTGGCGTTCCGATTCTCGTTTCCTCAAATGTTCCTTCTGCCAGCACTCCGCTCTGCAGGAATCTCCGTATAAGTGACTCTGTATCCGGGTCTTTGATCACCTTGTGCACGAGTATCATGAGAATGTCCTGATTAACGTTGTCGAAGAACTTGGACAGGTCCATATCGACCAGCCAGTCATATCCATCGTTCATGAACTCCAGTGCCTTAATGATTGCGTCCTCACATTTACGTCCCGGTCGGAATCCGTAACTGCTGTCCGAGAATTCTTTCTCGAATATCGGATTCAGTATCTGGTACACTGCCTGCTGTAGCCAACGGTCTTTCACACTCGGTATCCCAAGATTCCGCTTACTTCCGTCCGGCTTCGGTATCTGCACCCTTCTGACAGGCAGCGGTTTATACTTCCGCATTCTGATTCGCTCTGTGATTTCTTCTCCGTGCTCCTCAATATACTTTGGCAGTTCGTTGACCTTCATTCCGTCAACACCGGCAGACCCTTTGTTCGCACTCACTGCTTTCATCGCAGTCTCAAGGTTTTCCTTACTTAGGATTTCCTCCATAAGCTTTGTTGTCATGTTTGTTTACTCCTTTCCTTCGCTTGTCAGGTTTCCAGCCTTATCCATTTCTTTTCATGGTCGCAGGCTGTTCTGAGAAACCTCCGTACAATTTGTGAAACTCATAAACTGAATTTCGTTCAGCCCTTCGGAGTTTCCTCCTACTATGGCTTCGGCTGACTTCTCACCATTCGTTGTTACTGCGCT
>JAZPXY010000037.1:0-49797 GCA_045543875.1 Bulleidia sp.
AAGAACCAGAACCGGCGGAGACAGACAAAGCTGATCAGGAAGAAAGCAAAACAGAAAAACCGGCAAAAAAAGAGAAGCTCGTCTATGAAGCCGTGTTTCTTGATGATGAAGACGTGGAAGAAATCTTCCGGAATATCCGCGGTGAAGATGTGCCGTATGAAAATGTGCCGAAATCCTATCATGTGACGGTGTATTACAAGCCGGATCACTGGATGCAGCAGTTCTACGGGGAGAAAGTATCGGTCATATGCACACGTTATCAGGCGCAGGAAGTACCCGGCAGAGACGGAATGACCGCAAATGAGGGTGTGCTTGTCGAGCTGAAATCTGACAACCCCGAACTGCAGAGCCATCTCGATGCCGCGGAAGATCAGCTCTTTCATATTACCGGATCCTATCAGGATGCGCCGAAATATACAATGTCTCTCGATTATGCCAGCGGAAAAGAAATCTCATATACGATTGAGGGAACTTTCGGAGCCTATATTGACGGCGGAAAACTGCGCCTGCAGCCGTATGAATCCGGCCCGGGCAGCAATAAAGATAACTAAGAGCTTTCAGGTCTGTTTTTGTTGAATAAATATATGCTTTATCTGGCTATAATGAAACTGACACAACACATCAGGAGATGGTTATGAACAAACACAATATTATTCCGGCATTATGCCTTTGTGCAGCTTTTGGGCTCTGCGGCTGTTCTCCGGCCGGCAGCCTCCCGGATGAGCCGTATGAGCCTTCCGGATACAATCTGTTCCCGGCACCGGAAAATGCCTATGTCGGTGACACCATGCCGTTTGTCACGGAAGACGGAACACTGGAACTGTATTATCTGTATGATACGGATCATAACGGCATGGCCTATCATCCGATCTGGAAGTATTCGACAAAGAATCTGTATTCCTATACAGACCATGGAATGGTTCTGAATTTCGGACTGATGTCGGATCCCGATCCGGCAATCGGAACCGGATCCGTTGTGATGGATCATGACGGTCTGTACCACCTGTTCTATACCGGCCACAATGACAGCGGCAACAACGGTCAGGGCAAGGAATGCGTCATGCATGCGACCAGCACGGACCGTGAGAACTGGACAAAGATTCCGGAAGATACTTTCTACAGTCCTGATCATTATTCAAAGGATGATTTCCGTGATCCGGAAGTCTTCTGGGTGGAAGAAGAACAGTGCTGGTGGATGCTCATTGCGGCACGGGAAGACGTTAAGGGCGGTGTTGTCGCCCGCTATACATCGCAAGATCTCAAAAACTGGGAATTTGCCGGACCGCTCTATGCACCGCTTGCCCAGTACATGCTGGAGTGTCCCGATCTCTTTAAGATCGGTGATAAGTACTATCTCACCTACAGCTGGGACTGTGTAACCTATTATGCGGTCGGTGATTCCATGTACGGACCGTTTACAGCACCGATCGACAATGTCCTGGACGGCAACGGCTTCATCTTCTATGCCGCAAAGACAGCGGAACTGAACGGCAGTACCTATCTCTGCGGCTGGCTTGGCAGAGCCGGACTGACGTCTGATTCCGGCATCTATCAGTGGGCCGGCAATGTGCTGAATCATCAGCTTGTCCAGAAGGAAGACGGCAGACTGGGTGTGCGCGAGCCGGAAACCTACAGTGAATTCTTTACTGCCGAAAAGCCTTTCCAGGCAGTCAAAAAAGAAGGAAAGGTCAAAATCAGTGACAATTCCATTACCCTCTCGGCAGCAGAAGACAGCTATGCCCTGGCAGACATGGGAACACGGCCGCCAGAAGCAATGCTGGAATGTGATGTCACGCTGGATTCGGGCGGAATTGCCGGCTTTGCCTTCGGCGGCAGTGAAAATGACGAAACCTATACTGCTCTGTGCCTGAATACACGGGACGGTCTGATTCACTATGAAGGAACCGATATCACGGAACTGTCACGCTATGATGCCGAAGCATATACCAAGTTTGATTTCGGCGAAGCACCGGTCCATCATGTAAAACTGGTCTGTGAGAATGAAATCGTTGTACTGTATATCGATGACACAAAAGCTTTGAGTTCAAGAATTACCCATTCCATCAATGGTGCCCATATCGCTGTCTTCAGCCAGGGCTGCGGCGCCTCCTTCAGCAATATCACGATGAAAACTCCGCAGTAAAACGTCGTATACAGAGAACTCTGCCGGTTTGTGCTAGAATGAAGGTAACAGTAAAGGAGACAGCATATGGAAAAGTACAAGTGCGATATCTGCGGATACGTCTATGATCCTGAAGCCGGTGATCCGGAAAACGGAATTCCTGCCGGAACACCGTTTGAAGAACTGCCGGAAGACTGGACATGCCCGCTCTGCCGTGTCGGCAAAGACATGTTCTCCAAAGCAGAAGAATAATTGCATATCATATCATTCTGCAGGAAAGGTTCAGAAATGAACCTTTTTTTGTGTCTGTCATATATAGAACGTTTAAACAGCATTTCAGTCTCCTGCATGTACAGTCCGTTATTTATTCATAACCGACAAAGCATGGTCAGAACTTCCTGTCGGGACTATAATCTGGACGATACGAATTTCTGTTCTCCTTTTTGCATAGACGATAATTGAAAAAACGATAATATTGTATAAGGAGTATTTATTATGGAGTCATTGCTGAATTCACTTTCCGCAGTATCAGTCATTCTGATCCTGACTGCCTGCGGCTATATCTGTTCAAAACTCGGATGGATCAAACCGGATGCCAAGGCTTTTCTGAGCAAATACATCATGCGCCTGGCTGTGCCGGTGATGTGCGTCTATTCGCTGCGTTCGCGTCTGAGTCTGGAAATGCTGCAGAGCTCATGGGTCCTGCTGCTGATCCCGACGATCACCACAGCTTTAATCTTTGTCGTCTCACATCTGATTGCCAGATCCATGCATATGGCACCGAAGCAGGCCAGTGTCTTCTGCATGATGTGCTCGGTTTCCAATGCCATGTTCATCGGCTACTCGATGTGTCTGGAGCTGTTCGGTGAAGACTGTGTCCCCTATGTCATGGTCTACTATCTGGTCAATACGGCATTTGTTCAGATGGTCGGTGTGACGATGATCAAAAAGGCCGGCGGCCAGGCCGGCAGTTCCCTCAGGGACATGATCATCTCATTCTTCAAAACCCCGTCCATTCTCGGTGTTCTCGCCGGCATCCTGCTGATCGTCTTCGATCTGCAGCTTCCCGATCTGGTCATGACCTGTGCCAAATATATCAACAACACGGTTACCCCGCTGGCACTGCTGATGGCAGGTCATATCATCAATGAAATCGGCCTGAAGAATCTTCGTCTGAATAAGGAAATGATCATTGCCATGCTGTTCAGATTTTTGATTGCCCCGGGCATGTGCTTCCTGCTGTGCCTGGTCTTCAATGTCACCGGCCTGCCGCGTGATGTTCTGGTTGTCCTGACTGCCATGCCGGTGCTGACCCAGACCGTTGTCGCCGCATCTGAATACGGAGCGGATGAACAGATGGCCGCCCAGGGCATTGCCCTTTCCACTCTGGCATGCTTTGTGGTCATCCCGCTGATCATGATTCTGCTGTAATCAAAAGGCTTTCCGCTGTGAATAGCACAGAAGAAAGCCTTTTTTCTTTTTCCAAAAAGAGAGATGAATCTCACTCCGGTCCGTAGGAGACAAGCTTCCAGGAGCCGACGACATCACGGGCAAGCCAGAACAGATAGTTGTCATATTCATGATTGGCTTCCCATGGTTCCTTTACACTGTTCAGGGTATGAAAGTCTGCCTTGAACAGAATGCACTGATCATATGTATTGTCCCATTCCGAAAGACTGTTCAGTTCGGAAAGCATTTCTTCACTGCTGCTGTCATCGCCGCCATAGCGAAAGGCAGTGAATACAAAATCGCCCCACTGTTTTGCATTTTCTTCAATGGCCTGAATTGCCGCTTCCATTTCTGCTTCGCTGAAGATCTTTGAGCTGCCGTATTCTATGATGACATTGGTACGGGTACATCCGCCCAGACAGAAAACCAGAACAGCAGAAAACAGAATTGCGGACAATTTTCTTATCAGCGTATTCACTCTGCGGTACACCTTTGTTTTATTGTATCAGAGATTTCATGCATGTTTTTCAAATATGCCTGCTGATGCCGATATTGGCCATGGCAATAATGTCCTCTTCCGTCTCGGCTCCGGCCAGGAATCCGGACGGATGGCAGAACAGTGCAGTTTTGACGCCGCAGACCTTCTGCAGTTCTTCATTCCGCAGGCCGTACCATTCTTCCGGCAGCGGATGCCGGAAGGTATTCCGCTCTTCTGAATCAGCCCGTACGGCATGCAGGTTCCAGCCGCCCCGGCGGGCCGGCGAAACGACATACCAGATGTCATTGGCTTTGGAATTGTTCCGCTGGGAATTGAGAACCCCTTCCCAGGGCGCAAATTCATCCATGATCATCAGATGTCCGGCGGAGTAGTCAATACACCGCTGGACATAGTCTCTGCCTTCCAGGCGGGAAATGATATTGTCAATGCGGTTGATCAGAATGGTCTTGGCGGTTTCCACGGCGTCAAGGAATGCCTCATAGTGGTCCATTTCCGAGTTCCAGGGCGGATTGAAGTCCTTGATGACCTGGAATACGGCATAGTTGGTGCGGGCAGACTTGAGGATGTCATTCTTCTGGTCCTTCTGCAGGTACGGGTAGTTTTCCAGCTGGGCCTGCAGCGGATTGTAGCCGTTGTCATCGGCATCAATGCCCTGGATCAGTGAGACATCCAGGCTGTCAAAGACCCGCCCGGTATACTGTTCGGGACATTCGAAGTATTCCAGGATTTCTTTATAGTATTTCCGCCATACCAGACCGCAGGCAGCATAGGGAATATCGGTCCCGGGATGGCAGCCGTTGGCCTCCTTGTTTTCCGGGGTATGATGATCCAGTTCACCGCCGCCGATATCAAAGACGATCCAGTCTCCCTGTTCCGGGATCTCCTGGTCATTGCCGCGGACGACATTGATTTCGTCGGCAGTAAACGACAGCAGTGCTGTGGCAAATACATCATCGGCATGGAAATTGCCGTCATGGGTATACAGGTTCAGTTTATTTTTCATGTCATTTCACTTCCGTTCTTCTCTATGTTACTCTTTCCGCTTTCGGATATGAACTGGATTTTTTTATATTCGTTCCGTTATATAATTAGCCTGGAAGCAGTATGATGAACTGCTCAGAAAGCGGAAAGGAATCATTCTTATGGCAAACAGTTTCAGACTTGATGATGATGCGCTGCTGAATATCAACGGCGGAACCTATTCAGAAACCGATGAATTGTATGAATTCATCAAAGCCCATGATCCGGACGGATACAACCGGCTGCTCGGTGAACTGCGCGGTGATTTTTCTGCCTACTTTACATCAATCGGCATCGATGCCCGCTATATTCATACCCGCTATGCCCAGCCGAATGTCTACTACCCCGGCTATGACGGAGACGCAATTGCGGACGGAACAGCTGAGTCCTTCACCCATGAACAGGTCATGGACATGCTGAAAAACAAATTTCAGTAATCATACCATTCTCACAGCCAAAGAAAGAGCGCTACACATGAAGCGCTTTTTTACATTATCTGAAACTGCTGTTCCATATCCCGGCGGGCAATCAGATAGGCTGCGTTCATGCAGATGCCGGTGATGACCCAGGTCACTGGATAGACCATGATCAGGGCTGCCGGGGTATTGAACTGCGGGAAGACAAAGAAGACATAGAGCAAACGGACCAGGCAGGTGCCGAGCACGGAGATGACAGCCGGAACCATGGAACGGTTCATGCCTCTTAAGGCACCGGCGGTGATCTCATAGGTGCCGCACAGGAAATGAACCCGCAGGGCATAATTGATGCGGTACATGGCAAATTCAATAACTTTGGGATCGGATGTAAACAGACGGATCAGAATATGACGTCCCGATACCATTCCGAACAGCAGGATCAGATCCAGGCTGATTCCCATGGCCATGCCGATGCGCCATACTTTCCGGCAGCGTTCAGCATTGCGGGCGCCGTAGTTCTGGGATGTGAATGTCACGACGGTCTGGGCAAAGGCATTGAGCAGACAGTAGGAAATAAAGTCAAAGTTCTGGGCTGCAGTCATCCCGGCAATGCAGTCGGCGCCGAAGCTGTTGACGGCGGACTGAATGACGACGTTGGACAGTGAGAACACCATGCCCTGAATGCCGGCCGGAAGACCGATCTTTATGATCTTCTGCAGGAATTCACCGCGCAGCCTCAGCTGTTTCAGATCAAGATGGAATTCATCTGTTTCCTTCATCAGAAAATATACGGTAAGACCGCCGGACAGGCAGTTGGAAAGCACGGTTGCCAGGGCAACACCGATGACATGCAGGTGAAAGCCGACAACAAAGATCAGATTCAGAATGACATTGACGACACCGGCCAGGGTCAGGGCCGCAAACGGCCGGCGGGAGTCGCCTTTCGAGCGCAGGATGGCTGAGCCGAAGTTATACAGCATGATTGCCGGCATGCCGGTGAAATAGATGCGCAGATACAGCACGGCCAGGGAAATGACATCGGCCGGTGCTCCCATCAGGGTCAGGATCGGCCGGGCAATCAGCATGCCCGTCACAAGCAGCACGGCACCGGAGATCAGAGCCATGGCAATGATCGTATGCACGGCATCAGGGATATCTTCCCTTCTGCCGGCACCAAGCAGATTGGCAACTGCCACATTGGCACCGACTGAAAGACCGGTAAACAGTGATACAAGCAGACCGATGACGGATGAATTGGAGCCGACGGCAGCCATTGCCTGGGGATTGGTAAACTGTCCGACAACAGCAATATCAGCAGCGTTGAACAGCTGCTGCAGCATGGAACTGACAGCCAGCGGCAGAGCAAACATGAAGATTTTCTTTGCCAGCGGGCCATGGGTCATATCGATTTCGTTTCTTTTTACGCTCATCACAGTACCTCACAATAATGAAACAATAACTGAAGTGCCCAATCAATTTCATTTTCCATGCCCACTCATAAGCAGAACGAATACAAAAAAAGAACCTCATCTGAGGTTCAGAGAAGTCTGATCTTTACATCCTGATGGCGGCACAGGAACTGATAGGCAGCTTCCAGGTCTTCTTCCATCTGCTCCTGATCCACCTGGAACAGACGGGCATTGATCATATAGATCCTGTGCATCAGTTCCCGGATATCGGCGATGGCAAACTTTTTGCTGTGGATAAATTCCAGATTCAGTTCACGCCGCACGGCATTGTCGGCCAGAACGCACAGGTCATAGACATCATCATTTATGCCGTCATAGTTCCTGCCTGAATAGCCTGATATCAGCATCCGCGGATTGTTGAACCAGACATTCATGGAACCCATTTCCATGACTTCACGATGAAAGGACGTGATCCTGTCGTCGGTATACAGATTGCCGTAGTACAGCATGACAGAATACAGATGATGCCGGGCGGGTGAAAGTTTTTCACCGCTGCTTTCGACATAATCAATGCATTTCTGCATATATTCCGTATACAGATAGCCGAGCAGATCATGTTTCTTGGGATAGTAATAAGTAAACGTTCCCAACTTGGTATCGGAAGCACGGCAGATCAGCTCTACGCTTGTCCCCTTGTATCCCCGCTCATAAAACAGCTTTCTGGCACAGTTCAGTATATTTTGTCTTGTTTCAATGCCGGTCTTGTACATTGCCTTCATTATACCACAAAACAGAAATCTGACCGATTCGTAATTTCGTAAATTCATTTATATTTACAATTTTAAACGACAGCGCTATGATGAATTCAAGAAATCGTATATTTGTAATTTTATACGAATTACAGGAGGAATCATGGAAGTCAAAACGATCTCTGTAGGACCCATCACCAATTTTTATGCAATCGAAGAAAACGGAAAGACCATGCTGGTAGACACCGGCTGCTATCTGAACCGTCCCGGCTGGACGCTGAAGGCAGCAATGTGCGGCGTTGACTTTTCCACCGTATCATTAATTGTTCTGACTCACGGCCATATGGATCACTGCGGCGGCATCAACCATGCCAGAGCACTGACCGGAGCACCGGTTCTTGCCCACGCTGATACGTCTGAATTCCTGAAGACCGGAAAGTTTGCACCGTACCGGCCGCGCAATGCTCTGGGACAGGCATTCTATGACAATATTGCCAATCCGGCACCGCTGGATATTCCCAAGCCGACAGAAATTGATATCCCGGTTACGGAAGAGACAGATCTGCATCCGTACGGATTCAGTGCCAAAGTCATCATGACACCGGGTCATACCATGGATGCAATCTCGGTTGTCTTTGACAGCGGTGAAACATTTGTCGGTGATACGGTTCTTGATCCGTTTGGCGAAGGCATCTGCACCTTTGCGGTTCTCTCCCTTGATGATGAAAAACTGAAGGAAAGCGGAAAGAAACTTCTGGATGCCGGTCTGCAGTGTGCCTACTCCGGTCACGGCGGTCCCTTCACCCGTGAGCAGGTCGAAACCGCGCTGCATAATCTGATTGAAACCAACAATTAAGCATCATTCAAAAGCATTGCCGTTAAACGTTTGCGGAAGAGTGTCTCTGCCGCAGGCGTTTTCATAGTGTCTGAAAGACAGGAGGTTTTGTATGGGCATTTTCGGCCTGATTCTGGGACTGGCAATTCTGTCAGTTCTGATCTATAAGCGGGTGCCGGTCAGCTATGCGGCACTGGCAGCTTCCCTGACGGTGGCGGTCTTCAATCTGATGGAACCATGGACGGCTCTGACCGCTCTGTTCAGCGGCATCGGCTCCACCTTCGGCACCTATTTTCCGATTTTCTTTTTTGCGACGATTTACGGTCAGCTGATGTCGGAAACAGGATGTGCCAATGCCATTGCCAATTACTTCATCAGACTGTTCGGCAGCAGATCGGTCGTGCTGATCATTTCCGTCACCACTGCCCTGCTGGTATACGGCGGCGTAACGGCAATGGTCGTTGCCTTTACCGTCTTCCCGATCGGTGTCAGTCTGATCCGCAAGGCAGATATTACCAAGAAGCTTCTGCCGGCCATGATTCAGCTGGGCCAGGCCACCTTTGCCCTGACAGCTCTGCCGGGAACGCCGCAGCTGAACAATATCATTCCGACTGCCTACCTTGGCACAACAAGCACGGCTGCTCCGGTGCTGGGACTGATTGCGACGGCGATCATGTTCGGACTCGGCTATTTCTATCTGGAATATGAAGTCAGAAAGAGCCGGGAGCGCGGCGAGCATTTTGAGGAAAGCTCACTGCGGCCGGGCTCGGTCAGGGAAATGGATGAATCCACCCTCCCTGCCCCGTTTCCTGCCTTCCTGCCGATCATCCTGCTGATCGTTCTGTATATCGTCTTTGAGAGAGTCTCCTTCGGCGGCTATTCCCTGAAGGCAATGAATTCATTTGCGCCGGTATGCACAGCGATGATCATTGCCATCATCTACCTGCTGGTTCTCGGTCTGCAGAGAGGCCAGAAGCAGGAAATGATCACGGCCCTGAAAGACGGCGCCTCCGGCAGTTTCGGACCATTGCTGTCGTTTGCGACGGTTGTCGGCTTTGGCTCGGTCATCAAGGCAACCAGCGGCTATGCCTCCCTGGTCACGATGGTAACCAGCTTGAACATGAATCCGTATCTTTCAGCAGCTCTGTCTGTCACCATCCTGGCCGGCGTTACCGGCTCGGCTTCCGGCGGCATCAATATTGCCCTGAGTTCGGAAAGCCTGGTCAGCAGCTGGACTTCACAGCTGACCACGCCGGCGCAGCTTGGAGCCCTGCACCGCATTATCTCGGTCGCATCCTGCGGTCTGGATTCCCTGCCGCACTGCGGCGGGATCCTGGCAACGCTGGATGTATGCCAGGAAACGCATGCGAGCTCCTATAAATACATTTTCATGATTACTGTCATCTTCACTCTCATTGCGGCTGCGGCCATTGTCGCACTTTCAATGCTGGGTCTGACCATGTAGTTCCGGATTCCCCCTGCGGGGAATCTTTTTCTTTCCTGTCTGAAGAAACGTATAATGAAGATGAAGGCATCAGGCAGGAGGTTAATTACAATGGCTGTAAAAGATCTGATCAGAAAAGCGGAAAATGCCGGACAGTTCTATGAACTGCTGAAGAAAGAAGGATATAACCTGGAGGAAGAACAGGCAAAGAGACTCTTCGAGCAGGAAAAGAGTGCTGCTCATAAAGAAGTATCTGAAGATGAACTGGCTGTCATCAGCGGCGGCCGTGACTATGCGACAGAAGGCTGTGCCGCAACCGTTGAATACGGCAGCAGCTGCTGGGGAACAGACGGCGGGTGCTTCGTGGTCAATATCGAGTATGATCATGCACCCGGAGAAGAACATTGTCCTGAATGCGGAAAGCAGACAGTATATATGAGTCACGAAGGTGTCAACGTCTTCTATTACACCTGCCATTCCTGCGGATCGGAATTCATTGATCTGCCGTGGCGGGATACCTGGATCAAAATCAGATGAGTTCATACTGACAGGCAGCACATTCCGCAGGGAATCTGCTGTCTTTTTTTGTCTGTAATTGTTCTGTTTGCCCTTTTCACCGGAATCATGGATAATAAAACGGTATGGGACAAGGAGAATTGAACATGAAAATTGCAGTTACCTATGATAACGGAAATGTCTTCCAGCATTTCGGAAGAACAGAATCATTCAAAATATATGAAGTAAAGGACGGCGAAGTCCTGAATACAGAAGTCATCGGCAACAACGGCATCGGCCATGAAGCACTGGCTGCATACCTGAAGAATCTGGGCGTGGATCTCTTAATCTGCGGCGGTATGGGCCAGGGCGCAAGAAATGCCCTTGCCGAATCCGGACTGGTTGTTGTATCCGGTGCCCAGGGAGATGCCGATGAAGCAGTCCAGGCATTCCTGAGAGGCGAACTGGAATCACAGGGTGTCAACTGTGACCACCATGATCATGAGCATCATCATGAACATCATGAAGAAGGCAGCGGCTGTGCAGGCGGCTGCGGTGAAGCAGGATGCGGTGACGGCTGTGATCCGGCCCAGTGCGGCGGCGGATGCGGCGGATGCGGTGCTCCCCAGATCTATCTGGAAGGTGCCAATGCCGGCAAGACAGTCAGAGTTCACTACCGCGGCACACTCAATGACGGAACTCAGTTCGATTCTTCCTATGACAGAGGCCAGCCGCTGGAATTTGTCTGCGGTGCCGGCATGATGATCAGAGGCTTCGATGAAGCTGTCGTCAATATGGCTCTCGGTGAAACCGTTGATGTCCATCTGATGCCGGAGCAGGCTTACGGTCCGTATGATCCGAATCAGGTATTCACGGTTGCCATCGCAGCCATGCCGGGTGCTGAGAATGTTGAAAAAGGCCAGAAAGTTTACCTGCAGACCCCGCAGGGCTATCCGGTTCCGGTGACTGTCACGGAAAAGACAGATACAGACATCACCTTCGATGCCAACCATGAAATGGCCGGCAAGGAACTGAACTTCCGGATCGAACTGGTAGAAATTCTGTAATCAGCAGAGGAAGGCAGCCCGCCTCCCTCTTTTCTTTTTTGCAGGAGCAAACTACTTGTTATTTTTTTCACATAATGCGTATAATAATGCCGGAGGTAAAAAACATGAATAAAAACAAAGTTACAGTACTGGGCGGCGGTGTTCTTGGAACACAGATCGGCCTGATGTGTGCCTACTACGGTTATGACACAACCTTCTGGCTCCGTTCCGAAAGTTCGATCGGACGCACCCAGCCCAAGATCGAGCGGTATTCCGGTCTGATGATGGAAGATCTGGCAGCCGCAAAGGCTCTTGTCGGAAATCCGATGGGAAGCTTTCTGTATCCGCGCGGACTGATCCGTGACTGGAGTCAGGCATCTGCTGAAAGCATCGATGCCTTTCTGGAGACAGGAAAGAAGAATCTGCAGGAGAAGGTTCATATCGAACTGGATAAGGAAGCAGCAGTAAAGGATGCCTATATCGTCATTGAATCAATGTCCGAGGATCCGGAAGCCAAGAAGGCTGTCTATGATCAGTTCCGTGACATCCTTGATGAAGATACGATCCTTGTCACCAACTCTTCTACCCTGCTGCCGAGCATGTTTGCCGATCATACCGGCAGACCGGAGAAGTATCTGTCCCTGCATTTTGCCAATACGATCTGGAAGAACAATACAGCTGAGGTCATGGGACATGCCGGCACCGATCCGAAGGTCTATGAGGAAGTCGTGAAGTTTGCTGCTTCCATCGGCATGGTGCCGCTGCAGCTGCACAAGGAACAGCCGGGCTATATCCTGAATTCCATGCTGGTGCCGTTCCTCTCGGCTGCCCAGGGACTCT
This sequence comes from Bulleidia sp., assembly GCA_045543875.1. Lineage (GTDB taxonomy): Bacteria > Bacillota_I > Bacilli_A > Erysipelotrichales > Erysipelotrichaceae > Bulleidia. The sequence continues at coordinate 12,325 of JAZPXY010000037.1, forward strand.
GGGCCAACGGCGTTGCCGATCCGGAAACGATCGATCTGACATGGCAGCTGGCAACAAGTGCACCGGCCGGACCGTTCAAGATCCTGGATATCGTCGGTCTGGAAACAGCCTACAACATCAACCAGATGAAGCCGGCAGCCCAGCAGGAAGGAACCGTCGAAAACAGAATCGGCAAGCTCCTGAAGGAAAAGATCGACAAAGGCGAAACCGGTGTCAATGCCGGCAAAGGCTTCTACGATTACACAAAGAAATAAGCACACATAAAAATGCAGCGGGACAATCCTGCTGCATTTTGTTTTTCCTATTCTTTTGTTGGATCAAAGGTCAGCCGGTATGCGCAGCATTCCGCGCCTTCTGATACGGCCGAGCTTCTTTCATAGCGGATATGATGGAATCCCTGGGAATACTCTTGATCCATATGACAGATGCACAGAACCGCCTTTTCATCACCGAGCTGACGGGCCAGTTCATGATACGGACAGGATATGATATCAACACCGAACAGTGTTCCTTCTTCGGAAACAATTCTCCGCTGATAGCCAAGTTTTTCACTGCTCATCATTGTTCCGATGAATGCGGCATTCCTGGCAATCAGACGGTCGGCGCCGGGAACAGTTGTGACAGCATGTACCATCTTTGCAAATTGTCTGCCCATTTCCGTACCGTATTCATTCAGCATGCTTTCTGCATCCATGCCTGCCTTCTGCAGTGTCCGGTGCAGACAGACAGCCGGAATCACCATGGCTCCGGGATGTTTTCTGATGCCGGGATGTTCGTTCAGCAGGCGTTCATATTCCCGGCCGGCATCTTCCCAGATGATCTCTGCCTTTACAGCCGGCATTGTCTCTTTTATCTTCTTCCGAAAGCCTTTGTAAAACCATTGTCTGTCCAGCGGATTCATATCTGTCGCCCCCCCCTTCTGTTAGTTTACACTAATTCTGCCTGCATTGAAAACAGCAGGTTTCCCTGCTGTTCATCATTTCTGGCGGCCGAGCATCCGCATCTTGAAGGCTCTCATTTTTGCCATGGCACCGGTCAGATACAGGATGCCGAGGATCATTGATCCCAGGGCAATTCCATATGTCATTCCTCTTACAAATCCTGTCCAGAATGTATCGCCGGCATCCATGAGCTCCATGGCACAGTTGATGACCAGAGCGATGATCCCCAGTACAAAGAATCCCATCACAACTCTGGCTGTGCGTTCCTTTTCGGCATTGCTGTACTCTGCAACCTTCAGTACTGTTTCTTCCATTTCCTGATTCATTTCTTCACTCTTCCTTTCACCGTCAAGCAGTTCTCTCAGATCAACGCTGTAGAGATCAGAAAGTTCGATGAGAATATCCAGGTCCGGCATGTTGTTTCCGGTTTCCCAGCGGGATACGGTTCTTCTGGCCACACCCATTTTCTCGGCCAGCTGTTCCTGGGTCATTCCCTTCTCTTTTCTCAGTTCCTGCAGGAACTTTCCGATTTTGATCTGATCCATAGAATTGCCTCCTTACGGTCTCAGAATAGCCGTGAACAATGATCCTTTGAAGGACACAAAGTGAGCATTGAAGCATTGGGACACAGCATGTCCCTTACAAAAACAGTATACAGTACAGATTCACTGCCGGTTTCTAGAATCCGAAAGCGGTCAGCCAGCAGATCAGCAGGAAGACACCGATGAGAGCCCAGATGCCAAAGCATGTGGGCGGTATGAACAGAGCCTTCAGGATGGTCATCAGATTCTTTCGGAAGGTTTCCGGATCTGTCTTCTTCCGGTAACGCTTCTTTCTGCCGTTTTCATCCAGGATATAGATCCATGGTCTTTCATAGAGTTCCGCAGAACCGTATTTGAGAACCACAACGGGAACAACCGGAACCATGATGCAGAACCATACCGCAGCGCCGCCAAGGTTCAGCTGGCGGAAATTGAAGCCATTGAGTAACAGGGCAATGATGACCGGAAGAAAAATCACGGCAAAGGACAGCAGTGCTGTCTGCAGTACTCTTGGCACAGTCGCAAATTTCAGTTCCACCGGCACTGCTTTGCCGTCAATCGTTTCAAAGAAGACGGGCTTCATTGTCTTTCTTGCAAGCAGTTCATCCCGCAGCACCAGCCTGCCCCTTTCCCGCACAAAGGTCTTTTCACCGGAGGTGAAGATTTCTCTTCCTGATTCAACAGCAAAGCTGTTATGGACGGTATCGCTGTAGAGACAGAGCAGAACAATGATAAAGAACAGGGCAATGACACCGCTCAGCAGCATGCTTTCCTGCATTGTCATGCCAAACAGCTGCAGGCCGCCGAACACAGCCAGTGACAGCAGCAGTGCTGCGATGACTGCCTTCAGCCACCAGGGAATGAAATAATAATGTTTTGGGGAAAGCGAGCGGACACTGACCTTTCCGGTCTGGCCGTTGACGGCAGCCAGCAGGTCATTCTTGGCAAGATAATAGACCGGCAGCAGCACCGGCAGGCGGATCACAGAGCCGGCATCGGCGGTGACTTCTGCCGCTTCTGTCTGCATGATCTTCCGAACCTGCGGCAGATAGGAACATGACAGTTCGTCCTCGATCCGCTTTTTCAGGCTGTCTTCTGCCATGTCGGCGATCCTGATTCTCTGTCCGGCCGCATAGGCAAAGTCAAATTCTTTCAGGGCATCCGTATCAAACGGTTCCATGCCGTCCAGCAGCTGATTGTCCAGGTCAGCAGAACGGCTGATCAGTTCATTTTCAATATAGCCTTCGCAGCGGTAGGTGCCAAAGCTGTCCATGCGTCCGGCCTGCATATGAACCGGTCCCTGGACCAGTTCATACGGCAGATAGATGCCCTGCAGACTTTCGATATTCTTTTTCAGCAGTTTCGCTTCCCTGCGGCTGCTGTTGTCACTGCACCAGGCAAGCATGCGCTCTTTCGCTTCTTCCTGCGTCAGGGCAAAGGGAATCAGTGACTCCGGCATGTTGTCGGCATTCAGGTATTCACTGCGGACAAGCGCCCGGGAACAGAACGGACAGCCGGCCAGCGCTTCATTCTCGGCCATGACAATATCAGCGCCGCAGCCGCTGCACTCGGCATGAAACAGACGGTAATTTTTTGCCGAGGCATTGATTCTGCCGCGCTGGATCTTCCGGAAGCCCTGCTTTTCCTGCCGGGCTTCATCGATGCCGACAGCCGAACCGCAGTAACGGCATACATATTTCTGCTGAACAATATCAAATTTTGCGGGAGCACCGCAGCTCAGACAATGGATATCTGTAATTTTCTTTACTTCCGTCATAGGATGATCCCGCCTTTCTGATTTCAGTATATCAATATGCAGAAGAGAAACGGCTGAAAATGAACATGTCCGCGTTTCAGGTTCAAAAAAGCCCGGATTCTTCCGGGCACATGTATTTTACTCAGGCCAGAGTTCACTGCCGTAGAGGCGCAGGCGCAGTGAATCTTCCCTGTCTTCATAGACACCGCTGATCTGACAGTAGGGACTGTCTGTTTTCAGAACCGGTGCCTCATCGATGCTGTAATCCCTTGTTTCAAGGACTTTCCCTGTTTCATCCAGGCTGCTGACCTTTACCCCTTCCGGCTTGCCCGGAAGATACAGCTGCAGGACAACTTCATCCAGATCGGAGAAGAGATAGAATTCCTTCTCTGTTTCATTGTAGGCAAGACGGTAATCAGGACTTTCCAGAAGCTTCATCTGACTGCCCTGGTTGTTTGACAGCAGCAGACCCGCTGCCAGAAGGCCGATCAGGAAGATTGTCCTGAACAGCCAGTGATCGGTGATAAAAGAAAGATCCAGGATCGATTTCACTTCCTGCAGTTTCTGCAGCTTTCCCCAGAATGTCTGATCAAATGCTTTCTTCTTTTCTTCTTCCGTGAAGGCTTTGCCGCAATGGGTGCAGTAGGAAGCCTGGACAACGTTTTCCGTTCCGCAGTGCATACATTTCATATCAGCCCTCCACCTGCCGCATTTCGGCAATGTACCATGTGTCTGCCGCCTTGGCGAGAGTCATCTGATAAGAGCGGGTGTAGACAACACTGGTTTCATCTTCGCTAAGGAACATTTCCGAGAAGTATACTTCCACGGCCGGCAGTCCCTTTGCCATCAGTGCCTGGCCGATGGCACCGGCCGGGGCATTGACGGTCTGGATCTCAAGACGGGTATCAACCGCATAGGACATCACCTCTCTGGTCACGCTGCCGGTGCTGGTATAATCCACCGGACCGCGTTCGCCGTATTCCGCCGGAAGCAGGTAAGCTTCCGCGGAAAGGATTTCACCGCCTTCTTCATCTTCAACGAAGGCGCCGGCCTCGACGCTTACGGCCATGCTGTACTGATATACCTGCTGGTAGATCTGTTCTTTATCCTGTTCACTGATTCCCTGATCAGTTTCAGCAGCTGCCGGTTCATTTGTTTCAGGAGCAGAAGCACTGGCAGCAACGGCCGGTGCTGCCCCTTTCCATGGTTCAATATAGGAAGGCAGCGGATTCGTATTGTTACGCACCACAATGACAGCCAGGGAAACAAGGGCAATCGCCACAACCAGACCGTACGCATGGCTCAGGATCCAGTTTTTGAGAATCTCAAAGAAAGAACTCTCTGCCCTTCCTTTCAGATCGTCCCTGGTGGTGTCATAGAGATAATTCTTCAGACCGTATGGTTTCGGATACAGTTCCTTCCGGCAGGCTGAACAGCGTTTCTGTTCTTTGCTGTTTTCAGCACCGCAGAAAGGACAATAGATTTTTTCATCCATAGTTTTCACCTGCTGTTACCATTATACCGTTTCTTCTATGTCACAGTCATGTATGCATTATAATGATAATAAATACAAAAAGAGAGGGATACATATGGACTGGCTCAGATACAAGTTACTCGGCATCAAATACAGTATCAACGACTTTCTGGATGAGAAAGGCAGCACGAAGATCATTATCGGCGCTGTATTGACCCTGACAGGAATCCTGCTTCTGGCATCGATCGGCGGCAGTGCATTCGATTTTATTTCAAAGGCTGCCACCGGCATTGCGTTCCTGTTCGGATTACTGGGAGGGATCGGTGTAGCAATTGTCATAGCAGCAGCTGTTTATGGAGTTTTCTCTCTGGTGGTCTCTTATCCAACACCAGCCGGCATCGTCCTGCTGCTGGCAGGGATCGGATTGATTATCTGGGGGATCTTTGAGAAAAGACGGGACAGGCGGTATTACAGCAGTCCTTCCGTCAGTTCTTCAGGCAGTTCATCATCTGTGATGCCGAAGAGTTCCTCCGGTATCAGACATGATTGGAGCGGCTATACGCAGATGACACCAATCGCGACATTCACGCTGAACAGTCTTGATGATCCGGACTCCTTTTCAAAAATGGGCGACTGCAAGCCTGGCACAGAGCTGACGGCAAGGCCTTGCGGTGAAAACGAATACGATATCTATGCCGGGAATGAGAAGATCTTCTCGAACTATTTCGACGAAGAGCAGACACTCTCCATGAATTACGACAGTTCCCGTGTGATGTTCGTCCTGAAAAACATGTTATTTCATAATGAAGAGTACCTCTACTGGATGACGGTTGGTATCTTCTATGCCGTCAAATCATCATAATGGAGCGATAGAACAAGCGGACAGATTCATGCAGTCTGTCCGTTTTATATGGCTGCGAAGTGCGGTTCAGCAATGATTATGATTCCGGCATGAGAGAAAAAAGGAAAACACCGTTTTCCCTTTTTTCCGTGTCTATTGCTTCATCGGCACGTCAATGATTACAAACCAGCTGCCATTGCTGAAATACAGATTCTTTCTGTGGCCTCTGATACGGCATTCATAGCATTCGGCTTCGCCGCCCTGGGGAAGCCGGGAATGTATGATCCGGTATACTTTGTCAATGCTGTACCGGCTGCCGTCTTTCCAGATGATTGTCAGCGGTCTGATGTTTCCTTCCCGATCAGACATGACTTCCACATCCACATATACATTGGTCGGTATTCCGCGGAATATTTCCATATGCTTCCCTTTCTTTACCGTTTGTCTTTCAGCAGTGCGGCTGCCTTAAGCAGTCTGCCGGTGCGGAGATATGCCGCATGCAGGTTGTTGAGAGCTGCCTGGGTGCGGGGGTGGCGGATGCCGAGTGTACGGCGGTATCCTTCATATACTTCTTCACCAAGATCAACGGAGCTTCGCCAGTCTCCGCTCAGCCCGTAATACCACATCAGGTTGTTTCCGGCAAACAGTGTGTCCGGATGGTCTTTGCCATGAAGCCGTACCCGGGCATCATACACCTTCTCCAGGTATTCCGCAGCCTTTTCCGGCTGGCCGGCATTTCCGCAGGCAACAGCCAGGTTGTTCAGGGAAAGAAGCGTGCTGGGATGTTCTTCACCCAGGACCGCACATCTTCTAAAATAGACTTTCTCCCCTTCCTGAATGGCCCGCCGGTAATCTCCGGTATTGAGATAGCCAAGAACCACTTCATGCAGGGCAGCAAGCGTATCCGGATGATTCTCGCCAAAGACTTCGCTGCGCAGGGCGTAGGACTTCTCGGCCATGCGCAGGGACTGATCATATTTTTTGGCATTGCCGTAAAAGACAGCCAGGTTGTTCACATACAGCATTGTCCGCTCGTGCTTTGTGCCAAACCTGCGTTCGGCTTCCTGCAGTGCCTGGGTTTCATAACGTATGGCATCTTCGTATCTGCCAAGATTTGAACTGCAGAGGGCCAGAACATTCAGGGCCGCAATCGTTTCCGAATGTTCTTGTCCCAGTACATCGCAGCAGCTCCGATAAAGAATCTGTCCCTGTTCAAAGGCTTCCTGATAGAAGCCGCTCTGATTCATATACTCCACCCGGTTTCGATTGGCAGTCAGGGTGCGGATATGGTTTTCACCAAACTGCATGCGGCATTTATCATATGCCAGTCCGGCATATTCCAGAGCAGTTTCATAATCACCAAGCTGTGCATAAGCTCCTTCCAGAGCTTCCAGAGCGGCAATGGTATCCGGGTGATTTTCTCCCAGAATCTGACTGCGGTGAACATATACTTCTTCCAGCTGTTCAACTGCCTCGGTATAATTTCCGCACAACTTGTTGTAGACTGCCGTATTGTAAAGTGCCAGCAGTGTATCCGGATGCAAGGCACCGTAGTGCCGGGTGCGCCAGGCATGGATTTCCTTCATCATTGGCAGGGCTTCCTGATAATGGCCGGCATCGCCAAGGCAGACAGCCAGTGTATTCCGGTAGGTTACTGTCACGGCATTGTCTTCGCCAAAGAGATTCTTCCATCCCTTATACGCTTCTTCTGCATAGCGGAGTGCTTCCGGATAGTTCAGTGCCGCAAGCTGCGTCTGCGCCAGGTTATGCAGTACAGCATAGGTATTGGGATGATTACCGCCAAGAACGGCTTTTCTTTTCTCATATACTTTTTTCCCAAGTGATAAGGCTTCTTCGGTATTGCCGTTACGGCGCAGATGGCCTGCCAGTGCCGCCCACATGTCCCATGTTTCGGGATGATCTGTGCCGAATCGTTTTTCGGCTGCTGCGGCAGCCCTGCGGGCAGTATCTGCTGCCCGGACCAGATCTCCGTCACCGGCACAGGCATCGGCAAGATCACGCAGGGTATGGATTGTCAGGGGATGATCTTCACCAAGCTGTTTTTTCAGCCCCTCATATGCTTTCTGCATATCAGCGAGTGCCTGATGCGTTCTGCCGTTTCGGCCGGCACACTCGGAATACGTCTTAAGACTCCGGTATGTTTCGGGATGGTCTTCCCCCAGCACTTCCCGGTGCAGCTGCCAGGATAGATATGCGGTTTCTTCCGCTTTTTTAAACTGATTATTGTTGAAATATGCATAGGCAAGATTATTCAGAGTCAGCAGTGTGCCGGGATCTTTTTCGCCCAGTGTCTTCAGGTACAGATCATATGCCTTCAATTCATACTGCAGTTCTTTTTCATACTCACCGCACTGACTTGCATAGGTACCGAGATTCTGCAGGGATACAATTGCGGCCTTATCCTCTTCGCCCAGCAGTTCGCGGCGTTTCTCATATACCTGCATGCCGTATTCCATTGCCCGGCGATATTTTCCTGCTTCGCTGTAATATACGGCAAGGTCATTGAATACCCGGAGTGTCACGGCATCGTCGCTTCCGAATATCCGCTCATACAAAGGAATGGATTCTTCCAGAAGCCGCAGGGCTTCTTCATAGGAGCCGGCATCATAAAGCCTTGAGGCATAGTCCGCCAGTTCATTCAGGTATTCTTCTGATTCTGTCCCCTGGTCCTTTCTGACAGTTTCCAGCAGTCTGCCCTGCCATTCGGCAGCTTTCCGGTAATCCAGGGCTATACCGGTGCCGTTTGTATACATGGAGACGAGCTTGCGCATTGCCTCGCTCAGTCCGGCTTCGGCTGCCTGTGTGATCAGTGCCGCTCCCCGGGCACGGTCTGTTTCGACATCAATGCCGTCCAGATAGGCAAGACCGATCAGGAAGGTATGGATGGCATCTTTCCGGTGCGTCTGCAGCTTGAGGGCGGAAACAGCTTCCTTCAGCATGCTGCGGAGTTCTGCCGCATCCTGTCCGTCGGTGCAGTCCGGGATGCCGGGGAACTGTTTCTTCAGTTCTTCTTCATCGGTAACCTTCATAGCAACCGGAAAAATCGGCTTGCCGATGGAATGGGCAGCCGGATATTCAATATTCCGGACATAATTATCTTCATTGATCAGATTGGGTGTCACCAGAAGCGCAAACAGTTCACTTTTCTTCAATGCTTCTTCGATCATCGCATCAAAGTTTTCGCCCGGCGTCAGATACTCATCATACCAGATTGCAATATCACGGTATTCATCATAGCGGTGGATCATGCGCATGAGCTCATTGGCATAGATCCTGTCCTTTTTCCGGTAACTGAGAAAGATATAAAAATCAAATGCTTCCTGAATTCTCCGCACCGTATCCTGCGAAACCAGTACAGATTCCAGGTATTTCTTCAGCTTGTCTTCATAGGAAATCTCGCCTCTGCCATAGGCAACACGGCTGAGATACTGCATGTTTCCGAACTGTTTTGTGCCGCTGTACAGCTGATCCAGTCCTTCTTCCATGACAATGGGAAGAATCGGAATATGGTGTTCCAGCGCAAAGGGAATATCACTGTCCAGGGTCCGGCAGTGATCAGTAAGCAGACGCAGCGTGACCGGCACAACGAACAGGTTCATCTCACTCAGATCCTCTGCGGCAGCTTCCTCATTCATATTCTCCGTGCAGCAGACAGCACAGGATTCTGCCTTCAGAAGATCATTGGCAATGGTTTCAAAAACATCACTGACATCCTCAGGATGACAGGTAAAAAATACTTTTGGCTTTCCATGCAGATTGGCATTTCCCTTTGTCCTGATACGCAGCCGGTTCATGAATGATCCTCCCCTGTCTGTTTCTTACATTATATACAGCAATCCTGCCTGAACACACACGGCTGATTGTTTTCAGCAGCCTCAGTTCTTTTCAGTTAAGTTCAGATTCTATATTATCTTAATTATATAAAACAAAGTGTTGCGGAGGCGATCTATGGGACATGTATTTATCAGTTACAGTTCAGAAGAAAAAGATTACGCAGATACCATAAAAGAAGAGTTTAATAAGAACGGAATAAAAACATGGATGGCACCCGGTGATATACCGGCAGGTTCTTCATATGCCGGTGTCATTATAAATGCACTGAAGGAAGCCGACGCTCTGGTTCTTCTGCTTACAGAAAATTCCCAGAAATCAGTGTTTGTTGACAAAGAAGTTGAAAGAGCGATTAATTACCGTAAAACGATCATTCCGATTGCACTTGAAAACGTCAAACTGAACGACAGCTTTGAATTCTATCTGGGGAATCAGCAGATTGTCCAGGTGCGGCAGTTGAACGACAAGAATCCTGAACTGGCTAAAATTATCAGGCAGCTCAAAGTTTTGACAAGCGATACCACTGCAGTCAAAAAAGATGTTGTTAATAAAAAAGAAAGTGTTTCGCAGCCAACTGACAGTGACCTGGCACGCAAAAAAGAATGTCAGCGCATCCTGGATGAAATCAATCAGCAATATGGCATTGACATTATACACGGTGCTAATGATCTCGGATTCACTGCAAATAACGTAGTTCCAATTATGGCCGAAATCAGAACCTGGACAAATCCGCAGGATCTTCAGAGATTTCTTGAAGCAGTGAAACGCAGGGCGGCTGAGCAGTAAATGAAGTAAGAGAAAACAGTTTTCAAAGTATTCTGTTAATAAAGATAGGATTTATTCCTATCTTTTTTATGTGAATCCACACAGTTGTTCTCATTGTCAAAAGAAAAGACCCCGCATCCTGTATGCAGGGTCTCAGGGATACAGATTATTTTGTGATTTCAATCTGATATTCATTAAGAAGAATGGTAAGTGAATCTTCTTTGAGCAGGTCTTTCTGAATGGAAATCAGGCCGTGTGCTTCATACTTCTGATCAGAGGGCTGATATTCATAATTCTCTGTATATTCAACGCCGGTACTGGAAATAATCGATCCGAACAGAGGATCTGCTCCGGCACCTGCCAGCATCCAGTCTTCCCCTGCTTTTCTGAACACTGCCATAGAGTTAATGATCATCTGGGAATGATCCACAAGGGCAAAGTTGGCCATGACCACCGGGGCATTGTCTACAGCAGAAGTACCGGTGAACTGATAGTCAACTGCATAATACAGAAGCTGGCTGTCCGGTCTGGCACTGACTCCGCCGTCTGCCTTCAGAAGGAAAGTGTCATCCGCTTTGTCGGAAACAGCATCGGCGAATCCGGCATCGGTAATGGTAAAGACAAAATCACCGGCATTGATCGTATCACCGACATGATAGACAGCATCAGGATCGGAGGGAGCCGCTGTCTCTGTTTCCGGCTGGGTTTCTGTTTCCGGCTGGGTCTCTGTGCTTTCTTCAGGTGTTTCAGCGGGAGCTGATTCTGCCGGTGCACTGCTGCAGGCACCAAGGGAAACTGTAAGGAACAATGGCAGTAATACTCTGAATGATTTGTTTAATGACATCTGTATTAGTCTCCTGTTCTAATGATTTAAAAATATTGTATAGGACCCCGGCAAATGGCGCATCAAGAACAATGCATGCATACATCATGAATCATTGCAGCAGAAAAAAAGGCCATCATTGATGGCCCTGCAGTTCAAAAATGACTGTTCTTACCAGGTGAAATCAACTATTTCTACCGGCTTGCCGCTTTCAGCCCCAGGCACGATTCTCATCTTGCACACTTCCGGCATGATATCAACCTGGACGCCGCAGCTTGTGCAGATACAGGTATCAACCGCAATCCGGGTTCCGTCCGCATATCCGTCAAAGCCGGTAATTTCGGTATTAAGCGTTCCTTCAGCACCGCAGACCGGGCATACGAGGTTGGCAGCTTTTTTCTTTAAAACGTAGTCGTAGTCGAATTCAAATCTGCCGCCTGCAACATTTGCAATTTCTTCTGCTGTAAGTTTTCTGACCGGTTCCATAATTGCCTCCTTATCATGACAATAATTATTTAGAAACTGTATTCACGTTAGTCTGCTCTTTCAGGAGCATTACATAATACATAATACCAGATGAGATTGCAATATACTCTGACAGATTATGATTGTTTCTGCATTCCCCTGCCGATATTCCGTATTGTATCAACCAGATCTTCATGGACAAGACTGCGGGGTTCAAACCTAAATGCCTTGCAGCAGGCCTGGAAGATGCTTGCCTGCAGGGCCATGACAAGTATTGTACCGATGCCGAAAGGAGCACCGAGAAGAATGCCGACAATCAGGACAAGGATCTCAACACAGAACTTGACGATGCCGATCGGGACATCCGGAAATTTCTTTCCGACAATGATCATCAGTGTATCACGGGGACCGCATCCCAGTTCAGGAATCATATAGATAATGGTAGAGACGGAAAGAATGATTTGTCCTGCCAGGGTGAAAATGATTCCGGTAATGGTTCCGCTGCCAAAGCCTAGCGAACTCAGCAGTCTGATCCAGAAATCAGAGAAGTAGGAAATAACGGCAATATTCAGGATCGATCCAAGACCGATCTTTCCCCTGCCGATCAGATCGATTACGATCACGACCAGTCCGACCAGAAGATTGGTCATTCCGAAAGAGATATGAAAGGTATCAGAGACACCGATACTCAATGTGTTCCAGGCATTGGTTCCGACATCTCCGGCCATGACGCCGCAGGCATTGCCGAGACCGAAGAGAGCCAGTCCGAAGACACAGAGTGCGATTCTTTTCAGATACTGCTTGAACATGAAAAACCTCCTGCACAGAAAAGGCCTGGCATACGTACAGGAAGTATCCGGTACGATTGCTCAGTCCTGACATTGTCTGATCTGCGCACTGCAGTTCATCCCTGTTTTTTAGACTAAGCTTACTGATCAAACAGAGATCTGTATGATCCGTAGCCTTCTTTTTCCAGGTCTTCGTAGGGTATGAACCGCAAAGCGGCAGAGTTGATGCAGTAGCGAAGTCCGCCCTGTTCAGCCGGACCGTCATTGAATACATGACCGAGATGGGAATCACTGCCGGCACTTCTGACTTCTGTACGGATCATGAAATGCGAGAAGTCTTTCTTCTCTTTTACAGCCGTCTGGCTGAGCGGTCTGGTAAAGGCTGGCCAGCCGCAGCCGGAGTTATACTTGTCCATGGAAGTAAACAGCGGTTCACCGCTGACTATATCCACATACAGTCCCTTCTCAAAGAAGTCATCATATTTGCCGGTAAATGCCCTTTCAGTCGCACTGTTCTGGGTGACTTCATAGGCAAGATCTCCGATCCTCTTCCGCAGCTCCAGGGAAGATTCATTTTTGTGATTCTGATTTGTCATGGTTTCATTATAGACGGCAATGGCACAGTTATCAGCAGATATACATACATGAATGAAATACTGTACAATATAAACAGTTAAGATATTCCTACAGTAATCAGACAATGCATTTCATCACTGTTGCAGGAGGAACATATGACTGAAAAGAAGACTTATTACCAGATAAATGATGAAGAAATGGGAAACATCTCAGGCGGAACTGTGGCTCAGACACAGGAAATCCTTGATTATCTTCGTGATCATGATCCCGAAGGCTGGGAATCCATTGTCAACAGCGGCCGGCCAGTGACATGGGCAGCACTCAGATATCTGTATGACAACGGCGTACCGCTGGTACGGATGACTACTATGGATATCGGGACAAACTTCTACTATATTGGCGACAAGGACAATCTGTATGAGGCCCAGGAAATCACCCATGAGGAACTGATGGCCATGATCAAGGCAAAATTCTGAGAACTGTCATACACAAAAAAAGCTCATCATGTGTACAGGATGAGTTTTTTAGTATAAAGACTGATTCATCAGAAAAAAAGGATTTCTTTCATAGCTTTTGAACGTTCAATTTACTCATTTAGTGCCAAAATGAGTAAATTGAATTGCCTGATGAGTAAATTGAATTTTAAAACAAAGAGACTGTAACCTCCAGGAAGGATATGTCTGTTTTACAGATTCCCTGTTTCGCTGCAGCCTCTTTTCATCATGCTGTTTTGACGCCGTTCACATACAGACTGTATCCGTTTGTAATGACATTGGCGAGATTACCCTCAAATGAAGTAATATAGCTGTCTCCGCTGAGTGTCCATGTGCTGTTTTCATCCATCACAACTGCAGTACTGCCTTCACTGTCAATGCATCCGGTATATGAACTGTCACTCAGACTGAATGTGAGTGAAGAAATGCCATCAACAATGATATCTCCGGCAAGTGTCTGATTATCTGCATTCAATGTACATGTTCCGCCGTTATTGCCGTCTTTGCCCCATCTGCCGGCAGATACAATCAGCAGCGTGCCGTCTTCGGAAAGAACCAGATCTGCATCTTTCAGATTGATGACCGATGCAGTATTTGTACAGTAGAACATTGCCCCGCTGTAGGAAGTCATTGAACCGCCGCTCATTGTAAAGACGGATGTACCATCCGAAGCATCACCGGATGCACTCTGATACAGAAGTACATTGGCTTTGACACTTCCCTGTTTTGTGGACTGATCATTCCCGTACAGAGTGCAGTTCTCAAGTGTCACACTGTTTTCGCCTTCAATAATCACTGCTCTAGAATTTTCAGAAATGCACTCAGCATTTTTCACAGTGATGTCAGCAGTACTGTAAATGGAAGGACAGCCATTGGAGCCAAGTGATATATATGTTCCGCCGTCCAGAACCATCACACCGCCGCCGCGGTCAGAACGGATCGCTGCTTTGGAACTGCTGGTAACAGTAAGATTGTTTCCGTAAAGAATACCTCCGCCTGCCACCTGGACACCGCCTGCCCCGCCGCCGGTGACGGTAATTTCTGAATCAGAAACTGCAGCTGTGCCGCCGTTATAGGCAAAGACACCGGTCGCATTTTCAGCATCTGCTTCAATGATACAGTCTTTCAGTGTCACTGCTGCTCCGTCATATACACGCACCGCTGCATTCAGACCGGTAAAGCTTGCGTCATCCACATCGGATGCATTCCCTGATAGCTTCTGCAGTACTGAGCCGGTCACGGACGCATTGATATTATTCGATGCATCCAGAACACTTTCGTCATCTGCTTCTGCTGTATATATACCGCCAGTAATCTCATCACCATCATTCAGAATTACTGATTCATGAGCTTCCGAGGTATCATATATGATCTTTTCAGATTCTTCACTATTCTCAGTTTCTTCTGTTTCACTGGATACAACTGCTTCATCTTCAGGTTCTTCAGCTTCAGCAGTACAGCCGGCAAATGCAATTGCAAGTGCAGACAATGCACAGAGATAATAACTGTTTTTCTTTTTCATCTTTGAATACCTCCGCATTTATCATGCATTGCATCAGTGAACAAAGCCTGAAGATAAACGGACAATCTGGTGAATTATTCTATATTTCCACTCAAAAAGCTCCCACATCAGCAGGAGCATCTATCGCTAATTCAATTCAGGAAAAAGCAGATTAGCTATATATTATGTATATCAATTCCAAAGAAACTTTTTTCTTACAACAGTTCTAGTCAGATATATTTATACGGCATAAGGTTTCTGAACTAAATAGTATTATTTCAGTTCGTTTTATAATTATCCCTCCAATAATCTTCAGCATCTTCATAATCATAGAAGTCATCCTCATGCCAGTAGTAGAATTCCTGAGGATCAGAATAATCACATACATCATATGGATCTGCTTTACAGCCGGAATCTTTAGATCTGCGGGAACTATACTGTTTGTGTGTTTTACTGTTCATGTATATGTAGTATGCCAGCCGGACCTTTTCTTTGACTTCTGTATATTCTGGTACCAATGTGGAAGGAAGGTAATTCAAATCCACAAAGTCATAATAAATATTTGCATGCTCAATATCCTCATTAACATAGTAGTAATACATCAGATAAGAATATGCATACAGCGTTGAAAACAGATCTGCTGTTTCTTTGTCAATAAGCTTGGTTGCTCCCCATACATTGCCTTTATACCTTGTATTTACCTGTTCGTTTGTCTTGTTATAAGCTTCCTGAAAGTTACGCTGTTCTAGCAGTGTAATGATTTCCTGATTTCTGCTCTTGAAACCTGCAATAAAAGCATAATCTTCTTCAATTTCAAAAGGACGATATTCTGTATAGAGAAGATCATAGTGGTCGTCATATTGCTCCTGCAGTTCGGCAGGAAGACTGTCTTTTGATACTTCCTTAAATGTCAGAAATGCATTCTTATAGTCTTTTTCTTCATATTTCAGAAGAGCATTTGCGTATGTTCTTACAGGCAGAAACTCTTTTGCGGCTTTTTCATATTCTGAATCATTCTCTAGAGATAAGCCATCATACAAATCCAAAGCCTGCTGATATTGACCATTTATGATAGATTGTATTATCTGGTTTTTTCTGTCCTCAATATCTGAGAGTTTTTGTTCATATAATTGCGTTTCACGTAAGGCAGCTTCCTGTTCATCGTGCGATTTCTTAATCTGTACGAATGAAAAATAAATAATAGCAAGACAGATTAATAGTTTTAATATTCTTTGAAGATACAGTTTCATTTTTATTGACTCTTTTCAGCATCGACTTCATATTCTGACATCGCTTTAGGCATTATATTCACCACCCTTTTCAGACTGTAATTTGAATCTTATATATTCGAATCTTATATATTCTTATATATTTTACACTATTCCCTGGCACATTATTTATCCTCAAGAGATTTCCTTATATAACATTTATACATGATAAAAGTGACAGGCATAACTGCCTATCACTCAATAATAAGCTTTCTGATTAATTGCCGGCATCAGCAGAACTGATGGTATTGATCAGTGCACCGTCAGCAGAATAATAGTTGACTGTAATATCAGCGGTTTTGCCGGTAAAGATGTTATACATACCACCATACATATACAAAGCAAAAGCCATGAAGCCTTCACTGAGACCGATTTCTTCACTCATCAGTTTTACATCGAATGCAGTATAGTCATCGTTATGGCTTATCTCTGAAACAGCATACTCACCTCCGCTGACCATTTTCTCAGTTTCCTCATTGATCATTCTTCCAAGATTGTCAAGCATTGCTCTGTGCTGCTGTTTGGTCATCTTATATGTAACAGAGCCATCTTCATTCAGTTTTCCGGTTGTATATGTCTCTCCGGATCCGGCATCAATTGATTCCTGGGTCATATCATCGTTAACCATCTCTGCAGGTACTGTAACAGAAACAAATAACAGACCATTTTCTGTCTCAACTTTACCGAGACTATTCAATACCTCCCAGGATGGATCATCGATCGTTTCTTCAGTCTGTTCTTTCGCTTCTTCTTTTACTGTTTCTGTCTTTTCTTCTGCAGCCGCTTCAGGCTGATCTGTTTTTGCTGTGTTTTGAGCACAGCCGCACATACCAGTAATCAGCAGTACAGACAGAATTATATTCATCGTCTTTTTCATTATTGTTATTCCCCCTGATGTTTTGTTATGCTCAGTTCCAGCTGTAATCACTGAATTCGATCACATAGTCTTCTCCAAGCTTGAGATTGCCTGAATATGTATTGACTTTTGCTGTATCGCCAACGGAAAGAGGTCCAAAGAACAACTGACCTGAATCAACAACGATTCCATCTTTGTCTTTGATTTTATACGGCACATAGAAATAATCCGATGATGTCTCACCATTTTCATTGGACAGCAGTTTCAGTACAGCAGTCACTTCACATGCATAGTCATAATTAAATTCAATCTTCTGCAGTTCTCCTGTTTTTTCCGGATTTCCTTCCCAGCCAAAATTAGTAATTGTTATTGGAAGATCCGGTACTTTTACAGAAAGATCCAATAAAGGAAGATTATAGACCAACAGTTTTTCAGGCTCGAAAGTATTGCCGCTGGGCAGGACGGCATTCAATGACAGCGTACCAGTCGCTACGGTGCCTTTTACAATTTTGCTGTCAGGTATTTCCACTGATCCTAATGTCCTGTTTCCGGAAATAGCATTTGTCCATTCAGTATAATTCGTTTCGTCAACATGGATTGTATCGCTGTATACTTTGGTTCCGTCATCATTTGTAATCTCAACACTGATGTCTGCTTCCTGCTTCATCGGTTCTGAATTTTCGGAAGCATAGAATCCGAAAAATACTCTCTGACATTTTTTGGCATCATCGTACTGTACACTTCTGTTTCCAATGTAAGCTGCCTCTTTTGCTCCGCATCCGCTCAGTATCAATAGCACCAATGATAAACACATAATAAATCCCTTTTTCATACTTCATCTCCTTTGATAATTAACAATTACAACTATTCGCATGCAAAAAATATGCCAGCCACTGATATTCTTTGTTGATAATTGCTGTTATTCTAAGGACAACAATCTACTTTTCTCTTTAAATATTTTTGGACGAACAATATAAATTAAAAGATTATCTGTCCTACAATGACAATGTTTGTTTTTAATTCCATTTTTTCTTCGTTTGTTTCTACTAATTATTGAATTAAAACTAACCCTTTGAATAACTGCAGGTTCCATTAGCTATACCTTCATCGAGCCCTAATTCATTCCATTAATTAATAAAGCCCTGGTTCCAAACCAAAGGGCTTTTATCATTATCAACAACGAACGATCTATCACAGTATAGTCATAGGTTTTATTCGAGAACGGAAGGATCATACAGAAGAACTGTGATCTTATCCTCTTTTTCCTTATAGACTCCATATACGGTATAGACGACAGAAGGATCCTTTGTCAGGACAGGACTTTCACCAAGATCATATTCTTTGATAAAAACATTCTCGTTATCTTTATCTGCAGAGATACGTACTTTTTCAGGTTTCCCGGGCAGATAGAGTGATACAGCAATACTGTTTTCTTCGGTGAAGAGATAGTATTCTTCGAGGTCTTGATTATAAGCCACTGTATATTCTTTACTTTCCAAAGGACGCATGACACTTCCTTTGTTGGTATTCGTCAATACACCAATGATGATGAGCAGAACCAGAAACAGCACCCGGAAGAGCGGATGGGAAGTGATCGCTTCCAGGGTGACAATTTCTTTGAGGTTCTTCAGCTTATCGAGCTTGCCCCAGAACGTACTGTCATAGGCAGCCTGTCTTTCTTCTTCACTGAAAGGATTCCCGCAGCTGTGGCAGTAATGGGCTTTCAGCAGGTTTTCTTTCCCGCAGTTCCTGCACTTCATGTCATCCCTCCTGACCGATGGGCTTCGTTTCGGCTATATACCATTCTCCGTCCATTCTTACCAAAACGAAGAGGAAACGATCTGTCCTGACTGCAGGAGCATCCTCGCCCAATTCGTTTTTGTATATATTCGACATTTCCATCTCAGCGACCGGAAAGCCGTCTGCACGAAGCATCTTTCCCAGATCTGTCGTCTGCTCATTTGTTTCTATCCGGTCACCCGGTAAAATCATGATGTGCGGATAAGTGACATCGATGAAATAGTATGAAGAGACAGGATAAGTGTCATAAGTCTTTGGTATATAGTAAGTTTCCGGCAGCGGTGGGGGTCCGTCTTCAAATTTCGAAATATGAACTTCTTTTTCCCCGTTTCTGGTAACAGCATAATAGAATACCGAATCCGTAAATCCATGTGCCTTCTCTGAAAGTGCTTCAAAATCTTCCGAATGAAGAGTTTCCCTTTCTGTTTGCGGTGTCTGAGTGTCTGGGTTCTCAGCCGGCCGCGCAGGAGTGTTCATTTCTGTGATGTAAGAAGGAACCCGCGGCGAAGAAGTAAGAGCGATCACCGCCAGTCCGATAAACATGATCGAAACGATCAGACCGTAGAGATGTGACAGTATCCAGTTTTTGATAACTGAAAACAAGGTGTCTTCCACTTTGCCTTTCAATTTATCTTTGGTGTTGCGGTAAAGGTATTCCTTGAACAGGTTCTCTTTTACAGGGACCTGTTTTTTACATGAAGGACATATATCTCTTCCTTCCTCAAGAGGAGAACCGCAGAATATGCAATAGCGTTTTTCTTCCATATTTGGCCTGCCTTTTTGAACTCTTAATAAGAAATATTGTTATTGATATACCGATCATTTCCATCTCTATATTTGAATATCTTTGGTATTTGTCAGTATTTGTTCATCAAAGAAACATTATGCACTTATCTTTTTCCGCTCCATACTGAATAGCCTTGAATCATTGCTGCAGTATATACTCTTCTAAGATTTAATTCCAATGTTTTCTTAAAGTCTGATTCACTGACATTTTCGACATAAAGCTGATTGATTGCCCACTGACTGTTTAAGTTATCCTTCTGACATTTTTTGAACAGAGAGAATATCTGGCTGTCTCTGAATATCATCTGATACAGTCTGTAATGGGTATCCAAATATCCATTGACATACAATGACCAGTCAGGGAGCCGGTTATTCTTGCTTGAGTTGTACGTTTTTTCAGCAGGTATCAGATTCCAGATTTCATCCATAGCGACATATGACCAGGGAACAAAATGATCAATATCATACTTTTCACTGTTTAATAAATCACCGGAATAAATATCTTTCATCTCTGTACGCTCAAGGACTTCATCCCAAAGATTTTTAATATTGGTAAGTTTACGGGTATGCGGAGGCTCCAGTTTATAGATGATTCCCGGCACCTCTGGATTTCGAGCCTGCAAAAACACAACCTTATTCATATTGATCCAGTCAATCAAAATAGGATACTCTTTCATAATCCAGGATGCCCATTTATCATTAATCACAATCTGACAGTTCAGTGCTTCCTTTGCATTGATAATAACGTATGGCAACAATTCACTCTTGTTTGCCTGAGCAATGATATCAATCATGGTATCCCGCCTGTACCAATCTTTCTGATTCACTTTCAGAAAAGGTGACAGCAGACGATATGGAACATTCTTGGTCAATTCGTTCTTTGCATAATAAACATCACCACGATGCTCATGCAGCTGGTTCAGTATTTCTTTTTGTTCTGCTGTTTCTGCCAGTCCCGGAGACACTTCTTTTAATGTAATGACTGCCGCCTCGACTTTATCACTGATTTTATTATCGACTCTTCCCGGTCCTAAATGGAGATGATACATTGACACGGTATACCAGGCATTGACAATCATTCTGTCTATAATATCTTCAAAACGAAAAGTCCTCTCTCCTGTTTCCTTCAATAACTGAAGAATCGCTTCCAGCCAATAAAACTTATAGCACTGCGATGGACTGTCCAGAACCTGAGAGAACTTTCTGACATTTAATTCATCCGGCACATTCTGTATGTCTAGTCTATTGATCATATCTTTTTCCGTAAAATGGCATTCAGCCATTTCTCATCAGATCTACCTGGTCTTACATCACTGGATATCCACATTTTTTCTATATTCAGATTTGGTGCAAATGCACAGAGCTGTTCAAATTCTGCTTCATTCAGATCTGTATAGTATCTTCCGTTTCGATAGCCTTCATAGGATCCATATTTCACTGAAACATAGCACACTCCATTGTCCTTTAATGCAGTGCAGATGTTCTGCATAATTGCCGGGAGATCCTGTTTTGGTGCATGAAGAATTGAGGCACATGCCCAGATTCCGTCATAGCAATCCGCCATATCCATTTCCTGGAAGGTTTGACACTTCACAGGAATTCCTGTGTATTCTGTTGCAATACGCACCATCTCTGAAGAACCATCTATCGCATCGACTTTATACCCTAAAGACAGGAAATACTTCGTATCTCTTCCTGAGCCGCAGCCCAGATCCAGGATATGAAGATCCTTGTTCGCGACAGTCTGCCTGCCTTCATGCAGTTTTGTCAGAAACTGCTGATATGCAAAAGTCATATTGGCGTCTATGGTATCACTGACAAACTGGTCATAATGCTCATTGTAATAATCAATTGTATTATTCATATCTGATTTCCACTTTATTCCCTTCTCAGAAATGTTACTGTCACGTTTACGGTAAATAACGCATCATATCCAGCGTATCTGCCCTGATTTTCTACTACTGATACATCAAAAGAAGTCTCATAGCCATCCTGGAGATATATTGCCGCACCCCCATACCCTGTGTCCGGTATTTTGTCATCTTCAGTAATCTGCATGCCCACTTCTGCATAAGTTCCAGGGGTACCAGTCACTTCAAAACCATCGTGAATATATCCGCCATTATAATATCTGTCATAGATAAAATCTTCTCCGATATGATTATTGTATTGCCTTGCAGCATGCATATTAATGCGATACACATATGTGGTGTATTCGACCAGATTACTCCTTGATACCTGCAGACGTGAAACAGCAGAATCAACTATTTCCTGTGAAGCATCAGCATCGTCAAGAAGATATGTTACTGATTTGACTTCAGATAACATTTCATCATATCCGCTTTTATAATTATCTTTATTCAGCCCATTGTATTCGTCAATCAGACCTTGCAAGGCTGATTTATCAGCCTTTCTCACCAAAAGCGTTTCAATTGCCTGCATAGACTGTACCTGTTCATCCACTTTTTTCTGTACAGCATTTTCATCATCAACCAGTCTTTCAGCATACTGTATTGCTTGATTAAAACTTTTTACAGATGAAGGCGTATACTCATCAAGCGCAAAATCAGAATACTTGCCAACCAATGCAGCCAGCTCAGTCTTGTCTGCCTTCAGTGTCAGCTTGCTATAAGCAGCCGCAATACTTTTTTCTGCATCAGTCACCTCTTTTTTTGTTGCATTTGAATCGTTATAGATTTCCTTTGTTTGCGTAATGACCGTTTTGAATTTTTTCACTGAAGCAGGTGTGAACGTTGAAAGATCATACGCATTCGCTTCATTCAGAGCAGTCAGCAGATCTTTTTTATCAGGTATCGGCTCTAATGCTTCATACGCAGATGATACAGCTTCGATATATTCCAGCTTTTCTTCATCGCTCATGAAAATGTCATTTTTCTGAACTTTCGCATTTTCCAGATTATTTATATACCGTTCATACGTTTCAGGGGTGTAGTCAGCAGAACTGACTGTTATGTCCTCAAAAGATCCAATCATTGCACGGTATGTCATCTGTTCGCCATTGATATTCAGTGTCTTAAAAGGCAAATACCCACAGTAAACTGCACTTACAGCAATAAATGCAATTCCGGCTTTCAGACCATACTTTTTAATAAAAAATAATCTTTTATCTCTCGCATCACGTTTGATTTCTTCTAATTCAAGCTGGCTATGATACTTTCCTTCCAGTTCGGCAAGTTCATCACCAAGATCCGTAATCTGCTTGTCCAGCTCCTTGATTCTTTTTTTGTTTTTGAAAAAAAGCCTCTTCTTCTGTTGTTCATTTTCGAACTGACTCCTGAGTTTATCCAAAGCAATGCGTTTTTCTTCGATTTTCTTTTTTAAATTGTTTATATTCATGGCCGTTACCAAAATTATATATTTCAATTTGAATATAGTATCTGTTCAGTCATTCAGTCAATATCAATCACAACACTGGTAATAAGACTGTTTTCTCCATATGAAGCATAGATTCATCCAATTCTTACAGGTGTCTGCTTATTGATTCCAACAGACTGATACATTCATAATTGATCGTTTTTTAAATTTGCAATTTTAAGAAAAAGCTCATCCGCCTGTGACAGCAGATGAGCTTCTGTAAGTATTTCAGATTGTTTTATTGGTTCTGTCCGTGCGGCATCAGCATATCTGTATACCATCCCTTTTCAGGATCATACTTGCTGGAGGTCATCCATCCTCTTCCCTGGGAATCGGTATATTCTACGTTGACAGAATAGATTTCAAACAGCTCCAGGGCATGTTCCAGTACACCTGATGATTCGACAAGATTGCTGGAACCTACCCTGATGGAATGCACATCAATCAGCAGACTTGTTTCCCCCGGGGCAATTGTTCCATCGGTATAAACCTTCAGGTAAATCGTTTCCTCTCCGGAAAGAATCGGTTCTGCCATGGCCAGATCTTTGAATCCGCCAATGACTCGATTAATCACTTCCTGCAGATCTGTGCCGGATTTTACCCTGAAACGGATTTCCGGATTTGTTACTGCGATATCACTGTTATTAGTAATATACGCGCCAAGATACACACCGTCAATGTTTCCGTTTTTATCATCGATTGCTTAAATTTTGACGGAAATCTGGTCTCCTGTGACTACCTCCGGTGCTCCTGGCTGTGCCTGTGCTGCTTCCGTTTCAGAAGGAGCAGCTGAATCTGTTTTGTCAGTTCCGGCCGCCTGGGGAGAACCGCAGGCAGCCAGTACGGTACAAAGCAGGCCTGATACAAAAATATGGAATTGTTTTTTCATATTCATTTCCCCTCTTTGTATTCATTATATGAGAAATCTTAATGATGGTAAATTTCAACCAGGTAAAATCAGTCTTTCATTATCGGTATTTGATCTGTTTGTAAATCATGGAGACAATCAGAATGGCAGCTGCACCTATGGCATAGAGTCTGGCATAGCCTGGAACTGCCGGATAATTTTTCGACAGTGTAATGATCAGAACAGCACCGGCAAAGCCCAGGAATTTACCGAATCCGTCCAGACCCGGTGAAATGCTCTCCAGTAATAATGAGAATGATGCAATTCCTGCCACAAAGATACCGACAACGGACACCGCTGTTTTCAGCAGTCCAAAGAAGCCGTCAACACTGCCGGAACCGCTGCTTACATACAGACCGATAAGAAAGTACAATGGGGCAGATGCTGCAATACCGATAATATCAAAGGTCGGGTCCCTCAGAATCTTGTTCCGTTGCTGTCTCTTTTCTTCGTCTTCTTTGGCAATGGCTTCTTTTAATTTGTCAGTCAGTTCTATATACTCCCATGCATTCAGATCGGGGCTATAGTCAAAAGTCATATCATCCTGGTATGCATTTTCATACCATAAGAGTGCTTTTCTGTTCTCGCCCAGCCTGTAATACAGCTCGGCAAGCTGCCATTTTGCTTCACAGTTTCCATGCTCGGACGATTTTTTCAGCCAGCGTTCTGCCTCATCAATGTTCCTCGGTATAATTCCCTGATATGAATCAATATAGTACACACCCAGCCGGCATTCAGCTTCAGACTGTCCTTTTTCCGCTGCTTTCTTCAGATATTCAATTTCTTTTTCATAATTGCCGCTTCCCTGGTATTTCCACGCAAGTCTTTCCATTGCATCGGCATCTCCTTCATCGGCGAGCTTTTTCAACGTTTCCTGATCCAGCCTGTAATACTCATAGTTTCCCATTGTTTTACCCCCTATTCACAGTGTTCAGAATCATTGTTTTGTTTCTTTTTCAAATACCAGATCCATGACTTCAATGAAGCCCATGCCTCTCTGGACTTTCGGAATCATTGTCACAAGCCGCCAGCCGTCAGCTGCCCGCTTTTCTATGATTTTCCGGTAATTGTCCATTTCATACCGGTTTCCGCGGATCATGCCGATATCGGAAAACTCGATGCTTACACTTTCAAATTCATACTGATACATAGCAGTTCCCTCCGATTCTAATGACAGTATGCTGAAATATTCTTATTGCTATTATAACGCAATAAGGATTTGACATGGATGGCATACAGGCCAGGCTCATCGAAGTGTATTGCCAGGGCATTGCAGTAATATACTGATATCTCATTCCTCGTATTTCATTACCTCAAACAGCAGAAAGGTATAGGGACTACCGGCCGCCGCCTGAACGCTCCGAATGGATGACGCCGTTCTTTTTATAATAGCGGATCATCTGATCCGATATATGCAGCATTTTTGATACATCACCGATTCTGTATTTCTATCCGCATTCTGCTGCAGGAAACAGCACAATGATTCCGCAAATGTATTCCCGAGGCGAGTATAATTGGTGTGTAAAGGATACTGTTATATGAAATTAAATATAAAAAAGATATTTGTTCCGCTGCTTGCATTGCTGCTGGCTGCCGGCGGCTGTGCAGCCGAAAGCAGCGGAACAGAAGAAACTGAAGCCGGCAGTAAAATCGCAATTGAAACAGTCAGCACCGATACCTTTTCAATGGATTACTTCCGCTTCGGCCATGGTGAAAAGACATTTGTGATCCTGCCGGGACTCAGTGTCCAGAGTGTCATGGGCTCAGCTGATGCTGTCGCCGAAGCATATGCGATGTTCACTGATGACTATACGGTCTATCTGTTTGACCGCCGGAAGGAACTGCCTGCTTCCTATTCCACAAGGGAAATGGCAATGGATACCGCCGCAGCCATGAAGGCACTCGGCCTGGAGAATGTCTTCCTCTTCGGCACCTCCCAGGGCGGCATGATGGCTCTGGATATCGCTGCCATATATCCGGATCTGGTACAGAAGCTCATCCTTGGATCATCAGCGGCTGAAGTCAATGCGGAAACCAACCGCCTCTTTGAACACTGGATCACACTGGCAAAAGAAAAAAACACCGAAGAACTGTATCTGTCCTTCGGCGAAGCCATCTATCCAAAGAATGTATTTGAACAGTCGCGGATTCTTCTCGTCTCGGCCGCAAAGACTGTTACTGATGAAGATCTTGCCCGCTTTGTCATCCTCGCGGCCGGACTGGAAGGATACCGGGCTGATCCGGCCGGAATTACCTGTCCGGTTCTCGTACTTGGCTCCAAAGACGACAACTGCCTGGGACCTGATGCTTCATCACAGCTTGCCGAACTGCTGAAAAAACATACAGAATGCGAACTGTATCTGTATGAAGGCTACGGTCATGCCGCATATGATACTGCCCCGGACTACAAGGACCGCATCCTGCAGTTCCTGAAATCCTGAACCGTACCGGAAACACTCACCTGAGTGTTTCTTTTTTTATCGTCTGATGTTTTCAGCGGCGGTCATTTTCACGGGAGAAACTTGATACCTTCAGAAAGATGGCTGCGACTTCTTCCGGAGTTTCTTTGAAGTTCCGTTTCATCCATTCTCCCAGCATCATCCACAATGTTCCGCTCAGACTGGCAAGGGCATATCCCTGCTCGGTTTCATCAAAGGAATCGTAGATATAATTCGGTGTTCTGTTCAGATAGAAGCGGAAACGGTTCATCAGCATATGAAACATGCCGTTCTTTTCCAGCAGCAAGGCATAGCTTTTATGCCTCTGCCAGAATGAGAAAAAATAGACCGCCTGCTTTTCAAAGCTGTTTTCAATTTCCGGTGTCAGGTCATCGTCATATTCTTTCATCAGCAGATCATAATGCTGATCAAGAATATCCGTCTTTGAGGTGAAATTCAGATAAAAGGTACGGCGGGCAATGCCTGCCTCCTGGGTGATCTGCGATATTGTGATTTCTTCAAAATGTTCTGTTTCCATCAGCCGGAACAGAGCTTCGGTAATGTACTGGCAGGACAGATTCTTATATGCGGCATCAGTCGGTTTCATGGATTCCTTCTCACTTTCCGTAATTTTGTGCAACATTCCCGGCGTATATTGATTCTCCGTTTTTTCCAACATATCATGAGATTAAGAAGTGCACAAGTGTGCATAATTTGGAGGACACAATGAAATTATTAGAATCAGGCTATCTGGGTTCCTGCAAGATCCGCAACCGTGTCGTCATGACATCAATGACTACCGGCTATGCCGGACTGGACGGTGCTCCGACCGAGCAACTGCGCAGATATTATGAAGAGCGCGCCAAAGGCGGAGTCGGACTGATCGTTACCGAAATCTTCCGTATCAATAATGACCACGGCGTGGCTTTCCCGCGTCAGCTGTATGCACTGAATCCGATGAATGTGCAGCCGCTGGCTCAGATGACGGCAGCCGTTCACCAGTACGGCACAAAGATCTTTGCCCAGATTCATCACGGCGGCAGCACCAACGCCCCGGAAATGAACAACGGCAGAATCGTTGCCCCAAGTGCCGTCCCGAATGTCAGCGGCATCATGCCGGATCCGATGACTCTGGAAGAAATTGAAGAATTCAAGCAGCAGTGCATTCAGACAGCTGCCTTATGCAAGGCTGCCGACTTTGACGGCGTTGAAATCCACGGTGCCCATGGCTACCTGCTCTGCGAATTCCTCTCCCCTGCCTTCAACAAGCGTGAAGACCAGTACGGCGGAAGCGTAGAAAACCGCTGCCGTCTGATCGTTGAAATCATTCAGGGCATCAAGGCTGTCTGCGGCAGAGACTTCCCGGTCGGCGTCAGATTCTCCTGTGATGAACATGACCCGTTCCACGAAGACTCGCTGAAGCTCAGCGACGGCATTGAAATCGCAAAGGAACTGGAAAAAGGCGGTGCTGACTTCCTCGATGTCTCCAACGGCAACTACTTCTGCCCGCACAGCGAAAACGAAGAACCATATTCCTATGCCCAGGGATGCCGTGAGCCGGAAACCCGTGCTGTCAAGGAAGCTGTCAGCATCCCGGTCATCGGTGTATCCAACATCAAGGAACCGGCCGTTGCCGAAGATCTTCTGGAAAAAGGCGTCTGCGACTTTGTCGGTGTCGGCCGTCAGAGCATTGCCGATCCGGAATGGGTCAAAAAGGCAGCTGCCGGCAAGAACGAAGAAATCTATCACTGCATCGGCTGTCTGTACTGCTTTGAATCACTTCTGAGCGTCGGCTATGTCCGCTGCTCTGTCAACCCGAAGGCCGGACGCGAAGGCGTTCTCCGCGAAGCACCGGAAAAGAACGGAAACGGCCGCAAGGTCGCCGTTGTCGGCGGCGGTGTTGCCGGCATGGAAGCGGCAGCCGTTCTCGGCCAGAGAGGCTTCGATGTTGCCCTCTATGAGAAAGACGCAAAGCTCGGCGGTGAAGTCAATCTTGCCAGTGCCACAGCACCTTACAAGGACAAGGTCGGCTGGCTCGTCACAACCCTGGAAAAGGAAATGGAAAAGGCCGGTGTTACCGTTCATCTCAACTGCTGTGCAACACCGGAAATCGTCAAGGCCGGCAATCCTGAAGCCGTCATTCTGGCGGCCGGCGGAAAGCCGATCGTACCGCCGCTGCCGGGTGTAGATAAAGCCAATGTCTGCCTGGCATCGGACATCATCAGCGATCAGAAGAAGATCACCGGCAGGACGGTTATTGTCGGCGGCGGCCTGACCGGACTGGAAACAGCCGAAAAGCTCTTCCGTGAAAACCCGGATATGGATATTACTGTAGTAGATATGCTGCCGAAGATCGGCATGACCATGTATCCGGCCATCTTTGACGATGTCACAAAACAGATGGCAGACAACAACCTGACCCTCAGATCCGGCGCCATGCTGAAGGAAGTTCTGGACAATGGTATCTGTGTCCAGAATACGGAATCCGGCGAAACCGAACTGATCGAAGCCGAGAATGTCATTCTCGCCCTTGGCACCAGAACTGACAGAACCGTAACTGAGGCATTTGAAAAAGAATTTGACCGCGTCATTCCTGTCGGACAGGCAAACAAAAATCCGGGACGCATTGCGACATCCATGCTCGACGGATATCTGGCAGCCCGCGGCTATGAACCAGGAGTATAAACAAACATGAAAAAATTCTTCATCGTCATCTGCGCTTTATGTGCATGCTGTGCATTTGTTCACAGAAATGTAATCAAGGCCCTGCTGACCGGCAGTGAAATGCCGAAGGCACCGAAGTGGCATGTCTGGGTCAGCTCTGACAGGCGCAGAGAAAACTGAACAAAAATATATGTGCCGGTCACTGACCGGCACATTGTTTTTTTTTACTGCACTGCTTCCTGCAGCTTCTGCAGAACCCTGACCATGGCATAGGTATCCAGTTCACAGTATTTCAGAAGATACCGACGGTATTCTTCCAGTTCCTCCTTATCCATGTTCATCATCCTGCTGAAGGTTTCCGATGCCTCCTGGCCGTTATGCACCCCTTCCAGGCTGTGATAGTCCAGAGCCGGATCATCCGGACACAGGGCCGGCAGAACATATTTGATGGAATACGATCCCTGCATGCCTTTGCTGTAAAACCACCGCTTCTGGAACGGAATCATCAGATCTTTGATATTGTCGTGGATGGCCATCAGATGATCATGCAGATCCGGAAACAGTTCTGCCATCCGCTTAATACGTCCCTTTTCATAGGCCATGTTGTAGGCAAGCACACAAACATCGGCGGAAATCGCGGTGCAGAGGCTTTCCGCCACTGCTCTTCGCGGATCCCCGCAGGGATAAGCAAGGAATTCCTTATGATACAGCTTCCCGTTCTTCCGCTTCATATAATGCAGGGAATACTGGAACGGGATCTGTTCATAAGGAAAGGAATCATCATACAGCGGAATGGCTGGCTGGAATGCCTCAAAGTCAAGGAAGTACAGCGGATATGTCAGTTCATTCAGGAAGTTTCTGATATTGCCTTTTTCAATATAGTCTTCCCTGTCATACAGTTCATATTCCACCTGCATTTTCGCCTTGTCCTTCAGACTGCCGGCTTTCTGCAGGTCAGGAAAGGAAACAATGCCGGCATGGTAATACTTCATCTTTGTCTGCGGCTGCACATTCTTCAGATCAAAGACATTCGGGGACGGCAGATCACCGGCACAGTACTGAAAATAGCCGCACTGGTATGGTGAAAAGCACTGGATGCCGACGGGCAGATCCGGTTCTTTCCGCCTGCGCATGAACTTGCGGAAGAAAGCAATATTCTCTGCTGTTTCCGCATACCGTTTCTTTGCGATCTTTGTGTAATCGGTGACTGTAAACAGCTGCTGCAGATCCAGATCACCGTGTCTGACATAGGCATTGTTCAGATGCACAAGACAAGCCTTTTTTACATGGAAGCCAAGTTCACTCAGAACATAATACTGAAAGGAAATATCATATTCATAGATTTCCCGCTCATGGGTGGAACTCTTGACTTCATACAGTTCCACCTTTCTGTTTCCCCTGTTTACCAGAATATCCACACTGCAGAACAGGCCGTCCAGGGCAAAGGATGCTTCACAGATCACCTTTGTCTTTTTCTTCAGCAGTTCATCGGTGATTCGGATCATGTCTTTCAGTTCTCCGTACGGCACTTCCGTATAGTCACCGAACAAACCCATGGCCAGATCGCCTACTCTGTTTCCGGTTTCCAGAACCGTTTCATTCATGACACTTTCATCAAATTCTTCCGGCATGTTCTTCTGCATCCACAGCATCTTGGGACACTGCACACCGGCACAGTAACGTGATTTTGACAATGCATATTCCATCATTTATTCCTCTTGTGCAGGCAGGATCCGACTGCTGCCTTCAGGTTCATTGATCAGTAATCTTCACGGATGATCTCGATGTTTTTCATCATTGATGTCAGACGGCTTACCATCCGTTCTTCATCTGTCCCGCTGTCATTTTCATAGAAATGTCTGACGGTAGCCCGGATGAACGGCTCACACATGAAAGAACGCAGGGCATTTTCAAACAGATCCAGTTCCTTTGCGTTGAAACGGCGCTCTGCTTCCACATCACCCTGATCATCGGCCTTGATGGAAAGAATGATCCGGGCTGTCTGATATCCGGTTACGAGCGTGGTCGGATAGTCATAGATATGCAGTTCGTCACCGATGATCCGGTAGCGGAATTCCGCCTGCCGGAAACGTGCGGAAGGAACGGTGCCGACCGAAAGCGACTGCATTTTCGCCCTGCTTCTGGCCGGTGTTTCCAGCGAATATTCCATCGGCAGAACAATATGCATGAAGACTTTGTCGTCAGCAAAGTATGTCAGCTGATCCGTCGCATCATCCAGGATCAGACCGAGATCGCATTTTTCCAGCGTCCGCAGAATGAAGTTGCTCATATAGCCGTTTGCGGTGGAAACAGCCGCTCCGATTACGGTCGGATACAGCCTGCCGATATTGTCATGGATATGCGTATTGATATCCCCGATCATCTGTTCAAGATACTGCGGGTTCTGCAGTCTTCCGGCAATGTCCTGCAGATAGTCGATGGTTTCATTCGCTGCTTCTTCATAGCTTTCATTCTCACCGCCGACATAGCAGACCGTCTTGATTGCCGTATTCTTTCCTACTCCCTGAAGATCCTCGGGAAGACGGACACTGCCGTCCGTCAGCAGGATCACGCGGTTCAGTCCGAGAGCCATAACACACAGACCGATTTCAAACAGAACATTGTCGCGCATGGTCTGGATCTTTTCCGTCTTTCCGTTCCGGACCATGGTTGTTTCATCATGTCCTTCACAGATCAGCAAAGCAAAATCAAATGTCGGAATCTTTTTGATCAGCATCGGCAGCAGAGCAATGTTCTGCATGTCATTGGCATCCCGGAACAGATCACGCCAGTAGCTGCATCTGTATCCCTGCTTCTCAAGTGCCTCTTTCACATAGATCAGAATGCCGTTCCGTTCACTGATTCCCGATGAAAACATTATGATATTCTGACTTCTCATGTTGTCCCCCTTCTTTCATATATATGACCCACCCGCAGATATTCTCTGACGGAAGAAAATTTCAGATCAGAGATGTTTCTTTCATAACAACATCATACATGCAAATAATAGGCATACGAAACTTTATTCTTCCTTAAAGAACCATCCTCCGTCTTCCCTGTATCCGTGCATGTTCATGAATGTTGCCAGTGCCTGGATATCCAGAACATCTGCATATACATTGTGTTTTCGCAGTGCCGCCAGCACTTCTTCATCCAGCATCTGCCGCAGCTGATCCCATTCCTCAAACACTTTCAGGGCATTTTCGTATTCCGGGGTATCTTCTTCATAATCATAAGATACATCTTCATGATATACCCACATTTCATGCACCAGATTATGCACATATGCAAGATCCTCTTCCGTATGATGGACAGCATACCAGCTTCTCACATCATCTGCCGTCAGACGTCTGACAGTATACTCATCAAATTCAATAATCATTTTTCTTTGCCTTTCTGTATGGACAGGAAGGAAAAACTCCTGCCGCTATGACAGGAGTTCTCCGACAAGTATTGAAAGGAGAATAAACATGACACATGATCCCATCATACAAGCATTGGCACCGTTTCCTTCCGGATGGTTGCCGCAGGGTCATCGAGCTTGTCTCTCGCCTGTCTCTCTATGGACAATTACATTCTACCGATTGATATGACAAAAAAACTGCCAGGCAAAAAACAGATGCTTTCTTTGAATGCAAAACTAAATGCTAAAATCACACGACATTTACTTATACAAACTTGCATTTAGTCTTACAAATATGATTTCTTGATTTTGATGAATGCCTGATGGGAAAGGAATTGATTATAGTCTAGTTAAGTTTTATCAACAGAATTGTTTACTGTTAGATTTCTTTTTTATCCAGATCTTAAAACCCTGCATCTTTGACGAGTCATGCCCTTCTGAAAGTTCATGAACTTAATTCAAGAAAAAATGCTAAACGATATAAGTAATCGTTTTATCTTTTTTCGTTTTAGTGCAGATGCATCTTATCCAGCTGAAGCATACTTCTGTTGTTTCAGGATAAGATCTGGAGGCTTTGAACCGAAAAGATCAGAGAACGACAGAGGAGACAGAGGGCTGGCCCCTGTCTCCTCTGACATTTCAGCTATTCAGAGTATTCGGTTACCATTCCGGTTCCGACTATTACTCCATCACAAAGGACAGCGCGAAGTCCATGAATCACCGGAAGCGGCTTATCAAGCTCGAGCCGCAGTTTAAAGTGAGTACCCGGCACGACCATTAATTCATCTGCCATATCTGTTACTTCCGCAGAGACAGCGGAAGGACCAAGGATGAGAAGAGGATGGTATCCGGTAAAAAACGCAGTATGTCTTCCTCCATCTCCCCAGGTCGGAGCATCACCTTCTATAGCGATGCTGTTTGCAAGTGTTATACTGCCTGGCTTTGAAATGAATTGCCCGGCTCGAATGACGAATCCCGGAGGGAGATCTGTCAGACGAACAGAAACAAAATTACCACAATTTGCGCACGGAACACTCAAATTGAATATTTGAATTTCCGCACAGATAGCAGAAATCAACGTATCATAATAGCCGCAAATCTGAACTTCGTCTCCCACATGGAGGGTTCCTCTTGAGATGACACCGAGGGCAAGCAGGGAACCGTCCGGTTTCCGTGAAACTTTTTTTATAGACATAAGCACAGGCAGATCAGAACCGAAATTGGCCACGAGGGCGTTGGCTTCGTCGCGTACTGTTTTCACGAGTTCAGCCAGACATAAGGTAAAGTCTTTTTCGTCAGTCTGATACTCCAAACGGGTGCCGTCAATAGTCTGTTCCAGAGGGATTTGATGGTTTTGCGCGGCAGCAATCAGATCGAACGATGTCAGATCGATCAAATCCTGATCCGGGTTCGGCTCCAGTGTTGTCTGAAAGGCGATGTAACCGGGGATGCCGGCATTAATTGCTAATTGGAGATACTTGGAGCTATTTGCAGCTCCGTGTTGTACAGTCGCGACATAAATGGCGATATCCGCGTCATACATACCTTGCTGCATGTTTTTCATGAAATCCAAAACAGATGGTATTTCGATGAAAGTGTACAAGAAGTCCGGATCCTCAAGGAACATATAGAAAGGTTCATGTTGATAGTTGTGTTCCTTGCAGAGTCCATGGGCTCCACGGGACTGTATCTCCTTGATTTCTTCTCGTGTCACATAACAGTTTTCATATGACGGATAGTTCTGCGAGAAGTAGCAGGACAAGGCCGACAGGAGGGTTGTCTTTCCGACAAGACAGTCTCCGATAACAGCGACTTTGATATGATGTTTGTTTTCATATTTTTTCTTTTCAGCCGGATTTGGTTTGTGTGATACAGGGACATTGTAAGATGTCTTTGCACGATGAATCTCTAACGAGCGGAGAATCTTCTGCGCCTTTTCATGTCCCTGATCCGCTGCTTGACATAATAGTTCCAGAGTTTTCAGGTAATCTTTTGGTGTATCACCATTACCATCGGCATACATTAGCGCCAGATTATATGCATCTTCTCCAGCTTCCTGGACTGCTGGTTGGGCAGGATCCTGCGCCGCACGGACTTTATCAGCAGAAGGTAATGGCTCTTTCTGCCCGATGGTCTCCTTTGCTTTTTTAGACGGCTTTTTTTCCTCGGCAGTTTTTGTTGATGCTTCTTTTTGCTCGGCAGCCTTCTTTTCTTCTTTATTGGTTTGAAGGGCAGCCAGCTGCGCCTTTAATGCATCTACTTCCGCTTGCTGTTTTGCCAGCTTTTCCAGAAGTGCCGCCTTTTCGTCTTCTATATCCGCTTTCTGACTGGAAACAGGTGTGGACTGTTGCTTCGGCTTTTTCACCGGTTTTTTATTGGCAGTTTTCTGTTTTTCGGAAGTTCCCTTCTTCTGCTTTTTCTCTGCTTTTTCCGCCGCTGCTTTTTCAGTTGCAGCCTTCTTTTCAATTGCAGCTTCCGCTGCGAGAGCATTCTTTATGGCTTCCTTCTCTTTTTCCTTCTTCTCCTCGGCTTTCTTTTTCAGCTTTTCAATAAATTCCGGCGCATCCTTACTGCCGGCTTTCTGGGCGGCTTCATACCATTTCAATGCTTCTTCAGGGTCCTGCCTGACTGCATATCCGTTTTCATACAAATAGCCGAGCCTGCAGAGAGACCATGGGTTTTGTTTTTTTGCTCCAATCTGTAAAAGAGGCAAGGCTTTCTCATAATCTTTAGCAACTCCTATTCCGTACATATAGAAATACGCAAGCCATTCCGCCTGTTCTTTATCGCCGTTTTCATCCGCCAGCAAAAGCCATTTGGCAGCCTCCTCATAGTTTTTACCGGCACCCCATCCGTTTATGTACATACGGCCTATTTTACCGGCACCGGCGTAATTGCCCTGGTCTGCCGCTTTCTTATAAAGATCCATGGCTTTTCCGTAATCCGTTTTATCTTTGTTCCATTCTGCATCTGCAAATTTCAGCAGCTGGTCTGCACTTGCATTTTCTGCAAGCACCACATTTTTCTTAATCTCGTCAGGCAGAAGACGCACTACAGATTTATCATCCGCAATAATCTTTACTTTTTTTGAAAGATTGGAAAACATCTTGTTGGTCTTTGTACCATCATTGATATGCCAGCCTGTGAGATCCAGGATTTCAAGACTGCTGCACTCATTGAACATATAATCCATATCATCAGCTTTACGCGTATCCCATCCGCTGAGTTTAAGAGTACGCAGTTTGTTACATCCGGAAAACATAGAAGCCATTCTCCTGACTTTACTGACATTCAAGGAACTAAGATCCAGCACTTCCAAGGATTGGCAATCTTTGAACATATTCCAACAGTCTTCCAGATGAGCAGATGACAAAAATGACAAATCAATCTCATGAAGCTTTCTGCAGCCTTGGAACATACTGTCGGCATCGGTCAGATTTTCAGCGACCCAGCCTTTGCCGGTCTTGATGCTTTCAAGTCTTTCGCAATAGAAAAACATTGAAGTCATAGTTCTAACATTCTTAATGTTCCATGTCGAAAGATCGAGAGAAACCAATGACTCGCAGCAGTTAAACATGCTACACAAGTCAGTACATTTCGAAACATCAAGCGCGGCTAAATCCGCTGAAACAAGATTTTCCATATCCGCAAACAAACGAAAACCATCACTGACACTGCCGCCTTCAACAGTTTTGATCTTACGTACCTTCTTTGCGATTTTTGTAAACGGGGAATCAAACCCGTGCTCCAGATGCCCGTAAATCGTAAGCGTTCCGTCATGTTTATCAAAGTCCCAGCCTTTTCCGCTTGTCTTGGTAAAAAGTCCCATCATGATTACCTGCCACTTTCCATTTTGCTTTGCACAGATCTGTCTGCTTTGGATTCAAACAGGCAGAACCTTTGTTTCCAATATTCTATCCCATCGTTGTCATTCTCAGCCATAGCTTGCACTTGATAACTTCTGAATAAAGAAAAATAGTTTTTCAGCCTAAAGTCCAACCAGTACTTAGAGTATCTAATTTTATCTATTACAGAAGCTAATTCAGAATTGCTTTTTAATTCATCCTTAATTTTTTCTCTTATTACATAGACTTCCTTATTACAGGCATAGATTTCCTTAATTAATGCGATATTTCTTTTAAAATCAATATTTTTTGTTTTATAGCGGGCATGCGATGAAAACCGAAGCTGACAGTAATGCATCCTGACAAACAGTGACGAAAACCCAAAGGAATAAGAATAGACATATTGCAAAGATTCCCTGTCTCCGATAGAATTCACACGCCTTCTCGTTGTCATAAGCTACAATAAACCTATTAAGTATATCAAGCATTGCAGTAGTTGGATTATATCCCCACCGGAGTTCATCGACGCTAACATCAAGAACTTTCGCAATAAGTGGGAGCGCTTTTTCCGAAGGAAAATGTTTGCCATAATACCAGTCATGTATTGTATGGTAATCAGTAGGCGCTCCATCTACACAATTTGCCTCTTCTAAGTATGCTTTTCTAAAATTGTCAAATGGTCCAAAACCAGATGCTAATTTTTTAAGACGAATACTCGGATTTTCGATTTTCTCTTCTACCATTGAAACTCTCCTTTACCTCCCCTATCGTTCATAAAAGATTTCTTATTTGCTTGTTTCCAATTAATTAAATTTATTCTTGCAAAAACTATACGCAAAAATTATGCCGTGTAAAGATAGTGGCAAGGCTTTGAATGCAAAACTAAATGCTAAAATCACACGACATTTACTTATACAAACTTGCATTTAGTCTTACAAATATGATTTCTTGATTTTGATGAATGCCTGATGGGAAAGGAATTGATTATGACGAAACATCTTTTCCAAAGCGATCGTATCCTAATTGAGAAATATCTTGATGACGATATGACCTTTACGTATATTTCCCGCCGGATTGCCCGATCTGTTTCAACAGTGTCACGGGAAATCAGAAATCATCGGACTTTCACCGGTGATTATGACAGACTGTCTCCAAATGGCTGTTCTTTGTACCAGAGCTGTGTCAGAAGAAATCTCTGCTCAACAGAATCGATCTATACATGCCGGAACAGATGTAAGTTCTGCAGGGAATATGACTGTAAAACTTTTTGCGAGCATTTCGATTCGGCAAAATGTGAAGCCCTCAAGGCGCCT
>JAZPXY010000038.1:0-2293 GCA_045543875.1 Bulleidia sp.
CAGAACCAGATCAATATGCGCTTCAGTTGTTTTCGGCAATTATTCTTTTCCGGATCTTTGTTTGAAACATGTACATCATTATCTTAGCATGATTCTCCGGCAAACAATTCAGGATGACGCAAAATACCGTATCTGTCTGCCGGAAGAATGATCATACAGAACTATTTCCAGTAGTAGCTGACATTGACTGTTTTCTCCAGCTCATTGAAAGGTTCTGCCTGACGTTCCAGTCCTACGGAAACACTTCCGACCGCAGCTATAAAACCATCTCAGTTCCAGGCATTTCATTTGAAAGCTGTGCAGCTGCTGGAGAATAACCACAGACTGAAAGGAGTGCTTCGGCATTCCTTTTTTACATCGGGCATGGACCGAAGTGAATGCGAACTGTTGTGTTATGATATTTCATGTTTTATATGACTAACCGGAGGCTTTTATATGCTGTTGCTCGATCAGACATTGCTGAAACTGGCAAAAGGATTATGGAAATGGATCATTGCGATCGTCGCAGTGCGCTTTCTCGCGCTTATCGGAATTGCCCGATTTGCGTCGGCAGTCGGCATGTATCTCGGGTCTTGTCTCTCACCGGGATCATCAGCCGTGACGCTCACGGAGGCGGTGCGCTCAGCACTGCTGGCTTCTGTGCTCACATTGGGAGCGCAGCTGCTGCAGGGTGAACTGGAATACCGCTGCACTGCTCAGGCAAGACATCAGATGCGCTCTTCCATCTTCAACAAGGTTCTGGAGCTGGATGCCGGAAATATCGAACGGATCGGTCCGGTTTCCGCCATCACCTCTTCCGTGGAAGCGGTGGAACGCATGCAGACATATTACAGCACGTATCTTCCGAGTCTGATCTTCTCGCTGATCGCTCCGGCGTATCTGTTTTTCCGTCTGAGAAATACTTCCGGTACCATTGCCGTGCTGCTTTTGTGCATTTCACTGATCCTGCTGCCGATCAACAATGTATTCCGTGCAAGGATAGAAGCACTGCGGCGGACCTACTGGAATTCCGTGGAAGACATGACGGCTTATTATCTGGATTCCATACGCGGGCTGACCACGCTCAAGCTGTTCAACCGTACGGAAGATCACAGGGACACATTGGCACAGAAAGCAGAACGGCTGAATGTCGACATCAACAAATTCATGAAGGTAAACTTCACATCATTCCTGGTAACGGAAACTATGATGTACAGTTCCATCGTAGCATCCCTGATCCTGCTGTGTGTTTCCGTCAAAAAGGATCCGTCATATATCGGCAGTGCACTGACAGTACTGATGCTGTCGTACTCTTATTTCAGTTCCCTGCGCTCACTGATGAGCGCGACTCATACCGCACTGACAGCAGTCTCTGCCGCCACCAAAGTCGAAGACATTATGGCAGTGGATACCTCGCGGCCCTATGATCCGGATCTTCCGGAAGATCCTTCCGGAAAGGAAGGCATTACCTTCAGAAATGTGTCCTTCGGCTATGAAGGAAGAGACATGGCTCTGAAAGATATCTCACTGCATATTCAAAAAGGCAGTACTGCCGCACTGGTTGGCCTGTCCGGCAGCGGAAAGAGCACGATCGCTTCCCTGATGATGCGTTTCTTTGATCCGCAGAGCGGCGATATTTATATTGACGGCAAGAACCTGAAAAGCATGAAGCCTGAGGAGCTACGGAAGAAGATCATCATGGTACCCCAGAGCGTCAGCCTGTTCTCCGGAACGATCCGGGACAACCTGCTGATTGCGGCTGAGGCACAGGACAGTGAACTGATGGAAGCACTGGAAGAAGTACAGCTTGCCGGATGGGTCAGATCACTTCCGGAAGGACTGGACACGGATGTCGGAGATGCCGGCAGACAGCTTTCGGGGGGACAGCGGCAGAAGATCGGAATTGCCAGAGCACTGCTTTCCAAAGCAGAATACATTATTTTCGATGAGGCAACCTCATCTGTCGATACAGACAGCGAACGTGAGATCCGGGCATGCATTGAGCGCCTCGGGAAAACACGGTCTCTGATCATTATTTCACACAGGATGTCCTCCATCCGGAATGTGGATGAGATCTATGTGCTGGAACATGGGCAGATCGCCGGACACGGCAGTCACGAATCACTGCTTCAAAGCGATGGGCTGTATCGGAAGCTGGTCAATGAACAGGAAGCACTGGAGGCGGAATTATGAGAAAGAAATATAAGTATTCTCTTGGAGAAATGGCTTCGCGCCTGCTGAAGATCGCTTCCGGCATTCAGATCTATCTTGTCATTTCCGCACTTGCCAGCATCATCGGAAATCTCTCTCATAT
>JAZPXY010000039.1:0-68063 GCA_045543875.1 Bulleidia sp.
GGATTTCCTTCCGGATCTGCTTAAGAATTTTCTGCGTGGTTTCGCGGTCTGACTGCAGCTTTTCAATATTAACGGGATCATCAGACTGCCTGATCAGCTTGCAGAGATTTCTGATTTTACAAGTCAGCTGTGCTTTTTCATCCGTTAACTGCGCTAACCGCGAAGACAGGGATTCTATATCTATAATTTCATGCTTGAACAGGTACGAAACCTGTTCTGTAATAGCATCCAGATGCTTCAGATCCTGTTTCATGGAGAAGGGCACTCTCTGATTCCTGGTTTGATGCTCAGGAAGGATTCCCATCTGAAACATGTACTTTACATACAATGCCTGAAAGCCTTTCAGCTTCGCTGTCTCTTTTGTTTTGCCGGCAATAGTAACAGCTGCAGGTATTTCAGTAATATAAAACGTTTTAAAATGCACAGCAGAATTATTCAGGATTTTCTCTTTGATTGCTTCTTCTGAATAGTCTTCAACAGCAGAAATGAAAGAAAAAGCAGTGTGCTTACGACAACTTCTTTGAGCGTTGTGAGGTCGGTCAGTATTACTCGCGTCCCACCCACGACAAACTGAGAGAGCTTTTCGATTACTACTGGTAAGTATTGCCTGCGTCCTGCTTCTTTGTGAAGCATCAAACCGATTCACCCGCCTCGTATTCTGCAGGCAGTCACAATTGGCAGATGAACAATAATCTGCAGTATGGAAGAATCATTCATACTGCAGATTTTTAGGTGGGAAAGAAACATGCGGCCGCAAATGCGGCAAAAAAAAACCGGAAAACAGGCATTTACCGTTTTGGTAACAGAATCAGGCAGGTAAAACCATGCGGACGCGTTATAATTTCTGTTGAAAAAGGAATCGTCATGAAAGAATTCGGACAGGAGATCAGAAGACTCAGAGCAGAAAACAATTATACCCAGCAGGATATTGCTGCAAAGTTCTATGTGACGGCTGCGACCGTTTCCCGCTGGGAGTCCGGTGCCCGTTATCCGGATCTGATGACAGCCAAAAAACTTGCGGATTTCTATGGCGTTTCCCTGGATTCCATCCTCGATGAAAAAGCGTTTGCGGAACATGTCAGGAAGGCACCGGTCATGGAGACGGACAGATCGGGAAACATTCAGACCTGTCTGTATACAGCTGCGGCGATTGCCTTTCTGATCCGGCTGATCGGCTGCTTTCTGTTTCCTGAAGTACATGACGGCAGTACTGTAGCCCGGATCAATGAAATGCTTGAACTGTTCATCAGCGGCGGCGGACTGATTGCACTGACGACGGGAGTGTTCCTGTCATTCCGGGAAGAACTCAGCCCGAAAATGGCAGGTCTGATCGGCATCGCCTTCTTTGCCATACAGACCGGCAATGCCTTTATGAAAGATGCGCATGTGTTCAATGGCCTGATTCTGGCACTGGTGCCGCTGCTCTGCATCATTCTGCTTGTCCGCTTTTTCCTGCAGGAAAAGAATGACTGTTTTGTCTGGCTGCAGATTCTGCTTCTTCTGTATCTGGCATCGTCTGTCATTGCCTGTTTTCTGCAGGCAGGAAGCTATGCATATACGAGTACGTCCTTTGTGACCAGATACCGGTTCCTGTGGAGCTTTGCCGGTCCGCTGGGAGTGTCCTGTCTGATGGTGCTGCTGGCATGGCAGAGCTGGAATGTTTACCGGAAAAGAAAAATTGCGGAAAAGGGGGTGTGAACATGAAGAAAATGATCAGTCTGATCATGGCTGTGATCCTCGCCGGATGTGCGTCGTCACCGTCCATCCGGAAGACAGATCTGCAGCAGCCTGAAAACTGGCAGGCAGCTGTCACGGTTACTGATATGGATCAGAAAAAAGGAAGAATTGTCTTTCTGGACGAAACCGGTGAAACCGGCACGGTATCTCTGGATCTGGCTTTAGCCGATACCGAACATCCGCTTCCCGAGAGCAGTGAAAACATCTGGGTCGTACCGGGATTCAGCATGAAGGACATTCAGCCGGGAAAACAGCTGTACCGGCTGAACCGAACCAGCGGTGAAATTGATGTGCTGCATACCGAACCGTATCCCTATACAGCAGCTTCCGAAAAAGCCCTGTATTTTGCCCATACCGACGGCGGAACACCGGCTGTTGCCGTGATTGACAGGCTGGACATAGAAACCATGCAGAAAACATCTCTGGAATATGAAGACCGGCTGATCAGAGGCCTTTCCGCTTCTGAGCACGGAGTCTGTCTGCTGAGTGTCAGCGGCGGCAGTGATCTGCAGGCCGTCTTCTATGATGAGACACTGAATGAGAAAATGAAGGTGCAGCTGCTGGATGATACAGTCGGCAATCTCTTCTTCTGCATTCAGGGCTCTGTGATGGCTGTCATTGTTCAGCATATCGAACAGGGAACACCATGCCGGACACTCTTCATTCTTAATCCGGATGACTGTTCCGTGATCCGCCGGGACCTGTCATTTTCACCGGACGG
Organism: Bulleidia sp.; assembly: GCA_045543875.1. GTDB lineage: Bacteria > Bacillota_I > Bacilli_A > Erysipelotrichales > Erysipelotrichaceae > Bulleidia. The sequence continues at coordinate 2,459 of JAZPXY010000039.1, forward strand.
CATTCCGTTTGCCCAGGATGAGGATCATATTCTGATCGTTGAGGCAATGAGCAGAAATGATGTGCTGATCACCAGGTATGAGATCAGCACCGGAACATGGCAGGAATCTGTTTTTGCCGGTTCATTCCTGACCATGACAGCAGATGCGGAACATATCTGGCTGGTCGATCAGGAACAGAATGTACATGTTCTGGACGGTCATGATCCGTCAATTCAGATCAGTCAGTTTGCCATCAGCCGCAATGACAGTGAATCTGTCAAGGCTGCCTTCAGCAGGAACTGAACTGTGACATAAAGACCTCTCTGATGATCAGCTGCAGAAGAGGTCTTTTATATTGCCTGAACAGACAGTATTGATAATCAAATTCTACAAATGTAGAATAAAAGTGTATAGAAAGGTAATAATCATGAAACGTCTGCCCGATTCTGAACTTGAAATCATGATGATCATATGGAATCTGGAAGCTCCTGTGCAGAGAGAACAGATCGAAGAAAAACTGCGGGAAACGCATCCGATTGCTCTGACGACACTGCTGACACTGCTGAGCAGACTGAGTGAAAAAGGGTTTGTTGAGATCCGCAGAAACGGCAGAAGAAGCGAATATATTCCTTTGAAGGACAAGAGAGAATATCAGAAGGAAGCCAGCCGGAAGTTCATTGATCAGATATTCGGCGGTTCGGTCAGTGCTTTTGCGGCTGCACTGAACGACAATGCGATTTCCAAAGAAGACCTGAAAGAACTGAAGAGAATGCTGGAGGATGATGAACTATGATTCAGAGCAATCCATTCCCGCTGAAAGGTTCCTGGCCGCTGAGCGGCTCCTGGCAGCTGTGTCTGATTGTCAGCGGAATTGCGGCTGTCCTGATCCGTATGGCATTCACCCATGACAGCATTGAATGGGGTGAGCGGTACCGGCCGTTTACCGGAGCCTTGACCAATATAATGACATTCACGATTCTGTTTACGGTATTTCTGCTGGCAATGGGAATTCTGTTACCGGGAGTGATCCTGCCGGGACTGACCAGTACAGCCGATCTGGATCTGTTCCGGATGCTGGTTCCGCTGATCATATGGCATCTGATTCTCTGGCTGCTGATTCCGGTGCTCAGAAAGCATTTTGACCCGGCTTTCTGCGCTGTCTGCTGGACACTGCCGAATATCATTTACTTTACGGAAAGAAGCCATATTTCTCTGTTTGACGGACTGATTATCATTCCTGTTCCTGCAGCATTTCTGAAAACGGCTGTCCTGATCTGGCTGGGCGGATTTCTTGCCGTCATGACATGCCGGATCATTTCTCATCTGCGCTTTCGGAAAGGGCTTCTGGAAGAAAGCACACAGATCCGGGACGGTCATGTCTATGATCTGTATCTCCGTCTACTTAAAGAGCACCGCTGTCAGAATACCTACAGACTCTGTATTTCAAAGAAACTGAATACGCCGCTGACGGTCGGAACGGAAGACCGCAGTACGGTCATTTTCCTGCCGGACAGGGACTATACTGATGAACAGCTGGAACTGATCTTCCGCCATGAACTGGTTCATATTCAGCGCTGTGACCCTTTCACAAAGTTCTTCATGAGTGTTGTCTGTGCCGCCGGCTGGTTCATTCCCTTTGTCTGGATGACAACATCCCGGGCGGCACAGGATCTGGAACTGAGCTGTGATCAGACCGTTCTGAAAAAATGCAGTGAAAGTCAGAGAAAAGAATATGCCAGACTGATTCTCTCCGCATCAGGTGATGAAAGAGGCTATACAACCTGTCTTGCGGCAGATGCAGAAGATCTGAAGTACCGTCTCAGGGAAATCATAAAGCCGGCCAGAAAGCGCTACGGCACAGTATTCATATTTCTGTTCTGTTTTCTTATCCTGTCCACTTACGGAACTGTTCTGCTGGCGGAAGAATCCGGAACCCTGGACAGACAGATTACAGCCTGGTCATCTGAAAAAGATGCGGCCTGCACCGTGACATCTGTCTCGGCAGACGGTCTTTACAAAACTGTTTCTGACACCAAAGGCCTGTATGAATGCATCAGTGAAAAAGAACTGCTGAGGCTTCCGGCCAATCCGTTCTACCATGACAATTCAATGCCCACAGAAACTGTCAGCTATGATTTTCGTGTGCACTGCGGTGATGATACATTCGTTCTGAATATCAGCGGCAGAGAATGCCGTATCTGGCATATGGAGAGAGGCAGCGTGCTCTTTCTTCTCAAAGAACCGCTGAAGGCAGAAGATCTGAAGCCATATCTGGAATGAACATATGGCTTTTTTGTATAACAGTTGTTACTAAATCTGAAACACATATCCTCAGCTGACACGGATCAGTGAGTGCTCTCAGTGAAGCGACGGCAGTCAGTGGTTTTTTTACAGAAACTGCAGTGCTGTTCACCATAGCAAAAATTTATTAAAATTAATAGTAAGCATAGCAGATTGTACATAATTAATCGGAAGAAAGAATCATGAAAAAAAAACAGAGCAATCATGACCTGCCTGCTCTCTGTATTCATGTGTGTCATTCTCGTGGGATGCAGTGAAAAGGAAACAAAAGATGTCAGCAGCAGCCAGTATGTCGGAACCTGGAAAGTTGTCAAGGTTGAAGCCATGGGCCAGGAAACAACAGCAGAGGAAGTCTTCGGCGGTGACTATATTATGGAACTGAAGAGTGACGGAACATACACCATCCAGGCCGGAACAACATCAGAAGCAGGCACATGGACAGAAACAGCCAAGGGCCCGAAAGTCTACAGCGGTGAAAACAAAAGCGCAGTATACAAGGCAAACGGCGACACGCTGGAAATTGACATCGTCATTGCCAAGATCTATCTCCAGAAACAGTAAACAGAAAGGTGTCCTGCATCATGCAGGATGCTTTTATCACTCTGCAGGTGCTTTTTTTGGACCCGGCAGAGGTTATGGCAAGATGAAAATATACCAATCATTTCAGTATCATGGATATCTTCCCTGATACAGAAGGAAACCGCGGTTTGTCAGATACTTTACTGAATAATCAATGGAAAAAATAATAGCGAATCATCAAAGAAGATGATATATTACTTTGCTGATCAGAAACATGCCAGCGTGTACATGCGGGATGTGTGATGTGTGATGAAAGATAGGATCCTGAAAGACGGACATCTCAGCCAGGCTGCTGTCAGTATCAGCTGGAAACATATAAGGGGAAACAGGATGACCGAAAAGAAAAACGTTCTCGAAATCACAGACGAAGAAGCACAAAGTGTATGAGGCGGAAATGCTGCCGAAACACAGGAAATCTATGATTATCTTCGTGAACACGACCCCGAAATGTACGAGATATTAATGAACGCCAGAAGAGTGAGTTGATGAGCACTGATGTGCGAACTGTACAAGAGAGGTGTCCTGGTGGTCGCAGGAGGAAAGACAAGACGGGACAACAACATTTATTACATTGGTGATTGGGATCATCCTGAAAGCGGCAAACCGATCACACATGAAGAACTGATGGCTATGATCAGAGAAAAAATCTGAGAATTGTCATAATTCAGACTCATCTTTTGAAAAGATGAGTTTTTTGTGTACCAATCCTGCCTGTTTAATTCCGGTGCGGTATAATCTCCTCAAGGGATCTCTCATGAACGGCAGACACCGGCTCGGACAGAAAGTCTTTCTGACCGGAGGAAAACAGGAATCTGACTGGAAGCAGCCGTTCTGAACAGAACCCGAAATCGTAGTGTGGTGATTTTATTATGAATACTGTAAGTGAACGTGAATTTACAACTTATCCTCGGCAGTTTAAGGCATACAGGTGGTTTAAACCGCTTCTTTCCGGCTTTCTTGCTATTATATTTGCCTTCCTGTTTGCAGCACTTGTCTATCTGGTTACAAGTGTGGTATTTCATACCAATGTCAGCAGTACAGGATATGATGATTTGGATTTTTATTCGACTGCAGGTGCATTTTTCAACGGTGCAATGTTAGCCATATTCATCCCTTCAATTCTGCTGGCGGCATCAATCGTGAAAGACCGTCCCCGCTCCTCTTATTTTTCTTCCATGGGCGGATGGAGATGGAAGACATTTCTCAGGGCATTTGCGGCCGGGTTTGTGATTTACGGAATTCCTATCATTATTAAGTTTATTCTGGAGGGAAGAAGCGGGGATATCCGGTTCACTGCCGGCGGATTCATTTTCCTGATTCTGCTTATGCCGCTGGGGTGTGTTGCCGAAGAACTGATGTTCAGAAGCTTTGCAATGCAGACAGTCAGCAGCTGGTTCAGAATTCCGATTATCGGTCTGATTGCTCAGACAGTTCTGTTTGCGGCATCCCATCCCTATAATCTTACCGGTATCATTTACATCGCTGTGTCTGCTGTTGTATACGGGCTTATCTGCATGTGCAGCCGGGGAATTGAAGCTTCTTCCGCCCTGCATATCATGAACAATCTCACAGAGCTCATCATGGGAGGTCTTGGATTCGGAGTACTTACGGCAGAACAGACGATTTCTTCAACACTGCTGCCCATCATACTGAAACTGCTGTTCCTCGCATTTGTTGTCTATGCGGATAAAAAGCTTCACTGGTTTGATGAAGTACAGTATGACGATATTGAACCATTTAACGCAGCTTACCCCGGAAACAGAAAAAAACACTGAAAAATGCTTCCGGGACAGGAAGATGTCTGATTATATTGCTGTGAATAATGAAAAAACCTGGGATCATTCCCAGGCCTTTTTTGATTCAGTCAACAGTTATACTGTCATAGTGTGCGTCAATGTATGCGATATCTTCGGGAGAGAAGCTATCCAGTCCGGATACAGACTTTATGACTGTCTCATGGCTCCAGCAGAGTAATTTACATACCTGCATAAACCCGTTCAGAGTTTCTTCTCTGTGCGCATCCAGCCCGCCGGTAACATTGTTAAGATCGTCCAGACTGAGTTTGTTCAGCAGCTCAGGTTTTTTCTCTTTCAGTAAAGAGTGAAGTTCTTCAGCAGAGCTGGCTGCGGAGATTCTCTTAATCAGTTCTTCATTGGATATCATGTTTTCAACCTCCTGACTTTTTAATGGTCCGGGTGATTCCCCATGATGTTCCGATTATTGTTTTTTGTGAATACAGCTGAAACAAATTCAGATATGATACAGATAAATCAGATCACGTTTCAGCAGTTTCCGTAGGGTATTGTTTTGTAAATTTTATTATAGTCAAACTGCCCGGCATACTGTCCGCGTCCGGGCGGCACGGACAGATGCTCTGATTCAGGAAGTCATTATGATTAATAGACCTGCTTTTGATAAACCGGAAAGACGGGATGCTATAATGTGAATGGTTGAAGAGTTCAAATAAGTAAATACAATTGCATCAGTGTGCCGTATATGAGCTTTGGAGAAGAGATAAGATGAAGAATCTGAAGAAACTTACACTTTTACACTCAAATGACCTTCATGGGGACTTTCTTGCAGAGTAGGTAGACGATAAACTTATCGGTGGTGTTTCGCGCCTGTCCGGCTATGTCAATAAGGTCCGCAGTGAGGAGAAAAACGTTATCTATTCCATTTCCGGTGATATGTTCCGCGGCTCGCTGATCGACAGCGAGTTTCAGGGTCTGTCGACAATTGAAATCATGAATATGCTTGCACCGGATGTTGTGACAATCGGAAATCATGAAGCGGATTACGGCCTGGCACATATGCTGTTCATTGAGAAATGCGCCGTTCCCGATGTTCAAGGTCATGCCGACAGGCGGCATTTCCCTGAAGAATCTGGAAGAATACCTGTCCTGCCCGGTCATCGCTGCCTGCGGCGGTTCCTATATGGTCAAGGCAGATGACATTGAAAACGGCAACTGGGACAAGATTATTGAACTCTGCAGACAGTCCAGAGAGATTGTAGACAGAGTCAGAGGCTGATCATGACAAGAGTTGTTACTTTCGGCGAACTGATGGTTCGTCTGCAGCCGTTCAACTATGAACGCTTTGTTCAGGCAAATACGCTTGAATTCACATTTGGCGGCGGCGAGGCAAATGTGGCAGTATCTCTGGCCAACTACGGCCTGGATGCGGCATTTGTCACCAAGCTGCCGGAACATGCCATCGGCCAGGCGGCAGTCAACAGCCTGCGCAGATACGGCGTAGATACATCGAAGATCGTCCGCGGCGGCGACAGAGTCGGTATCTACTACAACGAAAAGGGTGCTTCCCAGCGCGGAAGTGTCTGCATTTATGACCGTGCCAACAGCGCCATTCAGCTGGCAAAGCCGGAAGACTTTGACTGGGATGCCATTATTCTCGAAGGTGCCGACTGGTTCCACTTCACCGGCATCACACCGGCACTTGGTGAAAATGTAGTGGAGATCACCCGCCAGGCATGCAAGGCAGCCAAGGCAAAAGGAATCAAGATTTCCTGTGACCTGAACTACCGCGGCAAGCTCTGGACACGTGAACAGGCAAGAGCTGCCATGACTGATCTCTGCCAGTACGCAGATGTCTGCATTTCCAATGAAGAAGATGCCAAGGATGTATTCGGCATTGAAGCCGAAGCCACCAATATCTACGGCGGCCAGCTCAATCATGAAGGATATAAGTCCGTGGCAAAGCAGCTTGCGGACAAATTCGGATTTGAAAAAGTTGCCATCACACTCCGTGAATCGCACAGTGCTTCCGACAATGGCTGGAGTGCCATGCTGTATGATGCAGCTAGTGATGAATACTGCTTCTCCAAGAAGTATGAACTCCGCATCATTGACAGAGTCGGCGGCGGCGACAGCTTCGGCGGCGGCCTGATCTATGCCCTGACAAGCGGCAAGGATACCCAGGCGGCTGTGGAATTCGCAGTTGCAGCATCTGCCCTGAAGCACACAATTGAAGGTGACTATAACATGATGACTGTTTCCGAGGTTGAAAAACTGGCCGGCGGAGACGGTTCCGGAAGAATTCAGCGCTGAGCCTGCGGGTGAGGCAGGAGATCTGATTATGGAAAATTACAATCCTCTGATCGACATGAATCCCAACAAAAAATTCATTACATTCGGCGAAGTCATGATGCGTCTGACGCCGCCGAATTATGACAAGATCCGGGTTGCGACAACGTTTGAAATCAGTTATGGCGGTTCGGAAGCAAATATTGCTCTGGCTCTGGCAAACCTGAAGGTTGACAGTACGTTCTTTACTGTTGTCCCGGACAATTCACTGGGCAAGAGCGCAGTAAGAATGCTCAGAAGCAACGATGTGCACTGCACCCCGGTGATTCTTTCAACCCCGGAGCAGACACCGACAAACAGAATGGGTGTCTATTATCTGGAAACCGGATACGGAATCCGTCCGTCCCGGGTTACCTATGACCGCAAGCACAGTGCAATTTCCGAGTTTGATTTTTCAGTCATTGATGAAAAAGCACTTCTGGAAGGGTATGACTGGCTCCATCTCAGCGGCATTACGCCGGCTCTGAGCGAAAGCTGCCGGGAATTCATCCTGCGGCTGATGAAGACAGCCAAGGAAAGGGGCCTGACAGTCAGCTTTGACGGCAACTTCCGTTCCAAGCTCTGGACCTGGGAAGAGGCAAGAGACTACTGCACACAGTGTCTTCCGTATGTGGATGTGCTGTTCGGCATTGAACCATATCATCTTTACAAGGATGACAATGATCCCGGCAAAGGCGATGTCAAGGACGGCCTGTCCATGCATCCGAGCTATGAGGACCAGGATGAAGTTTTCCAGAAATTTATTGAAAGATATCCGAATATCAAATGCATTGCCCGCCATGTCCGCTATGCTCATTCAGGTAGTGAAAACAGCCTGATGGCATATATGTGGTATGATGGACATACATTCGAAAGCAAGAAGTTCACATTCAACATTCTTGACAGAGTCGGCGGCGGCGATGCTTTTGCCAGCGGCCTGATCTATGCAATGATGAACAACTACAAGCCGATGGACATGATCAACTTCGCAGTTGCGTCCAGCGTTATCAAGCATACGATTCACGGTGACGGAAACATCGTTGATGATGTCGAGTCCATCAGGAATCTTATGAATATGAACTACGACATTAAGAGATAGAAGGTGTACGGATTATGAAAAAATTTATGGACAAAAATTTTCTGCTTGAGACAGAAACCGCTCAGCATCTCTTCCACGACTATGCGGACAGAATGCCTCTGGTAGACTACCACTGCCATATTTCTCCGAAGGAGATCTATGAAAACAGGCGCTTCAACAACCTGGCAGAGGTATGGCTGGGCGGCAAGAACCCGGACGGAAGCTATTTCGGTGACCATTACAAGTGGAGAGTCATGCGCTCCAACGGAACACCGGAAGACTATATTACCGGTGACAAGCCTGACTTCGAGCGCTTCATGAAGTTTACGGAAGCACTGGAAATGGCCATCGGCAATCCGATGTATCACTGGTGCAACCTGGAACTGCACAAATATTTCGGCATTGAGGAACCGCTGACAGTCGATACTGCCGAAATGATCTGGAACACGTGCAACGACATGCTGCAGAACGACCCGAACATGACGGTCCGCGGTCTGATCAGACAGTCCAATGTTGCCTTCATCGGCACAACCGATGATCCGGTTGATTCGCTGGAGTGGCATCAGAAGATCAAGGACGATCCTTCCATTGAAGTGAAGGTATGCCCGTCCTTCAGACCTGACAAGGCCATCAACATCAATAAGGAAGGCTTTGCGGAATATATCGGAAAGCTGGCTGCCAGTGTCGGCAAAGAGAAACTGGAAACTGCTGAAGAGGTCATTGACGCTCTGATTCAGCGCCTGGAATTCTTTGCGGAGATGGGCTGCCGTGCAAGTGACCACGGTCTTGACTATATTCCGTTCCGCAAGGCTGACATGACAGCAGTCAATGAAGCATACTGCAAGGTCATGAAAGGTGAAACAGTTACTGTTGAAGAAGCTGAAGAATACCAGACAGCTGTTCTGCTGGCACTCGGCAAGGCATATCACCGTCTCGGCATTGCCATGCAGCTGCATTATTCCTGCCACCGAAATGCCAATGAGCGGATGTACCGCAGACTCGGACCGGATACCGGCTTCGATATGATCGCTACCAACAACTGCGGCGAAGACATTGCCAACCTGCTCTCTGAGCTGGATATGACCAATGAATGCCCGAAGACAATTCTCTATTCCTTGAATCCGGTTGACAATGAACTGCTCGGCACAATGCTGGGATGCTTCCAGTCAGATGAGGTTCCGGGCAAGATTCAGCTCGGTTCGGCATGGTGGTTCAATGACACAAAGAGCGGCATGGAAGATCAGATGAGAGCTCTGGCCAACCTTGGCCTGCTCGGCAACTTTGTCGGCATGCTCACAGACTCCCGTTCCTTCCTGTCCTATGCCCGTCATGACTACTTCCGCCGCATCATGTGCAACATGATCGGAAACTGGGTTGAAAACGGCGAATATCCGAACCACGACGCTTCCCTGAAGAAGATCGTTGAAGGCATCAGCTACAACAACGCAGCCCGTTATTTCGGATTGTAATTTCCCGGAAATATACGATGAAAGCCCGCATTTTTGAACTGCCCCATTGAAAATGGACAGTAAATCGAAGGCTAAAAAAAGCACCTTCTATACAATTGAGATATAGGAGGTGTTTTTCTATGGGAAAGACAGGAAGAAAAAACAATTTATATTCCGCTGAGTTCAAGTTAAAAGCTGTCGAACAATATCTGAATAGTGAAATCGGAGGAGTAACAATCGCGACTCGAAAATTAGGACTACGCTCAAAAACACAATTGCGCAGATGGATTAAACTCTATAGACAGGATCCGGAATTATTAAAGAAAGATGGAAGGAGGCTCGGAAAGAAGGATGGAGTACGTAAAGGTAAACCAAAGCAGGTCAAACTGGATGAATTATCCAAAGACGAACAGATCGAATATCTGAAGATGGAAAATGTGATACTAAAAAAAGCGAAGGCTCTCCGCAAAAACTACGGAGAGCGCTAAGGTATATGATCGTCTACGATCTGAAAGAAGAATACACGATAACCAGGTTGTGCAAATATCTCAATGTATCAACCAGCGGATATTACCGGTGGCTGAAACTGGGAAGACCGATCAGGTATTCATTTGATGAGGTGCTGGCAGACATGATCGAAGAGATCTTCTATGAAACATATAAGGGATACCGGTTCATCAGAGACGAGATCATACGCAGATATGGAGTGATATATAACGATAAAACGGTATATAAATACATGAAGATACTGAGGTTGTCTTCTCCAGTCCGGAAGAAACGATACCAGTGCTGCACAAAGGAAGAACCAAATGAAAAAGCGAGGACCGTCTGCGAAAACTTCCTCGCCCGTAACTTCACCGCTTCGCGACCCCTGGAAAAGCTCGTGACGGATGTCAGTTACATATACTGCCAACAAGGTCGTATGTATCTTAGTGTGATCAAGGACCTCTATGACAATTCGATTATAGCCTATCAGATATCAAAGTTTAATGACTTGAAGCTCGTGATGGACAATCTCGCTGCGGCAATCGGAGCCGAGTGGGATCCCACTCGTTTTTGTGTGCTGCACTCTGATCAGGGATTCCAGTATACAAATGAGTTGTATATCAAGTTTCTAGACTCGTATGGTATTATCGTCTCCCATTCACGTAAAGCAAACTGCTATGACAATGCGTGCTGCGAGAACTTTTTCGGGCATCTTAAAAGTGAATGTCTTGAATTACACAGTCTTCCAAAAAACCAATGAAGAACTAATACAGGTGATCGTTCAATACATTTATTTCTATAACTGTGAGAGACCACAGAGAAAACTAAAAGGTATGACTCCTATGCAATATAGGAATGCATACCTTAATAGTTAAGCCCTGGCTTTTTTTAGACTGTCCCACTTTTGTGGGACAGTTCACAAAGGGCTTCTTTTTTCGTTCACAGAACCTGTCCGGAGCTTTATTCGCTCATGCATGCAGGACGTGTAATATACTGGCGGTAACAGGTGAGGTAATAATTATGAACGAACGTCAGAAACAGCTTGTAAGCATTGCCGAAAAACACAGACAGCTTGTCCTGGATGCCGAGAGATGGCTCTGGGCTCATCCCCAGACAGGATATACCGAATGGGAAGCACATCAGTATCTTGCCGAAAAGTTCAGGGATCTTGGCTATGATCCCGTCATGGCCGGCAGGATTCCGGGATTTGGTGATATTCCCGGCTTCTATGTGGATGTTGATACCGGAAAAGAGGGACCGGTGCTGGCAGTATTCGGAGAACTGGATGCCCTGGATATTGCCAATCATCCGGAATCGGTCAACGGCATGACGCACTGCTGCGGGCATCATGCCCAGGCAGCTGCACTGCTCGGACTTGCGGCAGCACTGAAGGAAGAAAATGCCCTGGACGGACTGTGCGGCAGGATCCGCCTGATTGCGGTGCCGGCAGAAGAAATGATTCAGCTTGGATTCCGTGAGGAACTGCGGAAGAAAGGTGTCATCTCCTATTTCGGCGGGAAGACGGAATTCATGCACAGAGGCATTCTGGATGGTGTGGATCTGGCCATGATGGTGCACGGAACATCCGCCGGGGAAGGCGAACCGTATGACTTCGAATGCGGCTATGGCAATAACGGCTGTATGGCCAAGACGATCCGCTTCAAGGGTAAATCATCGCATGCCGGCGGGGCTCCGCATCTCGGCATCAATGCCCAGTATGCGGCCATGCTCGGCCTGCAGGCAGTCAATGACCTCAGAGAGACATTCCCGGATCAGGATCATATCCGTTTCCATCCGATCATGATGGGTGTCAACTGTGCCGTCAATATCATTCCTGATGAGATGAAAATTGAAAGCTATGTCAGAGGCAGAACGCTTGCGGCGATCCGGCGTGAGAATACCAAGGTCAACCGGGCCATGACCGGGGCAGCACTTGCCATCGGTGCCGGCGTGGAACTGACCGACAGACCGGGCTATGCACCGGAGCGTCATGACCGGCAGTTTATGGAACTGGTGGAGAGATGCTGCAAAGATCTGGCCGGTGAAGACAGAGTGCAGTTTGACTATGAAGACTGGAGCACGGGATCCTCCGATTTCGGTGATATTACCTGTGTCATGCCGGGTGTACAGTTCAATGCGGCCGGAGCGACCGGAACATTCCACGGCATTGATTTTGCGCCGGCAGATCCGGAACGGCTGTGCATCAATTCCGTTAAGGCCCAGCTCTTTGTCATCGATGCCCTGCTGTCTGACAGCGGCAGCGCCGCCAGGAAGATCGTGGCTGACTATGAGCCGGAATATCCTTCCATCCGGGCCTATCTGGATGCGATCGATCAGATGGTTCTGGACAAGGATGCCGTTGTCTACGATGAAAACGGCAATGCGGCAGTTGATTTTCAGAACTGAAACCATTCAGAACGAAAGGCCGTCTGTTTTATGACAGGCGGCTTTTTTGATATCATTAACAGGTCGGGAGAAAACTATGAATCTGTTTGAGAAGTGGATCGAACCGAGAAAAGGACAATGGCAAGATCATTATTTCTTTTCCAATCATGATCTGAAACTGCTGCTGGTTCCTCTGATCGTGGAACAGATGCTGTCGATGATGGTGGGAATGGCAGATACCGTTATGATTTCCCATGCCGGTGAGGCAGCAGTCAGCGGTGTTTCCCTGGTTGACATGGTAAACGGCGTATTCATCTATATTTTCTCTGCCCTTGCGGCCGGCGGCGGTATTGTCGTTTCCCAGTATCTCGGTGCCGGTGACAAACATATGATCCGGCGGGCATGCGGACAGGTACTGACGGCATGTTTGTTTACCGGTCTGTTTCTGATGCTGTTTGTCAGTGCTCTGAAGCGGGGCATCCTGCATATGCTGTTCGGGCAGATTGCGCCTGAAGTCATGCAGGCGGCGATAACCTACATTACGGTCATGGCTGTTTCCTATCCGTTTCTGGCAATCTATCATGCCTGTTCATCGTTATTCAGGGCCGTCGGCAACTCGCGGCTGACCATGCGGGTTTCGATTCTGGCCAATGCCGTCAATATTGCCGGCAATGCCCTGTCAGTCTATGTTCTGCATGCCGGAGTAGCCGGGGTTGCGGCTGCGTCGCTCTGTTCCTGGATCCTTGCCTCAGCAGTCATGATGTATATCCTGCTGTTTTCAAGGAAAAAAGCCCTGCTGCAGATTGCCGGCAGAGACCTTCTGACTTTTGATGCGGAGATGCTGAAAAAGATTCTCGGCATTGCCATACCAAACGGTCTGGAGAGCGGCATGTTCCAGGCAGCCAGAGTGACAATGACCAGTATTATTTCGACCTTCGGGACCGCTCAGATTGCGGCCAACGGCGTAGCCAACAGTCTTGACTATGTCAACGGCATGATTTCCGGTGCTGCCATGATGGCAATGCCGGCTGTCATCGGCCGCTGTGTCGGTGCCGGTGACTATGAACAGGCAGATTATTATCTGCGCAAGGTTCTGCGCATTGCCCAGACACTGACAACGGCGGTATGCACTGCCATGATCATTGCCGTGCCGTATATCATCCCGCTGTACCATCTCAGTGCCGAAACAAATCAGTATATTCATATTCTGGTTGTGATCCATGCGCTGCTGACGATTGTCATGGGAACTCCTTCCGGACCGTTCCCGAGTGCCCTCAGAGCCGCCGGTGATGTCCGCTATTCCCTGTATGTGGCAGTAATTTCGCTGGCCGTCGGAAGAGTCTTCTTCTCCTATGTCTTTGCCCTCTGGATGCACTATGAAATCATCGGCATGTGGATGGCCATGGGAACTCACTGGACAATGGTATTCCTGGGCAGCTGGTTCCGCTACCGCAGCGGAAAATGGAAGAATTTCCGGCTGACAGGACAATAATTACAGATAAAAAAAACGGAGCGGATCACAATGATCTGCTCCGTATCATATTATTTTGACAGCTGTCCGTACCGGGTTCCCATATCAATATGCTGACCCGCCGGTGTCGTCATCTCAAATCCTGCATCTTTGCTGAAGACCATGATGATGTCACTGCCGCCGAAGAGGAAGTATCCCATCGGATCTCCTTTTTTTACTTTCAGGCCGGGTGTGATATTGCTTTCAAAGTTGACGGAAGAAACCTGGCACATGCCGACCGGTACGATTGCCGCCAGGCCGCCGCTGTCCAGTTCGAGGATAATGACGCCTCTTGTCTCGATGGACTGCCATCCGAAATACTGGGAGTAGTATTCTTTATATTTTCCCAGTTTCTGATTCCATATGATTACTCCGCCCGGGGCATCATCCTGGGGAATCATGAACACTTCCTTTACTGTGCCGTCAGCCGGGAAATGATAGCGGTGGTAGTCGTTGACATCCAGGAAGGTATGGGTGAGGGTGCCGCCGGCAAAGGCATCCGCATATGCACTGCCTTTCAGCAGGACCGAGACATCTGTCAGGGTGCCGGTCTTGATGGAAATGCCTTCCTCTTCCGCAAAATCAACCTGAACCCGGCTGTCTTCATCAATCTGCCAGAATCCCTGCGGTTCAGAATCGGCAGGTGAGACGATGACAGAGGGATCATCGGCAGCAGCGATGGGCCGCTTTGCGGGATCACTCAGCTTTCTGGCAAAGAAATCATTGAATGATTTCCAGTTGGAAGGATCTTCATAGAGATCACCGGCAAGCTGGAAATCAGGATTGGCCAGCGCTGTCTGATAGTATTTGTCATTCCAGGATTCTTCTGTATTCAGGAAGGCTCCGTTTTTTCCCAGCATTTCGATCCACCAGCTGCGGAAAGGTTCGTGGTAGAGAAGGGAGTTATGATAATAGCCGTATCCGGATAGTTCTTCCAGCGGCTGATCGGCAATGAAATACAGGCATCCCATGCTCTGATCGATCTGATCGTACAGACTGTCATGGTTTCCGGCCGGTTCAATTTCCCACGGCATGCCGCGGACCACCCGGTCCACAAAGGCATAATATGATTCCAGGGAATCGACGGGATTGGTATCGGGATTGGGATTGGCTGCATGTGCCTGGGAAATTGCCTTTTCAAGAAGGGCTTTGATCTCCGGACTGTGTTCTGCCATACGGATCAGATCCCAGGTAATATCCAGGTGCTCATCACTGCGGGCAAGGTCGGAAGTTATATCGCTGTTCTTGATCGTTTCCTCTGCTGTTTCTGCTTTCCGGCATGCGGATGCGGCAAGCAGAACGGTGCACAGAAAGATCTTCAGATATTTATTGTTCATGTCAGACTCTCCCTGTTTTCATTATATTCTTCTGAAAACAGAAAAAAACAGCCAGGTAATTCCCGGCTGGTGCAAGTTACTGATGATCGGCCTTTTTTGCAAGTATGATGCCGTAAACAGAGATGCATACAAGCAGCACCAGCATCAGTGCCAGTCCCCAAAAGGGAGTGCTGGTCGGCTGACTGGTGAAGATCTGGCTGCTGAAATCGGTCAGGAAATGCAGCAGAAATACAGAGGCCGGATCCTTTGTGCGAATATAGATGCCGCCGAAGAGCAGACCGATGGCTGCCGCATATCCGGTCTGGACCAGTGTGCCGATGACATTTCCTCCGACAATATTGGTGAGATGTATCAGTCCGAAGATCACGGCGGTGATCACAATTGTTTTCAGCGCGGAGAACCCGTTTTCCTGCATCTTCTGAAACGGAATTACCCGGAAAATGGTTTCTTCAAAGAGTGCCGGCGCAAGTGCAGTCAGGATAACAGGCAGTATATCAGCCTTGAGAACTGCTCCGCCCAGGATATTATAGACGATGTTCCATACCGCGAGAATCAGGGCCGGAAGGGCATAGAGGATGCCCTTGAAAGATTTCTCCCAGTGAAAGCAGGTTTTGTATATCACCATCATGGCCGCGGCAATGATCAGCCGGCCGATGGAAGAAGCGATATCGGAAGATAAACCGGCGGATGAAAAAACAACGGTGAAGGCTGCTGCCGCAAACATCGCTGCAAGAAACAGAAGAACCGTGAACAGTACCGGTTTCTGTGCAAGTGTCTTTTTCATGAAAACCTCTTTCTGAATAATATTGGCACTATTGTAACATTTTGGCAGAAAGCGGGAAATGATACGGCTCTGCATTCTGCTAGAATGAATAAAAAAAGGTGTGTTATGTACAGAGACAAGGCAAAAGAATTCCATGAGAAAATGTTCCCGGGCTATCCGGTCAGTGAAAATGATCCCGACTATGATTTCAATGTCCGCTACGAAAACTGGGCGTATGATGAAGTCATCAACGGCAATGATCTTGATGATCACAGCCGCTGCCTGGCTTTGCTTGCGACATGCATGGGCTGCGGTGCAGTTGATGAGTTCGGTTTCCTGATTCCTTCCTGTCTGAACAGCTTCGGCCTGAAGCCGGAAGAAATCAAGGAAGCAGTATATCAGGGCGCTGCCTATCTTGGCATTGCCCGGCTGTTCCCGTTCCTGATGCGCACAAATGAGGTATTCCGTCAGCTCGGCATTGAAGAGTCAGGGGAATCACGGCTGACCAATACGGATGAGATAAGAAGGGAAACCGGCACGGCAAAACAGGTCGAAATCTTCGGAGACAGAATGCAGGATGCATGGAAAAAAGACAATATCAGCCGCTGGCTGGCATCGAACTGTTTCGGTGACTATTACACAAGAGAAGGTCTTTCCGTAAGAGACAGGGAAATGATCACATTCTGTTTCCTGCTGGCCCAGGGCGGCTGTGAGCCGCAGCTGAAGGGGCATATTCAGGGCAATATCAATGTCGGCAATGATGCCGCATTCCTGAAGAAAGTCGTGGAACAGATGGTTCCGTATATCGGCTATCCGCGTTCACTGAATGCACTGAATGCCATTTCAGAAATAGCCGGATAACAAAAATGACTGATTCCAGTCATTTTTTTCTTTGCATCAAAGGGATGAAATGATCTTCACGCCGGAGGAAGTTCCGATTCTTTCGGCTCCGGCTTCAATCATGGCAAGGGCTGTTTCCAGATCACGGATGCCGCCGGCAGCCTTGACCTTGACGGCATCGCCGACTGTCTGCTTCATCAGCCGGACATGATGCACTGTTGCGCCGGCCGTGCCGAAGCCGGTGGAAGTCTTGATATAATCGGGCCTGATTCCCGGGCAATTTCCGCCAGCATGACAACTTCATCATCATCCAGATAACAGGTTTCGAAAATGGCCTTGCACAGGACATTGTGCTGCCGGCAGAGTCCGGTGATCTGCTTCATTTCGTCACGGATGTAGTCGGTATTGTGTTCCTTAACTTCCGTCAGATTGACAACATAGTCAATCTCATCAGCACCGCAGGCAATGGCGTCTTCTGTTTCAAATACCTTGACGGCAATGGTCTGCTGGCCGAGCGGAAATCCGATTGCGGCGCCGGTATGGACATCAGTGCCTTTCAGAAATCTGTGGCAGCGTCCGGTCTGGCAGGAATTGACGGCAACTATCCGGAAGTGATGGGTGACAGCCTCTTCGCACAGCTTTTTCATATCTTCTTCTGTCGCATCTGCGTGCAGGTTGGTATGATCGATCATCTGTGCCAGTTCTTCTTTTGTAATCATGTCTGCACCTCCGCTGTTATTGTGAATCCTTTTTCCGGAACTGAAAAAAGAAATGCATACGGCACTGCCCAGATGAATGTACTGACGCTGTATAATGATGGCAGGTGAACGTATGAGCATGTATGTGATTCTGAACCTGATCGTGATCGTGCTGGAATGCATCGGTCTGTATATCAGCATCTCTGCCAGAAAACTGGAGATTTTTGCCTATTACACGCAGCTGTCAAATCTTGTGACAATTGTCTCATCGATCCTGCTGGTGCTGTTCGGCTTCAATGACCTGACAGTTTTCCTGCGCTATCTCAGCACCTGCATGCTGGTGATGACCTTTCTGATCACTCTGTTTGTGCTGGTGCCGATGGGCGGCGGCTTCCGGCGGCTGATGCTGTCGGGGAACGGCCTGTATCACCATACACTCTGCCCGATCATCTCCGTATATTCCTATATCGTTCTGGAACAGCACACAGACTGCTGGTATGTTCCGGCCCTGGTGACACTGATCTACGGACTGATCATGCTGTATATGAACAAAATTGAACGCTTTGACGGGCCGTATCCGTTTTTCCGTATCAATCATCAGTCGCTGACAGCAACGGTCCTCTGGGTTATTGTGCTTCTGCTGATCATATCGGCAATTTCTGTCGGTGTGGCCCGTATTGCCGTATAAGGAGAAAAGAAAGTATGTTCTGGTATATTCCCGGCTGTGATGTCAGAAGAAACCACCCCCGGGCAACTGCGAATGCAGCCGCCTGGATGGAAAAGAAAGGAATTCCCGAAGGGCCATGCTGCCGGAAGGATCTTTCCATGCTGAAAAAAGGAGATACAGTCATCATTGACTGCACGCAGTGCAGTCTGCTTTTTGCCGAAAGAACACCGGAAGTCCATGTACAGACACTGTATGAATTTCTTTTGAATGATACGGAATACGTATGGAAAAATCATGACGGGCAACATCTGGTTCTGCAGGACTGCCTGCGCATGAAAAACAATCCGGCATTGCATTCTGCTGTGCGCAGCTGTCTGGAGAGAATGAATATTCATTTCACGGAGCTTGAACATAACAGGGACGAGGCAGATTTCTGCGGTGTCTGGCTGAACAGTCCGGCCGCAGAAGACTGTGTGCGTCTGGCACCCAAGACATTTGCTTCACTGGAAAAACAGAGGCATATACTGACAGCAGAGGAACAGAAGAAAAAGATGGAGACATATGTCTCATCACTTCCCGGACGGTCCGTGGCAGTATACTGCAACGGCTGTGAAAAGGGGATCCGTCTGGGCGGCGGAACCCCTGTGCATATGATTGAACTTCTATTTGGAGAATGACGGCCCTGCCGTCATTTTTTTTATGTTTTCAGGACATAGCTTCCCTTGCCGGTCTTTGTCATGATTCCTTCTTCGCACATCTGCTTCAGGATCCTGAGCAGCTGGCGCCGGCTGACAGCCAAGGCGGAGGCTGTCTTTGCCACTCCTTTCAGGGTGTTGTCTGTACACTGCGTGCGGATGTAGAAATCAAGCCGTTCCTTCAGACTGCGGGGAATTGCCTGGCTGGCAGTGGACAGATCCATCTTTGCGGCCAGCTGTCCCAGCAGAAAACGCAGGAAGACGGGATCATTTTCCAGTATTGTCCGGACATTCTGCAGGGGCAGAACAATACAGCGGCAGGAGGTTACTGCTTCCACAAGGTAGGGAGATATTCTGCCGGACGCAAATTCCATATCACCAAGACAGGTCAGGCTCCTTCCTGAGGCAATCTGATACATCGTTCCGTCATCCCGGACATGCAGAATGCGGACACTGCCGCTGACAGGAAACAGCAGATACCGGGACGGATCAAGTTTGTTGTTCAGAAATTCGCCTTTTGCGAATTGATACAGTTCAAAGGGAAGATCTGGCGAAGTGAAAAATGAAGAAATATGATTCGCTTCCAGAAGACTGTGAAGCTGTTTTGAAGAATTGATCTTTTTCATGTTTCTATAGTGACATATGTCACCATTTTTTGACAGTGATTATTATACAATTTCATCGAGGTATAGAAACATGAACAACGAACTCTTTGAAAAAATGCCTGTTCCG
Organism: Bulleidia sp.; assembly: GCA_045543875.1. Classification (GTDB taxonomy): domain Bacteria; phylum Bacillota_I; class Bacilli_A; order Erysipelotrichales; family Erysipelotrichaceae; genus Bulleidia. The sequence goes on from JAZPXY010000039.1 coordinate 22,037, forward strand.
AAGGCTTATATGAAGCTGGCTGTGCCGGTGATGCTCAGCAGTATTCTGATGCTTGTCTACAATATGGTGGACATGTATTTTATTGCCCGTACCGGCAATACAAATCTGGTTGCCGGCGTGTCTCTGTGTGCACCGGTATTTACATTCATGATTGCCATCGGTGATATTTTCGGCCTCGGCGGCAGTTCTGTGATCAGCCGCCTGTTCGGCCAGGGACGGGTGGATGACGGCAGCCGTCTCTCCGTGTTTTCCTTTCTTGGCTCAGCCCTGTTCGGGGTGCTGATTGCGGCAGTTCTGCTGCTGTTTCAGGACGGCATGCTGAAACTGCTTGGAGCCAATGAGGAAACAGTTTCATTCGCCGCCGAGTATTATCGCTGGATCGCACTTGGTGCGCCGGTCATTATCTTTTCTCTGGTGCCGACCAATCTGCTGCGTACGGAAGGCTTTGCGACAGGTGCGATGATCGGTTCCTTTATCGGCTCGATCGTCAATATGATTCTTGATCCGGTCTTTATCTTCGGCCTGGGCATGGGTGCCGGCGGTGCTGCCATCGCCACAGTGATCGGCAATGTCTGTGCTGACATCTATTATGTATGGTTCATTACAAACCGTTCCCGGGCACTGTCTCTGAATCCGAAGGGATTCCGGATCAGCGGCAGCGAGCTGTCGTCAATTCTCGGCATCGGCATTCCTTCTTCGATCACCAACATCATGCAGTCGATCGGAGTCATGCTTTTGAACCGCTTCCTGCTGCCGTACGGCAATGACAAGATTGCGGCTATGGGCATTGTTTCCAAGGTTGTCATGATCGTCATCATGATCATGGTTGCCTTCTCCTTCGGAGGCCAGCCTCTCTACGGCTATCTGTACGGATCAAAGAACCATTCGCGGATGAAGGAAACGATCCGCTTTGCCTATCTGCTGGTATGCGGCACCGGACTGGCGCTGTCCCTGATTCTGTTTGCGGCGGCACCGGCAGTGATTTCTGTCTTCATGAATGATCCCGGCGTCATTGCGACCGGAACACCGATGGTCAGGGCAGTGCTTGCCGGCATGCCGTTCATCGGCTATGTCATGGTAGCAACCTGCATCTTCCAGTCGACCGGCAAAGCTGCCGGAGCACTGCTGCTGAGTGCCGGACGGCAGGGATATATCTATGCCATTGTCATCGTCATTGCCTCTTCCCTGTTCGGCTATAACGGTGTCATCTGGGCCCAGGCGGTTTCCGATATCATTACCGCCGGCCTTGCCTTTGTCCTGTACCGTGCCATGCTGGCGAAAGAACTTGCCTGAATGCAGGCGTTGTCTGCCTCTGCCGGCAGAAAGTATGCGATACTGAAAGTGCAGAGGTAGGTAATTGTATGAATGTTTATGACGCCATCATGACCAGAAGAAGCACCCGCCGTTTTCAGGACAGGACAGTGCCTGATGAAATGCTTGTCAAGCTGATTCAGGCCGGCCGTTTTGCGCCGAGCGGCGGCAACAGCCAGAGCACTCATTTCTTTGTCATCACCGATCCCGATTTTCTTGCCGAACTGGCTGATCTTGTACAGCAGGCATTTTCCCGGATGGAAGTGACGGAGGGCATGTATTCTTCACTTGTCTCATCCATCACCCGTTCCAAAAAGGGCGGCTATGTCTTTCACTACAACTGCCCGGTTCTGATCGTGACAGCCAATCAGAAAGACTACGGCAATAATATTGCCGACTGTGCCTGTGCTCTGGAAAACATGATGATTCTCGGCAACGAGATGGATCTGGGCACCTGCTGGATCAATCAGCTGAAATGGCTGAATGAAGATCCTGCTCTTCTGGAGAAGTTCAGAAGCTGCGGCCTGAAGGAAAATGAGAGGATTTACGGAGCCTTGGCGGTCGGCTTTGCGGAAAGCGAAAACGGCATGCCGGAAAGAATGCCGCTGGAACGCAGGGGAAATGAAGTAACTCTGATCTGAAAATATGGAGAAGATCGGCGCTGCCGGTCTTTTTTTGTGTCTGTTTTTCTGCCGTTTTCCGGCCCGGTGACATACTGAATGCTATGGAAGACATACTGGCTGTCTGCTACAATATGGTTGCGAAGAATTCGTTCTTTTTTTGCGGAAGGAAGATATCAGTTATGTTTAAAATGCCTATTTACAAAGCTCCCGATTTTACCCAGGATGTTTTTCAGAATGCTCCGGATGTAAAAACGGAAAGAGCGGAAAAGGATGGTGTCGTTCCGGAATATTTCCATTCGACATCGATTTATCCAGAGTACTTTAAGATAAACGGAAAATGGACACTGGCGGAAGAAAGCCGTATGGACAGCTGCGTTGTGCTGCGTGATGACGGACATCTGGATGTCGTCGAACAGCGCAATGTCAAAGCCGGTGACACGGTCATTCTCGGCCGCACCGAACGCTGTGAGGAAGGCATCTATCTGCATGTGAATGGCTTTGCGGCGGAGGAAGATGAGAATCATGACCAGTTCGCCTTCCGTCTGAACCGTTCCCGGGAAACTGCCTTTGCCAAAGACTACCAGGAACTGTATGACCTTTTTGAATATGAAAGGGAACACGGCAAGATCGTCTTTGTCATGGGACCGGCATGCTCATTTGACTATGATGCAAGACTGGCCATGCAGTCACTGGCGGACAGGGGCTATGTACATGGACTTCTGGCCGGCAATGCCCTGGCAACACATGATCTGGAAGCCGGTCTGCTGCGGACGACGCTGGGTCAGGATATCTACACCCAGCGCTCCATGCCGAACGGCCATTATAATCACCTGGATGTGCTGAACAAGGTCAGAAGGTGCGGATCCATCCCTGCCTTCATTGAAGAGTACGGAATTCATGACGGCATTATCTACGGTCTGGTCAAAAACAATATCCCGTTTGTTCTGACCAGCAGTATCCGTGATGACGGACCGCTTCCGGAAGTCATTGCCGATGCCTATAAAGGACAGTCAGCAATGCGTGACATGCTGAGAGATGCCACGACGGTTGTCTGCCTTGCCACCCAGCTGCATTCCATCGCTTCCGGCAATATGATTCCGTCATTCCGTGTCGTTGACGGTACTGTCCGGCCGGTATATTTCTATGCCGTTGATATTTCCGAATTTGTAACCAACAAGCTTCATGACCGCGGCAGTCTCGGAGCGGTGACAATGAATACCAATGTCCAGGACTTTGTAGCCAAGCTGAGCAGAGGCGTCAAGTAATGAAAGGTATCTTTGTCACATCCGAAATCGCACCGCTCAAAAAAGTACTGCTGCACCGGCCCGGAAAGGAATTATTGAACCTCGTTCCGGACCGCCTTGGCGAACTGCTGTTTGATGATATTCCGTTTCTGAAAACTGCCCAGGCAGAACATGATGCATTTGCCCGCATCCTGAGAGAGAACGGCGTTGAAGTCGTCTATCTGGAAGATCTGATGAGCGAAGTTCTGGATCTCAATCCGGAACTGATCGATCCGTTCCTGAGCCAGTGGCTGGAAGAAGGAAATATCCGTACCGAAAAATGGCGTCATACCCTGAAGCAGTATCTGCTGGAAAACTTTCGGGGCAGAGATCTGGTGCTGAAGACAATGGAGGGAATCACCCTCAAGGAAATGGGGGAAGTCAGCGCGTATTCCCTGCAGGACCGCATTGCCCCGGCCGATGATCTGGTTGTTGATCCGATGCCGAACCTCTATTTTCAGAGAGATCCGTTTGCTTCGGTGGGAAGAAATGCGCTTGTCAATAAGATGCACTTTCCGATCCGCAGCAGAGAAACGATCTATGCTGACTATATTCTTCGTTTCCATCCCGATTTTGCCGGCCTGGTGAGACAGCTGTATAACCGGACCAGGCATGCATCGATTGAAGGCGGCGATATCCTGAATCTCAGCGAGAAGGTTCTGGCCATCGGCATATCGGAAAGAACCAGTCCGGACGCAATCGAAGCAACTGCAGCCCAAATGTTCCATGATGATGTCTGCACGATCGATACCGTACTGGCATTCAAGATTCCGTCCAGCCGTGCCTTCATGCATCTGGATACAGTCTTTACCCAGATCGACCGTGACGTCTATGTGGTGCATCCCGGCATCATCGGACCGCTGACGATTTATGAAATCAGGGAAGGCAAAAACGGTCTGAAGATCCGTGAAGTCAAGGGAACACTGCAGGATATTCTGCAGAAGTATACAGGCGTGGATCATGTACGGCTGATCCGCTGCGGCGGTGATGATCTGATCGCCTCCCGCCGCGAACAGTGGAATGACGGTTCCAATACCCTGGCAATTGCCCCGGGCAAGGTCATTGTCTATGACCGCAATGATGTTACAAATGAGATTCTGAGAAGGGAAGGCATTGAAGTTCTGGAAATGCCCAGCTCGGAACTTTCACGAGGCAGAGGCGGCCCCCGCTGCATGTCCATGCCTCTGATCAGAGAATAGGAGAATAATTATGGGAATCAGTTTAAGCGGCAGAAGTTTTCTGACTCTGCTCGATTATACGCCGGAGGATATCCGCTATCTGCTTGGTCTTTCGGCTGAATTTAAAAGAATGAAGAGGGTCGGCACCCCGCATCGTTATCTGGAAGGCAAGCAGATCGTTCTGCTGTTTGAAAAGACCTCTACCCGGACAAGATGTTCGTTTGAAGTCGCTGCCAGAGATCTCGGCATGGGTGTGACATTCCTGGATCCGGGTTCTTCCCAGATGGGAAAGAAAGAATCTCTTGCCGATACTGCAAAAGTACTGGGAAGACTGTTTGACGGTATTGAATACCGCGGCTATCAGCAGTCAGTCGTTGAAGATCTTGCCAGATATTCCGGTGTGCCGGTATGGAACGGCCTGACCGATGATTTCCATCCGACGCAGATGCTGGCAGATATTCTGACAGTACAGGAGGAATTCGGCGATGTCAGAGGCCGCAAGCTGACATTCTTCGGCGATGCCCGCAACAATGTGGCAAATTCACTGATGGTCGTATGTGCCAAGCTCGGCATGCACTTCTGTGCCTGCGGTCCGAAGGAACTGTGGCCGGCCGAAGATTTGATCCGCCGCTGCGAAGAAACGGCAAAGGATACCGGTGCTGTTCTTGAATTCACAGATGATCCGATGCAGGGAGCGAAGGACTGTGATGTTCTGTATACCGATATCTGGCTTTCCATGGGTGAACCGGATGAACTGTGGGCAAAGCGTATCAGTCTGCTGCAGAAATATCAGGTCAATCAGAAATTGATGGACGCCGCTAAGGATACCGCCATTTTTCTGCACTGCCTGCCGGCATTCCATGACCGCAATACGACGGTTGGAGAAGAAATCTATCAGAAATTCGGACTGGAAGCCATGGAAGTCAATGATGAAGTATTCCTTGGCACCCATGCCCGTCAGTTTGATCAGGCCGAGAACCGTATGCATACGATCAAGGCTGTCATGTACGCAACCCTGAAATAGTTTTATGCCTCAGAAAATCGTCATTGCCCTGGGCGGAAATGCCCTTGGCAGCAATCCTCAGGAACAGCTTAAAAAAGTCAGATATACTGCCGGTCTGATTGCCGATCTTGCCGAAGAGGGACATGAACTCCTCATTACCCACGGCAACGGTCCCCAGGTCGGCATGATCAACCATGCCATGGAACAGGCTGCCAAGCAGGATGCTGATATTCCGTATATGCCGTTTGCGGAATGCGGAGCCATGTCCCAGGGCTATATCGGCTATCATCTGCAGCAGTCACTTGAGAATGAATTTCACCGGCGTTCGCTGAAGAGAAACTGTGTTTCTCTCATTACCCAGGTTGCAGTAGATGAGAACGATCCGGCATTTCAGGAATTCACCAAGCCGGTCGGAGCCTTTTACAGCCGGGAAGAGGCAGAAATGATCAGCCGTGAGACCGGCTATGTATTCCGGGAGGACAGCGGCCGCGGCTGGCGCCGGGTCGTGCCTTCTCCCAAACCAGCCGAAATCATTGAAGCGGATGCCATTGAGCAGCTGCTGAAAGCCCACTGCATTGTCATTGCCGGCGGCGGGGGAGGAATTCCGGTCATCCGCTGCAGTGATGGCCTGGCCGGCGTAGCAGCCGTGATCGACAAAGATCATACCAGTGCCCTGCTTGCCGGACGGCTTCATGCTGATCTGCTGATGATTCTGACAACCGTAGACAGGGTGTGCCTGAACTACGGCAGGGACGATCAGCAGGAACTCAGTGAATTGAGTCCGGCAGAGGTGCAGAAGTATCTTGCCGAGGGTCAGTTCGGCCGCGGCAGCATGGCACCGAAGGCGGAAGCCTGTATGCATTTTGTGCAGGCCGGCGGCAGTGCCGTCATCACTTCCATGGAAAAGGCCCGGGAAGCACTTCATCATCAGAACGGAACATGGATCACAGCGCAGCAGCTTCACTGAAGCACTGCGCTTTCTTTCTGTCCTTTTCAGATGAAAAGCAATAGAATGAGGACGGAGGAATGCCCATGTTTTTCAATACCAACAGTCTGCCCGTCAATCTGATTGTTACGATGCTTGTCGTTGTCATGGTTTTTCTGATGCCGTGGCTGGACAGATCTCTCTGCAGGAAACTGGGCATCAGTCTTCATGAAGGCATTGATGAAAATCCGCACGCTGCCGCCCTGCATTTCTGGCGGAAGATGGTGCTGATCCTTGTGTTCTGCCTGTATCTGCTGTGTGTTGTCTATGTGACCATTCTTTCCCGCGGTACATCAGAAAACTACAGGGTCAACTCCGGACCGCTGCTGAAGGATTTTACGGATTCTTTCTATATTGATTTCGGCTTTCTGGATATCATCAATATTCTTTTTACGGAAGGCATCGGCGCCGCACTGAATCATATCCGCATCATTTCCGGTGCCGGCATTGCCCAGGTCTATATGAATATTGCCATGCTGGTGCCGCTTGGCTATCTGCTTCCCTATATCTTTGACTGGTTCCGTCATGATATCAGCAGGCGCACCATTCCCGCCTGTTTTCTGACATCGGTGCTGATTGAAAATGTCCAGCTGCTGACAAAACATGGAATATATGATCTGGATGATCTCTTTGCCAATACACTTGGCGGCATCATCGGGCAGGCGCTGTTTATCGCTGTTGCCTATGTCAACACCCATCCCGGCTGGCGCCAGGAACTGAAGGACAGAAGGGCGTGGCTGCGGCGCAGCCGCCGGACAGCCCTGCATCCGGCCTATTCACGGCTGCATATGATCAGAAATAATGTCTATACGAATGATGAAGAAGCCCTGAAGAAGTTCTTTGATGAAACACTTGGCTTCTATCTGCTGAAAGAAGACATGCAGGGAAAGGACAAGGTTCTGCTGTATGAATGCGGCAGCGGCCAGATTGAAGTGATCTGCCGTCCCAAAGGAACTCCCGTTCCCCGGCAGGAAATACTTCTCGGTGCAAACAATGCGGCGAGGATCCGCAGGCGGCTGCAGAAAAGCGGCACGGCTGTCACCGATTATGAAGTGGACAGCTATACCGGCCGCCGCATCTTCAGTGTATACAGTCCGGAAGGAATGAAGATCACCTTTCTTGAGGAGTGAATCATTCCTTTTTTTATGCTCCCGGGATAGCTGGAATGCAGTATGATTATTGAAGAGAGTGAAGTGAGGTTTTAACAAATGAAAATCGGAGTGTATTACATTGAATCCCAGAATGCGGATACTGAGCATATCAATCAGTACAACCGTGAACTGGTAGAAAGACTTTCGGAAAAGACAGGGTATGATATTTCCTTTGTGTCTCTCGAAGAAGCAAAAGATACGGATCTGCTGCTGACATTCATCGGCGGCGGCGGAACCGAAGGAGCCTTTAAGAAAATCGCGGATCATCTGCCGCGGCCGGTATTCCTTCTGACCACCGGCTTCAACAATTCGCTTGCAGCATCGATGGAAATTCTGTCCTATCTTGTTCAGAATGATATCAAGGGTGAAATCATCCATGGTTCTGAAGAAAAGATGGCACACCGCATTGCGGTGCTGGCAAGAGTCTTCGCTGCCCGAAAGAAGATTTCCCATCTGCGTCTCGGCTGTGTCGGCAAGCCCAGCGACTGGCTGATTTCTTCCGACGTTGACCGCCAGGCAAGCAAGGAAAAGAACGGCATTGAAATCATTGATGTTCCGATGGAAGAATTCTTTGCGGAAATCAAAAAGAAGGAATATACAGACAATCAGTACACAGAGATGATCAAAGCCAGAAACTGGCATCCCCAGGACACAGAACTGTGCTGTGAAATCTATGGCGCTCTGAAGCGTCTGGTTGAGAAGTATCAGCTTGACGGTGTCACGGTGCGCTGCTTTGACCTGCTTGGACCAATCAAGGGGACAAGCTGCCTGGCCCTTGCCGTACTGAATGCCGAAGGCATCTACGGCGGCTGTGAAGGTGATGTTCCGTCCCTGATTTCCATGGCTGTTCTGGGTGAACTGAGCGGCAGACCGGTCTTCATGGCCAATCCGTCAAGAATTCTGTCGGATACCAATGAGATCATCTTTGCCCACTGCACCCTGCCGCTGAACATGACAGAGGAAATTGAACTGATGACGCATTTTGAATCCGGTCTGGGTGTTGCCTTCCGCGGCCGTATTGCCGAAGGTGCAGTCACAATTTTCAAGACATCAGGAATGCTGGACCGTCATTTTGTCAGCTCCGGACTGCTGTCTGAGAACCTCAGTGAGACCAATCTGTGCCGGACACAGATCAAGATCCGTCTTGCAGAAGATGACCTGAATTATTTCCTGACAAAATCGATCGGCAACCATCATCTGATCGTTAACGGTGATTTTGAAGAAGAAGTCAATGAATTCTTCCGCTGGCACTGATAATTGCTGAAAGAACTTCCAAAACAGAAGTTCTTTTTTTCTGCCTGTAATCTATAATGGAAGTAAATGAGGCAGATTCTGCAGAACAATCAGAATTCAATGTAACAGGAGGTTTTTTCATGACGCAGCTTCAGGACGGAAAGATGTGGGCCCTCGTAAAGGAAAAACGCGAGGAAGGCATCTGGATGAAACGAGTTCCGCTTCCGAAAGTCGGAACCAACGACGTGAAGATCAAGATTCACAAAACAGCGATCTGCGGTACGGATGTGCACATTTACCAGTGGAATAAATGGGCCCAGCACACCATCGATACCGGCAGAGTAATCGGCCATGAGTATGTCGGTGAAATCGTCGAGGTCGGGGCCGGCGTACGCGGCTTCAAGGTCGGAGATCTTGTGTCGGGCGAAGGCCATATTACCTGCGGCAAGTGCCGCAACTGTCTGGAAGGACATAAGGAAAACTGCCGCAATGCCAAAGGTGTCGGTGTCAACCGGGACGGTGCATTTGCTGAATACCTGGTCATTCCGTGGGTCAATGTATGGCCCTGCAATCCGGATATTCCGGAAGAGATGTATGCCATCTTTGATCCGTTCGGCAATGCCACGCATACAGCCCTGTCCTATGACTGTCTGGGCGAAGATGTCCTGATTGCCGGCGCCGGTCCGATCGGCTGCATGGCCGCGGCAATCGTCAAGTTTGCCGGAGCCCGTCATGTTGTCGTGACTGATTTCAACCAGTATCGTCTGGATATGGCAAAGAAACTCGGCGCCACGACCGTCATCAACCTGAATGAAGAAAAACTTGAAGATGTCATGGAGAGAATCGGCATGAAGGAAGGCTTCGATGTCGGCCTGGAAATGTCCGGATCGCCGGCAGCCCTGAATTCGATGATCCACAACATGAAGCACGGCGGAAATATTGCCCTGCTTGGTCTGCAGGAAACAGACACGGTTGTCGATCTTGAAACAGTCATTTTCAACGGTCTGAACATCCGCGGCATCTACGGCCGCAAGGTCTGGGACACATGGTACAAGATGACCACGATGCTGCAGGCGGGACTGAAGATCGACGATATCATTACCCATCATTTTGATGCCCGCGATTATGAAAAAGGATTCCAGGCAATGATCTCCGGCCAGTCCGGCAAGGTCATTCTCGACTGGACACATATCAATGAGGAGAAACCGGAATGAACAAGAAAGAAATACTGAATCATTATAAGCAGGAAGTTGACGGCATCCGTGATGCCGGCCTGTTCAAGGGCGAACTGCCGATCGTATCGGCCCAGGGTGCGCATGTAAAGCTGGCAGACGGCAGAGAACTGCTGTGCATGTGTGCCAATAACTATCTCGGACTGGGTGACAGTCCGCGTCTGATCGAAGCGGCCAAGAGAACCTATGACCGCCGCGGCTACGGTGTTGCCTCCGTACGTTTCATCTGCGGTACTCAGGACATTCACAAGGAACTGGAAAAGAAGATTTCCGACTTCCTCGGAACCGAGGATACGATTCTGTATTCCTCCTGCTTTGATGCCAACGGCGGCCTGTTCGAGACTCTGCTTACTGAGCAGGATGCGGTCATCAGCGATGAGCTGAACCATGCCTCGATCATTGACGGCGTACGTCTGTGCAAAGCCATGCGTTTCCGCTACAAGAACAATGACATGGCAGATCTGGAAGAAAAGCTGAAGGAAGCAGATACCAAAGGTGCCCGCATCAAGCTGATTGCCACCGACGGTGTCTTCTCCATGGACGGTATCATCTGCAATCTGAAAGGCATCTGCGATCTGGCCGATCAGTACAATGCCCTGGTCATGGTCGATGACTCGCATGCGGTCGGCTTTGTCGGCAAAAAAGGCAGAGGCACAGCTGAATACAACGGTGTTGAAGGCCGCGTTGACATCATTACCGGCACCCTCGGCAAGGCTCTGGGCGGTGCTTCCGGCGGCTATACCTCCGGCCGTAAGGAAATTATCGATCTGCTGCGCCAGAGAAGCCGTCCGTATCTCTTCTCGAACTCTCTGGCTCCGGCCATTGCCGGTGCCAGCCTCGAGCTCTTTGACATGCTGGAAGAAAGCACGGAGCTCAGGGATCATCTGGAAGAAATCACAGCCTACTACAGAAAGCAGCTGGTCGACAACGGCTTTGATGTCATTCCCGGAACCCATCCGTGTGTGCCGGTCATGCTGTATGACGAAGTAAAGACAGCTGAATTTGCAAAGCGCATGGTGGAAAAGGGCGTCTATGTTGTAGCCTTCTCCTATCCGGTCGTACCGAAGGGCAAGGCCCGCATCCGCACCCAGGTATGCGCAAGCCATAGCAAAGAAGATATCGACTTTGCTGTACAGTGCTTCAAGGAAGTACGTGCGGAAATGGAAGCCGAATAAGAAAACAGAAACTCCTCTCTGCACTGACAGGGAGGAGTTTTTTTCAGCCAGTCATGCATGCGGTTGTGAAAACAGGTATAATGTTATTAGCAGAAACGGAGATCATACATAATGAAAAAATATCTCGCAATCGATCTGGGCGGCACCGCCATCAAATACGGTGTTGTAGACGAAACAATGAATTTCCTCACGCACGGCAAGGTAGATTCCCGTACATCTTCCTTTGAGGAGTTTAAGGAAGATCTCGGAAAGATCGTTGCTGAGTGCGGTGAAGGCGTGCAGGGCATGTGCATTTCCATGCCGGGTGTCATTGACCGCATCAAGGGCTTTGCCTATACCGGCGGTGCCTACAAATGGGTTGACAGAATGCCGCTGGCACCGGAACTGTCAGAAGCATTCGGCATGCCGGTCACCATCTGCAACGATGCCAAGGCTGCAGCCCTGGCGGAACTGGGCTTCGGCAATCTGAAGGATATCCGCAACGGTGTGGCAATCATTCTCGGCACCGGCATCGGCGGTGCTGTGGTCATCGACGGCAAGCTGCTGGACGGCAGCCATTATTCTTCCGGTGAATTCTCCTTTATTCGTGAAGATATCCATGAAAGAGGAAGAGGCACTGACATGTTTGCCTTCACTAACGGTGTGCAGGGTCTCAAGGATGCCATCAAGGCAGCTTCCGGACTTGAGGATATTGACGGACTGAAAGCATTTAAGCTGATCAAGGAAGAACACAATGAAAAGGTTCTTCAGGGTGTAAAGGATTTCTGCTGGTATCTGGCATTCCATATCTACAACCTGCAGAGCATCATCGATGCCAACCGGTTTGTCATCGGCGGCGGCATTTCCAATGAACCGATGTTCATTGAACTGGTGCAGGAAGCCGTACAGGAGAAATTTGCGACAGCACTGGCTCCGGCCATTCCGATGCCGGAAATCATGGTATGCAGATACCAGAGCGATGCCAATCTGGTCGGTGCCGTATATAACTTCATGCAGATCGTTGAAGGCGTCGAGTACGTTGCCTGAAACATCAGTGATGATCTATCGGCGGCAGATTATTTCTGCCGCTTTTTTAACAGCAACTGAAGGAGACGAAGGATGGGAAAACTGCTGAGACTGCTTCTGATATTTGTTCTGGCTGTTCCGCTGTATGCATGCGGTGAGAAAGCACAGCTGGAAGATGATCTTTATATTTTTTACACCAGTGATGTGCACTGCGGCTATGCCGACAATCTTAGCTTTCCGGCTCTGAAGGCACTGGTGGAAGATACCAGGTCTGAGCATCACAATGTTGCCCTGGTCGATCTTGGCGACTACATTCAGGGCGGTGCTGCCGGAGCCTTTACCAAAGGGGAAATGGTCATACGCCTGATGAATGCCATGGGATATGATGCTGCTGCCATTGGCAATCATGAGTTTGATTACGGCATTCAGCGTCTGAAGGAACTGGAAGAGATGGCAGAATTTCCTCTGACCGCGTGCAATATCCGCTATACCGGCAGCGCTGAGAACAGCCTGAAGGAAGTTTCCGAGTATGTCATGAAGGAATATGACGGTGTCAAAGTAGCATTTGTCGGAGTTGCCACACCGCATACCATCGCAAGTTCGACACCGGCGTCATTCCGCGAAAAGGGGGAGTTTGTATATGACTTCTATCCGGAAGAAAATGGTCTGGGCCTGGCCCGAAAGGTGCAGGAAACAGTGGACAAGGCAAGGGCACAGGGAGCTCAGTATGTCATTCTTTTGAGTCATCTTGGCTCAACGCCGGAATATACTCCGTATGATGCCGTCAGCCTGATCCACAATACAAACGGCATTGATGCGGTTCTTGACGGCCATGCCCATGTGACTGTGATCGGCGATACGTATCCGAACAAGGATGGCAGGGATGTCGTTCTTTCTTCCGTCGGGACAAAAATGGAAAATGCCGGGGAACTGATCATTGCCAGGGACGGGACAATATCCACGGTTCTCATCAGCGCCTATGATCATGAAAGTGAAGAAATGAAAAATGTCATTTCTGATGAAGAAGGAAAGCTGGAACAGGTCCTGGGCGTGAAGCTCGGAGAAACAGCTTTCGGTCTTTCGGTATCCAATGAACAGGGCATCCGGCAGGTACGCTGCCGGGAAACAACGATCGGCAATTTCATCGCCGATGTCTACCGCGACGTACTGCAGACAGATGTATATATGATCAACGGCGGAGCAATTCGTGACAGTATTCATGCCGGTGATATCACACGCCGGGATCTGCTTGCGGTACAGCCGTTCATGAATACACTGTCCATCTGTCAGGCCAGCGGCCAGCAGATTCTCGATGCCCTGGAATTCGGGGCTCAGAAAACAGAATCAATTTCTGTCTTTGATGAGAATCCGGCCGGTGAATCAGGTGCTTTCATGCAGGTGTCCGGACTGAAATATACAATCGATACATCAGTGCCGAGCAGTGTTGTAACAGATGACAAGGGTCTGATGACCGGCATTGCCGGTGAACGCCGGGTCAAGGATGTATACATTCTTGAAAACGGCGAATACGTACCGCTTGATCCCAACGGGACCTATCTGGTCGGCGGTGCTGACTATATTATCGAGCATGACGGCGACGGCAATACAGCATTCCGCGGAGCCGAGGTCATCATGAGCGGCGGTATGACTGACTCTGATGTTCTGAGTGACTGGGTCGGCGCCTATGGGACAATTCCTGAATCATACCGGGAAACAGAAGGAAGAATCACCGTAAAGTAACTGCATTCTGCAGTATAATAGAAGTATCAGAAATGACTGAATAGAATCAGGAGAAAAGATCATTATGGGATTCAGAAAAGATTTTTTGTGGGGCGGTGCCATCGCTGCCCACCAGGCAGAAGGTGCCTGGGACGTTGACGGCAAGGGTATTTCCATTGCCGATGTCATGACCGCCGGCGACAATGTCACAAAGACACCGCGCCGCATTACCAGAGGCGTTCTGGAAGGTGAAGACTATCCGAACCATCTGGGCATCGACTTCTATCATCACTACAAAGAAGATATTGCCTTAATGGCAGAAATGGGCTTCAAGGCTTTCCGTACATCCATTGCCTGGACACGAATCTATCCGAACGGCGATGATGAAACACCGAATGAAGCCGGCCTGAAGTTCTATGATGACATGTTTGATGAGTGCCACAAGCATGGCATTGAACCGGTCATTACGCTTTCGCACTTTGAAATGCCGTATCATCTGGCAGAAAAGTACAACGGCTTCATGGACAGAAGATGCATCGATTTCTTTGTCAGATATGCCAAAACCTGCTTTGCCAGATACAAGGGCAAGGTCAAGTACTGGATGACCTTCAACGAAATCAACAACCAGGCTGAGTTCGTGAAGATGGGTGCCCATCACCTCGTACAGGAAGGTGCCGTACTTGTCAATGAAGGCGATGATGTTGAAAAGCTGATGTACACATCCGCTCATCATGAACTGCTGGCTTCGGCTCTGGCTGTCAAGGCCTGCCATGAAATCGATCCGGACGCAATGATCGGCTGCATGATCGGCATGAACGGTGTCTATCCGGCTTCCCCGGATCCGCATGATGTCCTCAATGCCCAGAAGGCAATGCTGCAGAAGTATTACTTCGTGGAAGTACATGCCAGAGGCCATTATTCCTCCGGCATGCTGAAGAAGTTCGAACGCAAGGGATATGACTTCATCAAGCCGGGTGATGCCGAGATCCTGGCAGAAGGCAAGGTTGACTATATCGGCTTCTCCTACTACATGTCCTTTGCAACGAAGTATACCGGACGCTTCGGCGACACCTATGACTTCTCGGAAGAAGACTATGTCAGAAATACTTATCTGAAGGCTTCCGACTGGGGCTGGCAGATCGATCCGATCGGTCTGAGATGGTGCCTGAACTGGTTCAATGACCGCTTCGAACTGCCGATGATGATCGTTGAAAACGGCTTCGGTGCCTATGACAAGAAGGAAGAAGACGGAACGGTCGATGACCAGTACCGCATCGATTATCTGAGAGAGCACATCAAGGCCATGAGAGATGCTGTCAACTATGACGGTGTTGACCTGATGGGCTATACAATGTGGGCTCCGATCGATATCGTATCTGCTTCCACCGGTGAATATGATAAGCGCTACGGCTTCATCTATGTGGATTACAACAACGCCCATGAAGGTGATATGTCCAGAAGCCGCAAGAAGTCCTTCTACTGGTATCAGAAAGTATGCCAGTCCAACGGCGAAGAACTCTGAGATATCTCTGAGCACAATGAGCAGAATGGATGATATTTTACATTCATTCTGCTTTTTTTTGCTTTGGATTTTATAATGAATAGGTAGACGAGGATAACAATATGGATCATTTCGGACTGATATGGCTGATTGTCCTGGAATTGCTGAAATCACTCGGCATTATGGGGATACTGAAAAAATGCGGCAACCGGCTCTGGTATGCGTTTGTTCCGGGCTACCGCTGGTATGCCCTGAGCGACTGTGTCGGCCGGGAGAATGCCGGCACGAGAATGATGGCAGCCGAGCTCTGCTATCTGTTTCTGCGCGCTCTGCGGCTGTTTATCAGTCCGTCCGGTCTCGTTTCCAACCTGATTCTGCTGGCTGTATTTGTCAGTCTTGTTGCCATGCTGGTATATACAGTGCGTATTGCCGAGGGTATCTGTCTGGTATTCAATGTCAAAAGGTCCTGGCTTCCGGTGTGGGCGCTTTTTCCATATGCGGCGGCGCTGATTTTTGGCTTCTACAGGAAACTGCAGCCGGTCTATATTGACCGCTACAACGATGAAGGCACACTGGCAGGAACCCGTCCGGCCTTGCTGGATGAAATCATTGCTTCCCGTATCTCTCCGGAAGATGCTGCAGCCCCAGGCCTGCATATCCGTGTGCGTGAGCGTACGGCAAGGGCAGAATTCAAGACAAGATATCTGCTGAAGGATATCAACCTTGATATCCCGAACGGATCACTTGTTCTTCTGCTCGGCGGTTCCGGCTCCGGCAAGACAACGCTGGTCAATGCTGTGATCGGCTACGAAAAGGCAGATGCCGATATCTTCCTGAACGGGAAGGATATCTATGAAAACTATGATCAGATGAAATACCGGATCGGCTTTGTGCCCCAGCAGGATCTTCTGCGCATGAATGATACTGTGCAGAATACCCTGTATGACTCCGCTCTGCTGCGGATGCCGAAGTCTGCTTCGGCGGCCGAGCGAAAGAAGAAAATCGATGATGTCATGGAGACACTCGGCATGGGAGGACGTACCGGCGGTCTGGTCGCCAAGAAATCAGGCGGTCAGAAAAAGCGTATCTCCATCGGCATGGAACTGATTTCTGATCCTGATCTGTTTATTCTCGATGAACCTGATTCCGGTCTTGACGGTGTCATTGCCCGCGAACTGTTTGAAAAGCTCCGGCAGATTGCCGATCAGGGAAAAATCATCATTGCCATTACCCATACACCGGACCGTGTTGCCGATCTTTTTGACAAGGTCATTGTCCTGGCAAGAGATTCCGGACGGTGCGGCCGTCTGGCCTTTTACGGAACACCTGACGAGGCAAGAGAATTCTTCGAAAGGGACACGATGGAACGCATTGTCATGTGCGTAAACAGGGAAGAAGAGGGCGGTGAAGGCAGAGCCGATGAATTCATCCGCCGCTATGCCGCCATGGTGAACCGGAACAGCGATACAAAAAAAGAAATCCGCCAGGCGGTAAAACAGGAAGAGCAGAAATCCGGCAGGAGGAAAGCGGAAGCGAAGAAAGAGCCGGTCAGAAAGAAGAATAAGAAGAAAAAGAAGAAAAACGGCAAAGGAGGGCGCAGATCATGAGTGAAAACATCAGATACCGCGGCAGGCTTTCCCAGATCCGCATCTGCCTCGGCAAGCTTCTGCGCATGTTTGTATACCAGAATGACTGGAAGGCACTGCCGATGGCTGCCATCATTGCCGGTCTGGTAACCTTTGCGGTAGGCAACAATCTCTTCAAGACCCAGGAAGGCACCCTGAGCGGCTGTTTTTCTCTGGTCTGTGTATGTATCTGGAACGGCTTCTTCAATTCCATTCAGGTGGTGTGCCGTGAACGTCCCATCATCAAGCGTGAACATCGTTCCGGCCTGCATATTTCTTCCTACATATTCGCTCATATGATCTATCAGCTGCTGCTGTGCATTTCCCAGACGGTGATCCTGCTGGGCATCTGCTACGTTGCCGGGATCCGCTACCCTCACAAGGGACTTGTCACAGGCAGTTTTGTCCTTGATTTCGGAATATCGATGCTGCTGATCACCTATGCGGCAGATATGATATCGCTGGCAATTTCATGTATTGTCAGAAATACAACTACAGCAATGACCGTCATGCCGTTCCTGCTGATCTTTCAGCTGATTTTCTCAGGCACGCTGATCTATCTCGACGGTCCGGCGGAAAAGCTGACCAGCTTTACCATCGCCAAGTGGGGCGTACAGGATATGTGCGCGCTGTGTGATTTCAATTCGCAGCCGAATGTCACAATGTGGAATACCGCATGGCAGTTCCGGGAAATGGAAGTGGACGGTGTGAAGCCGGTCAAGATCATCATGGACAATGTCCTGAAGGACAACAAGCTGGATGAAGTACTGCAGGAATCCGGCAAATACAATCAGAAAGAAGAGTATGCACCGACAAAGGAAAACGTTCTGACCTGCTGGTCATGGATGACCGGCATTGCTGTACTGTTTTCCGCCGTTGCCATCGGGTCGCTGGAATTTATTGACAAAGACAAGCGCTGAGAAAGAGGAAAGATAATGAAAATAACACATCTGAGAGTTGATCATCTTCGCAGTCCGATCGGACAGCACATGGACAGGCCGGTTTTTTCTTGGCATGCGGATGCAGCAGCAGCTGCCTGGCGGCTGTGCATCAGCGACGGAGATACTGTCTGTCATGACAGCGGCTGGGACAGTATGAATCCCATGCATACGCAGCCGGATCTTGTATTGAAGCCGCGGACAGTCTATCACTGGACAGTTTCGGCAAGAGATGCAGCAGGAAATGAATCGGTTTCGGAAGAACAGACATTTGAGACCGGCAAGATGGATGAACCGTGGCAGGGACAGTGGATCACCTGCCGCAAAGCAGACCGGCAGCCTGTTTTCTGCCGGGATATCACGGCTGCCGGAAAGCCGGTAAAGGCGAGACTGTATATCTGCGGACTCGGCCTGTATGAAGCTTATTTCCGAGGTGAAAAGATCGGTGATGAATACCTTACGCCGTTCTGCAATGACTATGACAATTTTCTGCAGGCAGAGACCTATGATGTGACGGATCTGCTGCAGGAAAACGGCCGTCTTGAAGTCATGATGGGAGACGGATGGTATCTGGGAAGATTCGGCTTCAATGCCTATTCTTCTTTCCGCTACGGCCAGAATTATCAGCTGATTGCCGAACTTCACATTGCCTATGAGGATGGAAGCGAGGAAATCATCGCAACCGATGAGACGTGGCAGGTGAGAAGATCCAATATCACATTCTCCAATATCTATGACGGTGAGCACCGTGATGATACGCTGCCGGAAACAGAGCCGGAGCCATGCCTTCTCAGCAGTGACATGCCGTCACCAACTGACCGCCGCAGCATTCCGCTTCGGGCGCATGAAGTATTTGTGCCGGAAGTCCTGCATACCCCGAAGGGTGAGACGGTCTTTGACCTGAAGCAGAATATTGCCGGAATTTTCAGCCTCCGGGTTCATGAACCGGCCGGAACCGTCATCCGCCTGCAGGCTGGTGAAGTGCTGCAGAATGACTGTTTTTACAATGATAATCTGCGTACTGCCAAAGCTGAATATATTTACGTATCAGACGGAAATGAACATGTCCTGCGGCCGCAGTTTACCTTCTACGGCTATCGCTATATGAAGATCGAAGGGGTAAAGGATGTCCGGGCGGAAGACTTCCGCGGCATTGCCCTGTACAGCGACTTTGAAACGATCGGAACACTGACAACCGGCAATGAGAAGATCAACCGCCTGATTCAGAACAGCTTCTGGGGCATGAAGGGCAATTTCCTGGACGTGCCGACTGACTGTCCGCAGCGTGATGAGCGCATGGGATGGACCGGCGATGCCCAGGTATTCAGCGCCACTGCCATGTATTTCGCAGATACCTATGCATTCTATCGGAAATACCTGTATGACATGGCCCGGGAACAGAAGAACAATGACGGCCTGGTGCCGATGGTTGTGCCGGCTTTCGATCTGATCGGATCCAATCCGATGGGATCCACGGCCTGTGTATGGGGCGATGCAACAACGATCATCCCCTGGAACATGTATCAGTTCAGCGGTGATCTTTCCATTCTGAAAGAACACTATGAAGCCATGAAGGGATGGGTGGAATACATCCGGAAAACAGACGGTGACAATCATGGCTGGCGGAAGGCATTCCATTTCGGTGACTGGCTGGCACTGGATGGTGCAGAGAGACCGGATGCGGTCATGGGCGGAACCGAAGAAGCCTTCATTGCCGATGTCTATTACCGCAAGAGTGCTCTGATCACGGCAGAGACAGCACGGCTGCTCGGCTTTGCGGAAGATGAAAAAGAATACCGCCGCCTGGCAGAAGAAATTGAGAAGGGCATTCTCGAAGAATTTTATACACCGTCCGGCCGCTGTGCAGTTATGACCCAGACCGGTGAAATTCTTTCCGTTCAGAACGGACTTGGTTCCAAACAGAAGGCAGCAGAAGTTCTGGTCCGTCTTCTGGAAAACAGCAACCGCCGCCTGAAAACCGGTTTTGTCGGCACCCCGCTGCTGTGCGATACACTGACGAAGATCGGCAGGGATGATCTTGCCTATGCATTGCTGCTGAATGAGGAATATCCGGGCTGGCTGTATGAAGTCAATCACGGGGCAACGACAATCTGGGAAAGATGGAACAGTGTCGGCGAAGACGGCCTCATTTCCTCGACCGGCATGAACAGTCTGAACCATTATTCCTATGGTTCAATCACGCAGTGGATCTTTGAACGCTGTGCCGGTCTGAAGGCAGTTGAACCGGGCTTTGCAAAAGTCAGGATCGCACCTCTGCCGCATGCGGCACTTGGCCGTGTCGATATGACATACAGTTCGGCAGCCGGCCTCTGGAAGGTATCATGGCAGCTGCAGGGCAGAAAGACACTGACACTGAACATTGAGGTTCCATACGGTGCCGAAGCGGAAGTCATTCTTCCGGACTGGAATCAGGAAATCACCGATAATCCGATTTTCAGCGATGTCCGGGAAGGGGTTCTGCATCTTGCCGGCGGCGGCTATGCCGTGTCCTATGAGATGACAAGGACTGTGCTGGGCGTATTGTCGGTGGATTCGACGGTCGGGGAACTGACAGAGAACCCGGAGACAGAGGCATATCTTCTGAAGATGATGCCTTCGGTCGGACCGATTCCGATGCGCAGTGCCCAGGGCACACCGTTCCGGGCCTTTGCCGTACAGTACGGAATCTCCGAAGAAACGATCGGAGAAATTGACAGATATCTTGAACAGCATGGCTGATTTGTATATGCCGCGGGAAATAAAAAGTGCTATGATACTGCTGTTGAGGGAGTAACAGGCGCAAGGCGTATATCTGCCGTCACCACGGTATTGCAACCCGGCTGATATTCAAACTGTGAGACTCATGATGAATTTTTGTTCATGCATGAGTTTTCTTTTTTGCCTTTCCAAAGTGAAACACATGCGAAGGAGGGAAAAACAAAAATGTTTGTTGCAGTTATTTTATTTCTTGTCGGGTTTGCCCTGCTGATCAAGGGCGGCGACTGGTTTGTGGACGGTGCCACAGGCATTGCCCATCGGTTCCATCTGCCGGAGCTTCTGATCGGCGCAACCGTTGTATCGATCGGCACGACGCTGCCGGAAGTCATGGTATCTGCCCAGGCCGCGATGCAGGGCAACAGCGGCATCTCCTATGGCAACGCCATCGGTTCAATCATCTGCAATACCAGCCTGATTGCAGCTCTGACGATTGCCGTCAAGCCGGGGAAGGTCAACAAAAAATCGCTGATGCTGCCGTCTGCGGCATTCTTTTTCTCAGCGTTCCTGTACTGCCTGTTTGCCTATACGACAGGTGAGTTCAAGAGATGGCAGGGCATTCTGTTCCTGTGCATGTTTGCGGCTTACATGGTAATCTCTGTCATGCAGATGAAAAACGGCAGTAATGCCGATGAGCCTGCCGCAGAAGAGGAAGAAAAGAAAGAGATGACGCTGACGCAGGAGCTGGTGTATCTTGTGATCGGCGCTGTCGCCATTGCCTTCGGTGCCAACCTGCTGGTTGAAAACGGAACCATTATCGCCCAGGCACTCGGTGTTCCCGATTCAGTCATCGGTCTGACCATGGTTGCCCTCGGTACATCTCTGCCGGAGCTGATCACTGCCATTACTTCCCTGATGAAAGGCCATGGTGCACTGTCGCTGGGCAATGTCATCGGTGCCAACCTGTTTAATATCGTGCTCGTATCCGGTGCGGCAATCACGATTGCACCGTTTGCCATTCCGGCTGAAAAGCAGCTGCTGGGAATGAATTCCTCGCTGGTAGTGGATATTCCGGTCATGCTCGGCGTCATGCTGCTGCTGTGTGTGCCGGCCCTGAAAAACGGCAGACTGTACCGCTGGCAGGGAATCACGCTGCTGTGCATCTATGCAATGTTTACACTCTATCAGTTTCTGATCTAGTAATCACGGACCGTATGAAAGTACGGTCCTTTTGTTTTTGCAGGATCGGAATTATAATAATAACCGGCATCGGACCCGCGTTTCCAACCGTTGATTAAAGCGTCAGAGGTCCGATGCCGTTTCTGTATATACCGTAATGATTGATGGAGAAATCCATCTTTTTTTATTTTTTTCATTTTCCGACCCCGAAAAATTCACATTGCCTGACGAATATATATGATGTGGCTGAAGGCCCAGAAGGAGAAAAGAATTATGAAAAGAAAAGTACTTACCGGAATGGCAGCTGCAGTCCTGAGTGCAGTGATTCCAATGAGCAGCACCGTAAATGTTCTGGCGCAGGAGCAGCAGGGAATGTGGCCGGAAAAAATGGCAGAAAAAGAATTTGCAGAACCGAAAGAATTCAATGGTGAACTTCCGCCGGAAATGAATGGCGAACGTCCGGAGTTCAATGGTGAACTGCCGCCGGAGATGAACGGTGAGCGTCCGGAATTCAATGGTGAGCTGCCGCCGGAAATGAACGGTGAGCGTCCGGAATTCAATGGTGAACTTCCGCCGGAAATGAATGGCGAACGTCCGGAATTCAACGGTGAACTGCCGCCGGATATGAACGGTGAAATTCCGGAAGGATTTGGCAAGGGAAGAGCACCCGGCAGAAGACTGATGCCGAGAAAGAGCGATGCTGAGGCACTTGCCGAAGGAAATCCGGCACAGGAACTTCCGGAAGGAGTGACAGCCGAAGAAAAATAACTGAACGAAACAGCCGGATCTGATCCGGTTCTTTCGCTGTAAGGAAATGAGGTGTGTATGATTGCGACAGCAGAAGAAATCATGGAAGCGGGGAAAAGGGAAGATGTGTTTTCGGCATTGCTGCAGAAGAATCGGAAGTTTCTGCTGGTAAGTGCTTTTCGGGCCTGCGGGAAATATGTCTCGGTCTCTGACGATGAATACTCTGTTGCCATGCGGGCATTTTATGAAGCGGTGAAGAATTATGACGAGGATAAGGGAAATTTCACCTTATTCTGTTCGATGGTGATCAGGAGGCGCATTCTCGATTATGAAAAAGGCGAAAGAAAACATGCACCGGAAATCGGAATTCCGCCGGAGGTTCTTGACGGAGAGATACCCGAGGATGCCGGTGCCCTGGAAAATGAGATCCGGCGGAAGCTGTGCGAAGAAGGACTGACGAACCGTGAAAGAGAAATGCGGGGAGAAATAGAGGAAATGCAGATCATTCTGGAAAGATACGGATTTTCATTCTTCGATCTGACAGAATGTTCGCCGAAAAGAGAAAAGACCAGACATGCCTGCGGGGTGCTGGTCAGAACCCTGACAGAAGACAGGATTCTGCTGCAGAAGATGCGCCGGAGCGGAAGCCTTCCGGTCAGTGAACTGTGTGAACAGAGCGGCATTCAGAGGAAAATTGCCGAACGGCATCGGAAATACATTATTGCGGCAGCTGAAATACTGAGCGGTGACTATCCGCTGCTGAAGTCATATGTGCCGTACGGGCAGAAAGGAGAAGAACAGTCATGAAAGGAGTCGTCGTCGAAAACAGAAACGGTACATCGGCAGTGCTGAGGGAAGACGGCAGAATCGTCAGAAGGAAGGGAATCTATCCTGTCGGCAGCGAGATCAGTATTCCCGAAAACAATACGGTCTTTTCATTGCGGCGGATCGCTCTGGCATGTCTCTGCGCGGTTTTTGTGACCGTATCATTCCTGATCTACAGAGACTATACCTGGACGGCAATGGCATACAGCACGATTACAGTTCGCAACGGTGCATCCATTGAATATACACTGAACAGAAAAGGCAACATCATTGCGGTAAAGGCCTGTGATGAGGCATCTGAAGAGATTGCCGAACTGCTGTCGGAAACCGTCATGAATCAGCCCGGAACAGAAGCGGTCGAAAGCTATATCCGCATGACAGATCCGCAGGAAAAGGTAGATGTTCATGTTTCGAGCCGGGAAGAAAACAAGGAAGAAGAACTGATCCGTCAGCTGGATGATGTCATTGACAGGGAAGAATTCCCGAATGTCCATACCGGACGGGAAACAGCACCGCCTGATCTTCCTCCGGAAATGCAGCCGGAAAATGCACAGCAGCCGGCCGGAAGCCCGCCGGCAGGTGAGATGCTGCCGTTCGAAGAACCCGGTCAGTGATATAATATTGCCGGGGAAATATCATGCTGCAGAAAAAGGAAGATACGGAAAAACTGAAGGAAGACTGGCCTCTGCATTACTATGAGATCGATGATGTCCTCCTGCGTAGGAAGCTGCTGGAAGAACATGACGGCCAGGAAGAGAGCAGGAGACTGCTGGAACTATGGCAGTTCCGGTTCTCTGAGAAAAACGGAAAGGCATCGGATCATTTCATGGAAGCGTGGCTGATGCTTAAGATTGCTTCCGGGACCAAAGTGAACTTTCTGAACCGGCGCGGAAAGCAGAAGGAACTGCACAGATATGCAGAAATGCTCGGGCTGAACAATATAACGGATGAGATGAAGAGGGAATGGCGTGATTTTGCCAGGACACTGCTGATCTCGTGTGCCGATACCAGGGCATACCGCACGGCTCTGTTCGGAATGATCGATCTCGGAGACAGGATCACCGCCATGCGGATCGCCGAGGAAATCGACACGGTGACAGGTATCTACCCGGATTCACTGGACTGCCGGGAACTGTTCCTGCCGCTGCGGGAAGTCATGATACAGGCCTACCGGGATATTCTCAATGACGGCGATGCACTGTGGAAGGATTATGAAGACAGATGAAAAGACGGATCTTTGTGACAGACCCGTCTTTTTTTAACGGAAGAATGTAAGATTATTTCTTCTTGATGTTCTTTCTGATATCGAGTGCAACGGCTACGACGATGACGATACCCTGAACAATGTAGTTGTAGTAAGGGTTGACACCGAGGAACTGCAGAACGATCTTCAGAAGTTCGAATACAAGGACACCGACCAGAACGCCCGGAACAGTACCGATACCGCCGGTTGTGGAGACGCCGCCGATTGTACATCCGGCGATGGCTTCCAGTTCATAGCCCATACCCATGGAGGCAGATGCACCGCCTGACTTGGCAGCCAGCAGCCATCCGGCAATAGCGTACATGATACCGGCAGTGACATAGATCAGAGTCAGAGACTTTGTTGTATTGACACCGGATACTTCAGCCGCAATTTCGTTGCCGCCGATGGCATACATGTATTTGCCGTGACGTGTCTTGTTGTACAGGAACCAGAAATAGAGTCCGAATCCGGCTGCTACGAAGAGCAGATACGGAAGATGGAAACCGCTGACGTTGCCGATTCTTCCGGTAATCAGTTCGGTATATCCTTTTTCAAAACCGCCGATCGGCTGAGCATTTGTCAGAACCAGGCAGCAGCCGTAAACGATAGTCTGGATACCCAGAGTTGTGATGAACGGCGGAACCTTGAGCCGGGAAATGATTGTTCCGTTGATGCATCCGATGACAGCACCGAGGATGACGACAAGCAGAAGCGCGACCCACATGTTGAACTGCGGCAGGTTTGCGAACAGACGGCCGCTGTAATCAGCTCTCTGGACAAGAATACCGGAAAGACATGCGGCAAGACCGACCTGACGTCCGGCAGAAAGGTCTGTACCTTTGGTGATCAGACAGCCGGATACGCCCAGGGCGATGATGAAACGGACTGCTGTATTGCTGATCAGGTTTCCGAGGTTGCTCCAGGAAAAGAAATTCGGAGTAGTGAAGCCTACGATAATCGAGACAATCACCAGCATCGCAACGATCGGATTACCTTTAAAATAATCAATAAACTTTTTCATGATGTTTTATCCCCTCATTACGCTTCAAACTGCGTTGCTAATTCCATAATATTTTCCTGCGTTGCGTCCTTGCCGTCGATGAATCCGGTGACACGTCCGTCACACATGACCATGATACGGTCGGACATGCCGATCAGTTCTGCCATTTCCGAAGAAATCATGATGATGCTCTTTCCTTCTTTGGCCAGATCGGCAATGATGCAGTAGATTTCATACTTGGCACCGACGTCGATACCTCTTGTCGGTTCATCAAGAATCAGAACATCCGGGTTGTTTGCCAGCCATCTGCCGATCAGGACTTTCTGCTGGTTGCCGCCGGAAAGCGACTGAATCGGTGTCTTGCTGGATGGTGTCTTGGTGTTCATCTTTTCGACATTATCCTGCACCAGCTGTTCAATTTTCTTGGTGTTCAGCACGAATCCGTGTTCTACATACTGATTGAGCGATGCGATGGAAATATTATCGGCAACGGAGAGGACTCCGAGAATGCCGGTTCCGCGTCTGTCTTCTGTCAGCATGGCAATGCCGTTGTCAATTGCGTCTTTCGGTTTTGTGATATTCAGTTCCTTGCCCTGGTAACGGACGGTTCCGGATGTCTTGGAACGAATGCCGAAGATACCTTCCATCAGTTCTGTACGCTGGGCACCGACCAGGCCGGCAACACCGAGGATTTCACCTTTGCGGACATTGAAATTGACGTGACGGAAGCTCTTGGGATTGATCGATGTAAAGTCTTCAACTTCAAAGACAACATCGCCGGGAACATTTTCACGCGGCGGATAAAGATTGGTCAGTTCACGGCCGACCATCTTGGTAATGATGAAGTCGGTGGTCAGTTCCTTAGCGTCCCAGGTGCCGATGTACTGACCGTCACGCATGATTGTGACTTCGTCACTGATACGCAGGATTTCGTCCATCTTGTGGGAGATATAGACAATGGCTACACCCTTGGACTTCAGATCGTTGACAATGTTGAACAGTGCTTCAACTTCGTTCTGTGTCAGTGAAGATGTCGGTTCATCAAGAATCAGTACGCGGCAGTTGGCAGAGACTGCCTTGGCAATTTCGACAGACTGCATCTGTGAGACACTGAGTTCTCCGACCTTTGTGCGCGGATCAAAGTCCATTTTGACTTCTCGCAGAACTCTTTCTGCATCAGCATACATCTTTTCGTGGTCAACGACGCTGAGCGGACCGAATTTTTTCAGCGGATAACGTCCCAAATAAATGTTTTCACCGATTGTCCTGGCAGGAATCGGCTGCAGTTCCTGATGCACCATGGCGATACCTTTGTTCAGGGCATCCATAGGGTTATGGATCTCGACTTTCTCGCCATCAATAAAAATCTCTCCTTCATCCATGGTATAAATGCCGAACATACACTTCATCAGTGTTGATTTGCCGGCACCGTTTTCGCCCATCAGGGCATGAACTGTACCGGGTCTGAGCTGCAGTTTTACATGGTTCAGAGCGACTACACCAGGGAAAGCTTTATAGACGTCCTTCATTTCCAAAACAAATTCAGACATAATGATAATTTTGCCTCCCTTAACAATACTTTAATTATATAAGTTTTTGATGTTTTATGAAACCGCTTTCGCCCCAGTTTTTGGGAAAGAAAAGGGGGCAAGCCAATGCCGTACCCCCTTTAATTGATTACGTGTTCAGATCAGATGATTATTCTGTAACCTTTACGTAGTCAACCCAGTAGTAGTTGTCGAGCTTTTCGCCGTTCAGAGCCTTGACTGCTACGTCAACTGCTGTGTGGGACTGACCGATATGGTCGTTCAGAACTGTACCTGTCATTTCGCCGTTCTTAACCATTTCCTGGCATTCTTCCAGAGCGTCGACACCAACGAGGTAGATATCCTTGCCTACTGTGCGGCCCTTAGCTGTGATAGCTGCGGCAGCACCGAGAGCCATTGCGTCGTTGTTGCAGAATACAACTTCGATCTGTTCGCCGAACTTGGACAGAGCATTGGATGTGATTTCTTCACCCTTAGCCTGTGCCCAGTTACCAACCTGATCATCGAGGCATTCAACTTCCAGACCAGCGTCTGTCAGAGCCTTGATGGAATATTCTGTACGATACTGAGCGTCGATGTTTTCCGGATCGCCTTCGATCATGATATAGGAGATCTTGCCATCGCCGTTGATGTCGCCCTTATCCGGCAGGTCGCGAATGATTTCGCCCTGGAATGTACCGGACTGACGAGCGTCAGCACCTACGTAGCAGACTGTTTCATTGTTCAGGATGCCTTCATAGGATTCATCACCCTTTTCGCCGAGCGGCTCACGGTTGATGAGTACGAGCGGGATGCCTGCGCCGACAACTCTGTCGATGAGGACATCAGCAGAAGAAGTCTGAACCAGGTTGAGGATGATAACGTCCATCTTCTGAGTGATGAAGTTGTCGATCTGGTTGGACTGTTCATTCATGTCGTTCTTGCCGTCAACGATTGTGACGTTGTACTTGACATCGTCTGTTTCCAGTGTCTTGAAATAGGATTCGATTTCGTTACGGTACAGAGTCATGAAGTTGTCATCAAACTGGTAGATAGCAACACCGACGTTGTAAGTCTTTGCATCGCCGGAAGCTGCGGATGTGTCGCCGCCTTCTGCTGCCGGAGCCGGGCTGGAGCAGCCTGCTGCCATAGCAACGATCAGAGCGGAGGCGAGAAGTGCCTTAAACTTTTTCATTATTCCCTCCAATAAGCAATAAAATTGCCAAGTTCAATATACACCCTGATGTAACCGTTTACAATACTGAGTTTTCACAAAATCATCACAAAATTTCACGGGTTCATCACAAGTTAATATGCGCTTCAAGTTCTCTGCATTCAGTGTATTTTTGCGCTATAATCTAAATAGAAACAGATGTTTTT
Organism: Bulleidia sp.; assembly: GCA_045543875.1. Taxonomy (GTDB): domain Bacteria; phylum Bacillota_I; class Bacilli_A; order Erysipelotrichales; family Erysipelotrichaceae; genus Bulleidia. The sequence goes on from JAZPXY010000039.1 coordinate 50,617, forward strand.
TATATTCATCATAATTAATTTGAGGGTTTAGAATATGGCACAGAAAAAAGAAACAACCAAGAAAACTGCAGCAACGGCAGCAAAGAAAACAGCAGCTGCACCAAAGAAAAAGACGGCCGCAAAGAAACCTCTTGATCCGGTATTCCTGACACCGTTTGACAGGTATCTTCTGGCCAAGAGCACCAATTATAAGGTGTATGAGAAGATGGGTGCGCATCCGGCTGTACTGGACGGAAAGAAAGGTATGCATTTTGCTGTATGGGCACCGCATGCCAAGGCTGTCTCCATCGTCTGCGACCGCAACCAGTGGGATCCGAAGGCAAACTATATGCTGCCGCTGGAAAAGAGCGGAATTTATGAAGGCTTCATTGAAGGAATGGGCTTTGGCGAAGTCTACAAGTATGCGATTCTGACAAAGAAGGATGAGATTCTTTACAAGGCAGACCCGTATGCATTCTCAGCCGAACTGAGACCGGGCACGGCTTCAAAGACAGCTGACATTGCCGGCTATAAATGGGGCGATGCCAAGTGGATGACGGAAAGAGCATCCAAAGGAACATTTGATCAGCCGATGGCCATTTATGAATGCCATCTCGGCTCCTGGCTGAAGCGTGAGAATTATGAAGACGAAGACGGCTTCATGAACTACCGTGAATATGCCAAGGAACTGGCAGAATACTGCAGCTGGATGGGATATACCCATGTTGAACTGATGGGTATTGCCGAATATCCGTTTGACGGTTCCTGGGGATATCAGGTTACCGGCTACTATGCACCGACATCACGCTACGGCAATCCGAAAGACTTCATGTATTTCGTTGACTACATGCACAAGCACGGCATCGGTGTCATTCTTGACTGGGTACCGGCTCACTTCCCGAAAGATGCTCACGGCCTGGCCAACTTTGACGGCGAAGCGCTGTTTGAATATGCCGATCCGCGCATGGGCGAACATCCTGACTGGGGTACGAAGTGCTTTGACTACTCCAAGCCGGAAGTCAAGAACTTCATGATCGGCAACGCCCTTTACTGGTATGACGAATACCATATCGACGGACTGCGTGTTGATGCTGTAGCTTCCATGCTGTATCTGGACTACGGCCGCAAGGACGGCGAATGGATTCCGAACAAGTACGGTGACAACGGCAACCTTGACTCCATGGAATTCTTCAAACATCTGAATTCTGTCATCAGAGGCCGCAAGGACGGCACCATCATCATTGCCGAAGAATCCACAGCCTGGCCGAAGGTTACGACCAGACCGGAAGACGACGGCCTCGGCTTCACCTATAAGTGGAACATGGGCTGGATGCATGACTTCCTGGATTACATGAAGCTGGATCCGTATTTCCGCAAGGACAATCACAACAAGATGACATTCGGCATGAGCTATGCGACAAGCGAGAAATTTATCCTTGTTCTTTCCCATGACGAAGTCGTGCATCTGAAGTGTTCGATGATCAACAAGATGCCGGGTCTGGACGGCGACAAGTTCAGAAACCTGAAGTGCGGCTATCTGTTCATGTTCGGCCATGCCGGCAAGAAACTGCTGTTCATGGGCCAGGACTTTGCCCAGTACCATGAATGGGATGAGAAAGTCCAGCTGAACTGGGAACTGTGCGATGAACCGCTGAACCGTGACATGCAGCACTTTGTTCATGATCTGCTGCACATGTACAGAAAATATCCGGCCATGTATGAACTGGATGATTCCTGGGAAGGATTCTCCTGGGTCAATGCGGATGACAATTCCCGCAGCATCTTCAGCTTCATCCGCCGCGACAAGACAAAGAAGAACAGCCTGCTGTTTGTTGTCAACATGACACCGGTTGAACGTCCGGACTATATGGTGGGTGCTCCCTGCAAGGGCAGATATACACTGATCCTGGATGAAAACGGCGAAGTGAATACAAAGGCAGACAAAAAGCGCATCTATACTGCCGTCAAGGGCGAATGCGACGGTCAGCCGTACCGCGTGGAATATCCGCTGCCGGGATACGGATGTGCAGTCTTCCGCTTCAGCGAAAAATAAGAATTCTGCAAGGGAGCAGCTGCTCCCTTTTTCACATGCGCCGCTGTTGACACCGCTCAGCGGCAGTGATAAGTTATAATGCTCTTGTAAAAAAGCGGAAACAATCATCTCAGATGGAGGAGAACAAATAATGGATGAAAAGAAAGCAAGCATGATTTCGGAAGAACAGCTCAGCCAGGCATCCGGCGGCGTTGATGTTTCCATGTATTCCGAGGAAGAACTCGCAAAAATATTTGACCTGCACTTTGAAATGTACGGAGATGTCGGGGCTCTGCCTTATCTGGCCGGCTGGGGTGTAACGACCGGAGACTATTACGTGATCGTCCGCGACCAGTTCTGGGAGAATACGCCTTATCAGGGCAGCACGCTGGGATGGAAACTGGCCCATCTTGTCTATCAGCGGAATCACTGAATGAAAAAGGAACTGTGCAATAAGGAGAAAATACAGATGAAAGAATTTTTACTGGATGATGAAGCAATGGCTGATGTTTCCGGCGGCTATAATGTAGACGACCTTTCCCCCGAAGATCTTGCCACCCTGCAGAGACTGGGCGGCCGTCTGGTTGAAATGCAGATCATGAAGAAGAACAATGATCCTGCTTTCGACAGGGATGCGTATATGACACTGGTAAAGGAACTGAGTGACCTGGACAGGAGCTTCAAGGAAAAGTACGGATACTGAGAATCACTGAATTGTCAGGCAAAATGCCTCCGCATGATTGCGGAGGTTTTTTTCTGTCTTTCTGCACAAAAAAGATCAGCCGCAGTGCAGCTGATCTTTTGCTGTGTCCAATCAGTCGAGTCCTTCTTCGCCGTTGGAGGCAATGACCTGTTTGTACCAGTAATAGGAATCCTTCGGAATTCTGTTCAGGGTGCCGCTGTTTTCGTCTTCTTCACGGTCGACATAGACGAAGCCGTAGCGTTTCTGATAGCCGTTGAGCCAGCTGAGCAGATCAGTGTATGACCAGGTGCAGTAGGCAATGACGCGGCATCCGTCATCACAGGCTTTTTTCAGTTCCTTCAGATGTGCCTTCAGATAGTCAATGCGGTAGGGATCATGAATCTTTCCGTCTTCGACCTTGTCAAAGGCACCGAGACCATTCTCGGAGATCAGGACCGGCAGATCATAGCGGGAAGTAATTTCCCGGCAGCAGTATCTCAGTCCCATCGGATCGATTGTCCAGTCCCAGTCGGTTGTCGGCAGCCAGGCATTCTTCGGATTGCGGTACAGACCGGCAACGCCGGAAACCTGTGATGTGCCTTTCTCGCCGGTGGTATTCATCTTGCCCATGCCGTCGACACCGTCGATCGGATTGTATTCAACACTTGCTGTCTGGTAGTAGTTGACGCCCATGAAGTCTACCTTCGAGGCAGCTTCCTTCAGGATTTCGGCATCACCGTCTTCCATATGGGGAGCGATGCCGCGCGATTCCTGATAGGCTCTGGCAGCCCGCGGATAGCGGCCGTAGGCATAGACATCCATCCAGTAGTAGTTCTGCAGATCATCATAGTCAGCCTTGGCCATGGCATCTTCCGGCTTGTTTGTAACGGCATAGGAAGGACCGTAGGCAAAGGATGATCCGACCATGGCATCCGGCCAGAGTTCCTTCAGTGCCAGCACCGATTTCGCATGCGCCATGAAGACATGATGATTGACCTGGTAGAACGTTTTCCAGTCATTGGTCTTTCCCGGCGGATGGGAAGCCATCAGCCAGCCGTGACCGGTAAATACATTCTGCTCATTGATGATGATCCAGTGCTTGACCCGGTCGCCGAAGTGTTCAAACAGGGTTCTGGCATAGCGGACAAAGTCATCGACGATGCGTCTGTCTTCCCAGCCGCCGTACTGATCCTGGAGAGCCTGCGGCAGATCCCAGTGATAGACCGTTACCATCGGCACGATGCCGTATTTTACACACTCATTGATCAGACGGTCATAGAAGGCAATGCCTTTCTCATTGATTTCGCCGTTGCCGTCGGGAATGATTCTCGTCCAGGCAATGGAGAAACGGTAGGCTTTCAGTCCCATCTCGTGCATCAGACGGACATCTTCCTGATAGCGGTGATAATGATCGACTGCCTTGTCGCCGGTGGTAGCCTTGAAGGTCTTGCCGGGGATTCTTACAAATGTGTCCCATACAGACGGACCTTTGCCGTCCTCATCCCAGGCACCTTCCACCTGATAGGCAGCAGAAGCGCTTCCCCAGAGAAAGTCTTTCGGGAATCCTTTGGATTTTTCAAAATACATGATGATTTGTTCTCCTGTTTCTTTTCTTCATTATAACTGAACAAATGAAAAAACAGGGAAGGCACCATACAATTTGGGCTGTTTGTCGGAATGCCTGTTTCGGAGGAAAAACAGTTTCTGCTATGATGGTATTACTGAAAAGTGTGTGAGGAAGACAATATGTTAAAGGAACAGAAAAACAGAATGGTCAATGACTGGGACCGCCGCAACATGGAAATCGATCCGAACTATGTGCCGGCTGACCCGGAAAAGGCAAAACTGGTTTTGAAGCTCGGAAATATGATCACCGACCGCTATCTTGTCAAATATACCGGTACGATGACCTATGAAGATCCGGAATACTGGATGCTTGATGAGATCCTGACAAAGGAAGAAGTCAAGCTGATGCTGTCGTTCAAAAAGACCCGCAGCAATCTTGATATCGAAGAAATTGCCGAACGCAACAACATGACAGTCGATCATGCCAAGGAAGTCGTTCAGCACCTGATGTGGATCGGTCTGGTTGAATGCAACCGCGAAAATGCCGACAAGCATCTGGCGTACAATGTGCCGATCTTTGTGCCGGGTTCTGCCGAGTTCATGATGATCAACACGGAACTGGTTGAACAGCACCCGCGTCTGGCTACATTCTTCAACCTGATGACCCAGCTGCCGCTGGAAGGCATTACGCCGATGGTGCCGCAGGGCGGTGCCGGCATCGGCATGCACGTCATTCCGGTTGAAAAGGCAATCGAGCACGAAAGCACAGCCCTGCCGATCGAAAAGATCTCACACTGGCTGAACAAATATGACAAATACAGCATCGGTGTCTGCACCTGCCGCCGCCAGCAGACATGGCGCGGTGAGAACTGCGGCGATATCGAAGGCAACTTCTGTATCGGTGTCGGCGATCTGGCCGAATTCATGGTGCTGCGCGGCGTCGGTCACTACCGCACCTATGAACAGGTCATTGAAACCCTGGAACGTGCCGAAAGACACGGCTATGTGCATCAGACAACCAATATCGACGGCGAAGACAAGATCGTCGGCATCTGCAACTGCTCACCGGCATCCTGCAATGCCCTGCGGCTTGCCAAGCTGTACAATACGCCGAACTCTGTCCGTTCTGCCTATCGTGCCCATGTAGACACCCAGAAGTGTGTTGCCTGCGGCAAGTGTGTGGAAGTATGTCCGGTCGGCGCTGCCAGACTCGGTCAGAAATTATGCAAGAAGGACGGTCCGGTCAGATATCCTCTGACCCAGCTGCCGGATGAAGTGAGATGGACGGAAGATAACTGGAATCCGAACTACCGTGCTGACATCAAGGTCAACTGCTATGATTCCGGAACAGCACCGTGCAAGACGGCATGTCCGGCTCATCTGGCTGTCCAGGGCTATGTCAAGATGGCCAAAGAGGGCAGATACATGGATGCCCTGAAGCTGATCAAGCAGGACAATCCGTTCCCGGCAGTCTGCGGTGCCATCTGCAACCGCCGCTGTGAGGAAGCCTGCACCAGAGGCATGATCGATCAGCCGGTTGCCATTGATGAAATCAAGAAGTTCATCGCTGCCCAGGAACTGAAGGAAGAAAACAGATACATTCCGATCTGTGAGAAACATGACCGCGACGGCGGCTTCTGGGGCGATGAATTCAAGATCGCGATTATCGGTGCCGGTCCGGCCGGCATGAGCTGCGCCTACTATCTGCGCACCAACGGCTATCCGGTCACGATCTTTGAGAAGGAAGAAAAGCCCGGCGGCATGCTGACATACGGTATTCCGAGCTTCCGTCTGGAAAAGGATGTCATCGATGCTGAAATCGATGTCCTCAGACAGATGGGTGTCGAATTCAGATGCGGCGTTGAAGTCGGCAAGGATATTTCCATCCAGGACCTCCGGCATGAAGGCTACAAGGCATTCTATGTGGCAATCGGTGCCCAGGGCGGCAGACTTGCCGGTGTTCCGGGTGAAGATGCCGAAGGTGTCGAAACCGGTGTTGATTTCCTGAGAAGAGTCAACCTGAATCACAATGAGAAACTGAATGGTGATGTCGTTGTCATCGGCGGCGGCAATGTCGCAGTTGACGTAGCCAGAACGGCTGTCAGACTGACAGACGGCAAGGTTACCATGGTCTGCCTGGAAGGTGAAAACGAAATGCCGGCCGCAGATGATGAAGTCCTTGAGGCAAAGGAAGAAAACATCACTGTCAATAACGGCTGGGGTCCGAAGGAAATCCTGACCAAGGACGGAAAGGTTACCGGCATCGTCTTCAAGAAGTGCACATCCGTCAAGGATGCCGACGGCCGCTTCAATCCGCAGTATGATGAAGAAGACACCATGACCATTGCGGCAGAAAATATCCTGATGTCCATCGGCCAGTCCATTGAATGGGGCAGTCTGCTGGACGGCACAAAGGTTGAACTCAACCGCAACGGCACCGCCAAAGCCGATCAGGTTACCTTCCAGACCGGCGAAAAGGATATCTTTGTCGGCGGTGATGTCTTTACCGGTCCGCGCTTTGCAATCGATGCGATCGCAGCCGGAAAGATGGCCAGCGATTCCCTGAACCGCTTCGTCCACCCGGGCAACTCCCTGACGATCGGCCGTGACCTGAGACAGTTCATTGAACTCGACAAGGATGATGTCGTATTCCCGTCCTATGACACCAGCAGAAGACAGGTGCCGGGACACAAGCTTCCGACAAAGGACAACAAGTTCAATGACAACCGTCTGCCGTTCACCGAAGAACAGGTACAGCAGGAAGCTTCCCGCTGCCTGAGCTGCGGTGCAACCTATGTCGATCTGAACAGATGTGTCGGCTGCGGACTCTGCACAACCAGATGTGAGTTTGATGCGATTCATCTGACAAGAGACCTGCCGGATGCCTCGAGAATGATCAAGGCGGAAGACAAGATGAAGATGATCGCTCCCTATGCGGCCAAGCGTGAAATCAAGATCCTGCTCAACAAAGGCAAGAAATAAGCATGATGACTGTCAGAGTTCATCCGGACTCTGACAGTTTTTTTGTTATGTCTGAATGCCGCATCGGCGTCAGAACTGTTGTATAGTAAAAGGCAGAGGAAAGAATGAAAATCAGACTGACGGGAATATATATGGCTGTTCTGGCTGTCTTCCTGATCATTGCCCGGGGCACAGCCGTGCATGCCGATGAATCTGCACTGTCGGTCAAGGGAGTCGCAGTGACACCGGAAAATGCATCGGATATTCTTGGCGATGGAAAGGCAGCCTTTGATTTTGAAACAAATACACTGAAGCTGGACGGACAGATTACCAGCGACGGCATGACAGAAGGAAATCTGATTGATTTTACGGGTGATTCTCTGCATATCCGCATTGATTTTTTTGCCAAGCTGGTCTGCAGTGAGCCGGGTGTAATTCCTGTTTCTGCCCGGTGCAATGAACTGACCGTTGAAGGAATTCAGGGCGGGGATTTCATAAGTGTCTATTCTGCCGCTGACGGCTTTTTCTGCACCGGTCATATGACCCTGCGGGAAATATCGATGATGTTCAATACCGGCGGAGAATCATCCCGGTCTGTATCTGCCGGCAGTCTTGATATTCTGCACTCGGAAATCAGGCTTGAGGGCAAGGATCCTTTCCCCGGCTATGGGCTTTACAGCGACGGAGACATCAGCATCGTGGATTCAGATGTCAATATCGGCCTGTGCACAGCCAGTTCCGTATACTCTGAAAACGGCGATCTGAAGGTCAATGCCTCACTGTTCACCGCCACTGACGGGGAAAAAGGTATTGTTTTGAACCATGGCTCTGTTTATCTGGATGCCGGCGGGAGTGAGGAACCGGCCGACCTGCTTGCCGAGGGCAAACAGACGGGCATTGACTGTCCCGAGGGCAGCATTATTCTGTACGGCCGCAGCCGCCTGGATGCCTCAGCCATCAGCGGCAGCGCAGTCAGCTGTCCGCTCAGCCTTGCGGATCATGAAATCGGCGGTGCTCTGACCGGAGAAGAAGAACTGTGGGATGATGAAAGTGATATTTCTTCCTTTGCCTCGGTAAAGGTGCCTGGGCTTGTCAGCGTGCCGGCAGCGGAACCGACCGTTCAGGAAGAAGGAAATACGGAATACTGGACCAATCATACCGGCATCATCTGTGCCGATGACAGAGGAGATACGATTCTTTCTCAGGCGGATGTCATCATTCCCCGCATCACATATGAACTGACTGCCGGAGACGGGGAGACGTGGACAAAGGAATCGGGCCAGGGACTGGCCTTTGAAATCCGCCGCAGCCGGCATGATGAAGAAAGCGTGGCCCGTACCCGGACAGTGGCTGTGGATGGGCAGAGCACAGATCAGTATGATCTTTCTGCCGGCAGTGTCATCGTCACTCTGCGGCCGGAATATCTTAACGGTCTCAGCAGCGGCGCACACAGCCTGAAGGTCAGCTTCGATGACGGCGGGGAAGTTACGGCTTCATTTGCGGTTGCTGAGCAGCCGGTGCCGGATCCGGAACCGGCGGAACCTTCGGAGAAAAGAAGAACACCGGATACTTCCGATCACAGCAATGCCGTATTCTGGCGGCATGTCATGAGCGGATCACTGCTGACGGCGGTGCTTGCATTCTTGCTGAGATACCGTTTTGCCCGGTGAGTTTATGAGAGGCTTCGGCCTCTTTTCTGTTTATAATTAAGATATGGCAAGGTATGATGAATATCTGAGTTTTTTCAGGCAGGATGTAATCGAGCGGGCATTTCAGTATTATGAGAGCGATTATGTGCATGACCTCAAGCGTCTGAACGGCGATATCATTGCCGCATCCGTGGAAGGCACGGACACAAAACCGTATGAAGTAATGATTGATCTGGCTCATCCGTATCATTCTGAATGTTCCTGCCCGCACGCGGCCGGCGGCAATATGTGCAAGCATATGGCAGCTGTTTTCTTTGCGGCTTTTCCCGAACAGGCACAGGCTTATGAGGACTATACGGAAGGCAGGTATCTCGGAGAGGATGACTTTGATATTGAAGAAGATAAACGTGATTTCCTGCCGGCAAACTTTGATGAGCTGCTGGATGAATTCATCTCCGCCATGAATGATGAAGAAAAAGAACAGCTTCTCAGGAAGGTGCTGAAGCAGGATCCGGCCGGAACCTATCATCAGTATCTGGAAAAACTGCATCAGAAGGCACTGGAAAACAGCAGTGTCAGAAGGGCAGATGAACTGCACCGGATGCTGACACTGAAGGCACCGTATTATGCCGGAAGCTATACCGATTTCACAAAGCCGGTTCTGAGCGAAGACATTCATCAGGAACTGGAAAACTGCCATGATGAGATTCTGATCGGCGAGATGCTGAAGCAGTTCCGCGATGTCAGGCTCTATTCCTATGCCGATGCACCGCGCCTGGCGGAGTTTATCTGCCGCTTTGACACTGAGGTGCAGAAAAACCGGTTCATTGTCAGCCTTGAGGAACATGCCGCCTTTCTGGCAGAGGAAGTGCATCATCCGGATTACCATCCCCTCAACAATGTATACAAGGCACTGTATGTTCTGAAGAAGGAATGGAATACCGATGATCTTGCATATGATCTGCTCAAGCATCTGAAATATCCTGATTATGCATCATATGTCATGGACCATGAGGAACATGTATCGGATCTCTACCGGGCATTTCGAAGCCAGATGTCCCGCAGTATCTTCAACCGCAAAGCCGTGCATAGCGTCCTGCATCAGTTTGCTGACAGGATGGGTGACGGCAGTGTCCATGAACTGGCAGATTACTATGACTATGTCTATAACTTTAACCGTGCTGCCTTTGACCGGCTGCGGAACAGTCCTCACTTCCAGGATATTGTCCTGCCGCGGCTGCTGCGGCAGAAGCCGCATATTGTCAAGGAGACACTGGCGCAGCTGAACCGGCCGGATGAACTCTTTGATCTTCTGAAAAAGGAAAATGACATTCTCGGCATGATCCAGCATGCGCCGCTGCTTGATGCATCCCATCATCAGGAACTGCAGGAGGTCTTTGCCGGCGAGTTTTACCGCATCGTGGAAACTGCCGACAGCCGGGAAAAGTATGAACATGCCTGTCAGTATATCCGGGCTCTGGCAACACTGCGGGACGGTGAGGAGATCATTGACGGGATCGTGGACGATCTGAAAAAACAGGACCGCTACGTCAGACGCAGAGCCCTGTTTGAGGAAATTGAAAAAGCAAGATGACACAAAGGAGTCACAGGCTATTCCTGTGGCTCCTTTGTGACTTTCATACGGAAACAGAGCTGATCATCCACGGTTCCTTCCAGCCAGGAGGAATCGCTTTTTTTGCTGAAGCGGAGCTGCAGATGGTCATGACAGCGTACTTCCCGGTGATATTCAACGCGGACAGATGCCGGCAGGGGAAGCGATTCACTGACAGTATCGTCAAACAGATCGAAATACCGGGTATTGTTCATATGACCGTTGAGGTCACAGTAACTGAACGGAACTTCAAAGACCTGTTCATGATCGGTTTCTTCACTGCTGATGCGTTTCGGCAGGGGATATTCGCTGCCGTTTTCGCTGCCTTCCACAGAAATGCCGTTGCGGTCAGGGAAAATGATCTGCCGGGTTTCTCTGTCGATCAGTGCCCACAGGGCACTGCCTTCGGCCAGCAGGCGGCCGTCTTTGTTATTGATCCGGTAGTAGCGCGGGAAGAGTACATGCATGGTTTTGCCCGGCCATGAAGATACGGTGATCTCATCATCATATCCCGGCAGGTCATAGATATGCAGCTGCTGCTGCATGATGACCCACAGGAATCCGTGATCCAGGGTTTTCGCTCTGCCGGCACCGAGTTCCTCCGTGTGGGCAATGGAAATCTCCTGCAGCATCTGAAACATGACCGATGTGCGGAGCTTCTGATACATGTTTACATCTTTGTTCTTCAGCCGGTAAACAGTCCGGTATATGCTCATGCGTTATCCTTTGGCAGATATTCTATGACAGTGTCGACGATATCACGCAGAGTGATCATCTTTGCCCATCTTTCATCAGGAATATGAACATCAAACATGCCTTCCAGTTTTGTAACGACAAGAATGAAGCCCATTGAATCGATAGCTGTTTCATTATTCAGAACGGTATCTTCCGTCAGCTCGCCTTTGATCATTTCCGGAACATTGTCCATGATGATTTTTTTTGTTTTTGCCAGAACTTCTTCGCGTGTAATCATAATTCTTCGATCTCCTTTTCGAGTTTCCATCGCTGCAGTTTGCCGGTAGCTGTCACTGGCAGAGGATGACCGAGGACAATCATATCCGCAATCTGTCTGCCGCGTGTCTGCCGGCGGTTGAAATCATTGATTTTCGGCTGTACTTCATCACGGTTCAGATCTGTTTCCGCAATCAGGACAGGCCTGCCGTTTTTCAGGGCGACGGCGATTTTGTCACAGCCGATGGCTTCCGCCAGTTCACTTTCATATTCAGGCAGATAGATCTTGGTGCCGTCGGAAAGAACAAGAATATCCTTCTTTCTTCCGGTCAGATGCAGTCTGCCGTCACTGTCAATAAAGCCAAGATCACCGGTATGCAGGACACCGTTCTGAACAGTGTTGATCGTATCGGTGGAATGTTTATAGTATCCCTGCATCATGCAGGTTCTGCTTTCAATCAGAATTTCGCTGTCTTCGGCAATGACAATGGTGTCATCGGGACAGATATCCAGGGCCCGGGGATCGCCGCCGGTGCTGATGGCAACGCCGGAGCTTGTCTCGGTCAGACCATAGCCGAAGGAAAGCTGAATGCCTTTGTCCTTTACAGCCTGCATCACTTCATCGCTGCAGTCACCGGCACCGACAAGAATCAGCCGCAGTTCTTCATTGAGGCAGTTCTGTTTCAGCAGGAACTGCAGCAGGGAAGGAACAGCACTGATGACGGTCGGACGGAAGTGCTGACAGTCATCGATATAATGCCGCATGCCGCGTCCGAGTGCGACTGGCACAGCATTGAACAGCGGCCAGAGCAGAGTGCATACAAAGCCGAAGACATGGGCGTGCGGAAGCAGTGAAAGGAGCACATCACCGCGTTTCAGCGGCAGCATTTCCGATCCGTTCCAGGCGCTCTGCATCAGGCTGTAGTCGGAAAGGACAACTGCCTTGGCGCGGCTGGTCGTGCCGCTGGTAAAGAACAGGACCCGGCTGGTGCCGTCGAGTATTCCCCTGGTCAGGTACGGTGTGCAGTGCTCGATATGTTCCTGGCGTCCGTAGATGGTATCGCAGTCGGCATAGCGGATCAGTTCGCCTGCCTGTTCGAGAGGAACGGAAGGATCGATCAGGACAGTCTGCAGACCGCCGAGCACGGAAGCAAAAATCTTGATGATGCTGGCCAGAGTGCCGTCAGCAAAGATGGCAATACAGGTTTTTCCTGATTCCTGCAGCTGCTGTGAGCGCAGTAAAACAGCGACATAGAATTCGCCGTATGTCATACGGCAGATGCCGTTATCTTCATAGATGAAAGCTGTATCATCCGGATGATTGTCAGCCAGATGTTCCAGCAGATGGCGGAACCCGGAATATCGCATGTTTATTGACCTAAAATGAGTATAACACACTTGCAAAATAATTCACAAAAAGTGGTTGCATACTACTGTTTGGTAGTATAATAAAACACATAAGGAGCATATTTTTAACATGGATAAGAATATCAGAATCTGCATCATCGGTGCAGGCCCTGCGGGTCTTTCTGCAGGTATGTATCTGGAACAGAAAGGATACGAAAACTATACAATTTTAGAGCGGAATGATCATGTCGGCGGCAAGTGCCATTCACCGCACTATAACGGCAGACGCTATGAAATGGGTGCCATCATGGGTGTCCCGTCCTACTATGCCGTTCATGATGTTGAGGAATTCTGCGGCATCACTCATGACGGTCCGCAGCTGAACCGCAACTACAAGGACAAGACCGGCAAGGTCATTGAACCGTTTGAACCGAAGAAGAACCTGACAAAGATTCCGCGTCTGCTGAAGATGAAGTCCGAAGTCAAGAAGCTCGGTGAGATTCTTGAAACAAAGTACAAGGGCTATGATGTCAACGGCCACCGCGGCGTTGCTCAGGGAAGATATGACGGCTTCGCTGTAACTCCGGAACGTGAACCTGTTTCCGGCGTCAATGAAAACCTGAAGGATCTGGCTCTGCCGTTCAAGGAATTCTGTGAGAAGAATGGTGTTGAACTGACCCAGGATATCTGGATCGGACCGTTCACCTCCTTCGGCTATGGATATTTTGATGAAATTCCGGCAGCCTATGTCCTGAAGTATCTGGACTTCCAGACCTGCATGAACTTCGTCAAGATCAACCTCTGGACATGGAAGGAAGGCACACAGTTCATCTGGGAAAGCCTGAATGACAAGCTGAAGAACCATGCCCGCCTGAACAGCAATATCACAAAGGTCGAGCGTAAGGACGGCAAGGTTTATGTTACTGTCAACGGGGAAACGGAAGAATATGACAAACTGATCGTTACAGCTCCGCTGCAGTACTTCCCGGATTATGCCGATGCCCGTGAAGATGAGAAGAAATACTTCTCCAAGATCGAATATGAACGCTATGATGTTCTGGCAGTTGAAACAGAACCGGAAAATCATCCGGAAATCTCCTACTATGTATTTGACAACATGACACCGGAACGTCTGGGTCATCTGATGGTTTATTACAGAAGATGGAGAGATACCAAGGATCAGGTCATTACGACATATGCACTGCGCAAGCACAAGAATTCCGAAGAAATTCCGTATGAAGTCTGCAAGCAGACAGTTCTGAACGACCTGAAGACGATGCATAACCCGGCCAGCAATGTTGTCAACGAACAGTCCTGGTACTACTTCCCGCATGTCTTTACCGAAGACTACGCAGCCGGATGGTATGACGATGTGGAAGCAATGCAGGGCAAGTATGACACATATTATGCCGGTGAAGTCATGAGCTTCGGCGACATGGACGAAACAGCCGAGTACTCCCGCGAACTCGTTGAACGTTTCTTCTGATCGTTATAAAAATGCCTCTTGTCTGCAGTCGGCGGATGAGAGGCATTTTCAGGAAAGGATAATCATGAAATTTTATAAAGACCATTACGATGTCATTGTCATCGGCGGTGCTCTGGCCGGCATGAGTGCAGCCATGAGCCTGGCGAAGGAAGGCAAGGATGTTCTGATCCTGGAACGCCACAACCTGCCCGGCGGCATGGCTACAAGCTTTGTCCGCTCCGGCATGGAAATGGAAGCCACCCTGCATGAAATGATGTCCCTGGGTCCGAAGGAAGACCCGCTGTATATCCGCAAATACCTGGATGAAATGGGCGTTGTCATTGACTGGCTCCGGGTTCCTGAAGCCTACCGCCTGCTTTCCCATCCGGACGGAATCGACATTACGCTGCATGCCGGCAGAAGACCTGACGGCACCTGGGTGTGTGCCGATGAAATCGACGTCATCTATCCGGGCACCAAAGCTGAGATCAACCGTCTGCTGGAGCTGTGCAAGAACATCTATGAATCGGTGCTGTTCCTCAATGAACATACATTGTCCAAGGTAGAGATGCTTCTGAAGCATGAGCCGCTGGTCAAGACCGCCGGCTACAGCGCAAAGGAAGTGCTTGATACGGCCTTTGATCTGCCGCTGAATGTCAAGAAGATCCTCAGTGCCTACTGGATCTATGTCGGTCAGCCGATGAGCAGCCTGCCGTTTACGATCTATGCCTTCCTGATGGCAGACTACATGCTGGGAGGCTCCTATGTAGCAAGAGGATTCTCGCACGAGATGGCTGTTGCCATGGCCGAGAAGTGCGAAGAACTGGGTGTTCAGTTTGAATACGGCCAGAATGTTGAAAAGATTCTGGTCAGAAACAACCATGTCTACGGTGTCAGAACCAGCCGCGGCGATGAGATCCACTGTGATTACATTGCCAGTGCACCGTATCCGAATACTGTCTACGGCAAGATGATCGAGCCGCAGTCGGAAGTTCCGAAGGAAGCCCGGCAGTATGCCAATGCGATGCCGATGAGCGTTACCAACTTCAGTGTCGTTCTGCTGCTGGACAAAGCACCGGAAGAACTGAACATCAGGGACTATTCCGTCTTCTCTTCCGATATTCCGTTTGATACCGATGTCTTCTGGGCTGAAGGAAAGAAGATCGGAAACTGGGACTATCTGACAACGATCTGCCTGAACTATGCCAATCCTGACTGCGTGCCGGAAGGCATGACATCACTGTCCATTACCTTCCTGCCGCTGCCGGAAGCATTCCTGGACCTGAAGGCAGATGAATACTTTGAATTCAAGCGCACGGTCGCCAGGGAAATGATTGACAGGGTTTCCAAGCACCTCGGTGTTGACCTGATGGAACACATTCAGGAAATTGAGATTGAGACGCCGGTCACAATGTCACACTATACAAGCGACTACAGAGGCGGCATCTACGGCTACCAGCACTCGATGGACAACTCGGTTGTCGGACGTCTGGAAGATGTGGACAAGGAATTCTATATCAAGGGTCTTGTCGGCTGCGCCAGCCATCAGCTGGTTGGCGACGGCATGGCCTGCAACATCAATAACGGCAGAATCGCCACCAAGGCAATTCTGGAATGGATGAAGGAGGCTGAAAAATGAAAGTCAAAGGTTTTCTGAAAGATGTCACAGGTGCCTCCCGCGTTACCAATGCCAGAAGAAACCTGATCAAAAACGGCAGTGTTCTGAATGTCTACAGTGATCCGATCCGGGAAGTGGCCAAAGAAATTCATCCTGATCCCTTTCCGGTTACGGTTGTTTCTGTAAAGGATGCTTCACCGACGGCAAAGACATTCCGCCTGGTGCCGAAGGAAGGCAAGCTGCCGCCGTTCCAGGCCGGTCAGTATGTTTCATTCCAGCTGCAGATCGGCAGTACCCTGACAACCAGACCGTTCTCGATTTCCAGTGCTCCGTTTGAGGCAAGAAGCGAAGAACCGTTCTTTGAAGTAACGATCCGCCGAGGCAGAGAAGACGGCTTCGTATCCAATTACTTCTATGATGAAGTAAAGGAAGGCGACGAGTTCACGGTGGAAATGCCGTTCGGTCAGTTCTTCTATGAACCGATGCGCGATGCGAAGAATGTTTTGGCTCTGGCCGGCGGCTCCGGCATTACGCCGTTTGTCTCCATGGCAAAGGAAATCAATCACGGCACCCTCGACATGAACCTGACGATCCTGTACGGTTCGGTTTCTTCCAAAGATATTATTCTGAAGGAAACACTGGACAGCGTACAGAGTGACAGGGTTAAGGTTGTCAATGTCATTTCCGGCGACGAGGACTATGACGGCGAAAAGGGATTCCTGACAGCCGAACTGATAAAGAAATACAGTGCAGGCGACACCACTTACTTTGTATGCGGACCGCTGCCGATGTATCACTTTGTCAGAGGCGAACTGGCAAAGCTGGAAGTGCCGCCAAGACGCATCCGCATGGAAGTGTTCGGAGCACCGGTGGACATCACCAGGGCCGAAGGCTATCCGGAGTGCGAAGCACAGACCTTTAAGCTGACAGTTGTCAGAGGCATTCATGAAGATGTCATTGAAGCTTCTTCAAGGGAATCTCTGGCAGTTGCCATGGAACGGGCCGGCATTCCGAACAATACCAGATGCCGCAGCGGTGCCTGCGGATACTGCCGATGCAAGCTTCTGAACGGCGATGTATTCGTTCCTTCCGAAGGCGACGGCAGAAGAGCTGCCGACAAGATGTACGGCTATGTACATGCCTGCTCAGCCTATCCGCTGTCTGACTGCCGGATCAAGGTCATTATTAAATAACCGGTACATCAACTACCACCGTGCCCACATTAAACAGCTGAAGCAGGCTGTGGAAGAAGGCGTTGACGTCATGGGCTATACAACCTGGGGCGGCATTGACCTTGTCTCTGCTTCCACCGGCCAGATCGAAAAGAGATACGGCATGATCTATGCAGACATGAATGACAAGGGAGAGGGAACATTCGAAAGAAAGAGATAGGATTCCTTCTTCTAGTATAAAAAGTGCATTGAAAGCAACGGGGAGGATCTTGACAGATGAAGCTTGCAATCGGAAATGACCATGTCGCAGTCGACATGAAGAATGAAATCAAGGAATATCTTGAATCCAAGGGACATGAAGTAATCAATGTCGGCACTGACAGCAGTGAGCGCTTCAACTATCCGGTATCGGG
>JAZPXY010000040.1:0-85816 GCA_045543875.1 Bulleidia sp.
GTATTATTACGCTGAAGATCAAAATCACTGTACTTTTCTGAGTACAGTCAGATAATTTTTGCGACAATTCATACAGATCAATCCGGATTCATCCCCGCTCTATAGAGAACGGGGTCTTCTCCGGAGAAGAGGATAAAGAATGGCTGAAAGAATCAAATCAGTACAGCAGATCCCGGCTCTGAACAAGGGCCGGGATATTTCTTGTATTACAAATTAGTTTTCTTCCGTGTATCACAAAACAGTACAATTACCGGAAACCCGGCAGGAGCCCTGCCTGGTTCACCGGAGGAAAGAATCGTGTTGATTCTTCGTTGCTGCATGGATATGCTACCGTCTGCCTTTGCGCCAGCCAAAAGGATCCGGTGTAAATCATTCTTCCGATTGTGCTGCATTCAGATCAACAGTTACAGCCATCTTATGCAGATTCTCAAACCTCCGTTTTCTTTGATAACCTGATGGATTCCCGTTTTGAACTGATTAAATGCCGGATTGCCAAAACTGGGTGATGGAATAACATCCGCGGTCCGGAAAAACGCATAACCTGTCGTATTCTGTCCCGCATCTCCGGTTTATAACAATGCACTCTGCAGTTGGAACAGAACGTCTTGTTTTCCATAAAAGGACACATATCACTGCGCTCACAGGCATATTCTGCCAGTGCCTTACACTCCGGACAGAGACCGGTTTTCGTGCCATGCTGTTTTTTGCAGTAAAAATGAATCATCAGGGTGACAACTCTTTTTTCTTTTTCACGCTTTTTTTCAATGCTCTTTTTCATCATTTTCATTTCCTGTCTGACTGCTTTTCATACTTCAGCAAAGACAAAACCCGATACAGCACTGAGAAGTATCAATCAGATCAGCATCCGCCATACAGAACAATTATACGGCAGGTATCATTCTTCCTGTAAAAAATGATTCAAATCTGCTGATTCCTGAAAAACGGAATGGCAGTTCCGCCGGAACAGTATTTCTCTGATGAGTTCTGACATATGGACCGGCAATTCATTCTTTTACCCGGTCTGTTCAGCCCATACCGTCTGTCTTTTCAGAAATCAGAATTGCCGATATGATATTTGCAGTCATGCGTGTCACGTTCTTCTGATATGAAGAGGATATTCCCGGATCAGGATCCTGCACTGTGCGGAGGGAGTGTCTGAAATACGAATGCCGGAAGACTGTCCTGATGCGGCAGATGAAGGAGGATAACTGATGGATCTGAGAGTAATCGAATATTTTCTTACAGTGGCGCAGGAAGGGAGCATTTCCCGGGCTGCACAGCTTCTCCATGTGTCACAGCCGACAATTTCCAGACAGCTGATGGACCTGGAGGATGAGCTTGGAAGAACATTGTTCCTGCGGACGAACCGCCGGGTCATCCTGACGGAAAACGGTGAACTGTTTCGTGAGACGGCAAAGGATATGCTCAGGCTGTACGAAAAGGCAAGATCGGAGAATATGTACGAGAAGGAACTCAGAGGAGAGATCCGGATCGCTGCGGCTGAGATAGAGTCATTCGATTTCCTGGCGGAGAAGATCGTTTCCTTCCACAAAAAAAATCCCGGTGTCACCTTCCATCTTGATGCCTGCAACGCGGAAGAAGCGTGTGAGGCAATTGATAAAGGAACAGCAGATCTTGCGTTTATCCTGAAATCCGTCAGCACGATGAAATATGAACTGGCTGACCTGCATATGAGCGAACGCTGGGGAATCCTGATCAGCCGGAACCACAGGCTTGCACAAAGAACATCAGTAACGGTCAGTGACCTGACCGGGGAAAAGCTGATTGTCCCGGAGACTGACCGGTTCCGGAATGATATACGGGAATGGTTCGGTGATGCCTGTCATATCGCCTGTACGTACAATCTGGTGAAAAATGCCATGATCCTCTCAGAGAACAGTGATCTGGTAACGATCTGCCTGGAAATGGAACGTTATATTGATGAGAAACTCATCTTTGTTCCGCTTGAATCAGAAAGACGGGCAGCCATTTTCCTGGTCTGGAAAAAACAAATCACCCTTTCTTCGGCTTTAAAGGCATTTCTGTCCTGCTTTGATATACAGAAAACGAATGACTGAGTATTTTATATAGGCATTTTACATTTATCCCAAATCCATGTATCTTGAAGTCAGGCAAGGAGGGATCGCATGGAACCATTTGTTTACCATATGCCTGTCAAAGTATATTTCGGGGAAAAAGGAGTCAGTAAATACCTGGCTTCGGAAATGAAAAAATACGGCAGGAATATCATGATCGTATACGGCGGGGGATCGGTGAAAAGAAACGGCATTCTCGATGAAGTCAGAAAAACACTGGAAGAATGCGGCAAGACCGTTTTCGAATTCGGCGGTATCGCGTCCAGCCCTTCTTATGAAAAGATCCTGGAAGGAATCGCACTGTATAAAAAAGAAAACATTGATCTCATGATTGCTCTGGGTGGCGGATCTGTTGTTGACAGCACAAAGATCATGGCTGCCGGTGCCGAGATCGAAGGAGATATCTGGGAAGAAGAAATGGTCAGACATCACATTCCTGAACAGATGGGAAAATATGCGGTTGTGCTGACGATTTCCGGTGCCGGTGCCGAGATGGATCATCTCGGGGCCTGCACAAATGAAAAGACACATGAAAAGAAAACTTTCGTGGGCCCGTATGCGGATTTTGTCATCGAGGATCCGTCATATCTGATGTCGGTCCCGCTACATACATTCACACCGGGCGTCTTTGACTCACTCAGCCACTGCATGGAAACATATTTCGGTCCCGGCACAAATGTCTGGGATGAGATCAACGAGAGTCTGATGAAGAACATTATCTGCAACGGAAAGGCTTTGATGAAAGATCCTGACAATATGGAAATCCGTTCGAATCTGATGTGGGATTCCTCCCTGATTCAGTCATTCAGCTTCTATACGGGCAAACCCGGCGATTTCCAGGCACACGGCATTGAAAACATGCTGGCGGCATATACACATGCGGCACATGGCCATCAGCTTGCGATCCTGCAGCCTGTCTATTATGACCATATTGTGGAAGCAGGCGCAGAAATGTTTGCCCGGTTTGCTGTCAATGTCATGGAAGTCGATCCCACCGGCAAAACACAGCTTGAAACCGCAGAGGAAGGCATCGCAAAACTCCGGGAATTCATCCAGTGCCTGCAGCTGCCGGTGACTTTCCGGGAAGCAGGGATTGAAGTCAGCGAGGAGATCGCTTCCGCAGTCGCTGCAAAATGCAATGTTGTGACGACCAATGCTCGTCAGCTTTCACGCGAAGAAATCCGCAGCATCATTCTTGAATGCAACGGATAATGCCTGATCGTAAAAACACCGGACACAGTTTTCGGAACTGAAAACGATAGTATAGAAAAATATTGTATAAGCAGGAGACAGAACATGATATTTTATTTTTCCGCCACCGGCAACAGCATGTATGTGGCAAAACAGCTGGATACAGAGATTTACAGTATTCCGCAGGAAATGAAGAAAAAAGAAAGACATTACAAAGCAGATAAAATCGGAATCGTCTGTCCGCTGTATGAATTTGAAATTCCCGATTATGTCAAGGAATTTATCCGGACCTCGTCTTTTGATACAGACTATTTCTATATCATCGTTACTTTCGGCATGCATCACGGAGGCGTGACAGTACGCACGCAGGAATTCATGGAAAGCATTGGCAGAAGCGCCGATTATATCAACACGATCATCATGCATGACAATGCGATCATTGTCTTTGACATGGACAAGCAAAGAAAGCTGGAAGAGGGCAAAAAGGTGGATGAGCATATTGCCATGCTGAAAGCGGATATTGATGCGGAGAAACATGAAATCCCGATCCCGGCACAGGACGAAATTGACTTTTATCAGGGATACACAAAAATGATACAGGAAAAGGGACCGATGTATTCGTTTCCCCTGTATGGAATAACTGATGACTGTATCGGCTGCGGTGTCTGTATGAAGATCTGTCCGAGAGGCTGTATTCATCTGGAGAACAGGCGCCCGGTACATGACTACACGAATTGTATCAACTGTATGGCGTGTGCTCAGGCATGTCCGAAGAAAGCAATCAAGCTTGTATGCGTGAAAGAACCGAATCCGAATGCCCGTTATCGCAATGTGCATATCGAACTGCCGGAACTGATTGCGGCAAACTGTCAGCAGGATTGACTGACCAGGCGGCTGACCTCTTCGAAAGGTTCAGGAGAGATCAGCCTCCCGGTATACCGGAATTTCGTTGCCCGGAACGTTTTCTGTTCCGTATGACGAGATTTTTTTTCTGCATCTCTATTTTCAGCTAAGATCAGACATGGATGTTTTGCCTGTGAGGGATTTGAAGTCATCGACGAAATCCTGGATTGCACCGTCAATTGCAAGATTTTTGACAAAACCTTTGATGACATCGGCTGCACATGTCGCATTGCCGATGGAGCCAAGATTCATTGTCGAAAAAGAAGGGAAATACTATTTAATCACATCTGGCGGGCGGCATGAATCCATATCACATTTTCGTGTAGACAAAATATGTGACATCCTAATTTCCAATAGCACTGTATCAAAAGACTTCAGATATCAGGAAGCGTATGATTATACGTTAAAACATGTATTTATGTTTTCAGGTGATCCGGTGCTCGTCAAATTACGTTGTAGTAAGCATATCCCTAATATATATGACAAAATGATCGACGAATTTGGTGATGATGTTCTTTTCGATGATATAAATGATGATTGGTTTGAAGTTGTCACAAGAGGTTCGGCGACTGGAATACAGTATATTGCTCAAAAATATATTGATGCTGCTTTTGTTACATTTTCAATAATATCCGGATTATCCTTTGAATTATGTATTACTGCATAACTCTCCCCAAAAGACAAATAGAAAGCGATTTTCTCTCCAGATGGTGAGTAAAGTGGGGTGATCAGAAAATCATTTATTTTCCGAGGCCATAGATGCATGTCAAAATTTGCCGCAAGGATGTAATGGGCCGCAAATATTATCTCTTCTTCTGACAAGTCTTCTTGCCGAACATAAGATTCTGCAGTGACGGGTAAAGCAGACTGTCAAAACATACACAAGGCCATCAGAATACTTATAATGCTTTTCATAAACTTCTCCTGTATTGTTTTTCACGCAATGATAAAATCGAAATTTACAATGAATGGTAAATAGATCATAAGTCTCCCTGACAGATTATATATAGCAATTACATGTTCAATGTGCTTTACCAATACCATCTGACAATAAAGTACAACAGCTGCAGCCTGAAGAAAACTGAGGATGGATATGCCCTGACAGACGGGTATTTGGTAAGGATGAAAGAGATCTGATACTGGAAACAGCGGGCGGCAATCTGAGAACCGGGAAGCGCAGCCGGAATCGAAATGAAGATACAGAGAACAGTACAGACGGAAGGTGCGTTCAGAGTGATCAGGCAGGACTTCAGATTCACAGGATTCCACAGAAAAAAATTGAAAAACGTCAAAATGGAATCTTTTTGTGTTTGCATTCAAAAAGGGGATGACCAGCATCCCCTTCCCGCTTATTCAATGATTCCCTGATAATACACATTGCATTTTTCAACAAGCATATTGCTGATATTCTGCAATGAGTCGATCATAGTACCGGTATATTCCACATTCAGCGCAGGCAGGCTGATATGATTCCGGAAGATTCTGCCGGATGCACTAAGAATGAGCAGGTTTCCAGTATCCGGATCATATTGAAGATCCATCATTTTTTCAGAGATTGGTCTGTCTTCATATATCATATACTGTCCATGATCCTGGAAGATCCTGACGGACCCGTCCGCATAGCCGAACAGTACATACTGCCCGTCTTTGCTTGCAGAAACTGCAGTGATGCCCGCATAGTCCTGATATGCATCAAAGATGATGGTTTCATATTTCTTTTCTTCCAGACTGATATGATCGAAAGAGATATAGCGGCTGCCCGACCCGGAGGCTATATAAATGTCCTTGCCGGAAGATATCATGACAAAGTCACTGCCGGAAAGACTCTGCTCAGCCACATAGCTGTTTTTTCTTTTCGATTTCAGATTCCGGTCAATCAGCCGGACTTCTGTACCGGTATAGACTGCTGCCCCTTCTCCATAAGGACAGATGGCAAGCACAGGTGTATCTGTCTCTGTGCTTTTGACGGTTCCGTCCGCACAGCTGATCACAGATAATGCATTCTCACTGTATCCGAAGAGAAAACTTCCATCGTCTGAAAAGACGATGCTTTTCATCTGCTTCGGCACAGCAATATCATGGACTGCTGTTTCCTGCCTCAGATCATAGATCTGCAGGTGTGCTTCATTGCTGCAGGTATATGTAAAGGCAAGATATACATCACGGTACAGAGCCATTTCCTGCAGCTGTGCCTTTTCAGGAAAGATCGAATCTATTTGGACCATGGTATTGTTTCTGTTTATATACAGGCTGCCGTCTGAAATAACCGCGGCATCTGCGGAAGTACCGGCAAGAGTACCGGCGCTGACTTCAAAGCTGCTGATAACAGAATTTTCAAACGGAATGTCATAGATGACAGCCAGGGAATCCTGTACAGTGCCTCCGATCATCTCTTTTCCTTCGATTTCATAGAACCCGAGCGTATCCAGCGGATAAATACTTTCAGAAAGACGCATCGGCGGTGTGCCTGCGGAAGGACACAGAATAAATACTTTGTTTCCGCATGCATAAGCCAGATATGCACCGTCATGATTCCACGCATAGCAGGTGACCGGTGAAGGTGTATTGATACTTCTGCGCGTATGATCCTGCAGATTTTCAAGATAAAGAGAACCTGCGGCTGCAGAGAAAGAGACCTGGAAGTCTGCAGAAGAACCATCAGTGGATACACGCAGACAGGCAGGATTTTCTTCAAGGCTCACGATAGCCGGCAGTTCCGTATTCTGCAGCTGCACGGCATTGGCGACGATGGAATTAACCGTATCCATGATCGTGACAAAAGCATGTGTATCATTGAACACATCCACTGCGCTGACCGTATCTTTGTACCGCAGATCCTGCATGCTTCTGATCGCAGAATAATCATTGAGACTGCTGCGCTGCCGGAATCCGCCCTGGTGCAGTTCATTGCGTGCCGACAATGCATAGACCCCGATTGTTCCTGCCAGAACCAGCCCCAGGATCAGACCGAGAAATCTTCTGACAGCGGTCCCCATGGCAAATTTCAGATACCGGTCGATATACGGGAAGAATGCCGGATCATAGTCTTTCAGATCATCGCGCTGAAAGAACATGGTAATGATCAGGAGCATGTACCGGAATCCGGACCGTATGCCATTATGTCTTTCCACCAGCTGGTACGGGTCCGCACCGTTTTTCATTGCATAGGCAGCAGAAAAAACCTGTGTTCTGCAGCTGTATCCGGGGTCCTTCCGGATTCTTTTGATAAAGTCTTCCGCTTCCTGCAGAATTTCTTCAAAACGCTTATCAATTTCCGCAGTATCTATCACCATCAGCGTCTCTGTATTGCCGGTTTTCTGCAGTAGTTTATATTCATCCTGACAGGGAACGGATGCCCGCCAGTTTTCCGAATCGAATATGAAAGCGCCGCTTGCGGAATAGATGGCTTCTTCGATGATATCGAACCATTTTGTGGAGAATGGAATACCGCTGGCCGGTCCGGATGTATCCTGCCAGATCGGGTATCCTTTTTCTTTCAGGGCAGAAACAACTCTGCGTACAGCCGCCTCGTCTTTGCGGGAATAGGAAACAAACAGATGGTTCATATTATTTCCACCCCTTTCCGCTTCTCCAGGTCTGCGGATCCAGACCCTCTATTGTTGCCCTGGAAAGTTCTTTGATGATTTCTTCAGGCAGCGCACAGTGCAGTTTATCTTTCATCGCGGAATAGATACCGCTCACAGTTACCGTATTGAATCCGCTGCGCACAGACCAGGTGCTTCCGGTTTCATCCTGCAGAAGATACCGGTCTGCAGATACGGAAATCGATGTAACAGCGGAACGGGAAGGTATTTCTGCCCAGGATGTCAGGCAGATCCCGGCATTGGTATTGTTGATGCCGAATTCCGCAAATGTACCGTTATCCATCCCAATCAGAATATAGGTGTAATCATGATCATTCAGTTCATTGGCTGCGCAGAACCGGACACCGATGACCGAGGGAACACCGTCGGTTTGATAAAACGTTTTTCCTTCATAGATGCTGTAAAGTTCCGGCGTTCCTTCGTAGTATGCATTCACGATATAGCCGGCATTGTTCTGGATATAGCCGGCCGGATCCATCAGGATCGATCCGCTCTCTGCCAGTTCACTCTCCAGTACGATCAGACCATGGTCGGTGATCTTTGCCCCGAATACTTTTCCTTCCGCGCATCTGCTGGAAGAACTGTCAAATACTTCAGTGATTTCCGCTGTCTGCGTGTTTTCAGCGGGCAGTATGTCTGCCAGAGCATACGGAATGATCATCTCTTCCGTACGGAACAGTACAAGATCCCTGCCTGCCTGAATATCTGTGAACTGCTCGGTTCTGCTGAAGAACTGTCCGTAATCATACTGATCCCGGACATCATAGAAATGCGTGCCAAGCTGTCTGTCATGATACAGAAGGACTGTATCGCTGACCGGAATCAGCGCTGAGGGATCTTCCAGGTGTAAAGGAATCATTGCCGTTGTTCCCTCTCTGACCGAATATACCTGTCCGTTTTTCAGACAGATATATACATCGCCGCCAAAAAGACTGCAGAGAAGAATATCCTCTGCCCTGAAATCCGTTGAAGCAGCCTGTGATCCGCTGCTGACGGTCATTCTGCCGTTTTCTGATGAGACATAGTACAGTCTGTCATCTGTCCATTCTGCCTGCAGGATCTGTTCTGATGTCTTTGTATCTTTCAATACGGCTGTATCATTTTCAAAGGCATAGATTTCAATTGTTTTTGCATCGTAAATGATAAATCCGCTGTCCGTGCACTGAATCTGTGCTCTGAGCGGATCAGCTGCCGCAGTCAGACCGGTTTTCTGCCAGCTGTCATGATGAAAGATCCGGATTTCTCCTGCTTCATTCAGTGCTGCAGCTGTTTCCTGGCTGTCAGAAACCGCCAGTGTACACAGAGCGTTCTGATCTGCTTTGTACTTTGCTGTTTTTTCACCTGTGGCTGTATCCCAGATACAGACCATTCCGCTGTCATCCGCCGTCCAGACATACTGAGTGCCGCCAGGTGCACAGAATGCGCGGATCTGTTTCATCTCCGTATAGGCAATCGGCGTGTATGGCCAGGTCTGGTTCAGCGTGGCTGCGATCTTCAAATGGCCAGCGTAGCGGTGATCGTCGGAATTGTATTGATTGGTTATTACTTCCGTATCCAGTACGGCATTATATACGTCGGCATAGACGGAATCACCTGTCAGTGATGAAGTATTGCGTTTTTCTGCCCGGTTGATCTGTGGGAACAGGCGGATAAGCACCGCGATGGATACAGCTGTCAGAAGAATACGGAAAGACCAGCGCAGGATGGCAGATCTGCGAATCCTTCTGCTGTACTCCATAGATGCATCCAGATAGACAAGAATCTCTCTGAGCTGCTTCTTCAGATACGGATCGGTTTCCCGACTGTTCCTTGTGTAAATCAGCTGCCGGTACTGCTCAATCACTCTGCTGTCAGCCAGAAGGTGGGCATCCGATCCGGACTGGTTCCACTGGCTGCATTTGAGCATCAGCTGATTTTTGACCGTATAGAAATGCGGGTCGGTCAGCAATGAGTCCTGGATGTTTTCAAACAGATGTTCATTGGGAATAATAAAATTGATATCCGCCAGACGCAGAGGCACCTGGCTCATTGCAATCTGTCTGGGATAGCCGACCGGAATCAGTCGGGTATCTTCCGGCAGTTCCCGGATCATTGCATCGAAATCTGGGGCATACAGCATCGCATCTGACACAAAAATGACCGCAGAATCATGTACGACTTCCTCTGCTCCGTCAAAGTATTCTGTCCTGATGCCGGAGTCAGATTCCGATACAGGCAGCTGCGTCTTTTCAGCTATATGCTGTGAACACAGTCTGTCTGCTGTATTCTGTACGGATTCTGATGCCGACATATCATAGATCATGACAATTGATTTTCGTCTGCTCAATCTGATCACCCTTTCATTCCCGATCCGGTCAGTTTGCTGTTCCGGTGACAATCTGCCGCTGCGATACAGTCAGATCATATACCACAATCACCGGAAGAAGCAGCACAGATGCTGTTAATAATCCTGAAATATCCAGTTCATTAACTTCTCCCTTGCCTTCATGTTGAAATAAAACAGATTCGCTGCGTATATAAGAATCGATCGGTATTTGATGAAATTCAGTATCTTCCGGGATGTTTGTTTCATATATTGTATATGCAGGAATGAAAAATGAAAAACAGTCTCTTTCACAAGAGGCTGTTTTCTCTGAATCATGTTTTTAAATACATTCTTAACTGGATGCTTCTGTTAATCAAGCGTTTCACCGTTGGAAGCGATGACCTTTTTATACCAGAAGAAGGAGTCTTTTCTGAATCTGTTCAGAGTTCCCTTTCCTTCACCATCCTTATCAACATAGATCATGCCACAGCGCTTGCGAATTTCGCCGGCGGAAGCTGATACCAGACCGATGCAACCCCATGGTGTATAGCCGATCAGGTTCACGCCATCTTCCAGTGCTTCTGCCATTGCTTCAACATGTGCTTTCAGATATTCAATGCGATAAGGATCATGTACGGTTCCGTCTTCTTCCAGTGTATCGTAAGCACCAAGACCGTTTTCCACGATCATCATCGGCAGCAGCGATGAGTGAATCCAATATTTTGAATAATCTGCAAGCTGCCGGTCATTCTCACGCATAATTTACAGCAGATTCTCCGGGCTTACTGTTAAATCATTAAAAATAAAAAATAGGATCAGCATTACGCCGATCCTTTTTTATATTGTATAACTACAACTTATAATGACGCGAAGTAGGTCTACGGTAGTTCAACCTGTGATACCTGTTTACCCACACGCCAGTTCACATTACCTTTAATGTTAGAAATCTTGATGTATAAGTAAGCTTCTGCGCCCCCTACGAAACTGGAATTTGTCAAAATACATTCTGCAGTGCATTCATATAGAACATATTTTCATTCGCCTATAGGATCGTAATCTGTTGGAACCGGTGCAACGATACTCACAAAAACTATATCCTCTGTTCCTGTGTTCATTGCGCCGTGACATGCACCTTTAGGTGAAACGATAACCTGTCCTTTTTACAGGAGGCAGTTTGCTCCGGTAAAAAACCGGAGAGCTTTTTTCTCCGGATCTTTAACAGAGTTCTGACTGTCTGTTTATTCAATGACTTCACAGCTCCAGCCGAACACCTTGGCAATCTGCGCGATCTTTGCCTTCTGGTCGCCGACAATGATCATCTGATGATGGGAAGGAAGTTCTTCCATGACTTTTTCACCTTTTTGATAATGAAGAAGTGTCGCGTTCAGGGAATCGGTATCGGGGAACTGGACAAACTTTTCGATTTCACCGGGAATGACGGTAATCTTATCAAAAGACGGATTGATCTTGGCAAGGACCATCTCACCCGAGGGCAGTTCGCAGTCGACCATCGTAGCTTTTTCGTTGACGATCGCAAGTACTTTCGGCATAACTTTCCACTTACAGCCGCAGAATGTACGCGGTGCAAATCCGGCATAGCCGCAATGTACACCCAGGGCGTAGTTTTTCGGATCATCCACATCTGGGAACTTATCGATACGCTCATGGTAGATCGCCGCCTGGCCGACAAGGAACGGATAAATATTTGTCATCTGGATCGGGGCTTCCAGAGAACGATACAGAATGTACGTGGAAAGCAGTGTCAGTGTATCGCCTTCGCAGCACCAGATGATTCCATATTTTTCAAAAAGGCGGTTCCAGATCGTGCACGGTGTCGTTCTGGAATACATGGATTCGTTCAGACAGTTGGCGCCGATACCATCAACACCGCCAAGCTCATCGATCTTTTCGCAGATGGCGAGATACAGCTGGCCGATCAACGTCTTCTGTTCGTCGGTGACCCTCTCATCGCAGGGCAGTTTCCAGGAATTGAACTCGGTAAGCGCGGCTTCCGGATCGATTTCATCCGCCCGTCTGTTGACTGCCTTCCAGCTGCTGTAGATCATCCGGATACCGAATACTTTTTCCATTGTTTCCGTGCATTCCTTCTCCCACCAATAGAAGCGTTTGAAGATATATGCCTGCATTCCCTCGCCCGGATCATCCTGGAACATCAGGAATTTCGCTCCGCACAGATGGGTCTTTGCGGCAAGAGCCCGGAATATAACCTTTCCAAGTTCGGTATTATACGGCGAGAAAACGTTCAGACCGGCTGCCCTCATGTAGCTGATCAATTCCCAGTCCCACATATCAACGGTTCCGAACCGTGAAGTGATTACGAGGATCGGTTTTCCGTAGGACAGGAACGCCTCTTTATAGTGATATCCTGCGCCGATCAGCTGCGGGAAGAGAATCGCATCGCACTCGGGAATCGGATTACCGACAATGACCGTGTCCAGAAAGTCAGCGACATCGCCATACAGTTCGTTCAGTCTTTCCAGCTGTTCATTGTATTCTCCCAGTTCCCGTTCATTGATTTCTTTGAAACGAAGCGGGACAACAGCCGCCTTTAATGATTTTACATGCTCCATATTGATCTCCTTTTCTTTTATTCTTCCTGGTTGTTCTGGAGTTCACGGCACATCGGTGTCAGTATGCCGGTATATCTGTTGTAACGTTCCTGAAGAGTGTCATAGATTTTTCTTTTTGCCGGATCCGGTTCATAGCGATGCCGGATACGGATATGCTTTGCGGCATATTCCTCAAGATTATCAATGAGTCCGATTCCCTTTGCACCAAGCAGACAGCCTCCCCAGAGGGCAGGATCCTTCCTCTCGAGAGTTTCCACCGCAATGCCGAGCACATCCGCAAAAATCTGCGTACACACTTCGGAATCTGCACCGCCGCCGATCATCCGGATACAGTCCCTGTCTGCGTACTCGGGATACATCGCGTTTATTCTTTCAACAGCCGTTTTCAGCGAGAATGCAAAGCTTTCCACAAGCGCACGGTAGAAATGCGCCGGTGTATGCGTCCATGTCTGTCCCATGAACACACCCCGCAGATTGCCGTTGAACGGCATAACTGTGCCGCCCAGCATGCCGACAGCGAACAGACCGTCGGATCCGGGAGGTATTCTGTCAACTTCACGGTCGATCCGCTGATATGCCTCCGTCAGCGTTTCCCCTTCTTTCCTGCAGAAATTGCTGATAAACCACTCCTGCGTGATGCCAGAACCGGGCATATAGTAATGCGCATAGAAATCTCCCTGGCGGATACCGTTGAGCATGTCATAGCCGTGCATTTCGAAATCCGGCACATATGATTCCGTCATACAGCTGACGGCGCCAAAGGAAGCCGCCTCAAACAGCATGCCTCCCGGACTGAGATTCGCCGCACCTGTACAGCCGGCAACCTTGTCCCCTGCCCCGCTTACCAGCGGGATGCCTTTCCTCAGACCCGTACGCTGTGCTGCACTTTCCGAAAGATAAGCGGAAACTTCAGAGGATTCGACAATCCGCGGCAAAAGGGCTCTGCTGATATTAAGCTCATCACAGAGTTTTTCCGACCAGCATCGGTTTCTGACATCCGCCAGTCCGGTCCATGTGATCAGTGAACCGTCGATAACTGCTTCACTGACCGGCAGATCAGAAAGTCTTCCGATTACGAAGCCGCTGATCATCAGGTATTTCACGATCCGGTCAGCTTCTTTCGGAAATTCGCTTCTGAACCAAGCGTACTTGGAGGAAAACAGCGGACTGTTTGTACCGGAGATCTGATAGAAATCCTCCGCATACGCCGCATTCTGCTCCTCGGCATACGGGATATAGCGGGTATCCAGCGAACAGGACCATCCGGTCACGTCATTCCAGTGCTCATCCACACCCATGAACCCTGCCATCTGTCCGGTAAATCCGATTACGGCGATATCCGCTGCTCTTTCACCGACAGCTTCCGCTGCTGTTTTCATACAGCGCTCGACAGCAGCCATCAGATCATCACCGTGCTGAATAAACTGTCCTTTGGCCGGCTGATCACTGCGGATCGCCTCTTTTGCGACCGAAAGTTCATTTCCCGCAATATCAAATATGCCGGCTTTGACAAAGCTTGTTCCAAGATCAATCGCCATCAGCAGTTTCTGTGTCATACATCCTCCGATTCCGCTCCGTCAAAACAGAATACATGCTTCAACCCCTTCGCCGCCGCGGCATTCTGAAATGCCGTTTCATATTCTTCGATCCGGTAGGTGTCCGACATGATCCGATCCAGCGGAATCCGTCCATCCGCAACAAGTTTCGCGCATTTGCGGTATTCCGAAATGCTCTGCTTCGTACAGCCCTGAATTGTCAGCTGACGGTAGTGAATCAGATTGGTATTGATCGGTACGATCTTTTTTGAATCGGGAAGCCCGCCGAAGAAGAGCAGCTTTCCGTTCATTCTCATATATTCCAGCGAGGCTGCCTGGGCATCCGGTGCCGGTGCAGCGATGATGCAGATATCCACACCTTCGATTCCGTACGAACGGAACCCTTCCTGAATATCCCCGTAAATCGGAAGCACTTCCGGAAACATTGAACATGCCTGACGGATGCGCTCTTCGGAAAGATCGTTGACATAGATCTTTCCGGCTCCCAGTACCCCTGCCGTCATGATATGCATGATGCCGATCGGACCCAGGCCGATAACCAGCACATCATCACCCGGCCGGATCCCCAGAAGGATCTGACCGTTATATACACAGGAGAGAGGTTCAATCAGCGCGGCTGCCTCATATGAGAGATCGTCGGCGATTTTTAATACATTTCCCTGTACGACAGCATTTTCCGGAACTTTTACATACTCCGCGAACCCGCCGTTCATAGTTACGCCGAATGCCTCCATGTTACGGCACAGATGCGTATTTCCGCTGACACACATATCGCAGTGTCCGCATCCGATATTCGGAGCAACGGAGACCCGTTCGCCCGGGGCATATCCTTTTACGTTCCTGCCGGTTCTCACAATATCACCGGCAAACTCATGACCCGTAATCAGCGGTTGTTCCGCTGAAGCATTCGCGGTGCCGTTTTTCCACATCCGGATATCGGTGCCGCAGATCGAAGCCGCACGGATCCTGATCAATATCTCATTATCTCCAATTTCCGGAACCGGTACATCGTCCAGTTCCAGACGGTTTGCTTCATACAGTCTGAGTGCTTTCATGAGGCATCCTCCGGAAGACCATTCTTCAGATAAACCGGTCTGTGTTCGAGGATCGAACGCAGTCCTTCGTTGACAAGAATCAGAGCCATCTTTCCGTCAGTTCCTGTAACTTCCGGTTCGGTATCGTCCTGAATACAGTCGATAAACGCCTGTGCCTCTGCTTTATATGCATCGGTAAACAGCGTACGCCAGGAATCCATGGAATCTGCGCGGATCACCCGATCGGAAGTAACTGCTTCAGCGGTATTCGTGTTTTGGGAGCCAACCTTGATGATTCCGTCAGTGCCGAGAATCTCCGCCCTTGAGTCATAGCCATAGCGGACATACTGGGCGCCGGTTATAACACCAAGCACACCGTTTTCAAATTCCATCATTACCGAACAGGTGTCGTAGTATTCCGGATATTCCTCTGCCTTTTCCGTACTGCGGAAATTGTTTCCTATGGCATGGATCATTTTCACTTCACTGCCGGCATACCAGCGGAGCGTATCAAAGTCATGGCTGTTGACTTCACCGATCGGTCCGTAATTCTTTCTGACATCATACATCCATTCTTTCGGTTCACTTGGCCCGTATGTATTGGAACGGATCATCGACGGCTTTCCGATCATGCCGGAATCAAGCATTTCTTTTCCACGGCGGAAACTTCTGTCAAATCTTCGCATGAATCCGATCTGAAGCCTGACGTTGTTTTTTCTGCAGGCTTCGATCATTTCGTCGCATTCTTCTTCCGTGGATGCCATCGGCTTCTCGCAGAACACATGTTTCCCTGCTTCTGCGGCGGCTATGACGACATCGCGGTGGAACTGGGTCGGCGTGACGACAATAACCGCGTCAATAGCAGGATCTGTCATCACGTCATGCCAGTCAGTATAAATTTTCGTTACACCGGTTTCTTCCGAAGCATCCGCAAGATTCTGTGCGTACGGATCGCACAGCGCGGCCAGAACGGCACCGCGAACTCCACCGGCATAGCTGCGTGCATGAATCATGCCTGCCCGACCGCAGCCGATCACACATACATTGATTTTCTTATGCATATTCACTCCGATTTCTGCAATACCTCTTTATTTCAATCCGGCTTCCTTCATCTCTTCGATGATTTTGATTCCGCTTGAAGTTCCCAGGCGTGTCGCTCCGTTTTCAATCATTTCCTTTGCAGACTGCCAGGAACGGATACCGCCGGCTGCCTTGACCTGCACATCCGGACCGCAGTTTTCCTTCATCAGCTTCACGTTTTCCGCTGTCGCTCCGCCGATACCGAAACCAGTACTTGTCTTGACAAAATCTGGTTTTACGCGGGAAGCGATTCTTGCGGCTTCAATGATTTCTTCCCGGGTCAGATAACATGTCTCAAAGATCACCTTGCAGCAGATGCCGGCTCTTCTTGCGACTGCGGTCATCTGTTTCATTTCCTCTTCGATATAGGCGTAATCATGTTCTTTCAGCCTGCCGACATTCAGCACATAGTCAAATTCCTGTGCACCGTCCTTTACAGCGTTTTCTGCCTCCGCGACCTTGGTGGCAATTGTCATCTGGCCCAGCGGAAACCCGACTGCGGCGCCGGTCAGCACTTCTGAACCTTCCAGCATTTTCCGACACATGCTCACCGGATAGGTGTTGATTGCGACAGATTTAAAACCGTATGCCTTCGCCTCATCGCACAGCTTCTGAAAATCCTCTGTCACCGCATACGCTTTCAGATTCGTGTGATCCACCATCGCAGCAACTTCTTTAATGGTATATGTCATATTGTTCCTCATTTTCTGCAAGTTTCATTTGCTTGCGTTTTATTTGTTTTAATTTTAATTTATTTCGTTTTTACTGTCAATTTGCCGTGCCGGCACATTGAATTTTAAGTTGGTGCATTCTACAATAAAGCCATGAAACAAAGAATATTTACAGAAGAAAGGCGCTCGGAAATCCTTCAGATTCTGAGAGAACAGGGCAGCGTTTCGGTTGCTGCACTAAGTAAAAAATATCATGTCAGCGGAACGACGATCCGCATCGATCTGACTGCCCTGGAAAATGAAGGTCTGCTTCAGCGTACCCATGGCGGAGCCGTGCCCCCGGCTAACCGCAGGCAGCTGATCAGGGAGCCGCTGATCAGTGAACGTGCGCATTATGAGGAAAAGAAGAACATTGCGTCGGCAGCTGTTTCTCTGATATCTCCCAACGATACGATCCTGATCGATACCGGAACGACAACAACCTGTTTTGCGGAAGCACTGGCTGTCTCTTCTGTCAGCCCGCTGACTGTCTACTCAAATGATCTGCGGGTAATGGAGAGCCTTGAGGCAAAAGAAAACTGCTCTCTCCATATTCTCGGCGGCAGTATCCGCAGCGGTTTTCACTATACCTATGGTCAGCAGGTAGTGGATGAACTGCGGCGCTATCATTTCAAGAAACTTTTTCTGGCTACCTCAGCCATCAGCGAATCCGGACTGACAACATCGAACAGTGATCTTGCGGCAGTCAAACGGACGATGATCCGCTGTGCTGAAGAAATTATTCTTCTGTCCGATTCATCCAAAGCCGGACTTCTTGATTTTGAAAAATTCGCAGATCTCAATGAAGTACATACGTTCATTACCGACAGAAACATTGATGAAAAGGAATGCGCCTTTCTTGCAGAAAGCATCCCCCGCATCATCCGAGTCTGATTATATCTACTAAAGGCTGTAACAGTTAAACTGCTGCAGCCTTTGCAGATGAAACAGAATTAGTAGGTCAGGATTAGCATCATTTACAATAATGTCAAAAAAGAGGATCAGCATCTTGTATGCCGATCCTCTTTCATATATGGCGCCTTAAACAGGACTCGTACCTGTGACACCCTGGTTAACAGCCAGGTGCTCTACCGACTGAGCTATTAAGGCAGCAAAAGTATGATAGCATCATCTATTTATTATTTCAAGATAAATATTTAGACAATTTGCTATAATATTTTTATCAAAGATTTTGGAGGAAATAATATGTCAGAACGTCCGCATGGCAGAAAGCGTCATGACTCCGGCAGGGAAGCTGAAGTACATAAACGCGACCAGGGACTGGGATCCGGTCCCTTAAATAACAGCACCGGCAATCAACAGCAAAACCGGCAGAAACCCGGCATATCCAGAAATGTTACAAGAGGGGGCGGTGCCCTCTCGATTCTGGCTCTGGCTGCTTTCCTGCTTTTCGGCAACGGCCTCGGCGGCGGCAGTGCTGCACCTGCAAATACCCAGACGCAGCAGCAGACTCCGGCTGTAAGCCAGCAGACAACAACGCCGGCAAACAGCAGCGGCTATCATTTCGGCACTGCCACGACAAACAATGTCACCTATACGAATGCCACGACACCGCAGGTCAATACGACAGTCTCCAGCGGCGCCCGTGAGAAATATACAAAACTGCTCGGTGACGGCAAGGACAAAGTTACCGTCATGGTCTACATGTGCGGAACCGACCTGGAATCGAATTACGGCATGGGCACTGCTGACCTGAACGAAATGGCATATGCTGCTCATTCTGACAATGTCAATATCATCGTTGAGACCGGCGGCACCAAGCGATGGAAGAACTCCGTTGTTTCCTCTTCCAGCAACCAGATCTGGCGGGTTTCTGACCGCTCTCTGCAGAAACTGGAGGGAAACATCGGCCGCAAAGCCATGACCGATTCCGGCACTCTGGCTGAATTTATTCAGTACTGTGCGAAGAACTACCCGGCCAACCGCAACATCCTGATCATGTGGGACCACGGCGGCGGCTCCTATGCCGGATACGGCTATGATGAAGTCTTCCCGAACGGATCCATGACGGTTGACAAGATTGCTGCCGGCCTGAAGGCAGGCGGCGTCAAGTTTGACATCATCGGCTTTGATGCCTGTCTGATGGCAAACATGGAAACAGCCATTGCTGTTGAACCGTATGCCGACTATCTGCTGGCATCGGAAGAAACCGAACCGGGTACCGGCTGGTACCACGTGGACTGGCTGAGCCAGCTGGCACAGAACAGCTCCGTTTCTTCGCTTGACCTCGGCAAGACAGTCATTGACAGCTTCTGCACAACCAGGCAGTCCAATTATGTGTCTTCTTCCGACAAGTACACACTGTCGATCGTAGACCTGGCTGAATTCAGGAATACAGTTCCGGACAAGCTGACAAGCTTCTCAAAGATGCTGACCAGCAAGGTTCAGAACAACAGCTATCAGACAGTTGCGGATGCCCGCAGCGCCACCAGGGAATTCGCTTCCTCACAGAAGATTGACCAGATCGATCTGGTGCATTTCTGCAATACGCTGAACACTTCAGAATCCAAGGAACTGGCCAGTGCCATTCAGTCCTGTGTCAAATACAACCGGACAAGAAATATCAACAATGCCTTCGGCATCAGTATCTACTTCCCGTACCGCAACATCCGCCGTGTCAGTTCGATGGTGCAGATCTATGACAACATCGGATTCAACAGCGAATATGCCGGTGCCGTGAAGTCCTTTGCGACCCTGCAGTCTTCCGGCCAGGCCGCAAACAGCTATACATCTTCGTCTCTGTTTGATCTGCTCGGCGGCGGACCGGTATCCAACGGCACACCGTTCGAAGCACTCGATCTCTCAAGTTTCCTGGGCGGCGGAGGCCAGTCTTCCAATGTCATTGACATCTCTTCCCTGCTCGGCGGCAGCGGCGGTGTCGATACTGCCACATATGATCTGATTTCCACTCTGCTGGGAGCCAGAAGCCACCTTGACAGTTCTGACCTGATGCTTACCGACAAGAACGGAACCAAGGTACTGACACTGAGCGAAGAAGACTGGAGTCTGGTACAGGATGTCAAGCTGAATGTTTGGGTAAAGGACGGCGACGGCTACCTCAACCTCGGTCTTGACAACATCTTCGAATTTGACGAAGACAATGACCTGCTCATGGAATATGACGGCCTCTGGGTCGCAGTCAATGATCAGATCGTTTCCTACTATATGCTGGACAGCGAACCGGCAGAAGACGGCACCTGGACAACCAGAGGCTATATCCCCTGCCTGCTCAACGGCCAGAAAGCACATCTGATCGTCGAATATTCCGGCGAGGAAGAATACGGCGCAATTGTCGGTGCCGAAATGGTATATGACGATGTTCAGACAGACGGCAAGATGATTCCGTACATCAATGATCCGGACGCAATGGCAGATGAAGACACGGTATGCCTGAAGGCAACTGACACCATTGACTTCCTGTGCGAGTTCTATGACATGAACGGCAATTTCAATGATGTCTATCCGATCGGTTCCCAGATTACTGTAGGGGACGGTCTGGAAGTAACCGACATGACCGTAAAGGCTGATCAGATTCTGTTCGGCTATGAACTGCAGGACATCTATGATTCTGCCCGCTGCACACCGATGCTGACATACTGATATTACTGACAGGAACCGTTTCTTCGGAAACGGTTTTTTCTTATCCGGTTTTCTGATTTGAACTCATTGACCGCCGGTCATGTGAATGCTATCATTTGAGTACAGACGAACCGTTTTTTGATAAAACGAAGGAGAGTAATAATATGGGATTAATTTTAGCAGCTTTAAGTGCAGCCGGCTCAACAATGGCTGATCAGTGGAAAGAGTATTTCTATTGCGAAGCAATTCCGAATGACACCATCGTTGTGAAAGCTTCCAAAAAAACCTCCGGCTTCTCGGCGAACTACGGCAATGACAACATCATTACCGACGGTTCAGTCATTGCAGTAGCAGACGGACAGTGCATGGTCATCGTCGAACAGGGACAGGTTGTTGATATCTGTGCTGAACCCGGCGAATATAAATATGATTCCAAGACTGAACCATCTCTGTTCACCGGCAATCTGAGCGAAGGCATTAAGATTGTATTTGCCGAAATCGGCAAGAGATTCACATTTGGCGGCCAGCCGTCCGCAGACCAGAGAGTCTATTATTTCAACACCAAGGAAATCACCGGTCTGAAATACGGCACAGCTTCCCCGGTTCCGTTCAGAGTCGTTGATACCCGTGCCAACATTGACCTCGACGTCAGTGTCAAGTGCTTCGGTGAATACAGCATCAAGGTTGCTGATCCGATCCTCTTCTACACAAACGTATGTGCCAATGTTGCAGATGTATACAAGGTATCCCAGATTGAAGATCAGATGAGATCCGAACTGCTGACTGCCCTGCAGCCGGCATTCGCCAAGATCAGCGAAACTGGTGTGCGTTATTCACAGCTGCCGGCTCATACAACCGAGCTTACAGCCCTGCTGAATAATGAACTCTCCGCCAAATGGTCAAAGCTCCGCGGTATTGAAATTGTTTCTTTCGGAATGAATTCCATCAAGGCAAATGCCGAAGATGAAGAAAGAATCAAGCAGCTTCAGGTTGCTGCAACATATGCTGATCCGGCAATGGGTGCTGCCAATGTTGCTGCTGCCGCAGCTGATGCCATGAGAGATGCAGCCAACAATCCGAACGGTGCCGCTGCCGGCTTTGTCGGACTGAATGCTGCCCAGGCTGCCGGCGGTGTCAATCTTGCCGCAATGTATCAGAACGCTGCCGCCAATCAGGCTGCCAGACCGACAACTGCTCCGGACGCATGGAAGTGCCCGAAGTGCGGTGCTGAAAGCACAGGCAACTTCTGCAGCAACTGCGGTGAACCAAAACCGGTATCTGCCAAGTGGATCTGCCCGTCCTGCGGTGCTTCCAACGAAGGCAATTTCTGCAGCAAC
Source organism: Bulleidia sp. (assembly GCA_045543875.1). Lineage (GTDB taxonomy): Bacteria > Bacillota_I > Bacilli_A > Erysipelotrichales > Erysipelotrichaceae > Bulleidia. The sequence goes on from JAZPXY010000040.1 coordinate 22,009, forward strand.
TGCGGAAAACCGAAACCGGAATAATCCCGAATCATTTTCCGGTTCTTGATGCTTCTGAATAAGGATCCGGTCCAATCATTGCCCGGATCCTTTCTTGAAATGTAAAGGCTGGTGATATCTATGGCTGATCAGGTAACAAATTATCAGTGCCCTTCGTGCGGCGGCCCGCTGCACTGGGACGCGGAACTGCAGAAACTGAAATGTGATTTCTGCGGTTCGACCTTCAGCAATGCAGAAATAGAAGAACTGTACAGCACCGCCAATGCGGCGGCTGCTGAACAGGGTACAGATACAATTGATATTGAAACTCTGCAGTGGACAGAGGAAGAAGCGAGCCATCTGCGCGCCTACAGCTGTCCTTCCTGCGGTGCCCAGCTGATCTGCGATGAGAATACGGCTGCCACCAGCTGTCCTTACTGCGGCAACCCGACAATCGTTCCGGCCCAGTTTCATGGTGCCCTTAAGCCTGACTATGTTATCCCGTTCAAGCTGACGAAAGATCAGGCGACCGCAAAGCTACGGGAATTCTATCAGGGCAAGCCGCTGCTGCCGGATGCATTTACCCGCAACAACCACATTGAAGAAATCAAAGGCGTCTATGTTCCGTTCTGGCTGTATGATGCCAGAATTGACATCAACGCTTCTTTCCGGGCTGAGCGCTCCCACAGCACCCGGCGCGGCGATGATCTGGTGACGATCACTGAACATTTCCGGCTGCTGCGCGGCGGCTCCGTATCCTTTGAAAAGGTACCGGCCGATGCTTCCAGCAAGATGCCTGATGAATTCATGGATGCCATTGAACCGTTTGACTACGATGAGCTGGTTCCGTTTGAAATGTCCTACCTGCCCGGCTATCTGGCTGACCGCTATGATGTCGAGCCGGAAGTCGATGCCAAGCGGGCTGAAAACCGCATGCGCAACAGTACAATTTCCGAACTGCACAAGACGGTTGTCGGCTACAGCGGTGTCTTTCCGGAAATGCAGCAGCTGAATATCAGACGCGGCACAGTCCACTATGCCCTGATGCCGGTATGGATGCTTTCCACCCGCTGGAACGGAAATAATTATCTGTTCGCAATGAACGGTCAGACCGGCCGGATGGTCGGAGACATGCCGACTGACAACATGAAGATGATCCGCTGGTTCCTGCTCATTACCATTGCCGGTATTGTCATCCTGTTCTTTGTGCTCCTGGGAGGTAAGCTCTGATGAAAAAACTGAGAACCTTTCTGATATCACTGATCCTGCTGCTCGGCGTCAGCCTGATCACACTGCCGGTATTTGCCGCCAGTGATGAAAACGTCAGGGATGATGCCGGACTGATGGACAGCTACCAGCTTGAACAGCTGGAAGAATATGCCCAGAGAGTTGAACAGATCCATAACTGCGGCATCTATGTCCGCTTTATCAGCAGATACAGTTCTTTTACAGACAGTATCGGCGAAGCCTCCGAATACATCTTCGAGAGTGAAAACCTCGGAGACATGACGAACGGAAACGGCATTCTGCTTCTGGTATCCATGTACGAAGGCGAATATGATCTGTGTGCCCACGGCAATGTTGCCAACCAGGCATTTACCGATCATGCCAAGTCACGGATGGCAGACCGCATCGAAATTCAGCTTGCCTCGGATGAATGGTATATGGCTTCCAGCGAATTCATTTCCCAGTGCGATTCGATGCTGTCATATCTGGAATCACACGGTGAACCGTTTGACACCAATAACGACCCGGCTTACCAGCAAAGGCGTGAAGAAGCTGAAGCTGCCGCCCGCACCATGAAGATCGGCGCTACCTTCGGCCTGCCGCCGCTGGCTGCCCTGCTGACCTGCCTCGGTCTGAAATCCCGCAATAAGAATACCGGCGTCAAAACCGAAGCACATAACTACTTTGCAAGAAACGGCATCCGGTTCAACCGGGTCCAGGATCTCTTCATCAACAGAACGGAAATGCACACACCGCTGCCGCGCAGTACCGGCGGCGGAGGCGGCGGAGGAACTACCATAAACTCCGGCGGCTTCTCTCACCACAGCGGCAGTTTCCGTCACTGATCAGAAATAAAAAAAACAGAGGGCATCCGGCGATGTCCTCTTTCAAAGGAGGTATGAAATTATGGCTGATTTTCTTGCCCAGGCAGGCATTACATTTCTGTCCCTGGTGATCGTCAACAACTTTTCAAAAAACGTGAATTTCAACGGTGTTCTGCCGATGCTGTTTCTGTCCCTGGTACTGACTCTGCTGCAGGCTACCATACAGCCGATCCTGATGATTCTGGGACTGCCGATCACAATCATGACCCTCGGCATATTCGCCCTGTTCATCAATGGCTTCGTCCTGACTCTGGCATTCAAGCTGACCAGCGGCGCCCATATCAGAACCTTCGGATCTGCTGTCTTCCTCAGCATTGTCATCAGCTTTCTGAATTCATTGTTTACCGGAATGTTCCTGCAGTGAGGAACCGTCTGTCATCTGCGTCTGGCTACAGCCACACCATCGCCGATTTCCGGATAGAATTCCGTATCGAAGCGTTCATCGTTCAGGAGATGTTCCCTGAACGTTTTTATTTTTCTGGTCATCTGCAGGGTTCCGCGGTTGCCGGAAAGCGCAGGATCATCGACAATGCCGTGGAAATTCAGATTGTCAAAGACAAAGACCGATCCGGGCATGGTGTTGCGGTAAAAATGTTCAAGGTAGCGGCGGTACTGTGACTTGGCCGCATCCACAAAAATCAGGTCATAGACTTTGTCTGTCACAAAATCAGCCGCATCACAGAGATGGCAGTGAATCCTGTCCTGCAGATTCTGCTTTCTGACATTGGCACAGGCTTCTTCATACATTTCCGGATCGATGTCCAGTGTATCGATCTCCATATCCCAGCGTATTCCGGCCATCCGGATCGCCGAGTAGCCGACCGCTGTGCCGCATTCCAGAATATCCCGTATATTTTCATGTTCCCGCAGGTAGTCCAGCAGAAACCGCATGCCGTCATCCTTCATGATCGGCACATGCTCCTGGCGGGCCTGATCGTGTATCTTCTTCAGTTCATCCATATACAATCAAAAGTATACAGAAAAAAGACTCCGCGCACGAAGTCTTTTCACTGTTTTCAGTTGCTTGGTGTAAATGTGACCCAGCCGCCCTGCAAATCTGCGATCCATCTGTCGTCGCCGATGCGGTACCACATATACTCATTGTCATTTCTGACTTCATAGACATCGTATACAGCACCATAGGGAGCGACATCCACTTCTTCAAAGCCGGTTCCTGAACCGCTTCTGATACGCAGTTCATCAACGATGACTTCTGCTGTGCCGATCACACTGTTTGTTGTTTCCGGGGCTGCCGGTGTTTCAGCCGGCGTTTCTGCCGGGGTCTGGGCCGGTGCAGTTTCCTGCTTTGGCTCTTCCGTTGTTTCTGCCGGTTTTTCAGCTGTTTCTTCTGTCTTTTCCGTTTCAGCAGCCGCCGGTGCTGAGGCATGACTGGATGCCACAGGCTTCGGCTTGTTCATGAACAGATAGGCATAAAGTCCAAGTGCTGCCGCTGCTCCCAGCAGGATGGCAATCAGACTCTTCAGCAATACATGTGACTTTCTCTTTCTGTATACCGGCATCTCCCTGACCTCTTCCTTCTGCTTCACCTGGGGAATTTCCGGTTCCGGTACTTTCACCGGTTCCGGCTCGGGTTCTTCAATGATCGGCAGCACCTGCTCATCCGGACGGATGACTTCCGGCTCTTCTTCCGGCTCAGGCTCAGCGATGACCGGTTCAGGTTCTTCTGCCCTGACAGTTTCTGCCGGTTTTGCGGCAGCCGTTTCTTTTCTGGCATGACGGCCCTGCACGACAGTGGTTTCCCTGCGTACTTCCGGCTGTGCTTCCGGTTCCGGAACTTCCTGTTCATCAATGACAATCTCGTTTGCCGTGAAGCTTTCCGGATTGACACGCTCACAGAGTGCTGTCAGGGTTCCGATCGGAACGCCTGCATTCCTCATTCCGGCCTTGCCGGATACCAGCAGAGATCTTGCCTCATCGGCTGAAACAGACAGCTGTGAAGCAATCTCATCAATCGTCATATGATCAAAGAAACGCAGCGCAAGCACGGCTCTTTCCGGCTCAGCGATCTTATCCAGAGCCTTCAGGATCCGGATCCGGCATTCTTCTTCGGTAAAGGCCAGCACATCTTCACGGGCCGGCACTTCATCAGAACTGTCATAGTAGCCGCTGTAGGCACTTGTTGTGCGTACCGGCATCAGATTTGACAGTGCCTCCCCTCTTACAAATCCGGTTACCCATTCCGTGATATCCGCGGCCTTGAGAGATTCACCGAGTTTCTGAAGAACATTGCGGAGTGCCTGCTGTTCCGATTTCTTTGCGGTTTCCTTGTCCTTCAGATAGAGTCTGGAAACAAAGTACATATCGGATGTATAGTATTTCAGAAGTTTCGCAACAGAATCACGGTTTCCGCGCAGACCGTCTGTGATGAGTGTACGAAGCTCCTGATCTGTAAGTCTGTTTACCATAAATTCACCACCTGTTATTTCTATTCTACCTCAAAGAGACCAATATATCAGTTTTTTAAGCTTTGAATCGGTGACGGAATGCGGCCGCCGCGGGAAATCATTTTTTCAGCGCTGACCGTTCCGACCGGCATGACCGGACCCTCTCCCAGAAGTCCGCCGAATACCAGCTTGTCACCGGCTTCCCTGCCAATGGCAGGAATCAGCCGGCAGGCTGTCGTTTTGCTGTTGATCATGCCGATAGCCGCTTCATCGGCAATGATTGCCGAGATCGTTTCCGCACTTGTATCACCGGGGATGATGATCATATCAAGTCCGACCGAGCAGACTGCTGTCATCGCCTCAAGCTTTTCAATTTTCAATGTTCCTGCTTCTGCTGCGGCAATCATGCCGGCATCTTCAGACACCGGAATAAAGGCACCGGACAGGCCGCCGACGGAACTGGAGGCCATGATGCCGCCTTTCTTGACTGCATCATTCAGCATTGCCAGAGCCGCTGTTGTGCCGGGTCCGCCGCACTGTTCCAGGCCGATTTCTTCCAGGATCTGGGCAACCGAATCGCCGACTGCCGGAGTCGGAGCCAGCGACAGGTCGACAATGCCGAACGGCACCTGCAGGCGCCGGCTGGCTTCCATGCCGACCAGCTGTCCCATGCGGGTGATCTTGAAGGCTGTCTTCTTGATGATTTCAGCAATTTCATTCATTGATGCACCTGGTCCTGCCTTGCGGATGGCATTGCGGACAACGCCCGGTCCGGATACACCGACATTGATGACTGTCTCCGGTTCCGAGATACCATGGAAGGCACCGGCCATGAACGGATTGTCTTCTACGGCATTACAGAAAACAACCAGCTTGGCTGCCCCGAAACAGTTTCTGTCCTTTGTCAGCTCTGCTGCTTTCCGGACTGTCTGTCCCATCAGTTTTACCGCATCCATATTGATGCCGGCTTTGGTGGATCCGATATTGACGCTGGAACATACGATTTCGGTTTCTGCCAGTGCTTCCGGAATCGATTCGATCAGTTCCCTGTCACCGTTGGTCATTCCTTTCTGCACAAGCGCCGAATAGCCGCCGATAAAATTGACGCCGACATCCTTTCCGGCCTTATCCAGGATCTTTGCATATTTCGTGCAGTCACCGCCGCTGACACTCTGCAGCAGCGAAATCGGCGTGACGGAAATCCGCTGGTTGATGATCGGAATTCCGTATTCAGTAGATATGTCCCTGGCTGTCTGCACCAGGTCTTTCGCCTTCTCGGTAATCTTTCTGTAAATCTTCCCGCATGCCCGGTCAATGTCGGTATCGGCACAGTCCATCAGGGATATTCCCATGGTTATAGTGCGGATATCCAGACATTCCTCATCGATCATGCGGATCGTTTCCATTATATTGTCTGTTGATCTTGTCATAGGTTCTCCTAAATCGTATGCATGGCATTGAAGATATCTTCATGCATGACATGGATCTTCAGTCCCTGTTCCTCACCCATCGTCTCGAATTCACCGGCAACCGAATGCATGTTTTCAAGATCCTCCGGCAGGTCGACGATCATGATCATGGTAAACAGATCCTGCAGAACCTTCTGGGTGACATCGACAATGTTAATGTTGCGCTCGGCACAAGCAGTTGCGACAAACGCAAGAATTCCGGGCCTGTCTTTCCCGACAACAGATATTACAGCTCTCATACTGACCTCTTTCTAGTTCTCTGCCTGCAGATCTTCCAGCGACAGACCGCAGTAATACAGTTCCATTCTCATATAATTCCTGACGGTATCGATCATTTCCCTGGTCTCATCCGTGCAGTCGCTTGAATATGTTCCGGACTTGAATTCGACCGTGCACTTTCCCATGCTGCCGACATTTCCGCTCCAGTTGTATACATAGTCAATGGAATAGTTTGAATACATAAATGTATGGTTGTTGAAATCGATGGTATACGATTCGTTTTCGTTATACTTCTGAGAGTATACGCCTTCACTTTCCTCAGTGTAGCCCAGACGGCTGACGAGACGCTTGCGGAAGGTTGCCTCTACTGTCGCTTCCGGTGCGTCATCCGCTACCGGATCAACATCGATGACGGATGTATCAATGTCCTTGTAATTGACATACCCGGCAAATTCCGATTTCATCGCATCGGTGATTGTCACTGTCGTACTGCCGTAGTTCAGGCAGGATACACTGCCTTCATAGACGGTACTGACTTCCTGGCCGCTGTAGACAAACGAGATTTCAAAGCGTGATGTCTCGCCAAGGAAATATCCGTCGGCACTGAAGGTATCGGCAATACTGCCGGAAGTGACCTTCACCTGATCCAGCTGATCCATATCATTGAAGTCATAGCGGTCTTTGAAGACATCGGCAAGATGATCTTCAGCGATTGTCAGTGAATATGTAACATCGCCGTTTTCAGCAGTGCTGTCTGCCAGTCCCTGCAGATATTCTTCCGGGAAAACAAACGGCTCCAGCGGCATCAGCATGGAATCTCTGACATCCTTTGCGGTCATATCCTCATAATAGGAAATGCCGTTAAAGGTATTGTACAGACGGCTGCCGTCATACCAGCCTTCAATCTCGGAAGCCATGCCGTTGGCATTGAGATGCTGGGTCATATGCATCACATCGTTTTCTGTTTCCAGCACACCGTCCATCTGATAGATGCCGGTCGTGTTGTCCGAAAACAGATAGGAATACTTCGTGCTGACAGCAGCAGTGCTTGAATCTGCCGTAAGGCGGCTGCTGACAGCCTCGCTGTAGCGGCTGTACAGATCCTCTGTCACCGGTGCCGGTTCAGGTTTATCGGGAGTCTCAGGTGCACAGCCGCAAAGCAGCAGTGCAGCGCATCCCGCAGTTATTAATTTTTTCATAGTGTCTATTATACCAGTCTTGGGCAGAAACAGACACCCCAATAGAAAAGGAGATATTCCCTGGGAAATATCTCCTTGATCATCAGATTAAACCAGTTCGATGTAAGCCATCGGAGCAGCATCACCGCGGCGTGTGCCGGTCTTTACGACACGTGTGTATCCGCCGTTGCGGTCCTTGTACTTCGGTGCTACTTCGTCGAACAGCTTCTGCAGAACTGTCTGCTGTGTAGCTTCATCAGCAACAACGTTGCGGATGTAGGCGGCTGCCTGACGGCGGGCTGCCAGATCACCCTTCTTGCCGAGTGTGATCAGCTTATCAACAACAGAACGCATATCCTTGGCCTTTGCCTCAGTTGTTTCAACTCTGCCGTATAAGATGACAGATGTAGCCATATTTCTGAGCATTGCCTTACGATGATCGGCAGTTCTTCCAAATTTACGATTCCACATAAACGTTCCTCCTATCAGTCAAAGGACTTGAATCCATATCCAAGTTCGATGAGCTTGTCCTTTACCTCTTTCAGAGATTTCTTGCCGAGGTTACGGACTCTCATCATTTCATCCTCGGTCTTCTGTGTCAGTTCATCCACAGTCTGGATGCCGGCACGTTTCAGACAGTTATAGGAACGTACGGAGAGATCCAGATCTTCGATCATCAACTGCTGTCCCTTATTCTGCTGTTCAACACCGCTCTCCTTGATCACGTCTTCCATTACAACGACTTCATCGTTGATGTTGGCTACGACGGCCAGGTGATCCATCAGGATCTTGGCGGCCATGGAAAGTGCTTTCTGCGGATTGATAGATCCGTCAGTCCAGATTTCCATTGTCAGGCTGTCATATCTGACTTCTTCACCGACACGTGTCGGTTCAACGCTGTATGCAACCTTTTCTGTCGGTGTATAGATGGAATCCGTAAATACGGTTCCGATGCCCTGGGAACTGCCCTGATTGCGCTGCTTGTTGATGTCAGCACTGACATAACCGCGGCCGTTCTTGGCCTTCAGTTCCATTTCCAGAGATACACCTTTTTCGAGATGCGCGATTTCAAGATCCTTGTTCAGGATCTCAACCTGTGCAGGACAGATAATATCGCCTGCTGTAACTGTGCAAGGTCCGTTTGCAGAAATCTGCAGCGTATAGACCTCGTCATCCTCGATTCTCATGATCAGCTGCTTCAGCTGCAGGATGATCATGGAAACATCTTCTCTTACACCCGGAATGGATGTGAATTCATGGTAAACACCATCAACCTTGATGGAGAATACCGCTGCACCAGGAAGTGAGGAAAGCAGGACACGGCGGAGCGCATTCCCGATCGTTGTACCAAAACCTCTCTCCAGCGGAGACAGGACAAACTTACCGTAATTCTCAGATTCTACATACTCTTTCACTTCAAATTCGGCACGTTCAAATTTCTGCATGCAACAATCCTCCTATTCTTATCAATTAACCGCGCGGTCTCTTCGGCGGGCGGCATCCATTGTGAGGAATCGGTGTTACATCGTTAATTGCTGTGATTTCCAGACCTGCTGTCTGCAGGGAACGGACAGCAGCCTCACGGCCGGCACCCGGACCCTTAACATTTACTTCAACCGTCTTCAGGCCATGAACGATAGCGGCCTTGGCAGCTGCTTCAGCACAGAGCTGAGCAACATACGGTGTGGACTTACGGGAACCCTTATAGCCGAGAGCACCTGCGGAGCTCCAGGAAATAACGTTTCCTGCTTCGTCAGCGATTGTGACGATTGTGTTATTGAATGTTGAATGAATATGAGCGACACCTCTGGCAATATTCTTGCGGACTCTCTTCTTACGTGTCGTGCCCTTCTTCTGATTTTTAGCCATGATATCCTCCTAATTACTTCTTCTTGTTCGCGACTGTACGACGCGGACCCTTTCTTGTACGAGCATTTGTACGGGTGCGCTGACCATGAACCGGCAGGCTTCTTCTGTGACGAAGTCCGCGGTAGCTTCCGATTTCCATCAGACGCTTGATGTCCAGAGCTCTTTCACGGCGCAGGTCACCTTCTGTCTTGATTGCGTCGATCTGGTTACGGATCGCTGTTTCCTGCTCGTCTGTCAGATCCTTGGCGCGGATCGTTTCATCAATACCGCATGCTGCAAGAATCTTCTTGGCAGTTGTCGGACCGATACCATAGATATATGTGAGTGATGTTCCGATCTGTTTGTTACGCGGAATATCAACACCGGCAAAACGTGGCATATTCAATTTCCTCCCTTAATTAACCCTGTCTCTGCTTATGCTTCGGGTTTTCGCAGATAACCATAACAACGCCTCTGCGCTTGATGACTCTGCATTTATCACAAATTGGTTTTACAGATGGTCTTACTTTCATTTCTATTTACCTCCTCGGTAATTTCGTTTCTCTACTTGTGTCTGTAGGTAATGCGCCCACGTGTTAAGTCATAAGGTGAAATTTCAACGGTGACCCGGTCTCCCGGTAAAATGCGAATGTAGTTCATACGGATTTTACCAGCAACGTGGGCTCGGATCTCGTGACCATTCTGAAGTTTCACTTTGAAATTGGCGTTAGGCAGTGTTTCTTCAACAATGCCTTCAATTTCTATGACGTCCTGTTTTCCCATTCAATCTCACTTTCCATAGCGGTCCAAGGGAAGGGACACTAGATCCCTTCCCTGACCCTCTTGACTTAAGATAAGTGTTCCAGAGCCTCCTGAATGACTGCGAAGACATCTTCCTTGGCCTGTGCCGCATTGACGTGCTTTACAACACCGCGTGCTTCATAGAAATCAATGACAGGCTTGGTGCTCTTCTCATATTCATCCATTCTGACTTTGAGCTGTTCGACGGTGTCATCTTTTCTCTGAACCAGCTCGCCGCCGCATTCATCGCAGACACCTTCAACCTTGCTCGGATGACCCTTGACATGATAGATCGCTCCGCATTTCGAACAGATTCGGCGTCCGGTAATGCGGTCCTTAAGAATTTCGAAGTCAACTTCAAGAGCGATGACACACTCTACCGGCTTGCCGATCTTCTCGGCGATTTCCGAGAACGTTTCCGCCTGTACAAGTGTACGCGGGAAGCCGTCCAGCAGATAGCCTTTCTGGCAGTCAGGCTGCTGAAGTCTGTCTTCGACCATGGCGTTGATGACATCGTCCGGAACCAGTTTGCCTGCCTCCATGTAAGACTTTGCCGTCTTGCCAAGTTCAGTGTTGTTCCGCACATTTTCCCTCAGCATGTCACCTGTGGAGATATGCGGAATGTCGTACTCCTTAAGGATCAGTTCGGACATCGTGCCCTTTCCTGCTCCCGCCGGACCCATGATTAGGATGTTCATAGTTCCTCCTCCTATGTTTATTTAAGGAACCCATGATACTGCTTCTGCGTAAGCTGGCCTTTCAGCTGTGCATATGTTTCCATAGCAACACCGACGACAATGATAATGCCGGTTCCGCCGATCGCAGTACTCTGGGGCAGTGACGTAAACATTGGAAGCAGATACGGTATGACGGCAACAATGACGAGTGCCAGTGCACCGAGAACCGTGATACGGTTCAGTACCTTGTGCAGATAGGTCTTGGTTTCGCTGCCCGGACGGATACCCGGAATATAGGCACCGGATTTGCCCAGGTTTTCAGCCATTTTGTCAGGATCTACCTGCAGGTCAGTATAGAAGAACGTAAACAGGATCGTCAACACTGCATAGATCGACAGACCGATCCATCCATTCAGAGAAAGGAAGGAACTCAGTTTCTGATACAGGTCGGTATTGAAGAAACTGATAATAATCTGGGGAGCTGTCATGATCGACTGTGCGAAGATGACCGGAATAACCGATGCACTGTTTATCTTGAGCGGAAGGAATGTAATATCGCTGCCGCCGCGGATACTGGAACTGTTTGTGTACTGAATCGGAATCTTTCTGACTGCTGTTTCCATAATAATAACAAAGATTATTATGAATAGATACAGTACACAGTACAGGACGAACTGCAGAATACCGTTAAACAGTTCACCCTGGGTGGTGCCGCCCGCCAGGATATTGTAAACCTGTGCGAACTGCGCCGGCATATTGGCGACAATACCCGAGAAGATAATCATCGAGATACCGTTGCCGATGCCTTTCATGGAAATTCTGTCACCGATCCACAGCAGGAACATTGTGCCTGCTGTCATGATCGTAGCTGTGAACAGATATCCGGACAGTGCTGCATTCTCAAGAATGCCGTACTGCTTGTCAAACATATATACCATGGAGAGGCTCTGGACAAATGCCAGAACAACTCCAAGATATCTAGTAACACGGTCCATCTGCTGTCTGCCTGTCTGGCCGGACTTTGCCATTTCGGTCAGAGCCGGAATGACGTCCATTGAAAGCAGCTGGATGATAATGCTGGCGGTAATGTACGGGCCGATACCCATTGCAAATACCGACAGTCTTTCCAGAGCACCGCCGCCCAGCATGTTCATCATGCTGAGAATGCCGTTGTCGGCAATCTGATTGCTGAGTGTGGAGGTATCAACGCCCGGAACGGGAATTGCGGAGCCGATGCGATAGATCAACAGCATTGCCAGAGTGAACAGGATACGGTTGCGCGTTTCCTTATTCTTCAGCAAGCTGGTGAATGTATGCAACATCTTACAGTACCTCTACTTTTCCGCCTGCTTCTTCGATTGCTTTTTCAGCACTCTTGGAGAATTTGGCTGCCTTGACAGTCAGCTTCTTCTCAAGCTTGCCATTTCCGAGAACCTTAACACCGTCCAGTTCTTTCTTGATAAGACCGGCGGCCTTCAAAGCAGCGAAATCAACCTCTGCACCATCTTCAAATCTGTTCAGATCTTTCAGATTGACAACAGCATATTCCTTGCGTGTGAAATTTGTGAAGCCTCTCTTCGGCATTCTCTTGAAGAACGGAGTCTGGCCGCCTTCAAAACCGATTGCTACACCGCCGCCGCTTCTGGAGTTCTGACCCTTCTGGCCCTTGCCGGAAGTCTTGCCGTTGCCGGAACCCTGACCACGGCCGATACGGTTGGCTGTGAAACGGGCGCCGTTATTGGCTTTCATTTCATTTAATTTCATCAGAGCACCTCCTTATCGAATCTCAGCGACTTTCTTATCGCGGAGCTTGGCAACTTCATCAACTGTGCGCATGCCCTTTAAGGCATCCAGTGTTGCGTAAACAACGTTTACGGATGTACGGCTGCCGATAACCTTGGACAGAACATCGCTGACACCGGCCAGCTCAAGGATGGAACGGACAGCACCGCCTGCGATAACACCGGTACCAGGAGCAGCCGGAGCAAGGAAGACCTGGCTGGCGCCATGTGTTCCTACTGCGCTGTGCGGTACAGTACGGTTATCATCAACAAGGTTTACTCTGAATACGCTCTTTGTAGCTGCTTCTGTAGCCTTCTTGATTGCATCCGGAACTTCAGCGGCCTTGCCCATGCCGAAGCCGACACGGCCCTTCTTGTCACCGACAACAACCAGAGCAGCGAAACGCATTCTGCGTCCACCCTTAACAGTCTTACTTACACGGTTGATGGAGACTACTACGTCTTCGAACTCTTTCGGTTCGCGTCTTCTGAATGTTTTTCTTTCGTTTGCCATTCTCTCTGTACTCTCCTTCCTTAGAACTTCAGTCCGGCCTCTCTGGCAGCATCAGCCAGAGCCTGGACTCTTCCGTGATAGACATATCCGCCGCGGTCAAAGCGTACGGAATCGATATTCTTTTCAAGGCACTTCTTGGCAATTGCCTCGCCTACCTTCTTGGCAGCTTCAACATTTCCGCCGTTCTCCAGCTTCAGTTCCAGGGAGCTTGCAGCACACAGTGTATTTCCTGTTGTGTCGTCAATGACCTGGGCATAGATGTTGGCGTTGGAACGGAATACGTTCAGTCTTGGGCAGTCGGGAGTGCCGTTGACAACTTTGCGTACACGCTTGTGACGGCGAATACGTTCTTCATTCTTCTTAGTATTCTTCAGCATTTTTCTCTCTCCTTCCCATTACTTCTTAGACGCTGCGGTCTTGCCTTCCTTACGGCGTACATGTTCATCAGCATAGCGGATGCCCTTTCCTCCGTACGGCTCAGGCTTCTTGGTAGCTCTTACGACAGCTGCGAACTGTCCTACAGACTGCTTGTCAATGCCGGAAACGTTGATCGTTGTTGCATCCGGAACCTCAACAGTGACATCAGACGGAACAGTGAATTCTACCGGATGGGAGAAACCAACGTTCAGTGTCAGCTTGTTGCCGGCCAGAGCAGCACGATAACCGATACCGACGATCTTCAGCTGCTTTGTGAAGCCTTTGTTTACGCCCTCAACCATTGCGTTGATGAGAGCGCGGGTTGTCCCATGGAGCTGCTTTGTATGCTTCTCCTCATTCGGACGTTTTACGGTGAGAACACCGTCTTCGACTGCGATGTCCATTAATGTGGAGAACGTTCTTGTCAGCGTTCCCTTAGGACCCTTAACAGTCACCTCATTCCCGTCAGCTACTGTCAGTTCGACGCCTTCAGGAATGGTAATCGCTTTATTACCGATACGTGACATTTACTTTTTCCTTTCTCTTACCAGACGTAAGCGATGACTTCACCGCCAACGTGCTTCTTTCTTGCTTCTCTGTCAGTCATCATGCCTTCAGAGGTGGAGATGATTGCAACACCCAGGCCGTTGAGAACCTTCGGCAGCTGGTCGCCCTTTGCATAAACGCGCAGGCCCGGCTTGGAAATTCTCTTGATGCCCTTGATGACCTTTTCGTCATTTGCACCATACTTCAGAGTAACAACGAGCTTCTTTTCGATGCCGTCGCCGACGGAAGCATAGTTTTCGATATAGCCTTCACTCTTCAGGATGCGGGCGATTTCAGCCTTGACCTTGGAATACGGTGCTACATCAACCGTTGTCTTTTTTGCCTGATATCCATTACGGATTCTGGTAAGCATATCAGCAATAGGATCTGTCATATTCATCGTCAATTACCTCCTTACCAGCTGGCCTTCTTGACTCCAGGAATCTGGCCCTTGTAAGCCAGTTCTCTGAAGCAGATACGGCAGACTTTGTACTTTCTTAATACGGAATGCGGACGTCCGCATCTCTCGCAGCGTGTGTATTCACGTGTGGAGAACTTTGCAGGACGGGACTGCTTTACTTTCAAACTTGTTTTAGCCATGTTCAGTTCTCCTCCTTATTTAGCAAACGGCATACCGAGTTCTTTCAGCAGAGTATATGCCTCTTTGTTTGTCTTCGCTGTTGTAACGATGACAATGTCCATGCCTCTGACCTTGTTGACCTTGTCAAAGTTGATTTCCGGGAAGATCAGCTGTTCCTTGACGCCCAGGGTGTAGTTGCCGCGGCCGTCAAATGCTGTGGCGCTGACACCGTGGAAGTCACGGACACGCGGCAGAGATGCGTTCATCAGCTTGTCGAGGAACTCATACATTCTGTCGCCGCGCAGTGTAACCTTGCAGCCGATCGGCATGCCTTCACGCAGCTTGAAGTTCGCGATGGACTTCTTTGCCTTTGTGATGACCGGCTTCTGACCGGCAATCTGTGTCAGTTCTTCTACTGCTTCGTCCAGAGCCTTCGGGTTGGCAATGGCATCACCAACACCCATGTTGATGACAACCTTGACCAGCTTCGGAGCTTCCATGACGCTGGAGTAGTTGAATTCCTTCATCAGGGAAGGCTTGACCTGTTCGGTATATTTTTCTTCGAGACGTGTCATTATTTCTTGCCTCCCTTGTCTACTTCTTCACCGGACTTCTTGAAGACTCTCTTCTTTTCGCCCTTGTCGTTGAACTTAAAGCCTACGCGGCTTGCTGCCTTGGCCTTCTTGTCATACAGCATGACGTTGGATGCATCGATCGGAGCTTCTGTTTCGACGATGCCGCCCTCCGGATTCTGCTGAGACGGCTTCAGGGACTTCTTGATCATGTTGACACCTTCAACAATGATCTTGTTCTTCTTCGGGTCAACGGACTTTACTTCACTGACCGTTCCCTTATAGTGGCCGCTGATGACCTTTACTGTATCGCCTGTTTTAATCTTCATATCAACGGTTCCTCCTTATAAGACTTCCGGTGCCAGGGAAACGATCTTCATGAATCCCTTGTCACGGAGTTCTCTTGCAACCGGGCCGAAGATACGTGTTCCGACCGGTGTCAGATCATCTTTGATGATAACAGCTGCGTTGTCATCGAACTTGATGTACGAACCGTTGTTACGGCGCACACCATATACTGTACGGGCGATGACGCACTTGACTACCTGGCCTTCCTTGACGGATCCGTTCGGGGATGCCTTCTTGACGGCGCAGACAACAATGTCACCGATCGTAGCGCTCTTGCGCTTCGAACCGCCTAAACATCTGATAACCAGAACTTCCTTGGCACCGGTGTTGTCAGCGACGTTCAATCTGCTTTCATTCTGAATCATTGCTTTCTCCTCCTGTGCTTAAAGAATGACTGCCTTCTGGACGATCTTGACCAGACGGAAGTGCTTATCCTTGCTTAACGGTCTTGTTTCCATTACTTCGACAATGTCACCGACCTTGGCTTCATTGTTCTCATCATGAGCCTTGAAACGGGTTGTGTACTTAACCTGTCTTCCATATAAAGGATGGCTCTTCTTTGTGGTGATTTCCACGACGATCGTCTTGTCCATCTTATCGGAAACTACTGTTCCGCGAAGGACCTTACGTCTGTTTCTTTCCATGTTCTATGCCCTCCTTTATTCAGCCTGCGCATTGGCGCGTTCAGTAATGACGGTCTTAATGCGGGCGATCGTTTTCTTGATATCTCTGATACGAGCAGGATTCTCAAGGCTTCCTGTAGCCTGCGCAAAACGCAGTGTGTACAGTTCTTCCTTCAGGGATGTGATTTCCTTCTCGAGTTCTTCGTTGCTCAGATCTCTGACTTCTTTCACATTCATGATTACTTCTTCTCCTCCTCGCCCTTCTTAACGAAGCGGGTCTTGACGCAGAGCTTGTTTGCGGCAAGTCTAAATGCTTCTCTTGCTACGTCTTCGGAAACACCTGCAACCTCGAAGAGCACGCGGCCCTTCTGAGCGACTGCTACCCAGTGATCCGGAGCACCTTTACCGGAACCCATACGTACTTCCAGCGGCTTCTTGGTTCTGGCAAGCTGCGGGAATACTTTGATCCATACTTTACCGCCACGGTTCATATAACGTGTCATGGCAACACGGGCAGCCTCGAGCTGAGCGCTGCTGATGTATCCGCCTTCGTCGGCAACAAGTCCGTATTCACCGAATGTAACGGAACGGCCGGCCTTTGCGCGTCCTTCATAGCTCAGACGATGCGGTCTTCTGTATTTCGTTCTGTTAGGCATTAACATAATTACTCGTTACCTCCTTCGGCAGGAGCAGCCTGTGCAGCCGGCTTTGCCTCAGCATTTGCCGGACGGCGGGCAGGTCTTCTCTGACCGTCTCTCGGATTTCTTCTGCCGTTTCTGCGGTCGCCTCTCGGTGCACGGGCCGGAGCTTCCGGTTCCTTGACCATCTGTCCAGGCAGAACTTCACCGCGGCAGATCCAGACTTTGACGCCCAGCTTGCCGTATGTTGTCTGTGCCTCTTCGCAGGCATAGTCAATATCACTTCTCAGTGTGTGCAGAGGTACGACACCTCTTGAATAACCCTCGGAACGGGCAATTTCAGCACCGCCGAGACGTCCCTTTGCCAGCGTCTTGATACCCTTGGCACCGGCACGCATCGTGCTCTGAATTGTCTTCTTCTGGGCAATACGGAAAGACTGACGTGCTTCCAGCTGTTCGCAGATCTTGCGGGCAACCAGACGTGCATCAAGATCCGGGTTGGCAACAGCGATGACATCGATCTTGATGTTCTTGCCGCCTGTCAGCTTGGAGAGCTTTGTCTTCAGAACTTCCATCTTATCCTTGTCGCCGTCCTTGCCGACAACAGCACCCGGACGGGCACAGCGGATGATGACCTTGCAGTCTTTCTTTCCTGTACGCTCGATCTCAATTCTGGAGATATAAGCGTCTTTCAGTTCCTTTTCCAGGAACTCACGAACCTTGATGTCTTCGTTCAGAAGATCACCAAATTCTGCTTTGTCTGCGTACCATCTGGATTCCCAGTCACGGATAACGCCGACACGCATGCCGATCGGGCTAACTTTCTGTCCCATTCTACGATCTTCCTCCCTTATCTCTCATCGGAGACCACGACTGTGATGTGGCTCGTTCTCTTTAAAATCTGTCCGGCACTGCCCTTGGCACGCGGCATATAACGCTTCATTGTGATGCCTTCATCAGCATAGCATGCCTTTACATACAGAGCAGATTCGTTCAGCTGATGGTTGTTTGTTGCATTGGCAGCGGCGCTCTTTACAACCTTGGCGACTGCAGCTGCAGCCTGGTTCGGTGTGAAGGCGAGAATTGCCAGTGCTTCATCAACACTCTTGCCTCTGATCAGGTCCAGAACAAGGCGGACTTTGCGAGGTGTGTTGCGAACTGTCTTAGCGGTTGCTTTTACGTCCATCTTGACTTACCTCCTTATCCCTTCTTGTCGGCACCGTGACCGCCGAACTTTCTTGTCGGAACAAACTCACCGAGCTTATGTCCGACCATATCCTCTGTTACATAGACCGGAACGTGTTCCTTGCCGTTGTGAACAGCGAATGTATGCTCAACGAAGCTCGGGAAAATCGTTGAACGGCGTGACCATGTCTTAATAACTTCTTTTTTATTGGCAGCATTCAGTGCGTCAACCTTCTTCAGAAGGTAAGCATCACAGAACGGGCCCTTTTTAATACTTCTTGACATTATTCATTCTCTCCTTTCAATTATTTCCCGTTTCTTCTTCTCACAATGTACTTATTGGACTGAGCCTTGGTATTGCGTGTCTTGACACCCATGGCTTTCTTGCCCCACGGTGTCATCGGAGCCTTGCGTCCGATCGGAGCGCGGCCCTCACCACCACCATGCGGATGGTCGACCGGGTTCATCGCGGAACCTCTGACTGTCGGGCGGATGCCTCTGTGTCTGTTGCGTCCGGCCTTGCCCCAGTTGATCAGGTTGTACTGGCCGTTGCCGACAACACCTACCGTAGCACGGCAGTTGCTGTGAACGCGGCGTACTTCACCGGAAGACAGACGCAGTGTAACGAAGCCGCCTTCGGAACCGAGGATCTGAGCGGAGCAGCCTGCAGATCTTGCCATCTGGCCGCCCTTGCCTGCCTTCAGCTCAACGTTGTGTACGAATGTACCATCCGGCATGTTTCTCATTTCCATGGCGTTGCCGACCTTGATGTCGACTGCTTCGCCGGAGATGACTGTATCGCCGACCTTCAGTCCTTCCGGATGAAGGATGTATCTCTTTTCGCCGTCAGCGTAGTTGATCAGCGCGATGTTGGCATTGCGGTTCGGATCGTATTCGATCGTTGCAACCTTGCCCGGAACGTTGTCCTTGTTTCTCTTGAAGTCGATTACTCTGTACTTCTGCTTTACACCGCCGCCCTGATGACGGGTCATGATCTTGCCGGTGTTGTTTCTGCCGGCCTTCTTGTTCAGCGGCGCGAGCAGACTCTTTTCCGGCTTCGATGTCGTGATGACATCGTTGGCGAGAGTGGTCATGTTTCTGCGGCCGTTGCTGGTCGGCTTATATTTGATGATTGCCATTTTCTCTTCTTTCCTTTCGCATTTTATCCGGAGATAGCGATGTTCCTCCGATAGTTAATTCAATTACTCTTCTGTACCGAAGATATCGATCGAAGCGCCTTCCGGCAGCTTGACGATTGCCTTCTTGAAGGCGTTGGTCTTGCCTTCGTAACGTCCGACTCTTCTTGTTCTCGGATGAACGTTTACGATGTTGACCTTTTCGGCAGTGATGCCGTAGATTTCCTTGATTGCCTGAGCAACGGAAACCTTGTTTGCACCTTTGTCAACAATGAAGGTGACCTTGTTGTCTTCGGACATCTTCATCGTCTTTTCAGTGACGACCGGGCGGATAATAATATCACGTGCGCTCATTATGCGAATACCTCCCCTGCTTTGGCAGCGGCAGCTTCCGTGAAGACGATCTTGTCAGCGTTGACAATGTCGTAAACATTGAGGCCTGCAACTGTAACCAGCATTGCATTCGGAATGTTTCTCATGGAAACGTATGCGTTGTCGAAGTCTTCCGATGCATCAGCTACGAACAGAGTCTTTCTGTCGAAGTTGAATGCTTCGAGAAGAGCGACAGCCTTCTTTGTCTTGATCTCATCGAATGTCAGATTATCGATCAGAGTCAGATCACTGTTCTGGCACTTTTCGCTCAGAGCAGAGCGGAGAGCCAGCTGACGGACCTTGCGGTTCATCTTGAGGTTGTACTTGCGCGGATGCGGGCCGAATGCGATGGCGCCATGTCTCCACTGTGTAGCTCTTGTGGAACCCTGACGGGCACGGCCTGTACCCTTCTGACGGAACGGCTTCTTGCCTGTTCCGGATACAAACGCTCTTGTCTTTGTAGAATGTGTTCCCTGTCTTAAACCGGCGAGGTAGACGAGAACTGCATCATACATTGCCTGCTGATTCGGTTCAATGCCGAATACAGCGTCAGACAGCTCGACGGACTTAACGACCTCAGCTTTCTGATTGTATACATCAACCTTTGACATCGTTTACCTCCTCTTACTTTCCTTCTTCTTCGGCAGCTGCATAGCTGATCAGCTCCGGAGCCTGTGTTTCTTTTACCGGCTTGACGGTTGTCTTGATCATGACCAGACCCTTCTTCGGACCTGGAACATTTCCCTTGATCAGGATGTATCCCTCTTCCGTATCAACCTTGACGACTGTCAGGTTCTGATTGGTTGTTGTGTAAACACCATCATGACCCGGCATCGGTGTGTTCTTTTCGATACGGCCGTTGTTACGTCCTGTTGTTGCCAGAGAACCAATGTGTCTTGTGTTCTTGGAACCACCGTGAGATTCCGGTCCGCGGTGTGCGTTGTAGCGGGCGATCGTTCCGGTATAGCCATGACCCTTGCTGGTGCCCTGTACATCGACCAGGTCACCGGCCTTGAACAGGTCAGCCTTTACTTCTGCGCCGACTTCCAGATCCATCATTTCATCAGCCTTGATTTCTCTGATGTAATGCTTCGGAGCTGTGTTGGCTTTCTTTGCATGACCGATGGCCGGCTTGTTGGAACGATGTTCCTTGACATCTTCGTAGCCGAGCTGGATTGCTTCGTAGCCATCTGTCTCATTTGTCTTCTTCTGCAGTACGACGTTTGGTTTTACTTCAACGACAGTAACCGGAATCAGTTCGCCGTCAGTTGTAAAGACCTGTGTCATACCGAGCTTACGTCCTAAAATACCCTTCATCTGTATTCACCGGTCCTTTCCTTAAAGTTTGATTTCGATGTCGACGCCGGACGGCAGATCCAGTCTGCTTAATGCGTCGATCGTTTCGGCACTCGGACCGATGATTTCGATCAGTCTCTTGTGTGTACGGATCTCAAACTGCTCACGAGAGTCCTTATACTTATGTACCGCACGAAGTACTGTGATGACTTCGCGCTCTGTCGGCAGCGGAACAGGTCCGACGATTTTCTTTGCGCCGTGGTTTGTAGCAGTGGAGACGATCTTCTCGCTGGCTGCATCCAAACTTCTGTTCTCGTAAGCCTTCAGACGAATTCTTACAGAGTTCTTTGCCATGAATTTTTCCTCCTTATATTCACTCCCTCTTCGGGATCGCTCAGTGGAAATTCCCCGGTTATCACGCTTACCGTGACAACGCATTTCGGCGTGCCGGCAACCTCCCACGTCTACGCGAGTGCTTCAATATATTAACACCCAAAAAACCCCATTGCAAGCACATTTTTAAAGGTTTTCAGCGAAAAAACAAAAGGCGGAAATGCAACCTGTTTCCGCCTTCTTTTTTTGTCTTTTGTAAGCGCTTTTTTAATCATTGCGTTGCTTTTTCACAGCAATTTTACCCGGATATGAGGGTTGTCTTCGGCCTCATCCAGCAAAACCCGCAGCACTTTCCATGCATACCTGTCTTCGCAGATCAGCCGCATTGAATCGGCATCAAGCAGAAGCACCGTGTCTTCGGCAACTTCCGACAGACTGTCATGCAGGGCATCCAGATTGCCGCCGAATGTCTCCGGGAAGGAAAAGACTTCCTTCATGTATTCCGCCATATCCCGGCGGGAAGTGATGCGCGAGGCATCAATCATGATTTCTCTTTTTGCCATAATCAGTCTCCGTACAGCTGCACAAACGTCTCGTAATGGTCTTCGGTATAGTAGACATCCCAGTCATCCGACCAGACCAGACGCTTTTCGCCGCGTTTCCTGCTGTTGATCGTATCAATGTCACATTCGTAGTAATTTCCGGATATATCCGGCAGCGCTCCTTCGTAATTGCCGTAGACATCGCCGCCGATGCACTTTCCTTCTTCGACCTGATTCAGGGCGCCGCTGCTCCAGCCGATTTTGCGGGCTTCTTTCTTGGTCATATAGTTGGAAGGCAGATGGTGATAGGTCACCAGATAGAGCGCCACCTCATCAGCCGTATCATAGATGCCGTCTTCCGCCACCTCAGGGCTGTTTTCCGGCTTCTGCTCAGGAATGGATGCCGGCGTCGGATCAGCCGCCGGATCAGAAACAGAAGCACTGCCGCCGGCACTGTCATACAGTTTCACAAAAGAGTGAAAATAGTCATCTGTATAATAGATCGCGAAATCTTCGGACCAGACCAGACGCTTCTCCCCGCGCTCATCGGCAGTCAGCGTATCGATCTCGCACTCATAATATTTTCCCGATATCTTCGGAAGGAGTCCTTCCCGGTTGCCGAACACATCCCCGCCGATGCACTTTCCTTCAATCACCTTGTTCAGCGGGCCGTCATCCCAGCCAAGCTTCCGTGCTTCCTTCTTGGTCATGTAGTTGGACGGCAGATGATGGTATGTATACAGATACAGGGCTACATCCTCTTTTGAATCATAGATGCCGTCCTCGGCAATTCCTGATTCCGGATCCGGAGCAGCAACCGGTTCTGTAACCGGATCCGTAACCGGTGCCGGATCGGGCTGCGGAGCAGGCTGCACCTGATCCGACGGCCTCAGCAGGAAGAAGATTCCCAGCAGAACCAGCGGTATCAGAAGCAGCAGTTTCTTCATTCGTTCCATAATGCATCTCCCAGAAACATGTCCCTGAGCTCCGCAAAGTCATTGATCTTTGTGACCGGGTATTCAGAAACCGTCCTTTTTTCATAACAGAGCCAGACCGGCTTCATGCCGGCTGCGTAGGCACCGGCAATATCGGTCTGAAAGGTATCGCCGACAAAGGCAATTTCTTCACAGGGAAGGCCCAGCTGTTCTGCCGCCTTCCTGAATATGGCCGGATCCGGCTTGTCTTTTCCGAAATCACCGGAAGCAATCATCACCGGGAAATATTTCTCCAGGCCCAGGGCATACACCTTGGCCAGCTGGCTTTTGCCGGCACCGTTGGTAACCAGGCCCAGCCGGTATTTCTTCTGCAGCTCTTCCAGAATCTCCGCAGCGTGCGGCATCAGTACCTGATATTCATGAAAATGGGCATACCAGTAGTCGGTCCACTTCCTGATGTCGATTCCCGGAGCATAATTGTCCCGTACTTTTTCAATGACATACGTCTTGTTCACCGTTCCGAACTGATCCCAGTACATCATCCTCTGGATCATTGCCTCAAATGCCAGTGATTCTGTATCCATATCCGGCAGGATCTGATGCATCAGATGCCGGTACATCCGGTAGGCCGATTCATAGCGGCTGCTCAGGGTGCTGTCAAAATCAAATAATATTCCTCTGATCATACAGCAACATAATACCACAGGCAGAATACAAAAAAACCGAAGTGCCGATGCATATGAGCATCTTCGCTTCGGTTTTTCATTAACTGTTCAGTACTGAATTACTCAGTGATTTCTGTGATGTTGCCGGAACCTACTGTACGGCCGCCTTCACGAATGGAGAAACGTGTTCCTTCTTCGACAGCGATCGGCTTCAGAAGTTCAACTTCCATCTGGTCGTTATCGCCAGGCATGCACATTTCTGTGCCTTCCGAAAGGTTGATAACACCGGTAACGTCAGTTGTACGGAAGTAGAACTGCGGACGGTAGTTGGAAACGAACGGTGTATGACGTCCGCCTTCTTCCTTTGTCAGTACGTAAACCTGAGCCTTGAACTTTGTATGCGGAGTAACGGAACCCGGCTTTGCGAGAACCTGTCCACGCTCGATTTCGTCACGGTTGACACCACGGAGCAGAGCACCGATGTTGTCACCAGCCTGAGCGAATTCAAGCATCTTACGGAACATTTCGATACCTGTAACAACAGTCTTGCGGGTCGGACGCAGACCAACGATTTCAACGTCATCGTTGAGGTTCAGCTTGCCACGTTCAACACGGCCTGTAGCGACAGTACCGCGGCCTGTGATTGTGAAGACGTCTTCAACAGCCATCAGGAACGGCTTGTCAAATTCATGCATCGGAGCCGGGATATAGGAGTCAACAGCATCAAGCAGTTCCTTGATAGCCGGTGTCCACTTCGGATCTCCGTTCAGAGCGCCGTATGCAGAACCACGGATGATCGGGCAGTCATCGCCGTCAAATCCATATTCAGACAGCAGTTCGCGAACTTCCATTTCAACCAGGTCAATGAGTTCTTCGTCATCAACCATGTCGCACTTGTTCAGGAATACTACCATCTTCGGAACGCCTACCTGACGGGAGAGCAGGATGTGCTCACGTGTCTGCGGCATCGGTCCGTCTGTTGCTGCAACAACCAGGATAGCACCGTCCATCTGAGCGGCACCAGTGATCATGTTCTTGACATAGTCAGCGTGGCCTGGGCAGTCAACGTGTGCATAGTGTCTTGTGTTTGTCTGATACTCAATGTGAGCAGTGTTGATCGTGATACCACGAGCCTTTTCTTCAGGAGCACCGTCGATCTTGTCATAAGCTTCGAAGACAGCCTTGCCATCTTCCGGATGTTCAGCAAGATACTTGGTGATCGCTGCAGTCAGTGTTGTTTTGCCGTGGTCGACATGTCCGATCGTTCCGATGTTTACATGCTCGAGGCTACGGTCAAATTTCTGCTTTGCCATAATGTTTTTTCCTCCGTTATTTTTATTTTCAGTCTGCTATAATTTTAGCCGACCGACTATCTAATTGCAATAATTACTTATGTTTATTTTGTGCTGTTTTTCTCGATGATTTCCTTGGCAATGTTCTTCGGAACTTCTTCATAATGATCCATCTGCATCATGTAGTTGCCGCGGCCCTGAGTGAAGGAACGCAGGTCAGTTACATAACCGAACATCTGTGCCAGCGGGATGAATGCCTTGACCTTGATGGCATTGCCCATTTCTTCCTGTTCACGGATGGTGCCGCGTCTCTTTGTGACGTCACCCATGACAGCACCGAGGTACTCGGACGGTGCCGTGATATCTACAGCCATGATCGGTTCCAGAATGGCCGGATCGCAGACCTTGGCAGCTTCTTTCAGTGCCAGGGAAGCAGCAATCTTATATGCCTGTTCACTGGAGTCGACATCATGGTAGCTGCCGTCGAAGAGGACAGCCTTGATATCAACGACCGGATAGCCTGCAACAAGACCGTTGTTGAGGGCTTCTTCCAGACCGGTCTGGGTCGGCTTGATGAATTCCTTCGGAACGGATCCGCCGACTGTGGCATCTTCGAATTCGAATCCCTTGCCCGGGTTCGGGGAGAATCTGATCCATACGTCACCATACTGACCGTGACCGCCGGACTGACGGATGAAGCGGCCTTCAACTTCAGCTTCTCTGCGGATCGTCTCACGGTAAGCAACCTGAGGAGCACCGGCAGTAGCTTCGACTTTGAATTCTCTTCTCATACGGTCCATGATGATGTCGAGCTGCAGTTCGCCGACACCGGCAATGATCGTCTGACCAGTTTCTTCATCTGTATATGTACGGAATGTCGGGTCTTCCTCAGCCAGCTTGGCCAGGGCGCCGTCCATCTTCTGTGAGTCAGCCTTTGTCTTCGGCTCAACAGACATCTGGATAACCGGCTCCGGGAATACCATGGATTCGAGGATGATCGGGCTCTTTTCATCGCACAGTGTGTCACCGGTTGTCGTATTCTTCAGACCGACGGCACCGGCGATGTCACCGGCATATACTTCTTCGATATCGGCACGGTGATTCGCATGCATGCGGACCAGACGGCCAAATCTTTCTCTCTTGCCCTTGGAAGCATTCAGAACATAGCTTCCGGCTGTAGCTGTACCGGAATAGACACGGAAGTAAGTCAGTCTTCCGACGAACGGGTCAGTCGCAACCTTGAAGGCCAGCGCACTGAACGGTTCATCATCGGAAGGATGACGCTCACTCTCTGTGCCGTCTTCCAGAGTGCCCTTGATGGACGGGATGTCTGTCGGTGCCGGCAGATAGTCGACAACCGCATCCAGCATCAGCTGAACACCCTTGTTCTTATATGCGGAACCGCACATTACCGGGAAGAATTCAGAAGTCAGAACACCGGCTCTGATTGCCTTCTTGATTTCTTCAACGGTCGGCTCTTCGCCTTCCAGAACCTTCATCATCAGATCTTCATCGTAGTCAGCGATCATTTCCAGCATTGTCTGGTGCATCTCTGTTGCCTTGTCGATGTACTGAGCATCGATGTCGGATTCGATGATATCTGTACCAAGGTCATTGTTGTACATGAACTGACGCATGGTGACGAGGTCAATAATGCCGCGGAAGGACTGTTCAGCGCCAATCGGCATCTGTATTGCAGCTGCCTTGGCTCCCAGTCTGTTTCCGATGGAAGCAACCGACATGTCAAAGTCGGCACCGGTAGCGTCCATCTTGTTGGAGAAGACGATACGCGGAACTCTGTATTCAGTAGCCTGTCTCCAGACAGTTTCTGTCTGCGGCTCTACGCCTGCCTTTGAGTCAAGTACGGTTACAGCTCCGTCAAGGACACGCAGGGAACGTTCTACTTCAGCAGTGAAGTCGACATGACCTGGTGTATCGATGATGTTGATCTGGCAGTCTTTCCAGTGGCAGGTTGTAGCGGCGGAAGTAATCGTGATACCACGTTCCTGTTCCTGAGCCATCCAGTCCATCTGGGAAGCGCCGTCGTGAGTCTCACCGATCTTGTATATCTTACCTGTGTAATAAAGGATACGCTCTGTCGTTGTCGTCTTGCCGGCATCGATATGAGCCATGATTCCAATATTACGGATCTTGTTCAGAGGAAACTCTCTTGGCATAGTCGCTCCTTCCTTTTATTACCAGCGATAGTGAGCAAATGCCTTATTTGCCTCAGCCATCTTATGTGTGTCTTCCTTCTTCTTAACAGATGCGCCTGTACCGTTGGCAGCATCCATGATTTCATGCGCAAGTCTCTGTTCCATTGTCTTTTCATGACGGAGTCTTGCATAGTTTACGATCCAGCGTAAACCAAGTGTCAGCTTTCTGTCAGCGCTGACTTCAACAGGTACCTGATAGTTGGCACCGCCGACACGGCGGACCTTCAGTTCCAGAACCGGCATAACATTGCCGAGAGCCTTTTCGAAGACTTCCATCGGGTTCTGGCCTGTTTCTTTTTCGATGTATGCGAATGCATCGTACAGAATTGTCTGAGCGGTGCCTCTCTTGCCGTCGATCATGATCTTGTTGATCAGCTTTGTGACCAGCTTTGAATTATAGATCGGATCAGGCAGGACATCACGCTTTGCTATATAACCTTTTCTTGGCATGTTCTCTTCTCCTCTCTATTATTTCTTCGGCTTCTTTGTGCCGTACAGGGAACGGCTCTGGTTGCGGTCATTTACACCGGCGCAGTCCAGAGTTCCTCTGATGATGTGGTAACGAACACCAGGCAGGTCCTTAACACGGCCGCCTCTGATCATTACAACAGAGTGTTCCTGCAGATTGTGTCCTACACCAGGGATGTAAGCTGTAACTTCCATACCGTTGGAAAGACGGACACGGGCATACTTACGAAGAGCAGAGTTCGGTTTCTTCGGTGTCATTGTGCCGACACGGGTGCATACGCCTCTCTTCTGAGGGCTGCTTAATTTTGTCGGGCGTTTTCTCAGTGAGTTAAAGCCTCTGTTCAGCGCAGGGGACTTTGACTTTGTCACTTTATCAGTACGGCCTTTGCGTACCAACTGATTTATTGTAGGCATGTTCTTTCTCCTTTCGTTTTTGTGCACACGCTTCCAAGTGTGTCATTTCTCAGCCTAATTTTTGGCTTTGTGCACAACAAAGCCATTTTTCGCCAAGCCCATACATAATAAAACGTCCCTGTTTTCCCTGTCAACAAAAACTTTTACATCTTTCCGGAAATGCCGTATTTCGTCCGGAACGGCAGATTCCGGTGGGAATTTTGCGCCGCATCACATATAATACCTCAGTCGGCCGCTGCCGCAGTCAGGAAACTGAAAACCAGCGCCTATATAATATAATGGAAGAGAAAAACGATCCGGAGGTGCATCACATGAACGATCATAACATACTCAGACCCGAAGACTATCTGGAACCGGAATGCCCGCTCTGCGAGCAGCCGCCGGGAAACGGCACCGAATTCCGTCCCGTTCCGCAGAAGCGGATCATTGAAAAAATGGATGAATATATGAGCCGCAAGGATTATGCCGGAGCCGAAAGGCACCTGCTGTACTGGCTTGAGGAAGCAGGACTCGGCCATGACCTGCGCGGTCAGCTGATGCTCAGGAATGAGCTGGTCGGTCATTACCGCAAGACCGGCGACCGGGAAAAGGCACTGGAAAACGGCCGCGAAGCCCTCAGTCTCCTGGACAGACTCGGCTTTGAAGGCACCATTTCCTCCGGAACCACCTATACCAACGTCGCCACTGCCATGAATGCCTTCGGCGAAAACGAAGAGGCCATCCGTCTGTTCCGCAAGGCCAGAGAGGTCTATGAAGCGGCTCCCTGCACATCCCCGGAGCTGCTCGGCGGGCTCTACAACAACATGGCCCTCTGCTGTGTGGCGGCCGGAAACTACAGCGAAGCCTATGAATTATATGAAAAGGCAATGGAAAAAATGAGCACTGTACCCAACGGCGTACTTGAACAGGCCATCACATGCCTTAATATAGCAAATGCAGAAGAAGCGGAAAAAGGCATGGAAGCAGCCGAGCCGAGAATCTTCGAGCTGCTTGACAAAGCCTATGATCTCCTCAGCACACCGGGAATGGACCATGACGGCTACTATGCCTTTGTCTGCGAGAAGTGTGCACCGGTCTTCTCATACTACGGCTATTTCCTCGCTGCCGACGAACTGAACCAGCGGGCGGAGAAGATCTATGCAGGGAATTGAACTGGCGGAGAAATACTTTGCGGCATACGGCCGGCCGATGCTGGAAAAGGAATTTCCTCAGCTGCTGGATCTGATTGCCTGCGGCCTGACGGGCAGCGGTTCGGAATGCTTCGGCTTTGACGACGAAATATCCCGCGATCATGACTTTGAACCCGGCTTCTGCATCTTCCTGCCGGGCGAAGACATTGTTGACCGCCGCACCGCCTTTCTGCTGGAAAGAGCCTATGCCAAGCTTCCCCAGGAATTTGAAGGATTCCGGCGGGCAAAGCTGCAGCCGGTCGGAGGTCCCCGCCACGGTGTCTTCCGCACCGCTGAATACTTTCAGGAAAAAGCCGGCACAGCCGACGGCATTCTTACCCTCGGACAGTGGCTGCAGACTCCTGAAACCGCTCTGGCGGAAGCTGTCAACGGCAGAATCTTCTGCGACGGATACGGAGAAGTCAGCCGCATCCGCGAAGCCCTGGCCTTCTATCCGGAAGATATCCGCCGCAAGAAGCTGGCCGGAAACCTGCTGCTGATGGCCCAGTCCGGACAGTACAACTATCAGCGCTGCCTGGCCCACGGCGAAACCGCCGCCGCCCAGCTCGCCGTGTTTGAATTTGTCCGCAGCACCATGGCTGTCATCTTCCTGCTCAACCGCGTCTATCAGACCTATTACAAATGGAGTTTCCGTTCGATGAGACAGCTGTCTCTGCTGTCAATCGAAGCCGAGCTTCTGGAATATCTGATGACCAGCGACAACGACGAAAACGCCGAAGAAAAATACAATGTCATCGAAGGCATTGCCGCCGATGTCATTGATGAGCTGATTGCCCAGGATCTGACAAAGGCAGTCTGCGGCGACCTTGAAAAGCATGCCTATTCTGTCAATGACAGCATTGAAGACGCACAGCTGCGCAACATGCATATACTGGCAGCTGTCTGAACGGAGAGAGATATATATGAAAATACACGGATTACAGAAAATGACGCTGCTGGATTTCCCCGGCCGCGTTGCCTGCACGGTTTTCCTCGGCGGCTGTGATTTCCGCTGCCCTTTCTGCCATAACTTTGAACTGGCCGACGGCAGTGCGAAGCCGGTCATGGATGACGAAGAGCTTCTGGCCTTTCTAAAAAAGCGCCAGGGTCTGCTTGACGGTGTCGCCTTCACCGGCGGTGAGCCGTGCCTGCACCAGGATCTGCCGGCACTGATGCGCCGGATCCGGGAGCTCGGCTTTGCCATCAAGCTCGATACCAACGGCTATCATCCCCAGCTGCTCAAAAGCATCCTCGATGAAGGCCTGATCGACTATGCGGCCATGGACATCAAGAATTCTCCGGAAAAGTATGCCGTTACCAGCGGTGTAAAGGAAGTAAACATGGATGTCATCCGGGAAAGCATTGCCCTGCTGATGAACAGCAGAATCGACTATGAATTCCGCACCACTGTAGTGGATGAATTCCATCAGTCTGACGATTTTCACCGCATCGGCGAGCTGATCCGGGGTGCCCGGCACTACTATCTGCAGTGCTTCACCGACCGTGATTCGGTCCCCTTCGGCAACCTCCACGCACCCTCGAAAGAGGCCTTGGAAAGCTATGCCGAAATTGCCCGTCAGTATGTAAGTGACACTAATATCAGGGGTGTTGACTGAAAAAAACAGGCACTTTTTTCATTGTGCAAAAAATATTAATTGGAAATCCAATTATTTTAAATCAATCTGGTTGACGCTGTTTTTTGACGGTGTTAAAGTACCCTTGCAGGATGGCTCTGAGGCCTGCCCGCATACGTCTGATAAACCAATCATGTTTCGTGGCTTGCTCGCAATTCGCGAAACATTTTATACGGAAGACGCAGCGGAACGGCGAACCATCCGAACGATTATGAAATAAAAGCCGGATAAGGGGAATCTTCATATGATCCGGCAAAGGAGAGGAAATGTATCAGGTAGTTAAAAGAGACGGCAAGATCGTAGATTTCAACATCTCCAAGATCTCATCCGCAATCACAATGGCATTTGAAGCCCTGCAGAAAGAGTATCATCCGTCTGTGATCGATCTCATTGCTCTGCATGTAACATCGGATTTTGAAAGCAAGATCCGCAACGGTCTGATCACCGTTGAAGACATTCAGGACAGCGTTGAAAAAGTACTGTCCGAATCCGGCTACTCCGACGTGGCCAAAGCATATATTCTTTACAGAAGACAGCGTGAAAAGGTGCGTAATGTCAATTCCACCCTGCTGAACTATAAGGATCTGGTAGACAACTATCTGCGCATCAATGACTGGCGCGTCAAGGAGAACTCCACCGTCACCTATTCTGTCGGCGGTCTGATCCTGTCCAACTCCGGTGCGATCACTGCCAACTACTGGCTGAGTGAAGTCTATGACGATGAAATCGCCAACGCTCACCGCAGCGCTGCCATTCATCTTCATGACCTGTCCATGCTGACAGGCTACTGCGCAGGCTGGTCCCTGAAGCAGCTGATCCAGGAAGGCCTCGGCGGTGTTCCGGGCAAGATCACTTCGGCTCCGGCCAAGCATCTGTCCACACTGTGCAACCAGATGGCCAACTTCCTCGGCATCATGCAGAACGAATGGGCCGGCGCTCAGGCATTCTCCTCCTTTGATACATATCTTGCTCCGTATGTCCGCGTTGACAACCTGAGCCAGAAACAGGTCAAGCAGTGCATTCAGTCCTTCGTCTACGGCGTCAACACACCGAGCCGCTGGGGCACCCAGGCACCGTTCTCCAACGTCACACTTGACTGGGTTGTTCCGAACGACCTGAGAAACCTGCCGGCTCTGATCGGCAACCAGGAAATGGACTTCACATACGGTGACTGCCAGAAGGAAATGGACATGATCAACAAGGCATTCATTGAGATCATGATCGAAGGCGATGCCAACGGCAGAGGCTTCCAGTATCCGATTCCGACCTACTCCATCACCAAGAACTTCGACTGGAGTGAAACCGAAAACAACAAGCTGCTGTTTGAAATGACCGCCAAATACGGCACACCGTACTTCTCCAACTATATCAACTCCGATATGGAACCGAGCGATGTACGTTCCATGTGCTGCCGTCTGCGTCTGGACCTGCGTGAACTGCGCAAGAAGTCCGGCGGCTTCTTCGGATCCGGTGAGTCCACAGGCTCCATCGGTGTCGTCACCATCAACATGCCGCGCATTGCCTACCTGGCTGCGGATGAAGCTGACTTCTACAAGCGCCTCGATGATCTGATGGACATCGCAGCCCGCTCCCTGAAGACAAAGCGTACCGTCATCACCAAGCTTCTTGAACAGGGTCTGTATCCGTACACAAAGAGATACCTCGGCACCTTCAACAACCACTTCTCCACCATCGGCCTGATCGGCATGAACGAAGCCGGCCTGAATGCCAAGTGGCTGCGTGCTGACCTGACAGACGAAAGAACCCAGCGCTTCACCCGCGATGTCCTGAATCACATGCGTGAGCGTCTGTCTGACTACCAGGAACAGTACGGTGACCTGTACAACCTGGAAGCCACACCGGCAGAATCCACAACCTATCGTTTCGCAAAGCATGACAAGGAAACATATCCGGACATCATCACTGCCAACATGAACGGCACACCGTACTATACAAACTCTTCCCACCTGCCGGTAGGATTCACAGAGGATGTATACAGCGCTCTTGATATCCAGGATGACCTGCAGACACTGTACACTTCCGGCACCGTCTTCCACGCCTTCCTCGGCGAAAAGCTGCCGGACTGGAAAGCAGCCGCAAATCTTGTCCGCAAGATTGCTGAAAACTACAAGCTGCCTTACTACACAATGTCCCCGACCTATTCGGTATGCAAGGACCACGGCTATCTGACCGGCGAACAATACATCTGCCCGCACTGCGGTCAGAAGACAGAAGTCTACAGCCGCATCACCGGCTACTACCGTCCGGTTCAGAACTGGAACGACGGCAAGGCACAGGAATTCAAGGACCGCAAGGTTTACAACATCGGTCATTCCACCCTGACACATACCGGTCCGAATCCGGCACCGGCTGATATCCCGGCCGAAGCAGCTGCTCCGGCAGCAGCTCCGGCTCCGGAAAAGACATCCGAGAACGGCCAGATCCTGCTGTTCAAGACACCGACTTGCCCGAACTGCAAGGCTGCCGGTGCCCTGCTCGACAAGGCCGGCATCTCCTATACGGCACTCAACGCGAATGAAGAACGTGACCTCGTTGCCAAGTTCGGAATCAAGCAGGCTCCGACCCTGGTCATTACCAACGGCAATGAATTTGAGAAATACCGCGGTGTCTCTGATATCAAAGGCTGGCTGATGAGGAAATAAGCCCATGGCAGACTATGATGTAGTTGTCGTCGGCGGCGGCATGGCCGGCATGACAGCCGCGCTCTATGCCCTGCGCAACGGCAAAACCGCTCTGGTCATCGAGAAGGAAGGCTTCGGAGGACAGATCACGCATTCTCCGAAAGTTGAAAACTATCCCGGTTTCCAGTCCCTGAGCGGAACTGAACTGGCAGACAAGCTGTTTGACCAGATCATTGCCCAGGGAGCCGAATTTGAAGTAGAAACCGTCTCTCAGGTTGTCGATGCCGGTGATCACCGCATTGTCATGACCGAAGAGGGAAGCACATACGACGCAAAGACTGTCATTCTCGCCACCGGCGTCAAGCACAGAATGCTTGGCCTCGAAGGCGAGGACGACCTTGTCGGTGAAGGCATTTCCTTCTGTGCCGTATGCGACGGCGATTTCTATACCGGAAAAAAGGTCTGTGTTGCCGGCGGCGGCAATTCAGCCCTGCAGGAAGCCATCCTGCTTTCCGAAAAATGCAGTGAAGTCGTAATGCTGCAGGATATGCCGGTATTCACCGGTGAAGCAAGACTTCAGGAAGTTCTCTTCAGCCGTCCCAATGTCAGAAGCTATACATCCGTCAGGCTGAATCAGCTGCTGACCGAAGACGGAAGCCTGCGCGGTGTTGTTATTGAACATACCGATACCGGCGCCAGCGAACAGATCATGTGCGACGGACTCTTCGTTGCCATCGGCCTGATTCCTGAAAATGATGCCTTCAAGGATATTACCGACCTTGATACCTACGGCTATTTCGATTCTGACGAGCAGTGCACCACCCGGACACTAGGCGTGTTCGTAGCTGGTGACTGCCGCCGCAAGAATGTCCGTCAGCTGACAACGGCAGCTGCTGACGGTGCTGCTGCAGCCCTTGCCGCATGCCGTTACATTAACGAAAACAAATAACACGATGCCATCCCATGAAAAAACGAGTGCTCTGCCGGGCACTCGTTTTTTCATCACTGCCGTCCGTTCAGGTGCTGATCCACAGCTGCGGTTTCTTCCGGTTTCAGACCGATATCTACTGCATTTCCCTTGTGCCGGTCATATGGACCAGAACATAGGATTCATCCAGATAATTTTTCAGATATTCAGTATCTTTGCGGATCTCTCCGTCATACATCGCCTCATAGCAGGCAATGATTTCTTCTCTGTCACCCATCTGCTTTCTCCTTTTTTCCATTAAAAAAATGGTTTGCAGGGCAAACAATTTCCGTATCAGATGCCATTCATCTGTATTTCTAATAGGTATCTTTTCGTTTTCCTTTTTTATCTGTTATGTCTATAATGTATAGGTATGGAGGTGCGATTATGGCCAGAACAAAAGTATGTGATTTCTGCCTGGCGGAAAGCAAAGGCATGTTCAGTCACAAGCCGGAACGTCTGTCAGACGGTCATTATATCTGCAAAAACTGCAAGAGCGTGATCCACCGCTACGGACTTCCTGTCAAATATGATATTTTCCAGAAACTGGTCACCGGCCAGAAAAATATGCGTGACATGATGATGGATGCCCATCTTGAAAACATGAAATCGGAGGATGCGATTTCCCGCTATTTCCCCTATCCGACCATTCTGATGCACGGCGGCGAGCACTGCGTCAGTGCTGTCAAGGCAACCCTGACGGTAGACAAGGACCGCATTCCGGAAGAAGATGCCGTGCGTTCCATTGACAAGGTCAAGAAGGGAACCATTCACAACATTCCTGACACCTCCAGCAAGACCAATGCCCAGAAGGTAAACGGCATGCTGTATGAAACGGAAGCTGCTCTGTATTTCCTTTCCGACAAGATCGTCAACTGCCATCGTCTCGGATATATCACCAGAAATACCGGCCTGACCGACAGAGTCGAAGTTGTCACACCGACAAAGACCTTTACCTACAAGATCGATCATGCCGATCTGTTCTTCATGAGAGAACGTTTCTGGTCCAAGGTCAATGCCAAGAAGCACAACAAGCATACCAATCTGATCTATATCAACAACGATGACAATATCACGATCACACCGGGTGTCTATGAGATTCCGAAGACCCTGCGGGCAGGCGTCTACAAGGTCCGCGCCATCAACGATGCCGGCCTGCATATCCATGATTCCCAGGGCCGCGTCAAGGACTACTACGAAAATGAGGAACACATTGACCTCAGCGTCGGCGGCATCCTGGAAAGCACCGGTGAATACCAGCTGCAGTGGATCGGCGAGAACGTTACGGAAAAATAATCATAAAAAAAGAAGAAAGATCCGGCTGAATCATCAGCCGGATCCTTTTTGTATCTACAGTTCAACTTCCTCCATCACCATCATCGGCATGGGTCTTTCTTCAATGAATTCACGCAGGGACGGAACAATGCGGGTGAAATGCTCACTCTGCATATGGCGGTCAAGCGCCGCTCTGTCCTTCCATCCTTCGGAAAAGTAATGAAGCTGCGGATCCTTCTCATCCCGGTTGAGCGTGTAGTAGATACAGCCCTCTTCCTGACGGGTCTTTTCCACCAGTTCCCTTACTGCCGCATAATAGTCTTCGATTCTGTCGCTGTACAGTCTTGATGCCGCAACAACTCTGATCATAGTTTCCTCCTGTCTGTATTATACCCTGCATATCTCCCGGGATGAGGGAAGGCGCTCCGGTCTTCGGCCATAAGAAAACTCCGGCCGTATCCGGAGTCCTCTTCTGATCATTTCTCAATCAGGATTTTGTCGAGCAGAACCAGAAGCTGATTTTTCTCTTCCTCACTCAGACTGGCAAACATCTTTGCACAGGCTTCACGGTGGGCATCAATGACTTCATATGCCCGGGCCTTTCCCTTTTCACTCAGGAAGATGCGGGTTGCCCGCTTGTCCTCCGGATCCGCCTTTCTTTCGATATATCGGTCGGATTCAAGCTTGTTGATGAGTTCGGAAAGAGAGGACGGATTGACGTGAACTTCTTCCAGGATATCCTTCTGACGCATTCCGTCTTCTCCGCCTTCCAGGATTACCTGCAGGATTCTTTCCCGCGGCAGCATCCTTTCTCTGTGCATGCCGGGATGATGCATGTGCGGCGGACGCGGACCGTCCATATGCGGCGGATGCGGTCCTTCCATGGGAGGCATATGCGGCCTTCCTTCATCCCCGGGCATCATTTTCCGGTTCATCCTTCTGGTCTGTCTGAGTCTGTCGAACAGTAATTCTTCGATTGTCTTCTCCATGAAAAACCTCCTTTTTTTAATCATTTTATTTCGGTACCGAACATAATATATCTTTCGCCGTCGTTCATGTCAATATATTTCGGTACCAAATTATATAAATATTTAAAAATGACCCTTTCAGGTCATTCGCTTTCTTTCTCCTGCTGCGGAATCAGCTGACTGATCATGCGGACCAGGCGTTCCCCGTTGCTGTCATTGACGCGGATCCGCATCGTTCCCCTTGCGGCTTCCAGAACCAGGGCGTAATCTTCAAAGGATACACTGCTGACTTCCCGGAAGCGGACTTCCCAGACTCTGTCTTCACGGATGTCATGGGCTCCGATCACCAGCCGTTCAGCGGTAATGGCGGCCGCCAGCGAATGCCCGGACCCCCTGTCGGTATCTTCAAATCCGCAGAATACGGCCAGCGGCTGTTCATCCTTCAGATAGCTGCTGATCACCTGCAGATGATCCATCAGCAGACTTGAGGCAAAATCGCGGCTGAACTGCCGGCGGTTCAGCAGATCATACATTTCCTGTGCGTTCATGACATCTATGGTACCAAAGATTGTCCGCTCATAACAGAAAAAAAGTCTGATTTTTACATCAGACTTTTCCGGTTATTTGAAGTAGGCAACTGCTCCCTGGAAGATCGTTTCCTGCAGATTCAGATCCGGGATGTTCTGGTACAGGCCGTCACCGGAGCGTTCGGAATGTCCCATCTTGCCGAAGATCCTGCCGTCTTTTGAAGTAATGCCTTCAACTGCATAGTAGGAATTGTTCGGATTGAAACGGACATTGCCGGTCGGACTGCCTTCCAGATCCACATACTGGGTTGCGATCTGGCCGTTGTTCAGCAGTTCCGAGATCACTTCATTCTCGGCAACAAATCTGCCTTCGCCGTGGGAAATTGCCACATGGTGAATGTCGCCGACATTGGCGAACTGCAGCCACGGTGATTTCACCGAGGCAACTCTTGTCCGCACCAGCATCGACTGATGGCGGCCGACGGAGTTGAATGTCAGGGTCGGACAGTGAGCATCGGTATCAATGATCTTTCCGTACGGCACCAGACCGAGCTTGATCAGAGCCTGGAAACCGTTGCAGATACCGCACATCAGGCCTTCTCTTTCATCAAGAAGTTCGCTGACGGCAGCCTTGACCTTGGGATTGCGGAAGAATGCCGTAATGAATTTGCCGGATCCGTCCGGTTCATCACCGCCCGAGAATCCGCCCGGCAGGGCAATGATCTGCGATTTTCTGATCAGAGCCGCAAATTCATCTGCCGCCTTTTCAATTTCTTCGCTGCTGCGGTTGCGGATGACATAAATCGTTGCCTTGGCGCCGGCCTTTTCAAAGGCCCTTGCCGTATCCCACTCACAGTTGGTGCCCGGGAAGACCGGAATCAGCACCTGCGGTGCCGCAACCGTATAGGAGGCATGCATGACGCCGCGCTGATCGCAGCTGACCGCATCGATTGTATCTTTGTTTGTCGGTGTCAGATACGGGAATACGCTCTGCAGCTTGTCTTCCCACATCTCCTGCATGTCTTCCATCTTCATGATGGCATCCGATGTCCGGAAGAGATAGTCTTCCGTGGTCTGGCCGATCAGCTGGAAGCCGGACAGTTCCACTTCCGTTTCCACCAGGAAGGCACCCGCACATTTTTCAAACAGCTCCATTTCATTGACATCGTCATCCAGCTCAAAGCCGATATGGTTGCCGACCATCATGTTGAACAGGCCTTCTGCTGCACCGCCTCTTTCCAGTGTCCAGACCGACAGTGCCAGATCATCACGGATCAGGGTTTCCACTGTCCGGAATGTCTGCAGAACCGACGGATAGGACGGTTCGCCGTTTTCATCATAGACCGGCTTCAGCAGGTAGACATAATGACCCGGTCCCTTGAATTCATCCGATACGATATTGTCCGTCTTCGCGGTCGATACCGCAAAGGAAATCAGGGTCGGAGGAACATCGATGTTCTCAAAGGTGCCGGACATCGAGTCCTTGCCGCCGATTGCCGCAATGCCGAGATTCAGCTGCGCCTTCAGGGCTCCGAGCAGAGCCGCCATCGGCGAACCCCAGCGCTTCGGATCACTGGATGTATGACCGAAGAATTCCTGAAAGCTCATCCAGCATTTCTCCGAGCTGCCGCCGGCCGCTACGACCTTGGCAACGGATGTAATGACAGCACTCTGGGCTGCCAGATACGGATTGTCGGAAGACTGATACGGGTCAAAGCCCCAGCCCATCAGCGAAGCCGTTCTGGTTTCGGCATTCAGCACCGGCAGCTTGCAGGCCATTGCCTGGGCCGGTGTCAGCTGCCACTTGCCGCCAAACGGCATCAGCACCGTATTGGATCCGATCGTTGAGTCAAAGCGTTCGGCCAGACCCTTCTGCGAGCAGCAGTTCAGATCGGTGATCATTTCCTCAAAGCGTTCCTTGAAGGAGCGGCTGTCTTCTGCCTCTTCCTTCTTTTCCGGCACCGTGATCTTTGCGTCAGCATAGCGTCTGGCGCCGTTGGTATCCAGGAAGGCACGGGAGATATTGACGATCGTATGGCCGTCCAGTTCCATGACCAGACGCTTGTCTTCCGTCACTTCAGCAACGATCGTGGATTCGAGATTTTCTTCATCTGCCAGCTCGCGGAACCGCTTGGCATCAGCAGCCGATGTTACGACTGCCATGCGCTCCTGCGATTCGGAAATGGCCAGTTCGGTTCCGTCCAGACCTTCGTATTTCTTCGGAACCAGGCTCAGGTTGATCTTCAGTCCGTCCGCAAGCTCACCGATGGCAACGGATACACCGCCGGCGCCGAAGTCATTGCAGCGCTTGATCAGCCTTGTTGCTTCCGGATTGCGGAACAGTCTCTGCAGCTTGCGCTCTTCCGGGGCATTACCCTTCTGTACTTCGGCACCGCATGTTTCCAGCGATTCCACGGTATGGGATTTGCTTGAGCCGGTAGCGCCGCCGCATCCGTCACGGCCGGTACGGCCGCCCAGCAGGATGACAACATCACCCGGCTGCGGTCTTTCACGGACAACATTTTCCGCCGGAGCGGCACCGAGCACGGCACCGACTTCCATGCGCTTGGCAACATAGCCGGGATGATAGATTTCATGGACATGACCGGTTGCCAGACCAATCTGGTTGCCGTAGGAACTGTAGCCGGCTGCGGCAGTCGTAACGATCTTGCGCTGCGGCAGCTTGCCGGACAGGGTCTCTTCCACCGGTGTCAGCGGATCAGCTGCCCCGGTTACACGCATGGCCTGATAGACATAGCTGCGGCCGGAAAGCGGGTCACGGATGGCACCGCCAAGACATGTGGCAGCACCGCCGAACGGTTCGATTTCGGTCGGATGGTTATGGGTCTCATTCTTGAACATGAGCAGCCAGTCTTCATCCTTGCCGTCGACGTCAACCGTGATCTTGACCGAGCAGGCATTGATCTCTTCTGATTCATCCAGATCCTTCAGCTTGCCGGCAGCCTTCAGCGCCTTGGCGCCGATCGTAGCCAGATCCCAGAGGGATACCGGCTTGGCGTCTTTTCCGGCATAGATCTTCTTTCTCAGTTCGAGATAGCTGTCATATGTCTTCCTGATATAGTCAGGTTCGATCTCAATATTCTCAAGAATCGTATTGAATGTCGTATGCCGGCAGTGATCACTCCAGTAGGTATCGATGACCCGCACTTCGGTGATCGTCGGATCACGCTTTTCTTCATTTCTGAAATAGTCCTGCAGGAAGGCAAGGTCCGCCATGTCCATGGCCAGTCCCATTTCACTGCAGAAAGAACGTCTCTTTTCTTCATCCATATCGCGGAAGCCTTCCAGTACTTTCGGAAGGTCCGGCTTCGGATAGTTCTGCAGAATCGTATCCGGCTTTTCCAGGGCAGCTTCCCGGGCTTCAACCGGGTTGATCAGCGTTTCCCTGATTCTTGTCTTGTCATCATCGCTCAGTTTTCCGGCGATGTAATAGATTCTGGCTGTGCGGACATCGGGACGCTGCCGCATCGTTGCCAGCTGAATGCACTGGGCACAGGAATCAGCCCGCTGGTCAAACTGACCGGGCAGGTATTCCACTGCCAGCACCCACTCATCATCAGCCGGTGCCGGTGCATCTTCTTCATACAGGTCATCAACCTGCGGTTCGGAAAGAATCGTACAGCGGGCATTCAGATAATCCTGCTCTTCGATATTTTCCAGGTCATAGCGGTTCAGCACTCTGACCGATTCGACATGATCATTGCGCAGGGCAATGGTCAGATCGTTTCTGACCCCGGCAGCCTCAACCGCAAAGGGACTTTTCTTTTCTACAAAACAGCGATAGACAGTCATCAGAGATTCCTCATCTTTCCGCCGATATCGGTACGATAGTGCATATCCTTAAAGCTGATTTCCTTCACCGCCGCATAGGCTTTGTCCAGGGCTTCATTCAGATCGCTGCCAAGGGCAGTGATGCCAAGCACCCGGCCGCCGTTGGTCAGATACTTGCCGTCTTCCAGTCTGGTGCCGGCATGATAGACAGTGACGCCTTCGTGCTGGCCGTTTTCATCCAGACCATGGATCTCATAGCCTTTGGCATAGCTCTGGGGATAGCCGCCGGAAGCTTCAATGACACAGGCACAGGCCTGATCGGACCATTCGATTTCGAGGTCTCCGAGGGTGCCGTCATGGCAGGCCTGCATGATGGTGAAGAGATCGGTCTTCAGCAGCGGCAAAACAACCTGTGTTTCCGGATCGCCGAAACGGCAGTTGTATTCCACTACCCGCGGTCCGTTCGGGGTGATCATCAGACCGAAATACAGACAGCCGCGGAAGGTTCTGCCTTCGGCATTCATGGCCGCAACTGTCGGCAGGAAGATTTCCTTCATGCACGTTTCGGCTACTTCTCTGGTATAGAACGGCGACGGTGCGATCGTGCCCATGCCGCCGGTATTCAGGCCTTCGTCATTGTCATTGGCCCGCTTGTGATCCATTGATGAAACCATCGGGCAGATGACCTTGCCGTCAGTAAAGGCCAGAACCGATACTTCCGGTCCGGTCATGAATTCTTCGACAACGACACGGTTGCCGGCAGTTCCGAAGGAATGATCAACCATCAGTTCCTTTACCGCTTCCCGTGCCTCTTCTTCATTCTGAGCAATCAGCACACCCTTGCCGAGGGCCAGGCCGTCGGCCTTGATGACAGCCGGATACTGGTCTTTTTCCAGAATGTAAGCCAATGCCTTTCCGGCATCATCAAATACTTCATAGGCAGCGGTCGGAATGCCGTACTTCTTCATCAGGTTCTTGGAGAACACCTTGGAAGCTTCGATGACAGCCGCATTCTTCAGCGGTCCGAAGCAGGGAATACCCCTGGCCTCAATGGCATCGACCATGCCCAGTGCCAGCGGATCATCGGGTGTCACGACAACAAAGTCAATGTCATTGGAAGTCGCATAGTCAGCCATTCCGATCACATCTGTTGCCTTGATGTTCACGCACTCGGCATCTGCGGCGATGCCGCCGTTGCCGGGAGCGCAGATGATCTGCTCAATATCCTTGTTTTCCTTCAGCTTGCGGATGACCGCATGTTCGCGGCCGCCCGAGCCAACTACGAGAATTCTCATCTCACTACCTCCGATCAATGATGGAACAGACGTACTCCGTTGAAGACCATGGTGATGCCGTAACGGTCACAGGTCTCGATGACATTGTCGTCACGGATGGATCCGCCCGGTTCGGCAATATAGCAGACGCCGCTCTTGTGAGCACGCTCGATATTGTCGCCGAACGGGAAGAAGGCATCGGAGCCGAGGGCAACATCCGTGTTCTGAGCCAGCCAGTCCTTCTTTTCCTGAACCGTCAGCGGTTCCGGCTTCTCTGTAAAGAACTGTTCCCAGACACCGTCTCTGAGGACATCTTCATATTCCTCGCCGATGTAGACATCGATCGTATTGTCACGGTCCGGTCTCTTGATATCCTTGCGGAACGGCAGATTCAGAACTTTCGGGTTCTGGCGCATCCACCAGTTGTCAGCCTTCTGACCGGCCAGTCTTGTGCAGTGTACACGGGACTGCTGGCCGGCACCGACACCGATGGCCTGGCCGTTCTTGACATAGCATACCGAGTTGGACTGGGTATATTTCAGAGTGATCAGGGCGATCTTCAGATCACGCACGGCACTTTCCGGCAGATCCTTGTTTGCCGTCACAATATTGGTGAAGAGGGAATCATCGATCTTGATGTCGTTGCGGCCCTGTTCAAAGGTAATGCCGAAGACCATCTTGCGCTCCAGCTTGGCCGGTACATACTCCGGATCGATCTGGACGACATTGTAGCTGCCGTTTCTCTTTGCCTTCAGGATCTCGAGAGCCTCATCGGTATAGCCCGGGGCAATAACGCCGTCGGAAACCTCGCGGCGGATCAGGCGGGCCGTATCGGCATCACAGATGTCGGAAAGGGCTGCCCAGTCGCCGTAGGAGCTCATGCGGTCAGCACCTCTGGCTCTGGCATAGGCACAGGCAATCGGAGAAAGTTCCTTTGTGCCGGTGAAGTAGATCTGTCTTTCCACGTCGCTCAGCGGCAGGCCGACAGCAGCACCGGCCGGTGAAACATGCTTGAAGCTTGCGGCAGACGGCAGACCCGTTGCCTCTTTGAGTTCCTTGACCAGCTGCCAGCTGTTCAGGGCATCCATGAAGTTGATGTAGCCCGGACGTCCGCTCAGGACAGTGACCGGCAGTTCGCCTTCCTCGACAAAAATGCGGGACGGTTTCTGGTTGGGGTTGCAGCCATATTTCAGTTCAAGTTCTTTAGCCATGTTCTTTTCTCCTTCTTACTTGTTCTTGTTATAGATTCTGGTCTCGACAGTTCCGTCTTCCAGGCTGATCTGACGGGTGAACAGGGAAACCTTGTTGTCTTCATTCAGAGCTTCCCAGACATGATCGCTGAAGTCTTCAAACGGTTCCTTTTCCATTTCCCAGAGAACCGGTTCGCCTTCGAAGGAAGGAATCGGATTTCCGTTTTCCTTATAGGTATGAATGATATGACCGAAGCCCGGCAGTTCATCCGTGAAGTCAAAGAACTGACGGTGCACGGCATTTTCATTGCCGTCGGCACTCTTGAGGATCGACATTGTATAGCCGGCGCCTCTGACCGCTGCCGAAATGCGCGGTGTCCAGTTCGGTCCGTCCGGTTCAAATGTTCTGGTGCGCAGGGCATCCTCAAAGGTCTTGCCGGCAGCCAGGCAGTCATATACGGTATCAGTCTGATCGCCGTTGGTGACGATCTGGGTATCGCCGTAAACACGTACCGGGGCATAGATGATCAGTGAAGGATCAACCATCTTTGAAGGATCAAAGGCTTCGGTGCGGATGCCGGCACCCTCTTCAGTAAAGACGCGGTTGCGGCTGTTCTCGCTGCGGCCCATGATGAAGTAGACAATGCGCATTTTCTTTCCG
The DNA here is from genome assembly GCA_045543875.1 of Bulleidia sp. Taxonomy (GTDB): domain Bacteria; phylum Bacillota_I; class Bacilli_A; order Erysipelotrichales; family Erysipelotrichaceae; genus Bulleidia. The sequence continues at coordinate 65,668 of JAZPXY010000040.1, forward strand.
CACGGTGTACGGCCTACGGCAATGCCGCGGCCGGGATATTCGTTGTTCTTCAGGTAATCAAATAAGTTCACTGCTTTCATCTTTTATCCTCCTCCAGCTGCCGGGCCAGCATTTCCGCTGCCTGCGGCAGTAAAATCCATTCTGCCTGTTCCATGACGCGTCTCTGCAGCACTTCCGGTGTATCGCCGTCTTCAACGGCTACCGCCTTCTGCAGCAGGATCCGGCCGCCGTCGGGAATCTCATTGACGAGATGCACGGTGGCACCGGTAACCTTGTCGCCTCTTTCCAGAGCTGCCTCATGTACCTTGAGGCCATAGAATCCCTTTCCGCAGAAACTCGGAATCAGGGACGGATGAATATTGATAATGCGGTCGCGGTAGGCATTGATCATGACGCCGCCGAGAATGCTCAGATAGCCGGCCAGGATCACCATGTCAATATCATGTTCATGCAGAACATCGACATTGGCCTGATCGAATTCATCCTGGCTGCCGTAGTCCTTCCGGCGGACGACCGTGCTTTCAATGCCGGCCTTGGCGGCCCTTTCCAGGGCATAGGCTTTGGCGGTACTGGCAATGACCAGGGCAAACTCGCCGTGCGGGATCTCACCGCGGGCAGCCGCATCAAGCAGAGCCTGCAGATTGGTGCCGCCGCCGCTGACCATGACTGCGATCCGGGTCATTTCAGTTTTCCTCAATGATGACCGAATGGTCACCTTCCGTCATTTCACCGATGCGGCTTGCCTGAACGCCGGCTTCCTGCAGGACGGCAATTGTCTTCTCGGCATCTTCAGGGGCAACGATGACGGCCATACCGACACCCATGTTGAAGGTGTTGTACATGTCATGTTCGGGAATGTTTCCGACTCTGGCGATCAGATCGAAGATGGGCAGAACTTCCCAGCTTCCCTTGTGAACAACAGCGTTCAGGTTTTCGCCGTAGGCACGGGGCAGGTTCTCATAGAAGCCGCCGCCGGTAATATGGGCGATCGATCTGACACTGACTTCCTTCAGCAGCTTCAGAATCGGCTTTACATAGATCTTTGTCGGTGTCAGCAGGACTTCGCCCAGCGGTGCACCGAGCTCATCGGCATATTCATGAATGGCATTGCTGTGTTCGATGTCAAACACCTTTCTGACAAGTGAGAAGCCGTTGGAATGCACACCGGTCGAAGCCAGGCCGATGATCACATCGCCGGCTCTGACATTTGTCTTGTCGAGAATCTTCTTCTCATCGACGATGCCGACCGAGAAGCCGGCCAGATCGTATTCATCCTCTGCCATCAGGCCGGGATGTTCGGCTGTTTCGCCGCCGACCAGGGCACAGCCGGCCTGCACGCAGCCTTCTGCCACGCCGCTGACGATCGCAGCGATCTTCTCCGGAATATTTCTGCCGCAGGCAATATAGTCCAGGAAGAAGAGCGGGGCGCCGCCGGTGCAGACGATATCATTGACGCACATGGCCACACAGTCGATGCCGACCGTATCATGCTTGTCCAGCATGAAGGCCAGCTTGACCTTGGTGCCAACGCCGTCGGTGCCGGAAACCAGCACCGGCTTTTCATAGCCTTCCAGCGGCGGCGCAAACAGTCCGCCGAATCCGCCGATGCCTTCCATGACACCGGGAACGGAGGTGCGGGCCACATGCTGCTTCATCAGTTCGACGGCCTTGTAGCCGGCGGTTACGTCGACTCCGGCTTCCTTGTAGCTGTCACTGTAACTTTTTTCCATATGTCCTTGTCCTTTCTCAGAATTCCTTCAGACGTTCTGCCAGTCCGGCATCCTTCTTCAGGACATTCTCTTTCTGCTTTCTGCGGTCAGCCGCAATCTTTTCTGCCAGTTCATCATCGCCGAGGGCGAGAATCTCTGCCGCCAGGTATGCGGCATTTTTTGATCCGTCAATGGCAACCGTGGCAACCGGAATGCCGCTTGGCATCATGACGGTGGAATACAGTGCATCGACACCATCCAGGACAGCCGACTTCAGCGGTACGCCGATGACCGGCAGGGTCGTATGTCCGGCCAGCACTCCGGCCAGAGCGGCCGCCATGCCGGCGCCGGCAATAATGACGCCGAATCCGTTTTCCCGTGCAGTTTCCGCAAAGTGCGCAGCCTCTTCCGGGGTGCGGTGAGCGGAATAGATGTGAGCCTCATAGGGGATGCCGTAATCTTCCAGCACCCTGACAGCCTTTGCCATTACCGGCAGATCGCTGTCTGATCCCATGACAATTGCGACTTTTTTCATACCTGTCTCCTTCCAAATAAAACAGCCTGTGGATGAAAATCCATAGGCTGCAGCTTAACGGGTCTGATACTGTTCTTCACGGTTTCCGTATGAAAAAACCCCGGCCGGCCGGCAGACAATTTCTGCTGCGCCGCGATTCTTTTTTTCCTGGAAAAGCCTGAACATTTCTGCCATAAAACTCCTTCCCGCAACAAAACCAAAAAGAACACTATCATCATAACAGAGACCCTAAAAAAGGCAACGATTATTTCCTTATATTATGGGCCTTCCGGTTCTTTCTGCGGACGCGGTTGATGTGTCTCTCAAAGGCGCCGCTGATCAGCAGTTCAGACAGCACCAGCTGGGAAAGCGTGGATACCGTGCAGGAGCGGCCGCTGATCCGCTTCCGCAGGCTTTCCGCCTTCTTTTCCGGCAGGATCATGTAGCCGATCCTGACCGACGGCGCAATCGTTTTTGTAAAGGTATTCAGATAGATGACATGCTCGGCAGGATCCATCGCAAACAGGGTTTTTTCCTGTTTCAGCCCGGCCGCAAATTCCGAGGCATAGTCATCCTCAATGATCAGGGCATTCCTTTCCCGGGCCCATCTCAGATATTCCGCCCGCTTGGAAGCGTCAGCACTGCGGCCGGACGGATAGCTGGCATACGGTGTAACATGCAGAACCGATGCCGGCGTTCTTGCCAGCTCACTGCTGAGAATGCCGTTTTCCCCCATCTGCAGAGGATCCAGACGCACGCCGCTGCTGCGGTAGATGAGGCGGATCTTCTCATAGGACGGTGATTCAATGCCGAAGATGCGCGATCGGCCCAGCAGCTGCACGCAGAGCGAATAAAGATATTCGGCCCCGGCACCGATGATGATGTTGTCGGGCGTAACGGCAATGCCGCGGCAGCGCTGCAGATAGGAGGCAATTGCTTCCCGGAGAATGACCGATCCGTTTTCATCCGTCTTCTGCAGAACCTGTTCACCGTAATCATTCAGAACCTTTCTGACCGCCCGGGCATAGACACTGCAGGGAAACTGGTCATCATCCGGAATCAGTGTCTCCCGGGAGGGGCGGACAGGCAGGGCGGTTTCGATCAGATCTTCGCTGCGGTAACAGACATAGCTGCCGCTGCGTTCCTTCTTTTCAATATAGCCTTCTTCCTCCAGCAGCTGCAGGGCATGTTCGGCCGTGATCACACTGACGCCGTAGGCATCAGCCAGCACCCGCTTGGAGGGAATCTTTTCGGCGAAGGGAAAAACACCGGACACAATATCCCGGCGCAGTGCTTCATATACCCGCAGATAGGCTGTCTGTTTATCCATCTGGTCTTACTCTCCGCTGTCGTCTTCAGCCTTATCATACCACCAAAAACGGCAGATTATCTCTGCCGTCTGTATTCTTCCAGTTCTTCTTCGATCAGCGTGTAGTCCCTTTCAAACAGCTCCCTTGAAATTTCCCGGTGCAGCTGCTCTTCGGGAATCTTTTCGAGAATTTTATCCTGCACGAACTTCTTTGATTTTTCCTTATAGGCCGGCAGGTGATTTCTTTTCTGGATCCGCACCAGTTCCGGCCGCCACAGCAGGGTAATCTTGCGCTGCATCTTCCGCCGCGGATTCAGCTGCGGCTTCCGCATCTCATAGAGATCTATCCTTCCGTCCTCTTCTTCGGCGGTAATGATGCCCCACCATTCCGGCACATGTTCGGCAATATGGGCGGCATGGCTGACACCGATGACAATATAGTTGCGGTCATAATACCAGTTGTAATAGCGGACCTGATTCTGCAGGCGGGCATAGGTGTCGGCATCACTCTTGATTTCAATGCCGTACAGTTCTTCGGCTGTCACCATCACGGCATCCGCCCGGGCTTTTCCCATCTGTTTTTCTTCAAGTATCCGGATCATGCCGTACTGTTCTTCCAGCCAGTCAAACAGCGGCTCACGGATATCGCGGTCGTACAGGTTCATGAGCAAATTATATACAAATTCTGAAGTATGTGCGTTCACAACCGTGCCGCTCATTGTTAAGATGAAGACTGTAACAATGGAGGCCGCTTTATGATCAAAGCAATGCGTTATCTCAAACCCTTCTGGCTCTCCGTAATCATGATCATTAGTCTTGTCTTCCTGCAGGTGCAGTTTGACCTTACCCTGCCGGATTACATGTCTGATATTGTTACCTACGGAATACAGTACGGAGGAATCAGTGATACTCTTCCGGAAGCCCTGAGCAGTGATAACTATCAGCACATGCAGTATTTTATGGATGATGCCGGTATCCGCCTGCTGAAGGACAGCTATGAAGCCGTACCGGCCGGAAGCACCGAATATCCGAATGCCGAGGGAGAAGTCTATGTTCTGAAGAATGACAGCGAAGAACTGCGCTCGGTTCTGGAAGAGCCGTTCCTGCTGGTATCCTTTCTGAGCAGCGATCAGGCTTCTTCGGCCATGAATGTCAGTCCCGATCAGGTCTGGGCCATGCTGGCGGCAGACCCCAAAGCAGCGGATACCTTCCGTTTCGCTCTGCAGGAAAGAACCGAAGGCTTTACCGAAGACAACCTGAAAGCCGCCCGGATCCTGATGCTGAGAAATGAATATACAAAGCTCGGCATGGATACGGAAAAGATGCAGAATGACTACATTCTGCACGAAGGCCTGCTGATGCTGGGAATTGCCCTGATGGCTTCGCTCTGTGCGATTGCCTCCAGCTTCCTGGCCAGCCGCACTGCCACCGGTGCTGCCCGCAACATGCGTGCCGATGTCTTTGCCAAGGTTGAATCCTTCGCCAGCGAAGAACTTTCCCGCTTCTCCACTGCTTCCCTGATCACCCGCACGACCAACGATGTCCAGCAGGTCCAGCAGGTACTGACCATGATGCTGAGAATTGTTCTGTTTGCGCCGATGATGGGCCTGACCTCCCTGTTCAAGGTGCTCCGCTACAAGAACCTGGCCATGGTTCTGGGCTGGACGATCCTGCTGATGATTGCCCTGATGGTTGTCACCTTCCTGTTTACGATGCCGAAGTTCCGGGTTGTGCAGAAGATGGTTGACCGCCTGAATCTGGTCATCCGCGAACAGCTTTCGGGCATGCTTGTCATCCGTGCCTTCAACAATGAAAAGAATGAAGAAGAACGCTTCGACAAGGCAAACAGCGACATTACCAGGCTGAACATGTTCCTGAACCGGGTCCTGGCCATCATCTCCCCGACCATGACCTTCCTGATGAGCGGCGTATCGATCCTGATCATCTGGATCGGTGCCAATGCCATTGATCTTGGAACCATGCAGATCGGTGACATGCTTGCCTTCCTGCAGTATGCCACCCACGTGCTGATTTCCTTCATGATCGTCGCCGTGATCTTCATCATGATCCCGCGTTCGGCTGTTTCCGCCAACCGTATCTTCGAAGTGCTGGAAACCGAAGCCTCGATCCTGGATCCGAAAGATCCCGTGCATCTGCCGGCAGACAATCAGACCATTACCTTCGATCACGTTTCCTTCCGCTATCCCAATGCCGAACAGAACGTGCTCAGCGATATCTCCTTTACCGCTTCGCCGGGAGAAACAGTCGCCTTTATCGGTTCGACCGGATCCGGCAAGTCAACCCTGATCAATCTCCTGCCGCGCTTCTTCGATGTCACCGAAGGCAGTATCCGCTTCGGTGATACCGATATCCGCAGCGTTTCCCAGAAGGAACTGCGCGACCGCATCGGCTATGTTCCCCAGAAAGGCATCCTGTTCTCCGGCACGGTTGAATCCAATCTCCGCTATGCCGATGAAAATGCCTCGGATGAAGCCATCGAGAATGCTCTGGAAGTATCCCAGGCAAAGGAATTTGTCGACCGCATGCCGAACCGCCTGCAGGAAGAGATCTCGCAGGGCGGCACCAATGTATCGGGCGGTCAGAAGCAGCGTCTCTCGATTGCCCGGGCGCTGACCAAAAAAGCCCAGATCTTTATCTTTGACGACACCTTCAGTGCCCTCGACTACCAGACCGACGCAAGGCTGCGTGAGGCGCTGAATCAGATGATCGAGCGGACAAAGGCGACCGTCTTCATCGTTGCCCAGCGCATCAGCACCATCATGCAGGCTGACCGCATCGTCGTTCTGGACGAAGGCCGTGTGGCCGGCATCGGCACCCATGCCGAACTGATGAAAAACTGTTCGGTCTATCAGGAAATCGCGCTCTCACAGCTGAGCGAGGAGGAACTGGCAAAATGAGTGAAAACAAGAAGAAAAACTACCGGACCGGCATGCGCTCACCGCGCGGCATGGTAGCCGGAGACAAGGCCAGAAACTTCCGCGGCACGATTGCCAAGCTGATCCGCTACATGAAGCCATTCTATGTGCAGATCATCATCATTACCCTCTTCACCCTCGGCTCAACCATCTTCTCGATCATCGGCCCCCGCATTCTCGGCTCGGCAACGACGACCCTGGCAGAAGGCCTGGCCGCCAAATACGGCGGCACCGGCGGCATTGATTTCGACAAGATCGGAAAGATCCTGCTGACCCTGCTCGGCATCTATCTGGCTTCGGCCCTGTTCCATTACATCCAGGGCTGGATGATGTCCGGCGTCACCCAGAAGATTACCTACAACCTGCGGAAGGAGATCTCACAGAAGATCAACCGCCTGCCGCTGAAATACTTTGACCATACCACCCACGGCGAAGTGCTCTCGCGGGTAACCAACGATGTCGATACCGTATCCCAGTCACTGAACCAGTCGGTACAGCAGGTCTTCACTTCCGTGATCACCATCATCGGCATCCTCTATATGATGCTGAGCATCTCCTGGCAGCTGACACTGATGGCACTGATCGTCGTACCGCTGTCGGGTCTTGCGGCAGCCTTCGTCGTATCGAAGTCACAGAAATTCTTCAAGGCCCAGCAGGATACCCTGGGCAATGTCAACGGCCATATCGAGGAGATGTACGGCGGCCACATTGTCATGAAGGCATTCAACGGCGAAGAACGTTCGATCAGTACCTTCAATGATCTGAATGACCGTCTGTACAATGCCGCATGGAAAGCCCAGTTCATTTCCGGCGCGATGCAGCCGATCACCAATTTCATCGGCAATGTCGGCTATGTCGGATGCTGTGTCCTGGGCGGATATCTGGCTGTTCACAACGGCCTTGCCATCGGTGACATCCAGGCCTTCATCCAGTATGTCAGAAACTTCAACCAGCCGATCACCCAGACCGCCCAGATCATGAATGTCCTGCAGGCAACTGCGGCAGCGGCAGAGCGTGTCTTTGAATTCCTCGAAGAGGCAGAAGAAACACCCGATACCGACCATCCGGTATCGATCCGTGACGAAAACGGCAATATCCGCATCAAGGGCAATGTCACCTTTGAAGATGTTGTCTTCGGCTATGATCCGGACAAGACCGTCATTCATGATTTCAGCGCCTATATCCATTACGGATCCCAGGTTGCCATTGTCGGCCCGACCGGTGCCGGCAAGACAACCATCGTCAAGCTGCTGATGCGCTTCTACGATCTCAACTCCGGCAACATCTACATCGACGGCAAGAAGATCACCGATATGACAAGATCCGACCTGCGCGACTGCTTCGGCATGGTTCTGCAGGATGCCTGGCTCCATACCGGCACGATCATGGACAATATCCGCTACGGCCGCATGGATGCCACCGATGAGGAAGTCATGAAGGCTGCCGATGCGGCCTATGTCGACCACTTCATCCGCACCCTGGAAAACGGCTATCAGACAGAGATCAATGAGGAATCCACAAATATCTCACAGGGCCAGAAACAGCTTCTGACAATTGCCCGTGCCTTCCTCAGCGACCCGAAGATCCTGATCCTGGATGAAGCGACATCATCGGTCGATACCCGTACCGAGATCCTGATCCAGAAAGGCATGGAAAACCTGATGAAGGGAAGAACATCCTTCGTCATTGCCCACCGTCTTTCCACCATCCGCAATGCCGACATGATCCTGGTCATGGATCACGGCGACATTGTCGAAATCGGCACCCACGAAGAACTGCTGGAAAGAAACGGCTTCTATGCAAAGCTGTACAACTCCCAGTTCGAAGGCGCCGCCGCATAAGATACACCAAAAAAGGAGTTCCGCTGAACTCCTTTTTCTTATGCCACAAGCTGCGTCAGGTCATTGGCCCAGCGGTATGATTTCACCCGCCGAATGCCGAGAATCAGACGCACCAGCTGTTCCAGCTGGGTAATCAACAGTACCTGGGCAATATTGTCCATATGCAGAACGCCGACACAGAAGAAGGCGCACGGCAGTCCGACCAGCCACTCCAGACCGGAATCCAGGAACTGGATGATCTTGGCGTCGCCGCCGGAGCGGAGAATGCAGAAGATCATGAAATTATACAGGCGCATCGATGCCTTGACGGCCAGGACTCTGACGATCGTGACGGCCATTGCCTCGACTGCCGGATCCTTCAGGGCAAACAAGGAAACCATCGGCTTTGCGAATATGACCAGGAAGGTTACGAGAATGCAGGAGAGCACAAAGGCCAGACCGATATGCTGGTTGCATTCCTTTTTCGCCTCTTCGATTTCTCCCCGGCCCAGTTTCTGTCCGAGCAGGATCTGTACGGCATTGCCGTATCCGTAGATGATAAAGGTCATCAGGTTGAAAATCTGATTGCCGGCATAATAGGCATCCATCTGTTCTTTTCCCAGATACCCGAACGCCTTGATGAACAGCGTCTGGCCGAAGCCGAATGCTGTTTCATTCAGGATCAGGGGCAGAATTCTGTCCAGAACCGGCCGGGCAAAGTCGAGACCGAATCCGAACATTTCTGAAAAGGGTCCGATAAATTTCTGCCTGGACTTCACGGCATATCCGATCAGTGTGATGCAGGCAATACACTGGGCAAGAAGCGTTGCCAGGGCTGCCCCTTCAATGCCCAGTTCCGGAAAGGGACCAACACCGAAGATGAGCAGATAGTTCAGGGTTACATTGCATGCCGTCGTCAGGATCGAGATCCGCAGCGCCACTCCCGGCTGACCGGTGGAGCGGTACATGTTGGAAATGATGAATGAGATGCCGGAAAACAGCAGCGTAAAGCGGGAAATGCTGAGATACCGCAGGCCGTCGGATACAACCCCGGCATCCTTCATATAGAACGACAGAATGGAACTGCCGAAGAATGTTGCGGCCGTGATCCAGAGCAGGGCATTGCCCAGCACCAGGCAGAGACCGAGTCCGGTGCACCGCTTCAGGTTGTCCGAATCACCGGCACCGTGGAACTGTGAGGCAAAGATGCTGATGCCGCCGATGCATCCGTAGGCAATCATGCTGGCAAGGGTATCGATCTGGGCTGCCGTGCCGACTGCCGACACCTTGCCGATCCATGACACCATCAGGGTATCGATCATCGACTGACAGCTCATCAGTGCACTCTGCAGTGCCAGCGGTACGGCGATCTTTGCCGTTTCCCGGTAAAATTCCTTTTTGCCGATATAAGCAGAAATGTCCATATCCGCAATTATAACAGGAAAAAGAGATTCGCCATGGAAAATACATTTTCCGTTTCTTATGGTACTATTTTGGTATGGCAAAAAGAAAATCTCGGCAGCTGCGCAAAGAATTCCAGGTGATGATTCCCCTGGCACTGATCATCGCCGGCATCTTTATGATCCGGAAGTTCTCCTTCACGGAACCGCCGGTATACACCAAGCAGGAAAGACCGGCAGAACATACTGAAACAAATATTCTGTGGCGGGGTGAACCGCAGGTCACCAGTGCTTCCATGTATATTCTCGGCGATGCCCTGGTCCAGATCGAATGCATCGATCAGGCCCGTCAGGAAGACGGAAGCTATCGCTGGGACGGAGAAATGGACGGGGTCGCAAACCTTGCGGCAAACTATGATCTTTCCTTCTACAATCAGGAAACGATCCTCGGCGGCGATCATCTCGGCATCACCGTCTTCCCCCACTTCAACTGTCCCCAGTCCTTCGGTGACTACATGGTCTCGAAAGGCTTCAATCTGGTATCCACCGCCAACAACCATTCTCTCGACAAAGGCGAAGAGGCAATCATCAATTCCGATACCTTCTGGAAAAACCATTCCGGTGTCGTCACATCAGGACTCAATGTCTCGGAAGAACAGCGCCATGAAATTGCCGTCCATGAAGTGAACGGCATCACCTATGCCTTTACCGCCTGGACCTACGGCATGAACGGCTATGAAACCGAACCCGGACATGAATATATGGTCAACTGCTACCGCGGTCATGAGCAGGAACTGCTTGACTGGGTAAAAGAAGCAGATCAGAAAGCAGACATTGTCATCGTTTCCATGCACTGGGGCGTTGAATATACAGCTGATCCGGACAACGAACAGATTTCCCTGGCCCAGCAGCTGGCAGATGCCGGTGCCGATATCATCATCGGCAACCATCCCCATAACATTCAGCCGGTGCAGTGGCTCAACAACGGCAAAACCCTCTGCTACTATGCCATGGGCAACATGATCAATTCCCAGGATGTTCTTGAAGATACCTCATGGGAAGAAGTCAATACCGGCATGGCATCCTCGCTGGTCATAGAAAAAACGGTCCAGCCGAACGGAACCGTTGAAATCGCCATCAAGGATGTAAAGATCGATCTGATCTTTACCGCCTATCAGGGAACATTTGAGAATATTCACTCCGTATTCTACAAGGATATCGAGGAAGGTCTCTTCCCCGACAAGGACGCCTTCTATCAGAAAATGATCAATGACGTCGTCCATCGCTATGACAGTTCCTTCCAGATCGGACTCTGAAACAGCCTGCGGGCTGTTTTTCAGTTTCCCCACAGAGCTGCTGCCACGGCATCACCGATGCGGTCATGGCGGCTGTCCGAGCGGTTCTGCCAGAGTTCCTTCACATCGTAATAATGCGACAGAGCCGGACTGTCACTGTCCTTGACATAGGTGCTGCCGCCGTAATAGCCAAGACAGACATAGGCATGGGTGACTCCCGGCAGATAATTGACAGCCAGATAGACACATTTCCCTTCCCTGAGGGCCTGCACGAATTCTTCATATTCATCAACCAGCTGACACTGTACCTGCCAGTGCTGTGCCGCCCTGACAACCGCCGTCAGGGGTGCACCGTAGCTGCCGCCCAGCGGTGAATTGAAGAGCGCCAGATCATAGTACAGATAGTCAGCGATTTCCGTCGGCAGGATCTCCCGGCCGAGAATGCCGGAAAATATCATTGCCAGCGCCGACGGCACACAGCCGGTCCTGCCAAAGGTATAGTCACCATAGTACAGACGTGACCAGCGCCGGTCCTTCTGCCGGAAATACGGTGTCGCATAGCTGTAAAAGCCGCCGCTGGAAATCTTTTCTTCAAGAAGCGGCAGATCATTGCGGGGACCGATATAGTCTTCCCGGATCCTCTGCCCGTTTTCACCGGTTCTGATACTGAAGGCATCCGACACGCCGTAGGTGCCGTCAGTACGCAGTGTCCATATGAAATTCTCGTGCAGCCGGGAATAAGGCATCTGCACCGATACCGGAACTTCCGGTGTATACAGCATTGAAATCAGTATCATGACTATCAGCAGTATCATCAGTTTCATTTTCCCACATCTGCCGGCAAAAAGAAAAGCAGGCTTTCACCTGCTATGTGATCAGTCGCTTGTATCAGTATCCAGCTGGATGCTGACCTGATAGTCCGGCACTGTTTCCTGGACGGCCTGAACGATCTGTTCATATACCTTTCTGACATCACCGGCCATGAAGTCGATCACGACGTCGAAGCGGATCGTCTTCTTCTGCAGGTCGGCATAGAAGCCATGCATCTGCAGAACATAATCAAAGCTCATGACCTTGTCACGGATGGTGTCCCGCAGCTTTGCGGCTTCATCATCCTTCGTATTCTGGGCATAGATGCCGACGGCTGTCATGATCACATGATTTTCGTCGTACACCTTTTCCTCGATCTTCCGGCTCAGCGCATCAATCTGATCGGCTGTATAGTAATCCGGCACTTCGACATGCACGGAAGCGATGGTGCGGTCGGGACCGTAGTCATGCAGAATCAGGTCGTAGGCACCCAGTGCCCCTTCCACCGAACATACCGTCGCCTTGATTTCCTTTGACAGAGCAGATTCTGCCCTTTCACCGAGAATGCGGCTGAGCGTATCCTTCAGCATTTCCACGCCGCTCTTGATAATGACGCCGGAAATGATCAGGCCCAGCCAGCTGTCCAGTGACACATGGAAGAACATGTAGATCACGGCTGCCACCAGCGTGGATGCGGAAATGACTGCGTCCAGCCGGGCATCCTCACCGCTGTTGACCAGCGCATCCGATCCGACTTCCTTGCCGACCTTCTTGACATAGCTGCCAAGAACGATCTTGACCAGCACACCGGCCGCAATGACGATCAGGGTCACGGCTGAATAGTCCGGTGCTTCCGGCGAAATGATCTTCTTTGCGGATTCCACAAAGGAGGTGATGCCGGCATAAAGAACAATGACCGAGATGATCGTTGCACTCAGATATTCAATACGGCCGTAGCCGTAGGGATGTTTCTTGTCCGCCGGACGGTTTGCCAGCCTGGTTCCGATAATGGTGATGACACTGCTCATGGCATCACTGAGGTTATTGACCGCATCAAGCACGACGGCAATGGAATTGGAGAGAATTCCGACGACAGCCTTGAAGGCTGCCAGAAGCACATTGGCCAGAATGCCGATGATGCTGGTGCGGATGATTTTCTGTTCGCGGTTCATTGTTCCGGTTCCTCCTGTTCAAGAATCAGATAGAGAATCCGATAGAGATCGGCAGCGTCCTGCTGTGAAAGATGTATGCATCTGCCGATGGCAGCAGGGATGTTTTTGCACTTGTCACGCAGGGCCTTTCCTTCTTCCGTCAGGGTGATCATGACAATGCGTTCATCGGCCTGGGAGCGGGTTCTTCTGAGCCAGCCCTTTTCTTCCATTTTCTTCAGCAGCGGTGTCAGGGTTCCGGAGTCCAGATACAGCCGGCGGCAGATGTCGCTGACTGTCACATTGTCCTTTTCCCACAGCACCATGAAGACGATGTACTGGGTATAGGTCAGACCCAGTTCCTTGAAATACGGTGTATACTTTCCCGTCACCTTGCGGGCTGCCGCATACAGCGGAAAGCACAGCTGATTGTCCAGACGCAGGCAGTCAAATTCATTTTCGTTCATTTGAGAACCTCTGCCGCAAACTTCTTTACAGCCGCAATGTCCTCAGCATTCGGACGATCCTTATGAACCTGCAGGAAGCGTCCGCGGCAGTGGAATTCCTTTTCCGATACCGCAATGCCCTGCTTCTTCAGCAGTCCGGAAACCTGCCTGTAGGTCGACGGCAGCAGGGCTGCGGTCGAGAAGCAGACAACCTTTCCGACATTTTCCGGCTTCAGCGTACGGATGAATTCCTTTACCTTCGCATCGACGCCGGCCGCATAGACCGAGCTTCCCAGGAACAGAATATCCGTATATCCTTCCAGCGGCACAGATACATCTTCGGCCTTGACGCCAACCGTTTCAGCAATGGAATCTGCCAGCTTTTTTGTATTTCCTGTCTGTGTGTAATAGCGAATTGCTGTTGTCATAAAACCTCCTGACCCGTTTTATTTTGCGGCTCTTCTCTTTTCGTCGATATAGCTGACGGCTGAAAGTGCCGCAACATTGCCCTGACCGGCAGCCTTGATGTACTGATAGGGCTGACCGGCAATATCACCGGCCGCAAACAGACCCGGCAGATTGGTCCGCATCTGCAGATCCACCTTGACGGCACTGCCTTCTGTTTCCAGACCCGGCACCAGCTGGCCCGGGAACTGCGCGGCTCTGAGAATGAATACGCCGTCAACGGTATGGCTGTCCTGATCGGTTACCAGTTCATTGACCCTCATGCCGCCCTTGATTTCAACCGGCTTTTCTTTCAGAACAATCAGATTGTCATGGGTGAAATGCGGTTCTTCCTTATACAGCGGCAGGTAATATACCTTTTCGCATACTTCGCCGAGGAAATCAGCTTCGGCTTCTTCTTCAGCACTGCCGCCGATGACTGCGACTGTCTTGCCGCGATACAGCGGGGCATCGCAGGTTGCGCAGTAGCTGACACCGCGGCCGAGATAGTTCTCCTCGCCCGGATACGGCTTGCCGGCCACAACGCCGCTGGCCAGAATGACTGTATCTGCTTCAGCATAGCTGCCGTCGGACAGCTGCAGGCTGTAGTAGGAACCCATCGCATAGACGGTTGTTACTTTCTTTTCTGTTACTTCAATGCCGAGAATGTCCAGCTGCTTCTGGAACGCTGCGGCCATTTCCTTGCCGGTGACTTCCGGCAGTCCCAGGTAGTTTTTGATCGGATGATCGACAACCTGCATTTTATTGCTGAGAAGCTTTGAACCCAGCAGAAGAATGTTCTTGTTTCTGACGGTTGCCGTAACGGCTGCTTCCAGTCCGGCCGGACCGGTGCCGATAATTGCGATATCATATCTCTCCATGATCGTCCTCCGTTAATACAATTATATTGTATACAATTTATTTGATCTTTCAAGAGCTTTGCTTCCTCTTTTCTGTTTTGTGCTAGAATAATAACCATGTTTATGTTTACACAGAAAAGAGCGTCCATATGAAAGTACAGATTCCAGAAAACTACGATCCTGTTCTTTCCGTCCGGGAAACACAGGATGCAATCAAGTATATCCGTGACACATTTCAGAAGGAAATCGGCCGGGAACTCGGTCTGAGCCGCATCAGTGCCCCGCTGTTTGTGCCCCGCAGTTCCGGTCTCAATGATAACCTGAACGGCATCGAACGTCCTGTTTCCTTCGATATCCAGGAAATGCCGGATGAAAGAATCGAAGTCGTGCAGTCGCTTGCCAAATGGAAGCGCGTTGCTCTGAAGAAATACCATTTCCAGGTTCATGAAGGCCTGTATACCAACATGAATGCGATCCGCCGCGATGAGCTTCTCGACAACCTGCATTCTGTCTATGTCGACCAGTGGGACTGGGAAAAAGTCATTTCCAAAGACGAAAGAACAATGGCCACCCTGGAAGAAACCGCCCGTGAGATCTTCAAGGTCATCAAGCATATGGAACATGAAGTCTGGTACAAATATCCCCAGGCTGTATGCCGCCTGGCAGATGATGTCTTCTTCATTTCCTCCCAGGAACTGGAAGACATGTATCCGGATATGACACCGAAAGAAAGAGAAGATGCCATTACCAGAGAAAAGAAGTGTGTCTTCATCACCCAGATCGGCAAGCCGCTGAAAGGCAGCGGACGTCCCCATGACGGCCGGGCTCCGGACTATGATGACTGGGACCTCAACGGTGACATGCTGTTCTGGCTGCCATCCCTGCAGAGAGCTCTGGAGATCACATCCATGGGCATCCGCGTCGATGAAAAGTCGATTGTCAGTCAGTGTCAGGCTGCCCACTGTGAAGGAAGACTGATCCTGCCCTATCATAAGATGATTCAGAATCAGGAACTCCCCTATACGATCGGCGGCGGTATCGGCCAGTCCAGACTGTGCATGCTGCTGCTGAACAAGGCCCATATCGGCGAAGTCCAGGCTTCCATCTGGCCAAAGGAAATGGAAGAAATCTGTGCCGCAAACAATATGCGCCTGCTGTAAGAAAAAAAATGATCCGCAGATCATTTCAGATTCTTTGTAAAAAAATAATGATCAGGAACCATGCCCATCCTTTCATAGAAAGCATGGGCTTTTTTGCGCCACAGCGAAGTCTCCAGCTCGATTCTCTCACAGTTCTCTGCTTCTGCCGTCTTCTCTGCAGCCCGGAAGAGTTCTTCACCGATTCCCTTGTTCCGATACGGCGGGGCAACGATCAGCTCTGTGATCTGGGCCGTCCGGCGGCGGTGATGCAGCTGGGCTTCGATGCGCAGATTCAGAAGTCCTTTCACGATTCCGTCTTCTTCATAAACCAGACAGGTATAGCTGTCTGATGCCAGCTGGCTGGCAAAGACTTCATAAAATTCATCTTTGTCAAATGTTTCCTGTTCTTCCAGATGCTCTATCAGATGCAGCACATCCGAAACATCCCCTATCCCTGCTTTTCTGATCATACTTTCAATATATTATCGTATTCTGCCGATTTCACTATATTGCATTACAACATAGTATGTGTTACAGTACAGACAGGAGGAACATCTGACATGGATGCTCAGTTTAAGAAAGGAGCGCTGGAACTGTGCGTGCTTTCCCAGCTTAAGGACAAAGACCGCTACGGCTATGAGCTCACCGAAGCGATCTCACAGGAACTGTCCGTCAAGGCGGGAACGCTGTATCTGATTCTCAAGCGGCTCAAGGACAGCGAATATGTGGAAACCTATCTGGTGGAATCTTCCGGCGGGCCGGCCCGCAAGTATTACCACCTGACCGAGAAAGGTCAGGCCTATCGGAAAAGCCAGAAGGAAGAATGGAGAAAATTCATCAAGAAAGTGGAGAACCTGTTATGAACAAGCAAGAATATCTGAACGCCCTGCGCCAGCGTCTGGGCAGTTATCCCCCGGCATTTATCGATGAGATCACAGATGCCTTTGAAGAACATTTCCTGGAAGGCGAAAGCAAAGGCCTTTCTGAAGCCGAAGTCATTGAAAGCCTCGGCACTGTCGATGAAGTTGCTGAAAACATCCGCATGATGAACAACGAACAGTATAATGAACGGCCGGCTGTTCAGATCGAAACAGCCATCCGCAAGGCCTCCGGCATGATCAATGACGGCATTACCGCCCTGCGTGAAAACAGCCAGAACAATATGCTGAAGGACATGCTGGAACTGGAAGGCAGCTTTGAGATCATCGATATCGAAGCCCGCCACAGCGTGGATGTACAGCTCTTCCCGGCTGATAGCCTGTCTTTCCGCTTTGTCCCTGTACGCCATATGCTTTTCGGCGCCAATGCCGAACTGTTTACCCGCGGTGAGGGTGATACGGCAGTCTTTGAAGTCCCGGAAGGAAACGGCAAGCTGGATATTTCCGTACCGCCCGGAGTCAGGGTCATTCATGCCGTATCGGGCAGCGGTGATATCTATGCCCGCAATCTGAATCTGGATGAACTGAATGCCGAAAGCCGCAGCGGCGATATCAAAATCTATGCTTCCGAAAACAGACTTCTGAACGTCAGTACCGTTTCCGGTGACATCCGCTTTGAAAACGGATCCTGTTCGGCCATGAAGCTGACTTCCGTTTCCGGTGATATCGACGTCAAGCGCAGCAGCGGCGATGCCGAATGCAGCTCTGTATCCGGCGACATTGACATCAAGCAGCATGACGGCAGACAGATCTCTGCCCATGCCGTATCCGGTGATCTGGAGATCCACAGCAACGCCCTGCAGATTTCAACAGAAACCCTTTCCGGTGACATTGACCTTGATCTGCTCGGCCATTTCGATACCGTAACCGCCGCCAGCAAGTCCGGCGATATTTCCTGCCGCCCCTATCACAGCGATTATACCGGCAGCCTCCGCAGTGCTTCCGGCAGCGTTAAAATCAAGGCAGACATCACTGTAGCAGAAAAAGACAAGCGCAGTGCCTGGGTCGGAAACGGCAGCGGCCGGCTGGAGCTTGTCAGCAGATCCGGAGATGTCAGACTGAACTGAGCCGGCTTCTGCAGTGCCTAACATGTTTCACTTTTCATCAGTTTCGTTTTACTATTAGTACTGGAAAGAAGGATTAAACATCTATGAAAAACTATTTTGATCTGACCGGTCAGGTTGCTGTTGTTACAGGTGCCTCCACCGGTCTGGGCGTACAGATGGCAAAAGCCCTTGCCAGCCAGGGCGCAAATATTGTCTGTCTCGCCCGCCGCAAAGAACTTGTCGAAAAGAATGCCGAAGACATCCGGAATGAATTCGGTGTGGATGCCATCGGCGTCACCTGTGACATCACCGACACAGAAGCCGTTCAGGCTGCCGTCCAGACGATCATGGACCATTTCGGAAGAATTGACATTTTGATCAACAACGCCGGAACAGGCGCTGTCGCTCCAGCCGAAGACATCACCGATGCGCAGTTCAGCAACGAAATGAACATTGACCTGTTCGGAACCTTCCGCATGGCCCGTGAAATCGCCAAAAAGGCAATGATTCCGGCCGGCTACGGACGCATTATCAACATCGCTTCGATGTACGGCCTCGTCGGCAACAAAATTGCCCCAGCTTCTCCGTACCATGCCGCAAAGGGCGGTGTCGTCAACCTGACCAGAGCACTCGCTGCTGAATGGGGCGACAAGGGAATTACCGTGAATGCCATCTGCCCGGGTTACTTCTACTCACCGCTGACAAAGGAAACACTGGATTCCGAATTCTTCCAGAACTACGCAAAGACAATGATTCCGGAAGGACGCTACGGCAATGAAGGCGAACTGGACACAGCTGCCATTTTCCTCAGTTCCAAGGCTTCCACATATGTCAACGGTGTGATCCTGCCGGTCGACGGCGGCTACACTGCAATGTAACTCAGACCATATCTGCCAGAGAGATGCCGGACGGCATCTCTTTTTCTTATACAAAAGAAAAGCCCGCATCCTCAGATGCAGGCCAGTTCATCAGGAATTACAGAATATCAATGAACTTCTTTTCTTCTTCCTCTTTCTTCTGCTCGGTCGGCAGTTCAATCTTCAGAATGCCGTCCGCAAAGGAAGCGTGGACATCGGAGTCCTTGATGCCTTCACCGACATAGAAGCTTCTGGAGCAGTTGCCGGAATAGCGTTCCTGACGGATGATCCGTCCGTTGTCATCCTTTTCCTCATTGTTGGAATGACGCTCGGCACTGATTGTCAGAGTACCGTTGTACAGTGAGATTCTTACATCTTCCTTCCGGTAGCCCGGCATTTCGATATCAAGGATATATTTTCCGTCCTTTTCACGGACGTCTGTCTTCATCAGTGACTGTCCGCCGTAAACCGGAGCTCTGAACATGTTGTCGAAAAAGTCATCGAATAAGTCATGGTTTCTTGTTACGTTGTATCTCATCTTTCATACCTCCTAAGGTACTTTCACCTTACACTTACAGTTATACTCAGATTTTTAGCACTGTCAACACTTAAGTGCTAATAATTCTTAAATTATTTTTGTTTCAATCATAACGATACTCAAAAAATGCCTTAAATAAAGCCTTTTGATCATTAGCAGTTATTTTTATTCAATGCTAAATAACTGCAGATATTTAAGTAAAGAAAAACGCATTTCTACTGTCTGCAGCATGTTTTTACAGGTCCTGCCGGACATGACAAACAGCAAAGTCAGGATAGTACTGTTTTTCCGAATGCAATATAATTAATATAGTAGAAATATGAAACCAGATATTTCTGGCGGAATCGGTTTTCGGTTTGTGAAACAGCTGCATCATAATTACATAATTAAAAAAGGAGGAGACAGTAAAATGACACATTCGGAATTGAACAGCGAAACTCTTGAAAACGTAAGCGGCGGCAAGCAAGGCTATGAAGAAAGCAGGGAAATCATTGCATTTTTCAGATCTAAAGGATATGACGTCAGCTTTGATGAGAGCCGTGAGAATCTGCAGAAATTCCTGAAGAAAGTTCTGGCCGGCACAAAACTGGAGGATTATACCTACATCACAGAGTTCGAGCCCGGTGCCTATAACAGATATTTCTCGCCGTCGGGAGGACGTATCTACCACGAGCATTTCATGCAGCTTCTGCAGCAGGTCTTCTGAGCACTGCATCAGACAGTAAAAAATCATTCATTCAAAAGCAGCACAGATATCGGAAACGGGATCCCTGATGAGAATCCCGTTTTTTACAGACAAAAATAAATATCCACCGGCTGAGCCGGTGGTTTTTCAAATGCGGGCAAAGCCCTGCTCTCAGAGCTGCGCTTTACAGCGCAGATGTGGTCTGCGAGTTGCACACTATTTCTTTTTACCCGTAAACGGGTCTTCCAGTTCCAT
>JAZPXY010000041.1:0-43964 GCA_045543875.1 Bulleidia sp.
ATGATGATAGAAGTCAATTGCCTCATGTGACGGATAGAAAGCATTCGGATCCGTTACCGGCAGGAAGGTACGCGGTGTATTGACATCACCGCCCAGCAGCATATCCGGTACGGAAAGACCTTTTCCGTCTTCCAGATAAGCGCCTTCACACTGGTTCGCCGCTACTGCGCCGCCCCATAAAAAACCTTTCGGAAAGCTCATAAATGATATTTCTCCTTTTCTGTTACCTTCATTGTATCGGAAACGGCAGATGATTTGAATACGGCCAAAAAGAAAAAAGGACATCCAGAGATGTCCTGATCAGTTGGATTGTTCCTGCAGTACGAAGCTTCCGAAACTGCCGGTGAAGCGGCAGGCATGCGATGTTCTCGTCAGGAACTGGACACTGCCGTCACCCATGCGGTAGATCTGACCGGTGAAGCGGGCGTCATAGGAATTGAGGTTGAACCAGCCGCTGCTGTCGGTATCAAGTTCAAAGATAATCGTGAAGCCGTTTGTGCGGTCGGAGAAGTGGGCGGTATTTCTTGACAGATAGCTGTCACCGATGCCGTTGATGCGGACAACGGAGCGGGTGATCTCTGCCTGCCATCCGCAGCCTTCCAGTTCCGATTCCAGCACGCTGCGCAGATTGTTACGGATCAATGTGAGTTCTTCTTCACTGAGTTCTTCTGCATCGGTAATGCGCTGCGGTCTCGGACCGAGTTCATATTCCATCTCGGTGGCGGAAAGGACATAGCCGGCTTCCTTCAGCGCCTCTTCATCTGCCTGTACGGTAATGATGATCGAATGGCCGTTGTATTCTTCCGCACCGTAGTGATAGTCATAGGTCAGACCATATGCCTGCAGTTCATCGGGGATATTCAGCTCGATCACTGCCGCATAGTCATTGCCCAGTGTCCAGCGGGCGGAAACATTGACAAACGGATCCAGCGGCTGATACTCACGCAGGCCGCTGACGGTAAAGGTCATGACCAGATCGGAAAGATGATAATTGGCCCGTTCGGCTGCCTCGGCATCAAATGTACATGCATAGACGACCTTGTCGCCGTTGCGCAGTCCCTCGGTGCGGTCAAAGCCGCAGTCAATGCTGTCGTAGAGCGTCTGCAGATCGGATGTATTCCGGCTGCGGGTGGTTCTGGCAGCAATTTCCTGCTGCAGCTTTTCCATCGCTTCTGCTTCCGGATGGAAATTTTCGGTATTGATCGTTCCCTGACCGTCATAGCCGCCGTACTGAGGCGGATTGACCTCGGTTTCCAGGAGGTTCAGATCCTGGCCGTGAACTGTCTGATAGATATGAAAGCCGCCGATGCCCGTCGCCAGCATAATGGCGCACGCAAAAGTGATCCAGGCCGGAACCGGGATATGCTTTTTACGTTTCGGTTTTGCTGCCGGCGGATCCGCTTTCTTCTGAAAGGGAATCTCTGTCTCGGACAGAACGTCTTTCTTTTCTTCTTCCATACCTAATTAATATATGGTATTTGACTGAAAGTCAATTCACAATACAATGTTTTTCCTCTTCCGGTTTATACTGCCAGAAGAGTGTTGACAGTGACAACTTCAAATTGCCCAACCATTATGTAATACATCTCTTTTCGGAATACGAATAAACCCGGCAATGCCTTATTGATTTTCACCCAGTTTCTCCTGAATAAATCTGATAACCTGCTGTTCACCTTTCTTGCCCTCAGGCGTAAATGTAAATGCAGGATATGCATGAAAAGCGTCCGGTTCTATGTGTATCCTGTAATCTTTCACTCCACAGCGTTTAAATGCGGCTTCGTAATCAGGAGCATCGCCGGACATCATCTCATCACCGCCAAACCCGAGCAGCAATGACGGAAATCCTGAATAATCATCTTCTGCGGCACAGCCTGCAATATGTTTGGGAATCGTTCCGTCCGGATCATAGAACTTCTTAAACTGCTTTGCGAGATCACCTCCCATAACAACGTCCTTGCTGTCAAGGGCATGCATTCGCTTGATGCTTTCCTCTGATGCATACAGATTAAAAACCGAGAAAGCTACGATAACACCCGGCATCGGCAGTTCATAATTCTCGTGAATTATGTGTTTGCCTAAGCCCATTACAAGGAGAGCACCTGCCGAGTATCCCAGCCACACTATCTTCTCGTGTGAATATGTCTCTGACATGATCCGGTGCAGTTCATATCCGAAATTAACTCCGTCGTACATATCATTTTTGGGGTATAAGGGGTATAGCGGGATCCAAAGGTCACAGCCCGTCTTATCGATATAATTCCTGATACTCTTCCTGTCCGGCATCTGATATCTGATATATCCGCCGCCAGCATAATAAACAATTGCCTTGCTGTGATCACTGTCAAGCCTGGAATAAATGATACATCGGCAGCCTTTTATGTTCCGTTCCTGCTTGTCGTATCCAGTTATGTCCGGAAATCTATAAGCGCGTTTCTGGACTTTTTCTGCCTGTCTGATAAAGTCTTTTCTTGTCATGGAAGACTTTCTGGCAGTCGCTTTTCTGAGAATTGGTTTTAACGCACTGTATATAAGACTCATTACCGGATCTCCTGTGTTCGCGGAGAATTATAGCATATTTAGTTAGGTGATTCTAACTCTAAAGGATAAAAGGCCAGCGCAATTTGAAGCTGGATCTGCCAAGAGTGACAGGAGAGCGCTCCCATTCGGCTGTGCTATAATACAGATTATGAAAATACTTGTAACCGGTTTTGAACCGTTTGGCGGAGAAGCCGTCAATCCTGCCTGGGAGGCAGTCAAACATCTTCCGCAGCAGATCGGCCGCAATGAAATCGTGACCATGCTCATCCCGGTCGTCCGCTACCTTTCCCTGAAGGCCATCAGCGAAAAAATCGAAGAAGTCCGTCCTGATGCCGTGATCTGTGTCGGCCAGGCCGGCGGCCGCAAGGCAGTTTCGTTTGAAAGAATCGGCATCAACTGTGATGATTATCCTTCCTTCGGCGACAACGAAGGGAATACGCCGGTTGATGAAAAGATCTTTGCTGACGGACCCGATGCCTATTTCAGCACCCTGCCCATCAGGAAAATGAAGGAAGCCTGTGAAGCAGCCGGCACGGCGGCAGAGATTTCCAATACCGCCGGCACCTATGTATGCAATCACGTGCTTTACGGTGTCCGCCATTACTGCACACAGCACCATCCGGAGATCATCAGCGGCTTTATTCATGTGCCGTTTCTGCCGGAACAGACAGAAAACAAGGAAAAGGAATATCCCAGCATGCCGCTGGAGGATATTGTCCGCGGCCTGGAGGCAGCCATTGCCGTCATCGGTAAGGAGGCAGAATGAATACACTGCCATCTGACTGGGCGGAAATGAGCCGCAGTGAACAGGAAGACTGGTTCGCAAAATACTGGATCGACTATATTGCCGACGGTGAAACAGCCGGGCTGCGCAGTGATGCCCCGGAAGAAATCGCCCGGGCATATGAAGTCTTTCTGAAACAGAAGTAAGAACGGTCAGCCGTTCTTTTCTTCTGCAAAAAAGCTATAATGTGAATATAGAAACCTATGATCAGACTTGTAGCCAGTGACTTGGACGGTACACTGCTGAAAAATGATGGATCGCTTTCTGAGGCAAATGCCGCAATGATCAGAAAGCTGAATGAACAGGGCATTGTTTTTACTGCGGCCAGCGGCCGCGACTATACCGGGGTTCATGAACTGCTGGCACCTTACGGCCTGCGCTGGGAGGCGATACTGGCCAACGGTGCTGAATATGTCGATGCCGGCGGTTTTCTGCAGGATACATGCTACTTTGACAAAACACTTGTGAAGCCGCTGCTGAAGCTGTTTGATCAGTACGGCATTCCTTCCATGATGTTTACCGGTGCCGGCGTCTGTACCCATCTGAACGAAGAAGAAGGGCGCTCCCGCTACCGGCTGAGAATGATCCGCCGCCTTCATTATCACAGCAAGGATGTGGATAATCCTGATCTGATCCGCACCATACCGGCGCTGCGGATGAACGGGATCCGCTATCTGGATGCCTTTCTGAAGAGTGATACTCCCATCCTGAAGCTGGAATGCTACGACATGAGCAGGGATGAAATGCTGCTGATCGAAAAGGAACTGAAAAAGTATCCGCAGATTGCATTCTTTTCTTCCGCCGGCGACAACTTTGAAATCACCGACCGGGAAGCGACCAAGGGCAAGATCCTGAAAAAGCAGTGTGAGGCAAAAGGAATCTCGGCCGATGAGGTTCTGGTCATCGGCGACGGCCTGAATGATCTCAGCATGTTCGAACTCTTTCCCCATTCGGTCTGTGTTGCCGAGGGTATGGAAGAACTGAAACAGAAGGCAGAGTGGATCGCACCGGAAGGTGATGACGGCTTTGCGGCTGCCGTCCGTCATTATCTGGATTTCTCCGCTGAGTAGGACTATAATGTTTCAATATGCGTAAAATCGATCGTCAAAAACTATATATTATACTGATCGTTCTGATATTTCTGGCTGCCATCATCTCATGGGTTCTTTTCCGTGATGTTCTGATGCAGATGATCTATCTGGTCAGAAGGGGAAGCGAAGCGGAACTGACCGAGTTCCTTGGCTCACAGTCAGCCTTCACCGGCTATATCGCCCTGTTCCTTGTCAGTGTCATACAGGTTGTCAGCATTGTTCTGCCCGGTGTCATGTTCCAGGTGGCAGGGGCACTGATCTTCGGCTGGTGGCGTTCCTTCCTGATCTGCTGGGCCGGCTTTGTGACCGGCAATGCCATTGTTTTCTTTATTGCCAGAGTCTTCGGCCGCTCGCTGACCGATGCCCTCGGCTTCGAACAGAAGGACGGCTGGCTGATGGAAAAGATGAACAGCAATGATCCCCGCTTTGTCACTGCCCTGGCCTGCATGGTTCCGGGTGTGCCCAACGGCATCATTCCCTATATTGCCCAGCGGGCAGACATGCGCCTGTACAGCTTTGTCATTGCCATTGCCGTATCAAGCTGGCCGAACATCCTGCTGAACTGTCTGGCCGGTCACTTCCTGATCCGCGGCGAGATCCTCTATACCGTACTTGCCTTCGGAATGCAGCTGGTGATTCTGGTGATCGTCGCCCTGAACCGCGACCGGATCCTGAACGGGAGAAAGAATGTACAGGAAGAGTCTGAATGATTCTTCTTTTTTTGATTTGTGCATTTGCACAATGTATATACACAATCTGTTGGCAAATGTAGTATGCTGAAGACAGAATAATGAAATTATCTGAGGAGATCATAATCATGAGTGAAATCAATCATCCGGAACAGTTTGATGTCGTTGCCCTAGGAGAACTTCTGATCGACTTTACCGAAAACGGACTCTCCGATCAGGGAAACCCGCTGCTTGAAGCCAATCCCGGCGGTGCTCCGTGCAATGTTCTGAGCATGCTGCAGAAACTCGGCAAAAAGACAGCCTTCATCGGCAAGGTAGGCAATGACGGCTTCGGCAATCTGCTGGAGAAAGCCATTGTCGAACAGGGCATTTCCGCTGAAGGCCTGAAGAAAGACAATGAAGTGCATACAACCCTGGCACTGGTTCTGAAGCTTCCCAACGGCGACCGTGATTTTGCCTTCTACCGCAAACCCGGTGCCGATGTCAACATCACAGCTGATGAAATCGATGAGAATCTGATCAGAAGTTCACGTGTGTTCCATTTCGGATCTCTGTCGCTGACCGATGAACCGGCCATCAGCGCTACCCATAAGGCAATTGAGACGGCAGAAGATGCCGGTCTGATCATTACCTTTGACCCGAACCTGCGCGAACCGCTCTGGGACAGCCTTGATGATGCACATAAACAGATTGATTACGGCATGCGCCATGCCCATGTCCTGAAGATCTCGGACAATGAGATCCAGTGGTTCACCGGTCTGGAAGACTTTGACGCAGGTATCACAAAGCTGCGCGAAGACTATCCGAATCTGAAACTCATCTGCCTGTCCATTGGACCGGACGGAAGCCGTGCATACTATAAAGATCTGAAGGTTGATGCTGCACCGTTCCTGCAGGAAGGAACGATCGAGACCACCGGTGCCGGCGATACCTTCTGCGCCAATATGATCAATGCCGTTCTGGACAACGGACTGGACGGCTTCGATGAAGAAAAGCTGAAGACGATGCTGACAAGGGCAAACGCCGCAGCTTCCATTGTCACAACCAGAAAAGGCGCCCTCAGGGTCATGCCGACAGTCGCCGAAATCGACGCATTCCTGGCATCCAGACAATAATCATGCAGAGAACCGGAGAAATCCGGTTTTTGTTTTGCGGCAGTATTCATGTAATATATAATCAGAATAGATAAGCAGAACAGGCAAGGAGAGTACACAATGAAATTTCCTGATCATTTTTTATGGGGCGGTGCTGTTGCCGCAAATCAGTGCGAAGGTGCTTATCTGGAAGACGGCAAAGGACTGAGTCTGCCGGATATGCTGCTGGGAGGGGATGTCAATACACCCCGGACCTTTCTGCCGCGGCTGGATGAAACAGCCTTCTATCCGTCGCATGAAGCAACTGATTTTTATCATCATTACAGGGAAGATATTGCTCTGTTTGCGGAAATGGGCTGGAATGTCTTCCGTCTGTCGATCAACTGGGCTAGGATCTATCCGAACGGCGACGATGAAGAACCGAATGAAGCCGGGCTGCAGTTCTATGACAATGTATTTGACGAATGCAGAAAATACGGAATTGAACCGCTTGTTACCTTAAGCCATTATGAAATTCCCTGGCATATCGTGACGGAATATCACGGCTTCTACAGCCGCAGGACAATTAATCTGTTCCTGAAATACGCCCGTACCGTATTTACCCGTTACCGTGATAAAGTCAAATACTGGCTTACGTTCAACGAAATCAATATCTGCTGCATGGGACTGCCGGGTGTCTCCAATCTATACGGTCTCGGTCTGATCGATGATGAGGATCTCAATTCCGATCATCCGATTCCGTTTTCCGAACTCAGAACAGATCCGCAGAAAACATTTACGGCACTGCATCATGAATTTGTCGCCAGTGCACTTGCGGTAAAGATGGGACATGAAATCAATCCGGATTTCAGAATCGGCAATATGAATGCCCACGTTGCGGCATATCCGCTGACACCGAATCCGAAGGATGTAATGGCATGCTTTGAGTATGATCAGTTTGTGCATTATCTGACCGGTGACGTCCAGGTCAGGGGAGAATATCCGGATTTTGCCTTCCGCTATTTCCGTGAACACGGGATCGATCCTTCCTTTATTACCGAAGAGGACAGGAAAATCCTGAAAGAAGGAACAGTGGACATGTATACTTTCTCCTATTACTGCAGCAGCTGTGTAAGTATTGATCCCGATGCCGAAATGACCGGAGGAAATCTGTCGGTCGGTGCCAAAAATCCGTATCTGCAGGCATCTGACTGGGGACTGCAGATCGATCCTGAGGGACTGCGCTATACACTCGGACAGATCCATGCCCGCTATCCCCATATCCCGCTGATGATCGTGGAAAACGGATTCGGTGCCTATGACAAGGTTGAGGAAGACGGCTCGATCCACGATCCTTATCGCATTGCCTATTACCGGCCGCATATTGAAGCCATGAAGGAAGCCATAACTGACGGCATTCCGCTGATCGGATTTACCTGCTGGGGACCGATCGATCTGGTATCAGCCGGCACCGGCCAGTATGCCAAGCGGTACGGTTTCATCTATGTAGACCGGCATGATGACGGCAGCGGCGATTTCTCACGCCGGAAAAAAGATTCATTTGCATGGTATGCAAAGGTATGCAGATCCAACGGTGAAGATCTGGATTAATCTCTTTTTTCGGCACATGATTTCTGTCATAATAAACGCATGAAAAAAGAATACAAGGTTGTTGTTGCGGATATTGACCGCACACTGCGCGACCGGAACGATCAGTTCGGGGATATCAACAGACGCGCATTTCAGGAACTTCATAAAAGAGGTGTCAGGCTCGGTCTGGCATCGGGAAGACCTCTCTGGCAGCATCTTCTGGATCATGCCGAAGAGTGGCAGCTGGGCTTTCAGTTTGACTTCATCATCGGTCTCAACGGCGGTGAGATCTACGACTCCCGCAAAAACGAGACTGTCAAACTGAATCCTCTGCAGCCGGATACCATCAGGGAGATCATCCTCGGCATGGCACCCTCAAAATGCAATCCCTTCATCTACCGTGAGGGATACATGCTGGCCCAGTGGGACGATGAACTGCTGCGGGCCAGTGCCAAGAGAAACAACAATGAATCCAATGTCGTAAAGGATATCAGCGAATTCTGGGAAGAGCCGGTCGGCAAGATCATGTACCGCACCCACAGCGCCGAAGAAATGGACGCTGAGGTCGTGCCGCTGGCTAAATCGATCGAGAATGATATCTTCTTCTCCTTCAAGACCAGAGTCGACCTGCTGGAATTCCAGGACCGCCGCAACAATAAAGGAAACGCCGTCCGTGAGTACTGTCTGGCAAATGATATTTCCATGGATGATGTCATGGCATTCGGCGATGCCGAAAACGACCTGGAAATGATGAAGATGGCGGGATGTTCCGTATGCCTGTGCAACGGCATGCCGGAAAACAAGGAAATCGCCGACTACATCACCGAATATCCGGCCGGAGAAGACGGCTTCGGCAGATGGCTGTTTGACCATTACCTCTGAGAAACTGCATGGCAGTTTCTCTTTTTTGATATAATGCCGGTATGAACGAAAAGAATACAAAAAAGCACTATGTCCGCAATACACTGCTGATTGCTCTGGCAGTGATTCTGTTTCTGACTGCTGTGCGCAATGCCATAAATAAGGCCAACCGGGAAAGATATATGGGTCACGGCTTCGAATATATGAACGGCTATTCATCGACTGATTTTTCCGGCTACATGGTCTATGACGGCGAAAAGCTGAATCTGCTGGATCATGAAGCTTCCTTCCGCATTGAAAGGGAAGAAGACATGCCGGTGCTGGACGGTGCCGAGGCATGCTATCCGCTCTACAGTGCCATTGCCAAGAGTGTCTATGCCAATATCGGCGAAATCGAAAAGACGGCATATGATGAAGCACAGCGCCGGTATAAAAGCAATGATTTCAGTGATTCTGAACAGACGGACATCTATCTGAAGAACGGCAAATATGTCCGCTTCACCAATACAGTAATGGCATATTCCGATCTGATTTCCGGCCGCAATGACATTGTCTTTGGCGCCCGTCCTTCCGCTGAGCAGAAAGCGGAAGCTTCCCGTCTTATTGAACAGATCGAGACCCAGCCGATCGGAAAGGAAGCCTTTGTCTTCTTTGTGGAAGAGGACAATCCGGTTGATTCCCTGACGGCTGATCAGATCCGGGCCATCTATCACGGCGACATCACCAACTGGAAAGAAGTCGGCGGAAAAAATCAGGAAATCGTTGCCTTTCAGCGGCCGGAGAATTCCGGATCGCAGACGGTCATGAAAATGTTCATGGGAGATGTCAGCCTGAAGGAACCGAAGACCTTCGAATATGAATCTGCCATGGGCGGAACGATCAGGAGGGTGGCCGAATACAACAACGAACAGGGAGCCCTCGGCTATACTTTCCGGTATTTCCTGACCGGCCTGCAGCAGGAAAGCCGTGTCAAAATCCTGAAGATTGACGGCATTGCCCCGGACAATGAAAGCATCCGGAACGGATCCTATCCGGTCTCGGTTGATGTTGTAGCCGCAAAGCTGGTATCCAATGAAAAGGAAAATGTCAGAAATCTGATGGATTTCCTGCTGTCAGATGACGGCCAGGAACTGGTTGAACGCAACGGCTATGTGCCGCTGCCGGAGAGGAATGTCAGCCGCCGCATCGAAAATGAAGTCAGCAGTGACTATGAATCCTGGAAAGGCACAGATGCACACGGCGAATGGGAATTCAGACTGTATCCGCAGCCGGAAGACTATTACAGCAGAACTGCTGTGCTGCTGCAGGGAGAGCGGATCGTGAAAGGGCAGGTCGGCACCTGGATCAATGATGACGGCAGCGAAAGCAATACCTTCTATGGTATCAGCAGTGCATATGAAATTCCCGTCACGATCGGTGCGGATGAACTGGTCTTCGGAAGTCCTTTATACAATGAATCAGAAATGGTTCTGCCCGATGCCGGAACCGTATTGCACAGACAATGAAAAAGAGCCGGTCAGCTGACCGGCTTTACTGCTGGCAGATTTTTATTCAGTGATCCAGCCGAAGTGCAGGCAGGCATTGCGGATGCCGTCATCTTCTGCCGCATTGGTGACATAGTCAGCCATTTCCAGCAGGGCCGGATAGCCGTTGCCCATGGCAATGCTGGTCCATTCCTTCCGGAACATGACCATGTCATTTTCACCGTCACCGAAGACAACGACATCACTGATATCGCCGTGCAGATACTCCAGCATGTCACGGATTCCCTGATCCTTCTCATCGTGCTGGTACCAGAAGTAATCCGATCCCATGCGGATATGACCGAGCAGGTTCAGATTCTTCAGCCGGTGCTCTTCGCTTTCAGGAATGGAAATATAGATCTTGTAGATGTCTTTCAGATCATCATAGGACATGTCCGGCCGGTAAATGTAATTGGTTGGTTCGCGGCGCTCGCCGAACTGTTCGAGAAATCTGCGGTCGCGCATGACAACATCAATGCTGTCATTGACTGCCACAAGAATGCCATAGCCCAGATCATCTGCCTCATGGATGATGGTCAGGGCTTTTTCTCTGTCCAGCGGACTGTTTTTGACCAGCTGGTCATTAATGACCAGGGCAGCGCCGCCGTTGGCCACAAAGTTATGAATGCCGGCATCCTGGGCTGCCTTGATGGTCTTGTAGTAGGCACGGCCGGTGGCAATTGCCACAAAATGACCGTTGGCTTCAAGCTTCCGCAGGGTATCCAGGGCACTGGGCACAAGCTTTGAAGTGTGAATGTCAGTCAGCGTACCGTCGATATCAAAAAAGAAATATTTCATCTGTCTTATCTCCTGAACAAGCAGATTATAACCTGTATTCCTGAATGCAGGCAAAAAAAGACCTGCCGTTAAGGCAGATCTTTCTGTCAGTTATTGGATCTGTTGACGTAGACGTTGGCGTAAAGCTTTCTCGTCTCACGCGGAATTTCCTGTCCGCAGACGTTGCGTCCGTCGAGGATCAGGTCAACGGTTCCTGCCGGCTTGTCGCCGCTGGCGGGAATTTCCGTTACTTCCAGTTCGAAGCCGAAGCGGCCGGCGAATGCCTGGAAGTCAGCCAGGGATGCACCCTGACCAGGTGCGATTGCCCGCTTGACCGGAGTCGTGAAGGCGACGCATACCTCGTTTGAGGAACCGCCCATGTTTTCATAGGCGTAGAAGCCGCATACTTCAGTAGAAGTATTCTCCGCCAGATCGCTCAGATCCACAGTTGTGGAAGCTCCGCCGGATGAGATTTCCCGGATTGTGGCACCATTCTGCATGATGCGGGCTTTGTATACAACCGGACCCCACAGCATCGGCCAGTCAAACAGTTTGCCGCTGGATTCAACGCTGAGCTTGGATTCATCCGGATAGCCGGCCCAGGAGAAGGAACCGGTGAAGTTGTTGTCGATCGAGGCATTGAAGCTGGTCAGAGCTTCCAGCGGATCGGCAGACTGCGGTGACTTCAGAGTTGCGAACTCAGACTTGACGAGACCGCTTCTGATATATTCGGAAGGCATTCCTTCCACCGGTGCTGTATAGGGGAACAGACCGGCAATGTGAGTGATGTCGGAAACACCTTCCGGTCTTGCGACACCGGAAGCTCCTTCCGGATTCAGGGCATCCAGCAGCATGCTGTTGATATAGCCCGGAATGTTCCACATGATCTTGTCCATCGACAGATATGTGCCTTCGTACGGTTCCGGCTTTTCATAGCCGATCCATACACAGGAGGAGTAGTTGCTGGTCTGAACGACCATCCATTCGTCCTTGCCTTCGCCGATCGGAATGCCGTAGTCAACACCGGCATCGCCCCAGTCGGTTGTACCGGTCTTGGCATATACCGGATACCATTTGCGGCAGACATTCATCAGGTTGCCCCAGTTGATATCAACGTTGGACTGCAGCAGGGTGGACATCATATATGCTGTCTGTTCGGAAAGAACCTGACGGTTGATGTAGGCCGGTTCCAGCGGTTCCTGAAGGCCGCTGCGGTAAACGATCTTTTTGATCGTGTGCGGTTCAATGTAGTGGCCGCCGTTCATGAAGATGGCGTGGGCTGCCATCAGTTCTTCGCAGGATGCGGAGAAACTGGAAGCACCGATTGCATACTGGATATCGAAGTAGTCGATATTGACATGCGAGAAGTTCAGGGACTGCAGATACTCCTTGACCTTGTCTTCGCCGATTTTATCAATGACATCCATCATACAGAGAATGGCAGGGGTATTCAGCGAAATACCGAGGGCCTGACGCAGATCCATCTGGCCGCGGTAGGAAGTTGTACCGGCATTGGTGAATGTCCAGGCACCCATCGATACCGGCTTGTCGGTAACGGTGTGGCTGGTTGCCCATCCCAGATATTCCATGGCCAGCGCATAGTCGAGGAACGGCTTGACGGTGGAACCCGGCTGGTTGAACTGATCGGTGGCATGGTTCAGCAGCATCGATCCGCCGCGGGCATAATTGCGGCCGCCGCCGATGCCGACGATCTCACCGGTCTGGTTGTTTTCCGAGATCATGGCGATCTCGACCTTGTCATCAAAGAACTGAATTTCCGTATTGCCGGCCTGGATGTCTTCCATCAGTGTCTGAATGCCCGGATCCATGCAGGTGTAGATTTCCATCGATACGTTCAGCGGATCCTGGCCGGTGATGCGTTCGGCTTCCTTGATCGCTTCATCGATATATGCCTGATAGCGGTAGGAACCGCCGTTGTTGAACATGTGCATCGGATCGACCAGCAGGTCTTCAACCTTGACGGCTCTTGCCAGAGCACCGTCTTCCTCGGTGATGTAGCCGTGGTGTTCGAGCATGTCGATAACTTCGTTTCTTCTTGCCGTGGCATGATCCAGATAGTTGTGCGGATCATAGTAGTACGGGGAATTGACGATGCCTGCCAGCAGGGCACATTCCGAGAGGTTCAGTTCCCAGACATTCTTGTCAAAGTACTGCTGGGAAGCTTTCTGAATACCGCGGATATTGCCGATGCCGCCGTAGTTCATCTTGTTGACATACATCTCGAAGATGTCTTTCTTCGACGACTGCTTTTCCAGTTCCATGGCCAGCGCAATCTGCTGGACCTTGTACTCGATATCCTTGGTGCGGCTGGTGCCGTCTTCATCATTGACGAAGTAGGTCAGCTTGACCAGCTGCATCGTGAAAGTGGAGCCGCCCTGGACATTGCCGTTGGCAATCGTTTCGATAATCGACTTGGTGAATCGCGGAATATCGAAGCCGTTGTGGGTGAAATAACGGGAGTCTTCAATTGCCAGGAATGCATCGATCATCGCTTCCGGAATCTGTTCATAGTCGACATTTTCACGCAGCTGGGTGCCGACGTCGGCAATCTGCGTTCCGTTCTTGTCGAAGATCAGCGTTGATTCCTGGGTGAAGAAGTTCTCGGCATTCATTTCCGGCTTGCGGGAAAGCCAGTTGGTAAGACCGATCAGTCCGACTGCTCCGAAGACCAGTTCGAAACCGACCAGAATTGCCATAAACAACGTCAGAAACTTGAATCCGTGGAACCTCTTCTTTCTGACGATACCGTCACTGTAGGTTTTCTTACTTTTAGCCATCTGAGGATTCTCCTCCTTTATTAAAATACATCCTGTCAAGGATCTTCAGATAGTCGACAGGCTTGACATAGGTTGACGGGATCAGATATCCGTTCTCCTGAAACCACTTGTAGGGGATCGAATGCCTTGATGCCGTATTCCAATAATTTAACATGTTTTCCGCCGGAATGAAGTATGTTTCTTCAAATTGTGTCCAGCGGACAATGACAAAGGCGATGCCGCCGTGCCGCAGCACCGACTCCAGATGCACCAGCTGATGGGCATGAATCGACTTCAGCGGGAAGGAAGTGGACGAAGCACATTCCTTGGCTTCAAAGTCGACATAGCGGCCTCGGTAGATGCCGTTGTAGTCGGTGGTGCTGGGCATTTTGAAATATGCCTCGGTGATCTTGGCAGCCGAACGGCGCGGATAGTCGACCTTGACGATCGTTACCGGTGTTGGCTTCTTGTGGATCACGGCAGAATCTTCACTCAGATAGAAAGCATTTGTCGCATTGATGTCGCTTTCCAGAGCCATTCCGCGGTGACCGGCGGAAGTTACGCCGGCAGTCCAGTTCTTCTTTTTTCCGTTCGGATAATTTACTGTCATGGAATCACCTTAGAACATTATACATTTCATAACATAAATAAGGAAGAATTATTGATTTTCAATCTCTCCGTGTGTCATAATGAACGTCAGGGAGGCGAATCATATGGCAGATAAGTTAATTCTCGATCCGCAGGCTATCGTTGACAAGGAATTCGACATTGATTTCAAGGGCTACAACCCGGAACAGGTCGATCTTTTGCTCGATTCCGTGATCAAGGATTATCAGACCTATCAGAAAATGATCCGCGTCCGCAATCAGAAGATCGAAGATCTTGAAAAGACGAACGCATCCCTGCGGGCCAAGCTGATTGAAGTGGAAGGCCGCATGAAAGCGCAGGAAGATGCCCGTGATCCGTATGCCGGCGCCAGCAATGTTGATATTCTGAAGCGTCTGAGCAGACTGGAAAAACAGGTTTTTGACACAAAAAACCGGAAATGAGATCGCACACATGAGGCAGCCGCTGGTACGTCCAGAGGAAAGTCCATGCTCGCACGGTCTGAGATGACCGTAGTGTCTGTGCCGGCCTAAAAAATAAGACCGGGCATCCTTCGGGATGACGGCGGAACCGAACCCTAAAGGCATTTGCCCATGGCGGAGGACCCCAAGGTGTCACAGTGACGTAGTCCGCATGGAAACGTGCGGAGTGGAACGCGATAAACCCCGCAGGCGAGAAACCCAAATTTGGTAGGGGAACCGGAAAGGGCGAAATGAAGCCACGCTCCGGCTGCATCATGCAGAGATAAATGACTGCCGCGCACTTTGTGCGGACAGAACATGGCTTATGATTGTGTGCAATCAGAAGAGGCTCAAAAGGCCTCTTTTTCTGATGGCAAAACAGCGAAAAACGGCAGGGATGTGTTATACTTTTCCCTGTAGTGTGAAAGGAGCAACTCATGAATCTTCCAAATCGTCTGACACTGCTGAGAATCATTCTGATTCCGGTGATCATACTGATATATCTGTTTCCGTACTCGGCATACGGCATTGAGCCGCATGTCTTCCATATCGGTTTTGTCAGTCTGTCTTCGATCAATCTGATCACGCTGGCCGTCTATGTGCTGGCAGCCGTGACGGATGCCCTGGACGGACACATTGCCCGCAGCCGCAATCTGATCACGACCTTCGGCAAGTTCGCCGATCCGATTGCCGACAAGCTGCTGACAACGACCATGTTCCTGCTGTTTGTATCCCGCGGTCTGATTCCGGTCGTCCCGGTCATCATCATGATCGCCCGCGATACGGTTGTTGACGGCTGCCGGATGATGGCGGCTTCCAACGGCAAGGTCGTGGCGGCCCGCATGATGGGCAAGCTCAAGACCGTGCTGCAGATGATCAGCGTGGCCATGGTGCTGCTGAACAACCTGCCGTTTGAACTCTGGAACATTCCCGTCAGTGAAGTCATGGTATGGTTCGCTGCTCTGGTTTCCCTGGCAAGCGGCGTCCAGTACTTCAACCAGATGAAAGAAGACATTTTCGAATCCAAATAACAAAAACTGCGGAATTCTTCATTTCCGCAGCAATCATATGATTGAGGAGGCTATTACATGGCAAAGGAAACCAAAACAAAAGAACTTACCGATGAAAAGAAGGACCAGCTGCTGCAGGAGGCCCTGAAGGCCATCGAAAAAGAATACGGCAAAGGATCCATCATGCGTCTGGGCGACAGGGCAGAAGTCTCTGTCGATGCCATTCCGTCCGGCTCCCTGGCTCTTGACCAGGCGCTCGGCATCGGCGGCTATCCGAAGGGCAGAATCATTGAAATCTACGGTCCGGAATCTTCCGGCAAGACGACCCTGGCACTGCATGCCATTGCCGAATGCCAGAAACAGGGCGGACGCTGTGCCTTTATCGATGCTGAAAATGCCATCGATCCGGTCTATGCCAAAAATCTTGGCGTCGATATCGACGAACTGATTCTCTCGCAGCCGGATTCCGGCGAACAGGCTCTGGAAATCACCGAAGTTCTGATCAAGAGCGGAGCCATCGATCTGGTCGTCATCGACTCGGTTGCGGCGCTGGTGCCGCAGGCTGAACTGGACGGCGAAATGGGCGATGCTTCAGTCGGTCTGCAGGCCAGACTGATGTCCAAGGCAATGCGCAAGCTGGCCGGCGTCATGAACCGTTCCAATACAACTGCGATCTTCATCAACCAGCTGCGAGAAAAGGTCGGCATTCTCTTCGGCAATCCGGAAACGACCCCGGGCGGCAGAGCCCTGAAGTTCTATGCCTCTGTCCGTCTTGACGTCAGACGCGGCGAAACGCTGAAGAACGGCAGTGATCCGATCGGCAATGCCACCAAGATCAAGGTCGTCAAAAACAAGGTTGCACCGCCGTTCAAGACAGCAACCGTCAATGTCATTTACGGCGAAGGCATTTCCCATGCCGATGAAGTCATCAACCTGGCAGTCGAAAACGACATCATCATGAAATCCGGTGCCTGGTTCTCCTATGAGGGGGACAAGATCGGCCAGGGCTTCCAGTCGGTTCGTGAATACTTCAAAAACAATCCGGAATTTGCCGAAAAGGTAACTTCCCAGGTCAAGGAGAAGCTCTTCCCGAAACCGGAAACAGAAGAAAAGGCAGACGCCTGAGAAACAGAAAAAGGCAGGGAAATTTGGCTTCCCTGCCTGTTTTGTGCAACAATATCCATATGAATACAGACTACAAGACATTTTACGAACAGCTCAGCGAACCTTACCGGAAAGAAGGAGCCGTGCAGCTCGTCAATACCTTCAACGATCTGATCACATTCCTTTTCTATATGCTGTATCCGATGCTGCTGATATTCATCTATCTGAATTACCGGCCGCTGTTTCTGAAATCGCTGCTGGTACCGGCTGTCAGCTTCCTGCTCATTTCGCTGTTCCGCGTTCTTTATGACCGGCCCCGTCCCTATGAGGCGCATGATATTGATCCTCTGATTCAGAAGAGTTCACGCGGCCACTCAATGCCGAGCCGCCATATCTTCTCATGCATGATCATTGCCATGACCGTGCTGCAGATCAATACGGATGTCGGCATTCTGCTGCTTCTGGCCGGAGCTGCCGAAGGATTCATCCGCGTTCTCGGCGGTGTCCACTATCCTGATGATGTCATTGCCGGTGCACTTCTCGGCATTCTGACAGGCTTCATCTACTTTATCTGAAAACAGGAAATATTCCCGGTTCTGCCGATCCGCAGACCGGGCTTTTTTTCGGTATTTCAGCAGGGAGGCTGCGGCCATGTACTGTGCCTTCATGAAGTACATGACAAAAGAGATCCTTCCGGAAATGCATGAAAAGGAGTGAAAGCGCACCAGATACCATGTTTCGCCGCTGAAAATACAGATCTCATCCGGTGCTGTTTCCGTCTTCAGATCTGTTACAGCTTCATATCGGTATCCGCTTCTTCCCCGCACTGCCTGAAACAGCGCCAGTGCTTCTTCCTCCTTCATGGCAATGATGAGAACAGCAGCACCGCTGATGGGATAACCGTAGATATCTTCTTCCATGATCGGCAGATTCATACATTCATTATAAGCCGGAGAAGGAAATTCCGTGACTTTTGAAAAAAACATGCATTACAATAGCAGTAATGAAGCAGAAAAGCAAAAAGCACAGACCGCTGTTCACATCGTTCCTTGTCTGTTTTTCAATGACACTCCTGCTGGCGGCAGGCACCGTTTTTGAAAAGGCAGATGCCATGAAGGAAACCTGGACTGTCTATGACGGCAGTCTGCGTTTTATTGACCGCTCCGGCAATTTTGTGCGCGGCCGATGGCTGGCTGACGGCGGAGATCTTTACTATATGAAGGAAGACGGAACCCTGACCGTCGGCAGGGCTGTCATTGACGGCAGAACCTATTACTTTGATCAGAGCGGCCGGATTGCCCGCGGCTGGTTCACTGACAGCGGAAAACGCTGCTATGTCAGAAACGGCAAGCTCCTTACCGGCTGGCAGAGGATTGATGAGACGACATATTATTTCGATGAAAACGGATTTATGCAGACCGGCTGG
The DNA here is from genome assembly GCA_045543875.1 of Bulleidia sp. Classification (GTDB taxonomy): domain Bacteria; phylum Bacillota_I; class Bacilli_A; order Erysipelotrichales; family Erysipelotrichaceae; genus Bulleidia. The sequence goes on from JAZPXY010000041.1 coordinate 18,311, forward strand.
CTGGAGATGGAAGAGGGTACCTATTATCTGATGAAGGACGGCCGTCTGGCATCCGGCTGGATCCGTGACGGCGGCCGGGATTACTGGATCGATGAAAAGGGCATGCGCCGGAAAAAAAGCTGGCGCAGCGGCGATGAGCTGTTCATTCTTGATCCGTATATGAATTATGCCCGCCTGGACCTTGCCGAAGAAAGTGCGAAAATCAGTGAAATCAGCGGCCAGGACCTGCAGTGCTTCGGCAGCGTGGAGATCGCTGCCGACAAAATGGAAGCCATCCGGACTGCCGCCGAAGAACTGTGCGAAGACGGCCATCATGTCGGCTTTGTTGTCTGGATTCCGTCACTTGGCGGCATTTCCCTGAACCAGAGCCGCGTCTTCTATTCGGCCAGTACGATCAAGGGTCCGTATGTGACTTCACTCTGGCTGAATCAGCCTTCATCGTATGAAGAATATTCCGGCTGGTATCAGGATACGATTTTCTATTCTGACAATTTCAGCTACAGTGCGCTGTATGAACGCTACGGCACGGAGGAACTGAAAAAGGCCGCATTGATGGTGAATGTCAGTCCCGATTTGTTTGCGGATTACTATGCCGATCTGACACCTGCCGATCTGGCAAGACTGTGGCTGTTCAATTATGCCGTCATCAATGATCTTGATTTCCCGTCTGATCTCAAAGACTGCTTTGCAGAAACGGAAACCAGCGTGATCAGACAGTGTGCCGGCGGCCTGAAAACCCAGACCAAAGCCGGCTGGCTGGACCAGGAAGACGGCATGTCGGCCCATGATGCCGGTGTGGTATTTACCGAAAACGGACCGTATATCATTGCCGTCATGAGCGACCATCCCGGTGATCCTGCCGTGCTGAAGGAACTCATCACCGCTTTGCATGAAGCTGTCCTTTCGCTACAATAGTACCGAAAGACAGGTGATATGAATGTATTATGTTGAAGACGGAACCGAACGCTGCGGCCTCTATGAATGCAGCCGCTGCCACGAACGGTTTCTTGATGTCCGCATCGGCCAGAAACTGATGTGCCCGGCCTGCGGAAAGGCTGTATTTGACATGGAAATCGGTCCTGATGATGAAATGCCGCAGGAAGAGGAAACTGCCGTTCTGCAGGAAATCATCGAAGGGGCGGAAAATGTTGAAAAATATGATGTGCTTCTGTCACTGGCAGTGACCGGCGGCAGCTACGACTGGCTTTAGGAGAACAATATGACACAGCGGGAAAGAATGGAAAAGGGACTGATCTATGATCCGGCTGATCCCGATCTTACAGAAGAACAGAACGCAGCCGTACAGCTGCAGAATGAATACAATGCCTGCGGTCCGCTGGAGAGTGAAAAACGCCGCAAGCTGCTGAAAGAGATGCTTGGATCATGCGGCAGCGGCTGTCATCTGGAACCGCCGTTCTATGCCAACTGGGGCGGACGGCATCTGTATCTGAAGGACAATGTGTATGCCAACTTCGGACTGACCTGTGTCGATGATGCGAATATCCATGTCGGAAACAATGTCATGTTCGGACCGCATGTTGTTCTGACAACGGCCAATCATACGATCGATCCGAAGCTGCGCAGCCGCGGCTATCAGTATGCCCTTGATATCGTCATTGAGGACAATGTCTGGATCGGTGCCAATGTGACGGTGCTGCCGGGCGTGCATATCGGTGCCGGCAGTGTCATCGGCGCCGGTTCGGTAGTCAGCCGCGATATTCCGGAAGGGGTTGTGGCCATGGGCGTGCCATGCCGGCCGGTACGGAAGATCAGTGAAGAAGACAGTCTGTATTTTGATCACGGCCGGACGATTGACTGGGATGAACTGAAGAAACATGACAGCTCGCTGTGAGCTGTCTTTTCATTTTATATTCGTTCAGATGTGTGCTTGTGAAAAAATGGTGAAACAGATATAATAATCGGGTGAGTTATTTCATCTGACTCAGTCAACGAAATAGGGAGGAAAATTATGCCAAATTCGATTTTCGCTCTGTTCGCTGGTATTGTAGGTGTTGCAGTCGGCATCGTGATCATGCTGATTGCAGGCAAAATGGGTCTGGACCGTGCCAAGGAAAAGTCCCAGGATATTCTTGATGAAGCAAATTCAAAAGCGGAAACCACGATCCGTCAGGCAAGTCTTGACGGTAAACAGCAGGTTTACGAAATGAAACTTCAGGCTGAAAAGGAAATCAAAAGTCAGCGTGACAAGATTCAGCAGACTGAAAACAAGCTCGTTCGCCGCGAGGACAGCCTGAATTTCCGTGAAGAGAATCTGGTATCAAAAGAAAAGAAAGTCAGCGAGAAGGAAAAGCTTGCTGATTCCAAACTTGCAAATCTCAGCAAAATGGAGGAAGAACTCAGACAGAAGATCAACGAAGAAGTCACAGTTCTTGAAAGAGTTGCCAACATGTCCCAGGAGGACGCAAAAAAGGAACTCATGGAGATCGTTGAGAAGAGGACGGAAAAGGAAATTGCCGCCTATCTTCATGAACAGCAGGAAGAAGCCGAAACCAAGGCAGCCGAAAATGCCCGCAACATCATTTCTCTGGCCATTCAGAGATATTCCCAGGAAGAGACAATTGAACGTACGGTTGCGACCGTAACACTGCCTTCCGAAGAGATGAAGGGACGCATCATCGGCCGTGAAGGCCGCAACATCAAGGCCATTGAACAGGCAACTGGTGTCGATCTGATCATTGACGATACACCAGACATCATCACCGTGTCCTGTTTTGATCCGATCCGCCGCGAGATTGCCCGCCAGTCCCTTGAAATTCTCATGAAGGACGGCCGCATTCAGCCGGGACGTATCGAGGAAGTTGTTGAAAAGGTTACAAAGGAACTGGAAGATACAATCTTCAAGATCGGCAATGATGCCATCTTCAAGCTTGGCATCGGCCGCATGAACAAGGAACTGATCCGTCTGCTCGGCCGCCTGCGCTTCCGTTACAGCTATGGCCAGAACGGTCTGGAACATTCGATGGAAGTCGCAACATTTGCCGGCATGATGGCTGCTGAACTGGGTCTGAACCAGGCCTTGGCAAAGCGCGCCGGTCTGCTGCATGACATCGGCAAGGCCCTTGACTTCGAACAGGAAGGCTCGCATGTCGACCTCGGCGTCAAGGTTGCCAAGAAATACGGCGAAAACGAGATCGTCGTCAATTCCATTGCTTCCCATCACGGTGACACCGAACCGAAGGACATCATCGCGGTTCTGGTCGCTGCTGCCGATACACTCTCTGCCGCCCGTCCGGGTGCCCGCTACGAGTCGATGGAAGGCTATATCAACCGTCTTGAGGCACTGGAAAAGCTTGCCTGTGAATTCGACGGCGTCGAAAAGGCATTTGCCATCCAGGCCGGCCGTGAGGTCAGAGTCCTGGTCAAGCCGGAAGTTGTCGATGATATTACAATGGTCAAGATCGCCCATGACATCCGTGAGCGCATTGAAAATGAACTGACATATCCGGGTCAGATCAAGGTCACGCTGATCCGCGAAGTCCGCGTTCAGGAACTCGCCAGATAACAAAAAGGAACACCTGCCGGTGTTCTTTTTTTCTTTCCGGAATCATATGCCTGCAGATGTTTTTCATGATATGATAGGCGTGAATAGACAGGGCGGGCTTCATACCCTGTCGGAAGGGTTTTTTTTACAATGAATATCCTATTTCTGGGAGACGTGGTCGCCCGCAGCGGCCGCGAAGCTGTAGTGTCTGATCTGCCGGCACTGCAGAAAGAATATTCAGCGGATTTCGTCATCATCAACGGTGAAAATGCCGCTCACGGCAAAGGAATTACCAAGAAGATCTACAATCAGCTGATCAATGCCGGAGCTGATGTAATCACCCTTGGCAATCACGCTTTCTCAAAGAGGGAGATCATCAGTGACATCAATGACTGTCCGGCCATGGTCAGGCCGGCCAACATGGAACCGCTGCATGCCGGTTCCTCCTGTGTCATAAAGGAATGCAAAGGCAAACGGATCGCTGTTCTCAATATTCTCGGCGATGCATTCATGAATTCCACTGCTCATCCGATCCTTGTTATGGAAGAACTGATGAAAGGACTGGAAGCAGATATCATCATCGTTGACCTGCATGGCGAAGCAACCAGTGAAAAAATACTTTTTGCGCGCTATTTTTCCAGTAAAGTGACAGCTGTTCTCGGCACTCATACACATGTGCAGACAGCTGATGAAACAATCATCAACGGCTGTGCCTTCATTACCGATACCGGCATGTGCGGTCCCTATGACAGCGTGCTGGGAAGAGATACCGGTGAAGTGCTCTCGCGTCTTCTCGATGACATGCCGACATACTACAAGCCGGCCAGCGGAAGAGTCGTGATCTGCGGCTGCCTGATTGAAATAGACGAAAAGACCAATCGTGCCATCCGCATCACCCGCATACAGAAGCGGCCCGAATAAGGCTGTCTAACATCTGCCGAACTGTATTGAATCGCGGTCAAAAGCGTATTATAATGCAATCGAAGGAGGAAGTAACAATGCCAGTAACAGTTGATAAGGAACTCTGCATCGGATGCGGTGCCTGCGTAGGTGTTTGCCCAGTACAGGCTCTGTCCCTGGACGATGAGGGAAAATCCCAGTGCGATGAGGATGTCTGCATTACATGTCTCGCATGCACCGGTACTTGCCCGGTTGGTGCTATTGCTGAGAAATAATAAAGACGAAAAAAAACCGATAGAAAATGTCGGTTTTTTTCTGCTCCGTCAACTGATATAATAACGCCTATGAAAAACAAGAAAGAAAACTATATCCTGCCCGATCAGGCTCAGGCCAGAAAGCGCACGCGGGATGCAGCGGATATCAGCCGCGGCATGTTCCAGCTGAGCGATCATGCGGCTGCCCTCGGCCAGGGGAAAAAGTACTATATCCGCACCTACGGCTGTCAGGCCAATGTCCGTGACGGTGAAACAATGGCCGGCATGATGGAAATGATGGGATACACCCGCACCGAAGTGCCGGAAGAAGGGGATGTGCTGATCTTCAATACCTGTGCCGTCAGACAGGCGGCAGAAGAACGGGTGCTTGGCGAGATCGGCTCCCTGAAGCCGTGGAAGAATGCCGATCCGGACAGAATCATTGTCCTCTGCGGCTGCATGGCCCAGGAAGAAAGCATCGTCCGCCGTGTCCTTGACAGCTACCGTCAGGTCGATCTGATCTTCGGCACCCACAACATCTACCGGCTGCCGGATCTGCTGTACCAGGTTTCAGCTTCCCATGAAAGAGTCGTTGAAGTCCTGTCCGAAGAAGGGCGGATCATTGAAGATCTGCCGGTCCGGCGTTCCAGCACCTGCAAGGGCTATGTCAACATCATGTATGGCTGCAACAAGTTCTGCACCTACTGCATTGTTCCCTATACCCGCGGCAAGGAGCGCTCCCGCAGCAGCGAGGACATCATCCGGGAAATCGTCCAGCTGAAGGAAAACGGCGCAAAGGAAGTGATCCTGCTGGGCCAGAATGTCAATGCCTACGGCAAGGACCTGGGCATTGAAGACGGCTTTACAAAGCTGCTGGAACAGGCTGCCGGAACCGGCATCGAAAGAATCCGGTTCTATACCTCCCATCCCCGTGACTACAGCGTCACGACGATCGATGCCATGCAGAAGTATCCGAACATCATGCCGTCCCTGCATCTGCCGGTGCAGTCCGGAAATGATGAGATCCTGCGCCGCATGGCCCGCGGCTATACCGGCGATTCTTTCCGGAAACTGGTTGATGAGATGAAGGCAAAAATTCCCGATATCACCTTTACGACCGACCTGATTGTCGGCTTCCCGGGTGAAACCGATGAGCAGTTCCAGGATACCCTGGATCTGGTTGACTACTGTAAATTTGATCTGGCATATTCTTTTATCTATTCCCCCAGGGAAGGGACACCGGCCGCAAAGATGGAAGACGGCGTGCCGATGGAAGTCAAGAAGGAACGCCTGCAGATCCTCAATGAAAAGCTGGCTCAGCATGCCGCCGCAAACAACAGCATCTATCTGGGAAAGCGCCTGAAGGTGCTGTGCGAAGGCCGCTCCAAGAAGAACGAAAATGTCTGGTCCGGCTATTCCGAACACAACAAGCTGGTCAATTTCACCGGCCCGGAAGGCCTGGAAGGCAAAATTGCGGAAGTAGAAATCACCGCCTGCCACAGTTTCTCTCTGGATGGCAAAGCGGTCTGATATCCTGTATAATATAGGAAACAATCTACAGTTATCGGAGGATAATAATATGAGCAGCGTACGCATATTTGCCCTTGGCGGTCTCGACGAAGACGGCAAGAACATGTATGTTGTCGAAAATAATGACGACATATTTGTCATGGAATGCGGAATGAAATATCCTGAGGGAGATCAGCTCGGCGTTGAAATGATCATTCCGGATTTTACATATTTAAAAGAAAACCGTGAGCGCATCAAGGCAGTATTCATCACTCATGGACATGACGATGTCATGCGCGGTCTGCCGAGCTTTCTGCAGGAAGTGCCGAAAGTTCCGGTCTACATGGCGCCTCTGACTGCTCTGTCATTTGAAAGAAGAGCGAAGAAGCTGGGCCTGAAGGACCTCAATATTCACCGCGTCATGCGCAATGCCAGATTTAAGATCGGCAAGACTGAGATCCGCACCTTCGGCACCACCCAGTCGATCGCCGACGGTTTCGGTGTCGCCATTAAAACCGAAGACGGCTTTGTCGTCTACTCCAGCGAATTCATCGTTGACTATGACACCAAGAACGAAGCATTCCGCTTTGATCTTTCCAATGTTACCGATCTTGGCTCGGAGGGCGTTCTCGCCCTGATGTGCGAGTCGGTCGGATCGACAAGAGAAGGGCACAGTGCCCCGCATCACCGCATCACACCGCTGATCGAACAGTATCTTGAAGATTCTCAGGGCAGAATGTTCATTACTCTGTTCAATCAGAATATCTACCGTGTCATCGAGGTCATTGAACTGGCCAACAAATACAACCGCAAGGTCATGATTTATGATACCGAACTGCGCAATGAGATGGCAGACATGGCCAAACTGGGCTACTACCATGTCCCGGCCGGACTGGAAATAGCACCGTCATCATTCCGCAATGATATCGAAAATGTACTCGTCATCATCGCCGGCACCGGTGACTCGATTTTCCGCAAGGTTCACCGCATTGCCACCAAGGAAGACGAAATGATCGAATTCCGCAAGAGTGATACGATCATCATCGCATCTCCGGCCGTACCGGGCACGGAACGCGATGAGGCAGGCATGGAAGATGACCTGTACAAGGAAGCCGGCAGAGTCCTGACGGTTGACTCCAAGCGCACTTTCACGATGCACGCATCGATCGAAGACCTGAAGATGATGATCTACCTGATGAAGCCGAAATACTACATTCCGGTCAAGGGCGAATACCGGCAGCTGATCGCCAATGCCAATATTGCCCTCGGAATGGGGTATAATGCCGATAAGATCATTGTCATGGACAATGGTCAGGCGGCTGTCATCACTGACGGCAAGCTGCAGCGCAGCTTTGACAAGGTCGCAGTTGACAATGTTCTGGTATCAGGATCTGAAAAACTCGACGAAAGTGGTATGATATTGAAAGACCGTGAGATCCTCAGCACTGACGGAGCGATCATCATCGGCATTGTCATCAACCACGCCACCAAGGAGATCATCGGCGGACCGGATGTCCAGTCGCGCGGTGTCATCTACCTGAAGGATGTTGACTACATCGTCAAGGAAGTGGGCAATATCATGGAAAAAACGATCAGCGATGCCGTAAAGGACGGCCGCTATGACAACCTGAGCTGCCGGGCTGAAGCCCGTGAAAAGATCAGCCGCTATGTCATGCGGGAGACCGGCAAGAGACCGATGATCCTGCCGGCAATCGTTGAAATCAATACGACAGATTAATGAGGTAATGAATGCCAAGAAAAACCAAGGCACAGATCAAGCGTGAACAAACACAGGAACTCAGACAATGGATCACAATTGTGATCCTTTCTGCATTCATAATCATTGCCGTGAGCCGTTCCGGCGTCATCGGCACTTTTATGTACAATCTTCTGCGTTTCTTTTTCGGCGAACTGTACTGGCTGATTCTCAGCCTGATCATCGCCCTGACACTGGTCAATCTGTTCACCCGCCGGCATGCGGCCGTAAGACAGAACCCGGCACCGGTCGTTCTGCTGATCGCCGCCGTGCTGATCCTGTGCACATATATCCAGACCGATCCGAAGACGGTCGGCTTTGCTCCTGCCAGTGCCTTTTTCACTGACTTCCGTTCCTATTTCCAGCCGGAAGTAACCAATCCGATGGGCGGCGGCATTATCGGTGCTGCGCTGTTCGGCCTGGTTTCTTCACTGATCGGCCGCAGCGGAACCGTGCTGCTGATTGCTGTGCTGTTCATCATCTCGATGCTGCTGCTGGTTTCCCTCGATGTATACAAGAAGAGTTTTGCGGCCTTTGCCGATTTCTTCCGGGTGCCTGACCGGGAAGAAAAAGCCCCCAAAGAGCCGCGCGAACCATTCAATATCTGGAAGTTCTTCAGTGAACGAAAGGCGAAGAAAAAGAAGAAGTTTGATGTCAAGGCTTCGGAAGGCAGGGAAGAACCTTCTGATACCACGATCATGCAGACGCATCAGGAAATCGATACGTCCAAGCCGTATCTGACAACACTGCGCAATATCACCCCGGATGAGCCGACGCGCGAGATCCAGGTCGTGCATATGCCGGGTCAGACCATATCCTCCAAGGATTCCGTATTCATCAATATCGATGAACTGCTGCAGGATGCGCCCGGCTCCGGACGCCCGGCTGCCCGCCGGCCGGAACCGCAGCCCGAACCGGTGTATGAACCGGCCTATCCGGACTATGAACAGAGCACGATCGATGTCGATGAACTGATGCCGGAAGAAGAGGAAGAAGAAGTCATCACGCCGGCGCCTGCCCGCAGGGAAGAACCGGAATCCCGGCCGGCAGCTTCCGAAGCACCGGAAAAGAAGAAGCGCGATCCGTTCAAGAACTACAAGACACCGAATCCTTACCGGCTGCTTGAAGAAGTGCAGAGAACCTCTGCCAACTCTGAGAACGAAGCTGCTGCCCGTGAGAAGGGGCAGCTGCTGATCTCGATCCTGCGCAATTTTGATATCGAGGCAGAACTGATCGATACCCATATCGGTCCCTCTGTCACACAGTTTGAGATCCGTCCTGACGTCAACGTCAAGGTATCCAAGATCATCGGCCTGACCGACAACATCAAGATGCAGCTGGCTGCCAGGGATGTCCGTATCGAAGCGCCGATTCCCGGCCGCAATGCTGTCGGTGTCGAAATCCCGAACGTGAAATCCACGCCCGTCAAGATGCGGGAACTGTTCCGCAATCTTTCCCAGAAGGAAAACCAGAACAAGCTGCTGTTCGTTGTCGGCAAGGATCTGCTCGGCCAGACTGTGACCTGCCGGCTTGACAAGATGCCGCACCTGCTGATTGCCGGTGCCACCGGTTCCGGTAAATCTGTCTGTATGAATGCGATCATTACGTCGCTGCTGCTGCGGACCAAGCCGGATGAAGTCAAGCTTCTGCTGGTTGACCCGAAGAAGGTTGAATTCACGCCGTACCATGATGTGCCGCACCTGATCGGTCCGGTCATCAATGATGCCACCCAGGCCAGCAATGCCCTGAAGGTCATCGTGCAGATGATGGATGAGCGCTACAATGTTTTCGCTGCCTGCGGCGTCAGAAATATTGAAGTCTACAACGAAAGGGTCAAGGCCCAGGGCGGCCGTCCCAATGAAGACGGTTCACCGGCTCCCAAGCCGATGCCCTATATCGTTGTCATCATCGATGAGCTTGCCGACCTGATGTCAGTTGCCGGCAAGGAGGTGGAATCCTCGATTCAGAGAATCACCCAGCTGGCCCGTGCCGCCGGCATTCATCTGATCGTTGCCACCCAGAGACCTTCGACCGATGTCATCACCGGCATCATCAAGGCCAACATCCCGTCCCGTATCGCCTTTGCCGTTTCCAGCGGCATTGACTCGCGTACGATCCTTGACCATATCGGTGCCGAACGTCTGCTCGGCAACGGTGACATGCTGTACATGCCGATCGGCCAGAGTGCCGCCCAGCGTGTCCAGGGTGTATTTGTCACCGACGCTGAAGTCAAGCAGATCACCGACGATGTCAAGAAGCGGGCCAGGCCGGAATATGACGATCACTTCATCATGCTGGAAGGCGTGGAAGGAAACGGCGGAATGGTTTCCGTCAATGATGATCCGATGTTCCAGGAAATCCGCGAATATGTCATCGAAGCCCAGAAGGCATCGACTTCGCTGCTGCAGAGACGCTTCGGCATCGGCTACAACCGTGCCGCCCGTGTCATTGACGCCCTCGAGGCAGACGGTGTCATCGGTCCCGCCCAGGGATCCAAGCCGCGCGAAGTATATATCAAGCCGGAAAAATGATGATTCAGAAAGGAACAGAAATGTTCCTTTTTCTGTTCCTGGTTAATGTATACTAATTGACATTGTCTTCTGTTTGATTATGATGATAACGAAAGAGAGGTCGCAATATGAATCTTGCCTCATGGATCATTCTGATCGTTATTGTCGGTGTCTGCTGGCTGGATATTCACTATCTGATGAAAAACGGTATCGAGGAGTGCAGCGGCAGCTGTTCTTCCTGCGGAACCTCCTGCAAATGGGTGGGGGATGTCAAGAAGGCGCAGGCGGCAGTCGCCCGCAAGCAGAAACTCAAGGCCTTTTTCCATCTGAAGTAGCAAACTTGCAGAAAATGACAGACAGGGGCAGATATGCACAGGCGTATCTGTCTTTTTTTATGGAAGAGTCCGGATACGGCAGTTTGCGGCCTCTGCCGGAAAGGATGACAATGTAGCCGTCAGGAGGAAATGATACATGTTAACAAGCTGTGTACTCGTTGGAAGAGTCAAGGAAAAACCGGAAGTGACACTGACGGCAAAAGGAACGTCAATGGCAACATTACTGCTGGAAACCGACCGTCCGTTCCGCAATGAAGACGGCAGCCTTGGCACTGATACCTTCCGTATTGTCCTATGGCGCGGCATCGCCGAAGAGTGCGCGCAGATGTGCGAACCCGGCAGTATCGTTGCCGTCAGAGGACGCATGCAGTCAACACCGCATGAAAATGACGGAAGGACCTGGTATAACTGCGAGATTTTTGCCGAAAAAGTCAGCTATGTCCCCCACACGAGCTGACCTTCCCATGCTGAAGGAGCCGGATAACCGGCTTCTTTTCTTCTGTTTAGAAATACGCCGATAGTATGATAGAATAATGCCGGTGAGGATAATAATATGGCATTTGATTCATTAAGCGAAAGACTGAGCCATGCGATGCGCAATGTGGCCGGAAAAGGCACACTGACTGACGCAAACATGGAAGATATGCTGAAGGAAGTGCGTCTTGCCCTTCTGGAAGCAGATGTAAACTACCGTATCGTCAAGCAGTTCCTGGAAGAAATCCGGGAAAAGGCGAGAGGCGAAGACGTTCTCAACAGCGTTGAGCCGGGCCAGCAGCTTGTCAAGATCGTTCACGACCAGATCATCGAACTCCTCGGCAATGAGGAAGGCGGCATCCACTATAAGGAAGAAGGCATGACCGTGATCATGCTGGTAGGTCTTCAGGGTACCGGTAAAACAACCAGTGCTGCCAAGATTGCCAAGATCGCCAAGGAAAAGTTTAACCGTCACAGCCTGATGATTGCTGCCGACGTCATCCGTCCGGCTGCCATCGAACAGCTGCAGACACTGGGCCGCGAGATCGGCGTGGATGTCTTTACTTTGGGACCGGAAAAGAGCGCCAAGGAAACCGTCGGCCGCGGCATGATCTATGCCGAAGAAAACGGCTATGACACAGTCTTTATCGATACCGCAGGACGTCTGCACATCGATGAAGAACTGATGGAGGAACTGCAGGTCATCAATGCCAATGTACATCCGGATGAAATCCTTCTGACCGTCGATGCCATGACCGGTCAGGATATTGTCAATGTTGCCCAGGCCTTCAGTGAGGTACTGCCTTTGACCGGTCTGATCGTAACCAAGTTCGACGGTGATTCCCGCGGCGGCGGTGTTCTCTCCGTCAAGAAGATCACCGGTGTGCCGGTCAAGTTTGTCGGTGAAGGCGAAAAGCTTGAAGATATGGGAGCCTTCCATCCCGACCGTATGGCTGACCGCATTCTCGGCATGGGCGATGTCGTCTCCCTGGTCGAAAAGGCCCAGGAAAAGATGGACATGGAAGAAGCCGAGAAGATGGCCGAGCGGATGATGAACGGCCAGTTCACGATGGATGACATGCTGAAGCAGTTCGAACAGATCCAGAAACTCGGTCCGCTGGGCGGCATCATGAAGATGCTGCCGGGCATGAACCAGTACGCCGGCATGATCGATGATGTCCAGGCCGGAAATGCCATGAAGCATGTCAAGGCGATCATTCAGTCCATGACACCTTATGAAAGGGCACATCCGGAAAAGATGCGCGGCACCATGAAAAAGAGGGTGGCAGCCGGCAGCGGCACCAGCGTCAATGAAGTCAACAAGCTGATCAACCAGTTCAGCAAGGTCAAGAAGACGATGGACAGACTCGGTTCCATACAGAAGAACGGCAGCTTCGATGAAGCATCCCTGGAAAAGATGATGAATCAGAACCAGGACATGCAGCGGATGATGAATGACCCGCGCTTCCAGGCTCTGGCAAAGAAAAACAAAATGAAGTTCTGAAAACGGTCTGCAAAACAGATCGTTTTTTTCTGAAAAGCCGTTGCAGGAAAAAATTGATTGCTTCATAATATTAAATTAGGAGGATAGCATTTGAAAAAGGAGAAACACAGTGCCGGCAAATTAATAACCATCATTATTCTTTTGCTGACATTCCTGATCGGAGGCTATTTCACCGCCAGGTTATTCTTCCCAAAAGGCGAAGAAGAAACTGTACATCAGCCTGTCATGAACGGACAGGGCAGTCAGACCAAACCGGAACAGACAGACGATCTTGACAGTGTCCGCGTTTCACTGGTGTCCTATGACACGTATCGCCTGAATGATCTGGATTTTGTTTTTGTCATTGCCCGGCTTCACATCACGGCAGGAAAGCCAACCAATATTTCACTCGGGCATTTCACCACCAGTGAAGGCATCAGCCTTGACGAAACGGATGAATATGTTGCCCGTCTCGAGGAACATTCGTACTACCTCGGCCGCCAGAACGTGTGGTTCTCGCTGGTCAGTCAGAAAGACGAGTACGATGCCAATATCTTTATTCCGGTCAGAAATCCTGAGGCAGAGACCGTTTCCCTGTACTGCGATTTCGGCAATCCGGACGATATGGTATTTGAGCTGAGCGAAGACGCTGTCAGTGATGCGTCATCCCTTTATTATGCGGATGAAGATGTCATTACCGATGGCCGGACGTATCAGATGAAAGTCAGTGCAGCCCGTGACATGAGCGGCGAACGTTTCTTTACGGTCAATGAGGACGGCAGCGAAACGCCGTACCCGATTCCGACCTATGAGAGAGTTTTCGCCATGCAGGTGGAAGCCGTATCCCTGTGGGGAGACACAGTCACTGTCGAATCGGCAGAATTCGTACCCTACGGAAGCACGGAAACGATCCGCGCCCTGGCTTCTGAAATCCGCTCCTCAAAGCTTGCCAATATGATCGCTCATCCGATCCGTGACCGCGAGACAGGCTATCTGTTCTTTGAAGTCTACGGCTTTCCTGAAGATGAGATCGATTTCAGCGGCACGCTGAACCTGAAACTGCAGGACAGCGATACATGGATCACAGTAAACGTTAACCTTGAATAGGGGACATATAGTAATGAAAATAATCCATAGACTTCTGCTTGTACTGTCGTTATGCAGTACAGTTCTTCCTGTTGCGCGGAAGAGCATGCTGACAGTAGAAGCAAAAGAAGACAAAGGCCAGTATCCCATGGCCTGTTCGGCGTACGAAGTCGATAACGTAAACAGTACCGGCGGATTCGATAAAGTCGGGTGCTATAATGATTATTCCTCTGCCCTTGCGGCAATGAAGACACTGTCAGACGACGGTGTTGTTCGTCATGCCGAAAGCTATTCGCAGACGAAGATCATCGCCATGAACACCGGTATTGCCTATGCCTATCCTTTCCGGGACGGAACCACGATGATGTATTATTACTCCCGTTCCGATCTCAGCGCTTCGGGGGCGACAACCTATTCCTATCAGCATGTGCCGGCGCAGTATTTCGATACGATTTCCTACAACGGCCACGGCGAAGGAAGCGTACGCGTGAACATCAACGGGTTTGAGGGCTTTGTCAGTCTGAAGGATTGTGATCTTGTGCCGGTCCGCTTTTTCCGAGAAAACCTGCCGGTCCTGATGGGCGGCAGCGAAACCTATTACAGTACACCAGAACAGCCATACTGGCTGCGGCCGGCGATGAATACCTTTGAGGTCTTCCAGAACGGCGGCTACAAGGACATGCTGTTTACGGCCTATTACGGCTACTCATCTGCAGCTGACGGAAGTCCGGAAATCATCTCTTCCAATACCGTGCTTCCGGCCGCTTCCTGGATGGAAACCGGACGGACCTATTACAGCAATGACGGCATTCACTATTACTTTGACATGTCGTTTCATGATTATGCCGGTGAGTATTTCATCTACTATCAGTTCCTGCCGCTGCGTTCGCGATCTGCCATTCCCGCATCAGCCTATGAGAAATATCTGAATGACAACAATATCTCCGGATCCTCTAAGCTGCGCGGCAATGCCCAGGCCTTTATCGACGGCCAGAATCAGTATGGCGTCAACGCGCTTCTGACCTATGCCATGGCATGCCTGGAATCAGGCTACGGCACCAGTCAGATCGCCCAGACAAAAAACAACTTCTTCGGCTGGAAGGCATATGACTCCGATATCAGCCAGGCTTCTTCCTACAGCAGTGTACGGGACGGCATCATGAGCCAGATGGCTACCAATCTTGCCGGCTATCTCGATATGGATGACTGGCGCTTCTACGGCTCAATGCTCGGCAACAAGGGCAACGGCTTCAATGTCAAATACTGCTCAGCCGTTTACTGGGGCCTGGAAATCGCAGCCATTGCCTACCGCATTGACAAGGCTTCCTGCAATTACAGCGGCGAACTGACCGACATGAACCGGGAAACACTCGGCTATGTCAGAAGCCTCGGTGCCTATGCATCCTTTGATGCCAGCGGCTCCAGAGACTATGACCTCTCTTCCGCAAACAGAACCTATCAGTCCTATCCGATGGTTGTGATTCTGGGCGAGAAGGGGGACTGGTATAAAACCCAGTGCACCAACAATATCATCGGCGGAAAGATCTGGCGTGTTCTCTCGGCCGCGGATGCCCGCAGCTATGACTGGGAGGGCAGCGTCGGCTACTGGCGCCGCACCGATCTGGCCATTGTATCTGAATCCGTCAATGCCGGAACCGTTCCGAGCGGACCCAAGACAGAATCAGCCGGACAGCTGGCAATGCCGGAAAATACAATCAGCTACAGCGGTGAATCCTACCGCCCCGGCATCTATGTCACCGAAGACAATCAGATCACTGTCACCAACGAACTTGTAGACCGCAGCTTCACACCCGTCATGACTCTGAATACTGCCGTCAGCACGGAAGGAAAGGATGCTGTCAGATGGACCGCAGAATCTGCCGATCTCTCGGCACTTGAACCTGGTATCTACTACCTGCGCACAACCTATGCCTACAGCAGGTACAGCGAATACAGCAGCTGGTTCTATATCAGCACCGATACGGTGCCGGAAGATGTAAAGCTCAACGGCAAGCTCTATCACTTTGTGCTTGATGATCAGAAATTTGTGCGCCTGGAAGTCAGTCCGATTACCTGCGGCGAAGGCGAGCATCTGGAAGGAAATGCCTGTGCTGCCGATCCTCTCAAAGAAGAAACACCGGCTGAGCCTGCTCCGCAGGAACAGACAGAATCGAAGGAAAACGAACCTGCACCGGCGGAATCTGTTCCGGAAACAGAAAAGACAAAGCCGGAAGCGGGTGAAAGCACACCGGTGCCGGCCGATCCGGTCAGTGCCGAAGTCAGCCAGAAGACGGATGATGAAGGCAATTATGTACTGCCGGTTGATGATGCCAATCTGCTGAGAGGCATGGATTCGGCAGTTCTGAATGAAAACAATGAAATTGAACTGAAAGGCATGGCATTCTTTGTCGGTCAGGATGCGGAAATGAACGGCAGTGTTGCCCATACGCTCCTGCTGGTCAATACCGAAACCAATGAAGAAATCTCGCTTGGGGCTGAAACCACAGATTACGATCAGCTGATGAAAGGCGGCCGCATCAATTATGAAGCAGTCGGCTTTGAAGCTAAAATTCCTTTGATGAAGATTCCGGAGGGAGACTACTATCTGCGGATCCGCACCAACAACAGCGGCCGTATCGGCGAAGGTGCGATCTTTACGACAAAGGATCCCGACTTCTCGGTTGTCAACGAGATCGGTCAGGAAGTGCATTTCTTTGCCAATTCCCTGTCCAATTACCGGCTTGAAATCTCTGTATCGTACCAGAGTCTGGACTTCAGCGATGTCAGCCGGCCTTCAAAGATGATTTCCCGCTTCGGCTTCAACGAATTCACGGCAGCCGGCGGCAGACTGTCACTTGACGGCTATGCCTTCATGCACGGTGCTGATCACGGTGCAGCCAGCGACACCCGCTATCAGCTGTATCTGCAGGATCAGAGCGGCACTGTCTTTGGCCCGTATGAAGGTGAAACAAGAAACAGCGATTATGATTTCGCGGCTTTCCTTGGTCTTGACAATGACCTCAGCCGCGCTTCCTTCCGCCTGGAAGCTGATCTGAGTGAACTTCCCAACGGCGAATACCGTGTCTATCTTGCCATGGACACCGACGAATATCACGATCTGTTCGAACTGTACAGTCTGCAGGATTACCATCAGACAGATACGTTTGACGGACGGACCTGTGTACTGCGGACATCCAGTACCAGAAGACGATTCCTTCTGGAGATCGAGTGAGGCAGCAACGATGAAGATGAACAAGATACTGATCAGTTCCCTGATCACGGCAACTGCAGCAGCGGCAGCCATCGGCGGCTGGATGCTGATGAATCAAAACCGCGGCAGCGAGATACCCGATTTTACCGGCAGCACCAAGGCAGAAGTCGAACAGTGGGCCGAAGAAAACAGAATCAGCAGTGAGCGGATGACGTTCCTGGCCCGCTATGATGAAAATGCTGAAAACGGCATTGTCATCGACCAGGATCCCGACGGCGGCGGAAAGCTGGAAGAGGATGATAAGCTGCAGGTGACCCTGTCTAAGGGAGCCGATCCGAATGTTGAATTTACCATGCCGGACTTTGCCGGCAAAACGGAAAAGGAAATCATCAAATGGTTTGATGACCACAAGTTCCAGAGTGTTGCATATACCTATGAATATACCGAAGACAGCCGGAAAGAAGGGGAATTCATCGCTTCCGATCCGGTTGCCGGCAGCAAGCTGAAGCGCTCGGCAAGAGTCCGCATCACGCTTGTCACCCATGTCCATCAGGAAGTCACGGTCCCGGATCTGTCCAGCTATTCCCTGAACAATATCAGGGCCTGGGCGGATGAAAACCGCATTACGCTGCAGGTGGAATACGAAGAAAACGGCAGTGTTCCGGACGGCACCATTCTCCGTGTTTCGGAAACCGCCGGCACCATTCTCCATACCGGCGACAGCATTTCCGTAACCGTCAGCGTCATGAGCTATCCGGAAACTTCCGCAGCGGAAAGCACACCGGCAGCCCAGAGCCAGGAAGAAACAGCGGCAGCGGCACCTGCTTCTGCCCCGGCTTCCGCATCACCGCCAGCCGCAGAAACAACGACCCCGGAAACAGCTCCGGCAACCCCGCATGTGCCGGATCCCGAGCCGCAGCCTGAGCCGGCACCGGAACCGCAGCCTGAGCCGCAGCCGGAACCGATACCGGAACCGGAACCAGAACCGGAGCCGGAACCGCAGGCAGTCTGTCCGGCGAGTGTGCCGATGATCTTCAGTGAAGCTTCCCAGGCAGAAAGCTATATGAGTGCATCCTATCCGGGCTGTGCCGTCAGCTTCTCCTACCTGAATGACAGAACCACCAACCCGAACAATTACCTCGGTGTAGCGGCTGCCTATCCGCTCAGCGAAACGCAGTGGCATTTTGAAATGTACGTCAGATGGAACTGACATGAAAAGCCTGTGCAGCAGTGTGCAGGCTTTTTTCGTAAACCTTTACGGTTTGTTCAAAGGGATTTACAATTTGGGTAATGAATCAGTGCAATACTGATGACCAGTTCGGAAAGAGGTTTGTGAATTGAAAGAAATCAGAAAATTTTCTCTGGATGATCTCTCGGAAGCGGAAGCGATGAGCCTGAGCGGATCGTCTGACAGGAATCTGCGCATTCTCAGCGAATGCTGCGGAAAGGAAATCTCCTATCGGGACGGAATGTTTATCGTTCCGGGAGCGGATGAATCCGAGGCGGAAACGATCCGCCGGGTGCTGACGGCACTGCTGCAGCTGGTCCGCAGAAACCGGCCGGTGCTGGATCAGGATGTCATCTATGCCTACCGCCAGATCGAGAAGAATGAAGAAGTCGATTATGAAGAAATGACAAAGCAGGTGATCGGCCGCACCATGTCCGGCAAGGCAATTGCCCCCAAGACCCGCGGCCAGCTGGCATTTGTGAAGGCTATGGAAGACAATGCCATTGTCTTTGCCGTCGGTCCGGCCGGAACCGGAAAGACCTATCTGGCTGTTGTCCGGGCCGTAACGGCTCTGAAAAAAGGCGACGTCAAGCGGATCGTCCTGACCCGTCCGGCTGTGGAGGCAGGCGAGAATCTCGGCTTTCTGCCCGGTGACCTGAAGGAAAAGGTGGATCCCTATCTGACACCGCTGTACGATGCCCTGCATGACATGCTGGGGACGGAACAGACAGAGAAACTGATGGAGCGGGGAACGATTGAAGTTGCACCGCTTGCCTATATGCGCGGCCGCACCCTGAATGATGCCTATGTCATCCTCGATGAAGCCCAGAATACAACGACGTCACAGATGAAAATGTTTCTGACCAGACTTGGCTTTCATTCCCGGATGGTTATTACCGGTGATATTACCCAGATCGACCTCAGCAGCAATACCCCGAGCGGTCTGGTCGAAGCTGCCCGCATCCTTCAGGGCATGCGGGACATTGCCGTTCTCGAACTGACCGCCGATGATGTGGTCAGACATCCGCTGGTGCAGAAGATCATTGAACGCTACAGTCAGGAAGAACAGAATCTGCCGGGCCGAAGAAGGTAAGGCAGTACTGACAGAGAGAAAAGGGGAATTCTTCGGAATTCCTTTTTTTGTATGAACAGATATAATAAAAGCATGGAAATTACATACATCAACCGAACAAATGAGGATATTGCCCGCTGGAAGAGCTTCTTCCGCAAAATTGCCGCTTCCGCCGAACAGGTGCTGGCGCTGCCTGATGATCATGAAATCAGTGTTACCTTTGTGAGATCTGTCACCATTCACCGGATCAACCGTGACTACCGCGGCATTGACCGTCCGACAGATGTCATTTCCTTTGCCGTGCGCGACGGCATGGATGCGATGATCGCCGAAGAGGAAAAAGATCTCGGAGATATTTTCATCAATATTGACTATGCCCGCCGCCAGGCCCGTGAATACGGCCACTCCTATGAGCGTGAAGTCGGATTCCTGTTTACCCACGGCCTGCTGCACTGCCTTGGCTATGATCATATGACACCGGAGGACGAGAAGGTCATGAACCGCCTGCAGGATCAGATCCTTGATCCGCTCGTAAAGCGGAAATGAAGAAAAAGTTTTCCGATGCCTTCCGCGGCCTTTTCAAGGGCATGGGGCATCATGCCATTCTGATTCAGTATATTCTTGCCGCATGCGCAGTATGCGCAGCTTTTGTCCTGCGCCTGAGTGCCGGGGAATGGACAGCGGTGATCATCTGCATCGGCATGGTCATCAGCACCGAGATCCTCAATACATGCATTGAGAAACTGTGTGATCTTTATTCCACAGAGTACAATACCAAAATCAGGGAGATCAAGGATCTTGCGGCCGGCGCCGTGCTGGCAGCCTCCATTACTGCCTTTGTTACGGCCATGGTCGTCCTGTTTTCCAATATCGGAGGTTAAATAAATATGCTCAGCAGAGAAGAACTGATCCGGGAAGCCTTCCGGGCTATGAACAATGCCTATGCACCGTATTCCCTGTACCACGTCGGCGCCGCCGTGCTGACCGATGACGGCAAGGTATTCCTCGGTGCCAATATTGAAAATGCATCCTTCGGTGCAACCAACTGTGCCGAACGCAGTGCCGTGTTTTCTGCCTATTCCAACGGCTATCATAAAAACCGGATCAAGGCTCTGGCCATCGTATCCGACGGCGAGCGCATTGCCGCCCCGTGCGGCATCTGCCGCCAGGTGCTGTGCGAGCTGATCGATCATCATACGCCGATCTATCTTTCCAACGGCAGGGAAGAAAAGGATACCGACATTGATGAACTGCTGCCGATGCAGTTCAGTGAGGAAGACGTACGGCGATGAGAAGCGGATTTGTAGCCCTGGCCGGCCGTCCCAATGCCGGCAAAAGCACCCTCATCAATGCCCTCGTCAGAGAGAAGATCGCCATCGTATCGGCCAAGCCGCAGACAACCCGTTCCGAGATCCGCGGCATCCGCACCGATGAAGACAGCCAGATCATCTTTACCGACACGCCCGGCATTCACAAGGCGAAGTACCGCCTGGAAGCCCGCATGAACAAGCAGGCGGCAGATGTCATTCAGGGTGTTGATCTGATCTATCTTGTCGTTGACGGATCGGTGCCGTTCGGCAAGGGCGATGAATATGTGCTCAATGTTGTAAAGAATGCCGGCCTGCCGGTATTCCTGATCCTCAACAAGGTCGACAGAATGGATGAAAAGAAAGTCATCCGCAGCCTGCAGAGCTGGCAGCAGCGCTTTGACTTTGCCGAATATTTTCCTTTGTCCGCCAAGTTTGACAGAAAGCTTGACGATCTGATTGAAACAACCAAGAAGTATCTGCCGGAAGGGGATTATCTCTATCCGCCGGAAATCATCAGCGACGGCGCAGAAAACTTCCGCATTGCCGAACTGATCCGCGAAAAGGTGCTGGAATGCACCCAGGAAGAAGTTCCGCATGCGGCAGCGGTCAAGATCGACAACAAGGAATTCCGCAAAAATGCCTGCTATATTCAGGCCACGATCCTTGTCGAAAAGAAATCACAGAAGGGCATCATGATCGGAAAGCAGGGGGCGATGCTGAAGCGGATCGGTTCTATGGCCCGGGAAGATCTGGAAAAGCTTCTGGACCGCAAGGTATTCCTGGAACTGTTCGTACGGGTCGAGGATGAATGGCGCTCACGCGATGCCCGCATTACCGAATACGGATACGGCATATCCGGGAGTGAAGACTATTAATGAATGATACGGTTACCGGAATCATACTCAAACAGACAGATTACCGTGAAGCAGACGTGATCATCAGCGTTCTGACAGAAGAATACGGCAAGCTGTCTTTTGTTGCGTCCGGGGCCCGGAAGATGAAGTCAAAGAATGCCGGTGCCATCATGCCCTGTACGGTTGCCGACATTCAGTTTGACTACCGGCCGGACAAGACCATGTTCCGCCTGAAAACAGCCCGCACCAGAAATCTCTTCCGCATCCTGCACGAAGACCTGACCCTTTCGGCAGCCGCATCGGCAGCCTGTGAAAGTGCCGATGTCATGTCACTGCCGGGGACGGAAGAAGAGGCGGCTGCGGAAAAATATGAACTGCTGGCGGCCTGTCTGACGATGCTGAATGAAAGAAAGGATCCGGATCTGGTTCTGTGCGGCTACCTTTCGGAAATGATGGATCTTTTCGGCATTCTTCCCGACGTCGATGAGTGTGTTCGCTGCGGCAGCCTGAAGGTTTCTGCCTTCAGTGCCCGGGAGGGCGGCTTCCTCTGTGAAGACTGTGCCCGGCACCTGAATGTGCCGCTGCGCTCTGCCCTGGATCTGAAACGGCTGCGGCTGGCAGTGAAGGCCGGCATGAAACATTATGAAGCAGCGGCCGGAACCGGCGAAAGCTTCCATGCCGAACTGCAGGATCTGATTGCTGTCCTGCAGCAGCACGCCGGCATCGAGATCCGCTCATTTTCCTTCTATAACAGGCTTTTTGACCATTGAACCGCCATTCTTAAAGTGCTATACTACGTAAGATTATGATGGGATAAATATGGAGGTTATACATGGATAAGACATTTGATCTGATTGTTTCACATGCAAAAAACACCGGTTTCGTATTCCAGGGATCCGAAATTTACGGCGGTCTCAGCAATACATGGGACTTCGGTCCGTACGGTGTCCTGCTGAAGGATAATATCAAGAGAGCCTGGCAGAAGAAGTTCATTCAGGAAGATCCCAACAACGTTGAGATCCAGGCTGCCATTCTGATGAATCCGAAGGTATGGGAAGCTTCCGGTCATCTGAAGGGATTCTCTGATCCGCTGATGGACTGCCGTCAGTGCAAGACCCGCCACCGTGCCGACCAGCTGATTGAAAACTGGTCCGAAGGCAAGGTTACATGCGAAGGCTGGTCAAACGAACAGATGGAAAACTTTATCCGTGAAAACAATATTCCCTGCCCGGACTGCGGCAAGCATGACTTCACGCCAATCCGCCAGTTCAATCTGATGTTCAAGACCTTCCAGGGAACACTGGAAGATTCCAAGAGCACAATTTACCTGCGTCCGGAAACAGCCCAGGGCATGTTTGTTGATTTCAAGAATGTCCAGCGTGCCTACCGCAAGAAGCTGCCCTTCGGCATCGGCCAGATCGGCAAATCCTTCCGCAACGAAATCACACCGGGCAACTTCATCTTCCGCACCAGAGAGTTCGAGCAGATGGAAATGGAATTCTTCTGCAAGCCGGGTGAGGATGATCACTGGTTCCCGTACTGGCGTCAGTTCTGCATGGACTGGATCCTGTCGCTCGGCGGCAATCCGGAAAACCTGCGCTTCCGCGATCATGAAAAGGAAGAACTGAGCTTCTATTCCAAGGGCACAACCGATATCGAATATAAATTCCCGTGGGGCTGGGGTGAACTGTGGGGCATTGCCGACAGAACCGACTATGACCTGACCCAGCACCAGAATACATCCGGCAAGGATATGACATATCTTGACCCGACAACCAACGAGAAATACATTCCGTATGTCGTTGAACCGGCTGTCGGTGTCGAACGTCTGTTCTTCATGTTCTTCACGGATGCCTATGATGAGGAAGAACTGGCCGGCGGCGACAAGCGTGTTGTCATGCGCTTCTCTCCGATCCTGGCTCCGATCAAGGCCGCGATCCTGCCGCTGAAGAAAAGGGATCACAGCGAAAAGGCACAGGAGATCTACCGTGATCTCGCCTGTGACTTCTCGGTTCAGTATGATGAAGCCGGCTCCATCGGCAAGCGCTACCGCCGTCAGGATGAAATCGGCACACCGTACTGCATTACCGTGGATGATCAGACAATGGCTGACGGCACCGTCACCATCCGTTTCCGTGATTCCATGGAACAGGAACGTCTCAGCGTCGACGAAGTGCGTTCCCGCATTCTGAAAGAAATTCGTTTCTGATACTGAAAGGATAAGATGGCAAGAATCTCGCAGGAAGACATAGACAGAGTCAGAAGTCAGGCCGACATTGTGGATGTGATCGGACATTATCTCCAGATCCAGCGCAAGGGCAGGTCATATGCCGCGGTCTGTCCGTTCCACGACGATCACTCGCCGTCTCTTTCCATTTCTCCGGACCGGCAGATCTACAAATGCTTTGTCTGCGGCAACGGCGGCAATGTCTTCACCTTCGTTCAGAATTATGAAAAGGTGTCATTTCCGGAAGCTGTCGGCAGAGTTGCCTCGCTGATCGGCTATCCGCTGTCGGTACAGCCCGACAGCTACCAGAAGCCGAAGGATCCCCATAAGGAAGCCCTGTACACAGTGCTCAGCGAAACGATCCGCTATACGGCCTATCAGCTGGAAAACAGCGAAGGGAGCACCGCCCGGGAATATCTGAAAAAAAGAGGGCTGGATGATGCCGTTCTGAAAACATTTGAGATCGGCTGGCATCCCGGCGGCGATGTCCTGTACCGCTTCCTGCATGCAAAGGGATACGAAGACCGGGATCTGGTCAGTGCCAACGTTGCCAGATCAACGCCGTCCGGCATGCATGATGTCTTCAGTGACCGCATTACCTTTCCGATCCATGACAGCTACGGAAATCCGATCGGCTTCAGTGCCCGCTCCATGGATCCCAATAACCCGTCCAAGTATATCAACACCAATGAAACCGATATCTTCACCAAGGGAGATATCGTCTATAACGCCCATCGTGCCAGGACCGCCGCCCGCAAGGCCGGCAGCGTTCTGGTCTGCGAAGGGGTCACCGATGTCATTGCCTTCTGGCGGGCCGGCGTTGAAAACGTTGTCTGCACGCTGGGAACGGCATGTACAGCGAAACAGATCAGTCTGCTGAAAGGACTGGCTGCCCGCATTGTCTTCTGCTATGACGGCGATGAAGCAGGGCAGGCCGCTACCGTCAGGGCCGTGCAGCTCGCCCGCAAGGCCGGAGCTGAGGTCAGTGTGATCGTCAACCGCACCGGCAAAGATCCGGATGAAATCATCCGTGATCAGGGCCGGGAAGCACTGCAGAATCTGGCATCCCAGGAACAGCACTGGATGGAATTCATGCTGGCGTACCATACCGCAAGAACCAATCTCGAAAGCTATCTGGAGAAGAAGGAACTGGCGGAAAAGATGCAGGCGATGATTGCCACCCTGAATGATGAAACAGACATCCGCTACTTTACCGATGAACTGGCAAAACTGACCGGCTTCCGTCTGCAGAGTGAAGATGCAAGACCCAGGCCGGAACCGGTGCAGCCGCTGAAAAAGCTGATCGTGCCGAACGGAACGATGCAGGCTGAAAAGATGATCCTGGCGATGATGATGCGCTCGCCGGCAGCCGCCCGCCGCTTTGAAGAGGAACTGGGCTATCTGACCGAAAGCAGCCATCAGGAACTGGCCATGATGATCGTCAATCAGGTCCGCTCGCAGGGATATATCGATCCCTACCGGCTGATCGATACGGCTGAACAGCAGTCCACCCGCAACCTGATCACCGAGCTTCTGAGTGATCCTGCCTATGAAAGCTCCTATGACGAAACGGTTTTCCAAGGAGCGATCCGCAAAGTGAAAATATCCGTTCTGGAAACAGAAGCCGATGCCTACCGCGATCAGCTGCGGTCTGATCTCAACAGCAAAAGCATGGCTCTGATCCTGGAAAAATACGGAGACTGTCTGAGAGAACTACGGAGGTATATTGATGAAGAAAACAGCAAGTAAGAAAAGTACAGAGGAAACAAAGACAAAAACAGAAAAGACTCCCGCTGCTGCCGCAAAAAAGAAAACAGCAGCAGTGAAGGAAACCGCAAAGAAGAGTGCCTCCGCCAAAAAGGCTGCTGAAACAAAGGAAGAAACAAAACCGGCAAAGAAAACGGCTGCCGCAAAGAAGAGCACAGCTGTAAAAGAAGAAAAGA
>JAZPXY010000042.1:0-29179 GCA_045543875.1 Bulleidia sp.
GCTGTCCGTCTATCCCGATTCCATGCCGGCCTATAAGGCCCTGATGGAAGCAGGCACGGTCAGTGAACTGATCTCAGCCGGTGCCGTATTCCGTGAAGCATTCTGCGGCCCCTGCTTCGGAGCCGGAGATACGCCTGCCAATAACGAACTGTCGATCCGTCATACGACCCGTAATTTCCCGAACCGGGAAGGTTCGAAGCCGAATGAAGGACAGATTGCCGGCGTTGCCCTCATGGACGCAAGATCCATTGCCGCAACAGCCCGCAATCAGGGCATCCTGACAGCTGCCACTGATGCTGTCAAAGAAGAGCTTCCGGCCGTGAAGGAACATTTTGATTCCTCCATCTATGCCAAACGGGTATACAACGGCTGGGGAAATGCCGAGCCGGAAACAGAGCTGCGCTTCGGACCGAACATCAAGGACTGGCCCGAACAGCCTGTGCTTTCCGAAGATCTGCTGGTCCGCATCGTTTCCCATATCGATGATCCGGTGACGACAACCGATGAACTGATTCCTTCCGGAGAAACATCATCCTACCGTTCCAATCCGCTGCGCCTGGCAGAATTCACTCTGTCCAGACGTGATCCCGAATATGTCGGCTGCGCTAAGGAAGTACAGACAGTCGACAGTCAGAGAAGAAACGGAACGGTCGCAGCGGAACTCAGTGCTGTCTTTGAAACACTCTGGAAAGAGGGCATTGAAGCTGATGCAAAGAAAACCAATTTTGCCTCAGCCATCTATGCCAACAAGCCCGGTGACGGCTCGGCTCGTGAACAGGCCGCATCCTGTCAGCGCGTGCTCGGTGCCGGTGCCAACTTTGCCAGGGAATATGCGACCAAGCGCTACCGCTCCAACTGCATCAACTGGGGCATCCTGCCGTTTGTGACCGAGCAGGGAAAGCTTCTGGAAAAGGGCAGCCATGTCTTCCTGAAGAACATCCGCACGGCACTGCTGGAAGGAAGCACGCCTGAGGCATATCTGATCAAGGACGGAAATGTGAGGGAACTGTCGGTTTCTCTCGGTGCTCTGACCGAAGAAGAAAAACAGATCCTGGCCGACGGATGCCTGATCAACTATTACCGAAATGAACAGTAAAAAATACCGGTTCTGCCGTAATGGCAGAGCCGGTATTTTGCTGTC
This sequence comes from Bulleidia sp., assembly GCA_045543875.1. GTDB lineage: Bacteria > Bacillota_I > Bacilli_A > Erysipelotrichales > Erysipelotrichaceae > Bulleidia. Next base: position 1,142 of record JAZPXY010000042.1, read on the forward strand.
GGAAGATATTATTTCCGGAATATGTTTCTGAAAATGAATATGAGCAGAAAGATGCCTGCAATGGCGAAGATGCCATAGGCAATCTGTACCCAGAACATATCAATGGCATCTGACAGGAGCCAGAGCAGACCAAGCCCGAGCAGGGTAAGGCCGCCGGAAAAGAATGCACCGATGATGAACAGACCCATGACGATCTGAATGAGACGGGTCGCAACCGGATAGAATCCGGCATTCTCCAGCAGCATCAGACCGGCAAATGCGGCAAAGCCCAATGCCGTATACAAAGCCCATAGGTCTCTGAAATAGAGTTTTCCCCGTCCTGCCATATTTCTGCCTCGCTTCTTATTGCCATTATACCGCAGGTACTGCATTCCTGCATGTTCTTGGAAGAAATTGCCGGACAAAGCAGCTGAGCGGATACAGTTTTTATATAGCCGCAGAATCTGAGGGCCGCATGATTGCTGTAGGAAAAAAGAAACAGTGCTACAATAATCCGGAAAAGGAGATGTGATACGATGCTTCCTTTAGAAATCAGAAACTACATTGAAGAACATTCAGAAGAAACATACGAACTGCTGAAAACCATTGCCAGAATCCCGGCTCCTTCCAACCACGAAGAAAAGCGGGCGGAATTCTGCCGCGATCTGCTGCAGAGCTGGGGTGCCCAGGGCGTCTATATCGATGAAGCCCTGAACGTGGTATTCCCGTATACCGATAACGGAAAGGAAGATCTGACCGTCTTCATGGCCCATATCGATGTTGTCTTCCCGGACATGGAAGAACTTCCATTGCATGAAGAGGGCGATCATCTGTGCTGCCCGGGTGTCGGTGATGATACAGCCAATCTGGCGGCAATGCTGATGGTGGTGAAATATCTGCTGAACAATCCCCGCAGAACAAAGAACGGCGGCGTCATCTTTGTCTGCAATGCCGGCGAGGAAGGCCTCGGCAACCTGAAAGGTGTCAGAAAGATCTGTGAAACCTACGGCAAACGGATCAGCCGCTTCTACAGTTTTGACGGCCAGCTGGACGGCATCGTAAACAAAGCCGTCGGGAGCTGCCGCTACCGGGTCTCTGCCGATACCATCGGCGGTCATTCCTACGGATGCTTCGGCAATCCGAATGCCATTCACGGTCTCAGTGAAGTGATCAGGGATATCTATGACATCACCGTTCCGGAATTCGGAAAGACGACCTACAATGTCGGAACGATCAGCGGCGGAACCAGTGTCAATACCATTGCCCAGCATGCTGAAATGCTGTGCGAATACCGCTCTGATGATGTCCGCGGCATGGACATCATGGGCAAACGGTTTGCGACGATCTTCAACAGCCACAACAATGACCGGGTTTCGCTGGATGTGGAACTGGTCGGCGAAAGACCATGCGGCGAGCTGGATGAAGAGGCGCTGAAGGTACAGGAAGAAATGACGGAACGGGCAGTTGAAATCCTGCATGGCCTGACGGATCAGGAGATTTCCCTGCATTCCGGCTCCACTGACTGCAACATTCCGCTCTCGATGAACATTCCTTCTCTGTGCTACGGCTTCTACATGGGAGAGGGTGCCCATACCCGGGAAGAATATGTAGAGATTTCATCTCTGAAGACCGGATATCAGGCAGCCTTTGCCAGCATTCTCGATTATTTTGAAATCTGAAATTCAGGCGGTATACAGCCGCCTTTATTAATGTTAAGATAGGCATGTTTTGAAGAAACGGCAGGTAATCAGATGATCGATAAAGTGACAGCCATCGTTGCCGATATTGACGGCACATTAGTCAACAAGGGCGAAAGTATCATGCCTATCACAAAAGAAGCACTCGAAGAACTGCACAGAAGAGGTGTTCTTCTCGGTCTTTCCACCGGCCGCAAGATCAACAGCGGCATGTTTCAGAGAGCGAAGGACTGGGGACTGTCTTTTGACTTTGACATCATCATCGGCATGAACGGCGGCCAGCTCTGGGACAAGGATCATGAAGAAATCGCAAGCTACTATCTTCTTGAGCCGGAACTGATGAAGGAAATCATTGCCTGCATGGCACCGCTGAATCTCAATGCCATGATCTATGAAGGCGACTACATGGTCACCCTGCATTTTGATGACATGATCCATGCCTCGATGAAGAGAAATCATATCGATGTCATTGTCACCGACGGTGATACCGACCGTCTGTGTGTCGCTCCGAACTATAATGTACTCTTCCGATTTGATCCGAAAAGAACCGAGGAAGTTGCTGCGTTTGCAAAGACCATCGACTGTGACCGCTACCACGGCATCATGACTTCTCCCGGCATCATTGAATTCATGGATCCCCGCGTCAACAAGGGCATGGCCCTGCATAAATACAGTGAGCGCAGCGGCATTCCGATCGAAGAGATCATGGCCTTCGGCGACATGGACAACGACAAGGAAATGCTCAGGGAAGCCGGCTGGGGCGTATGCCTGACAAACGGCAGTGACATTTCCAAATCCATGGCCGATGACATTACGGAATATCCCTGTACGGAAGACGGAATGGGCAGATATCTGGTAAAATATGTATTGTAACTGGGAGGTTATAAACATATGACAGAAGGAAAGACATTATTGAAGGCAGCCGCTGCCCTGGCAATGGCAGCCGGTCTTGCCGCATGCTCAGCGAGTGAATTCGGTGTCGCGGTCAACAGTGATCTGAACGGACAGGTAATTGCTGAGAATGCCGACCCGGGTGACAATGGTTCCGCCGGAACACTGACCGTAAACGATTCACAGAAGATCACGGTTGATGCCGATGTAACATCCGGCAAGGTCAAGCTGAGCTTCTATGCTGTTGAAGGCGAGCAGTCAAAAGATGAACTGCCGGCAGCAGAAGAGAAAGCAGCTCTGGAAGTTATCGTAGACAAATCCGGCAAGACGGAATACCAGCTTGCGGCCGGTGATTATATGCTGAGTGCGGAAGCAGTCGAAAAGTTTACCGGTACGGTCACCATTGTTACGAAGTAAGGAATACGAAAGGCTGTCGGACAGCCTTTTTCTTTGCCGTGAAGAAGATGAATCGGTTCTGTTATATAATTCTGTTGTGCAGTCCTCAGGGCTGCAATCATACAGAATGACTGCGAGGAAAGACATGAGTGAAAAAAAGAATACTCTGACAGAAGCGGAGAAGAAACGGCTGGAACGGTTTGAAAAAACAGCCGAAGAGATGAAGCAGCAGGGGTACAGACGACAGGATCTGACCATCGATATCGGCAAGGCAAATGTATTTTCCGTAACGCTGCTGATACCGCTGTTCATCTGCGGATTAGGATTGTATTTCATTGTCAACCGGCGTCTGGATCTGCCCGGCATTGACATTGTGTTTTATATGATGAGCCTGATTCTGCTCATTGTGGTCCATGAACTGGTTCACGGCCTGACCTGGAGCTTCTTTACACCGCATGGTTTCAGGGATATCGAATTCGGTGTTCTGAGATCCTCAATGACGCCGTACTGTGCCTGCCTGGTACCTCTGAAAAAAGGACCGTATATCATCGGTGCAGCCATGCCGCTGATCGTTCTCGGCATCATCCCGATGATCATTGCCGCATTTACGGCAAATCCGTCTCTTATGTTCGCCGGCATTCTCATGGCTGACTCGGCAGCCGGAGATATCATGATCATCGACAGGATTCTGAAATACAAAACAGACGCAAAAGAAATCATCTACATGGATCATCCGACCGAAGCCGGCGGGGTGGTATTCGAAAGATAACAGGATAAATAACATGAAAATCAGATGGGAAGAAGGCTTCCGGATACAGGTAACTGTCAATGACAATGAAACTCTGATTTCCGCCAACAGGGAAGGACTGCTGTCACTGGCAAAGCAGCTGAGGGACCTGGCAGAAGAATTGCCGGGAAGCCATATTCACTATGATGAATACAATTCTCTGGAAAAGGGATCATCGGAACTTGTCATCGAAAAGAAGCAGTGAAAACAGAAAACTGAAACAGGAGAATGAATCAGAAGGAATCATTTATGAAACATGAATGCAGAATTACCGTACTTGAAACAAAGGTCTTTCCGGATCTGCAGGAAAAATATCTTGCCAACCCGAAATCCGGACCGTGTCCGTTCTTTCAGCCGGGTGATACCTTTCTGCTGAAGAGAACACCTGAGCAGGATGATTTCTATCATCTGATGCAGGGCAGATTCTGCGGCGAAGCCTGGGATGCCGTCAGCCGCTATGTCTATACGGCGCTGCAGGGCGGATCGATCATGAAAGGCTGGACGAATGACGACCGCATGATGATTGCCTGCTGCAACGACGGAACCAGACCGGTTGTCTTCAAAATCGAAAGAATTGACATCCCGGAAAATGAAGAAGAAAAGGAATGGCTTCAGAAACAGAATTTCACCAACTCTGCCGATGATGCCTATACCGGATGAATGCTGATCAGAACGATGCTGTTCGATCTGATCGGTTTTACATATTTACTGAAATCTGCTCCTTCCGCCGCTTTCAGAAACGAGAATACTTCGTCTTCCTGATCCAATGCAGGTAATGTACTTACAGGCAAACTCAGCTGAACTGCATTATAATAAGTTTGCTGATCAGGCAGGGCTAGTACTTGATCAGCATTTTTCATATCTCGGTTTTACCATGCACGTATATTCTTGTTTCCGCGTAAAAAAGGGACTGTCACAGTTTTTCAACTGTTGCAGCCCCTCATTTTCTGTACAGTTCAGGATACAGGAATTCCAGGAACAGGGGAACGATTGTTTCCCAGCTGGCTTCCGAGTGTGTGCCGCCGATGACCAGATGCGGCCAGGTGTGACATCCCCGTTTTTCATATTTGTGGCACAGTTCCTGGATCAGATCGACAGATGCGATCAGATCGCGTTCACCGCTTCTTTCCCTGGTGCCAAGATCCATATAGATCCTGGTGTTTGCATCATAATCGGAATTCTCAATGACTTCCTGCAGTCCCTTCAGGCAGAAGTAATGAGCTGGTGAAACACAGGCTGCCTTTGAGAATACCTTGTTGTATTTTGCGACCATGTATTCCGACATCAGGCCGCCCATGCTGGAGCCGCCGATGCCTACATGTTTTCTGTCCTTGTAGATGCGGTAGCGCTTTTCACATTCCTTTTTCAGAACGTTGACGAACCATGCAGCAGTGACGTCGCCTTCGGCATAAATCGGCTTTTCGCCCCAGAGCTGTTCAGCCGGCAGGGGACAGTATTCATCCATGCGCTTGCTGCCGGTATGATTGCAGTCCTGACCGATGACGACCAGATCAAGACCGGTTTTGTCCAGATACTCCTTGATGCCCCATGACTTTCCGTAGGTGGCTGTTTCATCCGAGAACAGATTGTGTCCGTCAAACATATAGAGGACATCGTACTTCTTTTTGGTGCTGTCGTAGCTGTTCGGAAGATATACCCAGATCTTTCTCGGTGATTCCGACTGCGGTTCGACAGACAGTGTAAATAATTCAACTCTTCCCATTTCTTATCCCATCCATTTGATCTTGCTTTCCGTGCCGTTTTTCACGCGCTGCAGATTGGCGCGGTGCCGGTAGGTCACAAAGCACCAGAGAACCAGCAGAGCCAGCGGAATGCTGATGTCGATGCCTTTGACAAAGTACAGCACAAAGGAGGAAATCACAGCGATCAGCAGCGAGCCGATGGAAGATACGGATACCATCTTGGTGAGATAGAGAATCAGGAAGAACGATACTACAGGCAGACAGAACTGCCATACGTATTCCTGCGTCAGAAGAACACAGATGCCGAGCAGGAAGCCATAGCTGGTGGCAACTGCCTTGCCGCCCTTGAACTGGGCGAATACCGGGAAGCAGTGGCCGATGCAGCAGGCGAGACCTGCATAGATCTCTGTGCCCGGTGCGATATAGTGTGCCAGCAGCATGCTGAAGAATGCCTTCAGGGCATCCAGAACGGTAACAATTACTGCAACATGCTTGCCGAGAACGCGGCCGGCATTGGAAGCACCGAGGTTGCCGGAGCCTTCCTGTCTGATGTCTTTATGATAGAACAGCTTGCCTATGACCAGTGCCCATGGCACGGATCCGAACAGGTAGCTGATCAGAATGACCAGAACCAATTTCATAATGCAAAAACCTCCGTGACTATTCTAGCACAGAATGAACTGTGCCAAAGAGAGAATGCGCACCTTATGACGCATTGCCGAAATAGACAGACTTCATGATGTCAGGCATCGATTCAAACATCATTTCAACAACGGTTTCCGCTGAAGTGACATTGTCATTGAGAATCCATTCCTTTGCCATTGCTGTTGCACCGTAACAGTAGAGACGGATGCTGAACAGCATCTGGGCAGAAAGGACATCTGTCTGCATATTCTTTTTTGCGGCTTCTGTATATTCATCCGTAAAGTACTGATGGATATACTGCCACAGGGCATTCTGGGAATTGTCCTCATAGGCACGGCGGTAAAACAGGATTTCATTCTTCATCTTTTTCATGGACTCCGCTGCTTCTCTGCGGTCTGTGACATCGGTGCCGAAGGCATCATGATAGAAGATCCAGGCGATCAGATCGTATTTGTCACGGAAATGATAATAAAAGGTGGAACGTTCGATCTCAGCTGCCCTGCAGATCTCGGTGATTCTGATTTTATCGATCTGCTTATGCTTCATGATTTCTTTCATTTTTTCTGCGATCCACAGTTTTGTTCGTTCCATGACAGCCTCCTTTTACAACAAAAGTGCAATTATGTACGAAAATACAACAAAAACATATTTCTGTATTTATGCAAGTTAAATATAAACCGCAACAATAAAGGTGTGCAATCAGAAAGAGGTGCAATATGGATTTTCTTGACCTTGCCAGAAACAGATTCTCGGAACGGTACTTCTCAGACCGTCCGGTTGAACAGGAAAAACTTGACCGCATTCTGGAAGCGGGAAGAGTCGTACCGACAGCGTGCAATTATCAGCCGCAGAAGTTTTACCTGATACGAAGCGAGAAAGGACTGAAGAAGCTGAAGACGGTGACACCGTTTCATTACAATGTGCCGCTGATGATCCTGGTGTGCTATGACGCCAGAACGGTATGGACCAATCCTTCCGACCGCTATTACCGGAATTACAATTCCGGCGAACAGGATGCGTCGATTGCCGCGGCAACCATGATGTATGAAGCAGAAGAACTCGGCATTCATACCATCTGGATCAGAGGATTTGATTCAAAGACTGTCGCTGATACGTATGAACTGCCGGACTATATGATTCCGGTTATGATGCTGGGACTGGGATATCCCAATGAAAACTCCCGGGCCAATGCCTGGCATTACAGAAGAAAACCAATTGAAGAATTCTATGAAGAGAGATGAGGTGAATGAAGATGAACAGAGTATGTGAAATTCTCGGGATTGAAAAGCCGATTATTCAGGCTCCGATGACATGGATTACAGATCCGGTCCTGGCAGCTGCTGTCTCTAATGCGGGCGGACTCGGCATTCTCGGCTTCAATGCCGGTTTTGAAACGGGCAGGAGCACTCCTGAAGAAACGGCAGAAGAAATGAGAAAGGTAATCCGGAAGACAAAGAAACTGACAGACAGACCGTTTGGAATGAATGTCATGACAAGACCGTTTGACGGTGCCGGATTCTCACAGGCAACCATACAGGTCTGCAGGGAAGAAGGTGTCCAGGTGCTTGCGGCCATCGGCACAATGGATGCTGAGCAGATTGCTGAATGGAAAGAAGCAGGATTCAAGGTAATCTACCGTGATATGTATCCGACGGTTGCTTCGGCCCTGGCTGCCGAAAAGGCCGGTGTCGATATTCTGGTGGCGACGGGCTGTGATGAAGGCGGCGGCATGCCGATTGAAGAAACCGGAACGATCGTCAAGACAGCAATTATTGCCGATGCAGTCACAATTCCGGTTCTGGCAGCAGGCGGCATCGTCAATGAAGCAATGGCCAGAGCCAGTGCCTGTGTCGGTGCCGAAGGTGCTTATGTCGGAACCAGATTTATTCTGTCAAAGGAATGCCGGGCGGCAATGGCTGTCAAGGAAGATATTCTTGCAACAAAAGCAGATGAATACATTGTGCTGACGGAGGGAAACGGATTCCTGAAGTGGCGCTGCACACCGCACAGTACGGCAAAAAATGCAGTTGAAGAAAACCGCAGAGGCAATCTCAGTCCGTCAACCGGCAGTTTTTACGAAGGCATGCTGAAAGGAAATCTGGAAGCCGGAATCAATACCGTTTCCAGTGCTGCCTCACTGATTCACAGCATTGACAGCTGTGAAGAAATTGTCAGGGAACTGGCAAGGGGATACGAATAGACATGCATTTTACCGAAACCGTATACCGCAATCCGTACTGGCCGGTATTTCCGCTGCTGCAGGTGACACAGGGCTGCACGCACAACAGCTGCAAATTCTGCACGATGTACAGAAATACAACTTTCCGGATGCAGCCGAAAGAATGGATCGAGGAAGACCTGCAGGAACTGCGGGAAATCGTTCCGGATGCGGAAACAATTCAGCTTCTGAGTGCCAATCCGCTGATCATGACCTACGACCGAATGGCTCCCATTCTGGAAATGATTCATTACTATCTGCCCAATATGAAAGAAATTTATACCGCCGGAAGGGTATCTGATCTGAAGAACAAGACCGTTGAAGAACTGCGGAAACTGAATGATCTGGGCCTGCATGAGGTTTCCCTCGGGGTTGAATCTGGAGATGACTGGACGCTTGACAGAATCAATAAGGGATATCATTCCGAAGATATTCTTGAACAGTGCCATAAGCTGGAAGCAGCCGGGATCCGCTACTGGATGACATTCCTCAACGGTGTTGCCGGCAGACAGCACAGCCATGACCATGCCGTAAACTCGGCAAAAATCTTTTCGCAGTGCAAACCGATGCTGGTGGGAACCGGCGGTCTGGTTCTGTTTCCCGGCACACCGCTGCTGGCGGACGCACAGAAAGGGAAGTTCGATCCGCTTTCAGGGCAGGAGATGCTGGCGGAACTGAAGACTTTCGCGGAACATCTGGAATGTGACTGTTATTTCCAGACTCATCATACTTCCGGCATCAATCTTTCCGGCCCCGGTTTTCTGGAAAGAAAGCAGGACATCATCAACGCTCTGGACAGTCAGATCAGGTTCGGAGACATGGACCGGCTTTCCGCAATACGCCGTAACAAAAGAACACTTTAGGAGGATCATATCATGACGTTTGAAAAACTTCTCTCTCCCATTCAGATCGGCAATGTCACAGTGAAAAACAGAGTCGTCATGGCACCGATGGGCGTCGGTTTTGCCCCGGGTGAAAACAAGATCAATGATGCGTATGTCAGATACTTTGAAGCACGGGCAAGAGGCGGCCAGGGTCTGATTACGACACCTGTTGCCACCATTGATGATACAACATGCGGAATTGCCGAACCCGGTGCGTTCAATCTGACAGAACCGGAAGATGCGGAAGGAATCCGGCGGATCGCCGATGCCGTGCATCAGTACGGTGCAAAGCTGAATGTTCAGCTCTGCCATCCGGGCCGTCAGTCAATGACATTCTGGAATCATGATCAGCAGCCGGTTGCTCCGAGTGCAATCCCGGAAAATGAACTTCTGCAGATGCCGCGGGAACTGAGCGTCGATGAAATTCATTCCATTGTTGCCAAGTTCGCCAGATCAGCATCCTATGCTGTACAGGGCGGGGCTGACGGCATCGAACTGCATGCAGCACATGGCTATCTGATCAATGAATTCCTTTCACCGCGTGCCAATCACCGCACCGATGAATACGGCGGATCATTCGAGAACCGCATGCGTTTCCTGAAGGAAATCATGGAAGCTGTAAAAGCCGTGATGCCTGAAAACTGTTTTCTGGTTGTACGAATGAATGTCATGGATGATGTTGAAGGCGGCATTGATCTGGAAGAAGGAAAAAAGATGGCAAAATGCATCGAAAAACTCGGTGCCGATGCAATCAGCTACAGTGCCGGAACCTATTCCTGCAAATTTACACTGATTGAGCCGCAGCTGTTTGAAGAAGGCTGCCGTACTTCCTGGCTAAGAGAAATGAAAGGTGTTGTAAGTATTCCTGTCATTGCCGTCAATCATGTGAAACGGCCGGCAAAAGCAGAAGAAATGCTGGCAGAAGGCCTGTGCGATCTGGTAGGGCTGGGACGGCAGATGATGGCTGATCCGGAATGGACAAACAAGACAGCAGCCGGAAAGGCGGATCAGATCCGATATTGTATTTCCTGCGGAGCCTGCATCAACTGCTCCGGCCGCGGTGAAATGCTGAGATGCTCTGTCAATCCGGAAATGTCAAAGGAAACAATATATACACCGGAATCGTTCAGGAAAGATGGTGAAGGCCGCAAGGTTGTCGTGATCGGCGGCGGTCCGGCCGGGCTGGAGGCGGCAGCACTTGCGGCAAGAAAAGGGTTTTCCGTGGAACTGTTTGAGAAGACAGGCAGACTAGGCGGCTGCTTCGATCTGCCGAGAACAGCACCGAAGATGGAAAAGATGGGATGGTCTGGCGATGCTTTCGCGGCCAGAGCTGTGGCTGAGGGTGTGCTGATTCATCTGAATACGGAAATCCGTGATTTTTCACAGATTACTGACCTGCATCCATATGCAGTGATCATCGCTGTCGGCGGAAAGCAGATTTCCCTGAAACTGCCGGGCATGGACCTGCCGCATGTTGTGCAGGCTGCCGATGTCTACCTCAATCCCGACAGATATGCCGGCCGCAGGGCTGTTGTTATCGGATCCGGCTTTACCGGACTGGAAGCAGCCGAACTGCTTGCCGAAAAGGGCAGCGTTGTCAGCATTTTCGAACTGGACGACGAAATCGGCAAGCGGATCAGCGGTGACGGTTCCGTCAAGAACAAGGCTGCACTTCTTGAACATCTTGAAAAACTGAATGTTCATATGTATCCTTCCCGCAACACCCTGGAAGTCCGCAAGGACAGTGTCATTGCCGAAAATACGGAGACGAAGGAAACGGAAACATATCCGGCAGATCTGGTCGTCCAGACTCTGGGATATCGTCCTTACAGGGAATATGCAGAAGCATTCACCGGTCTTGACATAAAAGTTGTCAGTATCGGTGACTGCACCGGTATCGGCAATATCATCGGTGCGACAACCGAAGCATATGAAACCGTCTGGAATCTCTGAACACCCATACCCAGAAGATCCTGTCTCAGGACGGGATCTTTTCTTTTTTGCATTGAAAAAAAGCCGAAAAAACCGCATGAAACCGATGTTTTCAGACAATAAGATATTTGCCGGGAGCGGCTTTTATCGGGAATTGTTTTTTGCTATAATTTATCAGTTAGTTGGAGATGCAAATGAGTGAAAGATACGATGACAGCAGTATTCAGATTTTAGAGGGTCTTGAAGCAGTAAGAAAAAGACCCGGTATGTATATCGGCTCCACCGACAGCCACGGTCTGCACCACCTGATCTGGGAGATTGTAGACAATGCCGTCGATGAAGCTTTGAACGGCTACGGCAGGAAGATCACCATCACCCTGGAGAACGACGGCAGTGTTACCGTCAGTGATGAGGGACGCGGCATGCCGACCGGCAAGCACGCCAGCGGAGTTCCGACTCTGCAGGTTATTTTTACCGTTCTTCATGCCGGCGGCAAATTCACTTCCCAGGGCGGCTACAAGACAGCCGGCGGTCTGCACGGTGTCGGTGCATCGGTCGTCAATGCCCTGAGCGAATGGCTGGTTGTTGAAACGGCCAGAGACGGCGAACTGTTCCGCATGGAATTCAAAAACGGCGGCAAGAAGATCGGCAAGCTGGAGAAGGTCGGTCCGACGAACCGCACCGGTTCCACCGTCCGCTTCAAGCCGGACGCAAAGATTTTCTCAACGACCGAATTCAAATATGATCTTGTCTGCGAGAGGGCAAGGGAAGAAGCGTTCCTGCTCAGCGGCATTGCCCTGATCGTCAATGACCGCCGCGGCAAGAAGAATCAGACCGAAGAATATAAATACAAGGACGGCCTCTTGGCTTTTCTGGATTATCTTCATGAAGACCGCAACCCGCTGATGAAGCCGGTGCAGTTTTCCGGCGATGCCTACGGGATTCATGTCGATGCCGCATTCCAGTACACCGATGACTATCAGGAGAATACCTACAGCTTTGTCAACCTGGTCCGCACCATGGACGGCGGCACCCATGAAGTCGGCTTCAAGAGTGCCTTTACCAAGGCTGTCAATGACTATGCCAGAAAGTACGGACTGCTGAAGGAGAAGGACAAAAACCTGGAAGGCAGCGATGTGCGTGAAGGCCTGACGACAATTCTGTCGGTTTCCGTTCCGGAAGAAGTTCTGCAGTTTGAAGGCCAGACCAAGGGCAGACTCGGTACGCCGCAGGCAAAGAATGCCGTGGATGCCGTGGTTGCCGAAAAGCTTTCCTACTGGCTGGAAGAAAACCGCACCCAGTCGGATATGCTGGTACGCAAGATGCAGAAGGCATCCCAGGCCCGTGAGGCTGCCAGAAAGGCAAGGGAAGAAGCCCGCAAGGGCAAGCGTGTCGGCAAGGGCGAGAAGGTTCTTTCCGGCAAGCTGGCACCGGCCCAGACCAAGGATTCCCGCATCAAGGAACTGTTTCTGGTCGAGGGTGACTCAGCCGGCGGTTCAGCCAAGCAGGGAAGAGACTCTCACTATCAGGCCATTCTGCCTTTAAGAGGAAAGGTTCTGAATACCGAGAAGTGTTCCCTGGCTGATATTGAAAAGAACGAAGAACTGAACACGCTGATCTATACCCTGGGAGCCGGGGTCGGACCGGACTTTGACTATACCGAATCCAATTACGGCAAGGTCATCATCATGACCGATGCTGATGACGACGGATCCCATATCCAGATTCTGCTGCTGACCTTCTTCTACCGCTATATGCGGCCGCTGGTCGAGCAGGGCATGGTCTATATTGCACTGCCGCCGCTCTACAAAGTATCCAAGGGCAAGCAGACGCAGTACTGCTACAGCGATGATGAACTGGCTGCTCTCAGAAAGAAGATGGGCAAGGTTGAGATTCAGCGCTACAAAGGTCTGGGTGAAATGAATGCAACCCAGCTCTGGGAAACGACCATGGATCCTGCCAGCCGTACCCTGATCCGGGTCGGCATCGAAGACGGTGTCAAGGCTGAACGGCGTGTTTCCGTACTGATGGGAGACAAGGCAGAACGCCGCCGTGAGTGGATCGAAAACAATATTTCCTTCACGCTCGAAGACGATTTCAGGATGGAGTAAGGCATGGCGAAAAAGAAAGTAATTGAAGACAATACGAGATATGTTCCGCAGCTGCTTGAAGACATCATGGGAGCCGGCTTCGGAAGATATGCGAAATATATTATTCAGGAAAGAGCTCTGCCGGATGCCAGAGACGGTCTGAAACCGGTACAGAGGCGTATCCTCTATGCCATGTATCATGACGGCAACACCTGGGATCATCCTTACCGCAAGAGTGCCAAGACGGTCGGTCTTGTTATCGGTAACTATCATCCCCACGGTGATACGTCGGTCTATGATGCGATGGTCCGCATGTCCCAGGACTGGAAGGTGCGTCTGCCGCTGATCGACATGCACGGCAACAACGGTTCCATCGATGATGACCCGGCTGCGGCCATGCGTTATACGGAAGTGCGTCTGGCCAAGGTCACCCAGGTCATGGAAGATGACCTCGACAAGAATACGGTCGAGATGGCTCCGAACTTTGACGATACTGAAAAAGAACCGACAGTACTGCCGGTTCCGTTCCCGGTCATGCTGGTGAACGGCGCCACCGGCATTGCCGCCGGCTATGCCACCAACATGCCGCCGCACAACATGGGCGAAGTCATTGACGGGGCAGTCTACCGTCTGCACAATCCTGAATGCACGCTGACCGACATGATGGACATCATCAAAGGCCCGGATTTCCCGACCGGCGGCATTGTCCAGGGTGAACAGGGCATCCGTGATGCCTTTGAGACCGGCAAAGGCCGCATCGTTGTCAGGGCAAAGTGTGAAATCGTTGAAGGCCGTTCGATGAACCAGATCGTCATTACCGAGATTCCTTATGAAGTGATCAAGGGCCAGCTTGTCCGCAAGATGGATGAGATCCGTGTCAACAAGGATATTGACGGCATTCTCGATGTCCGTGATGAAAGTGACAGAAACGGCATGCGCATCGTTGTCGATGTCAGAAAAGAAGCCGATGCGAATCTGATTCTGAACTATTTCTACAAGAATACCGACCTGCAGGTCTATTATTCCTACAACAACGTTGCCATTATTGACAAGCGTCCGGTCCAGGTAGGTCTGCTCGGCCTGCTGGATGCCTTCATTGATTTCCGCAAGGAAGTTGTGCTGCGCCGGGCCAGATATGAACTGGACCGCATGGAAAGCAGATGCCATATCATCGAAGGTCTGATGAAGGCTGTTTCGGTGCTGGATGAAGTCATCCGCATCATCCGTGCTTCCCAGGACAAGGCCGATGCCAAGAAGAACCTGATGAAGGAATTCGGCTTTGATGAGCCGCAGGCAGAAGCCATCGTTTCCCTGCGTCTGTACCGTTTGTCCAATACCGATATTGTGACCCTGCGGCAGGAATTTGCCGAACTCGTCAACAAGATCGAAGAGACCAAGGCCATTCTGGAAAATGAAAATGTCCTGCGCTCGGTCATTGTCAAGGAACTCCGGGCTGTCAAGGATGAATATGCGACACCGCGTCTGACCAGAATTGAATCCAGGGTTGAGGATATTGTCATTGACAAGGCCCAGATGGTCACTAATGAAAGAGTCATGGTCACCGTAACCAGAGACGGCTATGTCAAGCGGGTCTCGCTGCGCTCCTACAATGCCTCTGCCGGTCAGCCGACCGGACTGAAGGCCGGCGACTGCCTGATCGGTGCCATTGAATGCGACACCGTCGATACCCTGCTGCTGTTTACTTCCGGCGGCAACTATGCTTCGCTGCCGGTATGGCAGTGCGATGAGGCCAAGTGGAAGGACATCGGCATGCATCTGAACAAGGCGGTCCGGATCAGCGGTGACGACAAGATCGTCAATGCTGTGCTGATCAAGGATTTCAATACCTATGCCTGGATCGTAACCGTATCTTCGGCCGGTCAGATCAAGAAAACACCGGTCAGTCAGTGGAAGGTTGACCGCAACAACAAGGTCATGACCGCCATGAATCTGCCGCGCGGAGCCGAGATGCTCAATGCCTTTGTCGCCTATGAAGGCCAGCAGATCGTCATGGTTTCCAAACTTGGCTGTGCCTATCGTTTCCCGCTGGAAGAGATTCCGTCCACCGGTGTCAAATCCAAGGGTGTCAAGTCGATCAATCTCGCCAAGGACGACAAGGTCGGCTTTGGCTGTGTGCTGAACAAGAGTGATACCGCCGTGCTCTTCATTACCGAAAACGGTCAGATGAAGCGCGTGAAGATTGATGAGATTGCCGAAGGCACACGTCCGATCAAGGGCAACCTCATCTGCAAGCGGCTGAAGACCAATCCCAGCCGCATCGGCTATGCCATGGGCATTTCCAGCGGCCGTGAACTGGCATTCTATGATCCTGAGGAACAGACGCTCAGAGCTTCCGATATTCCGCTCAAGACCAGGGATACCGGCTTCTCGGCGCCGCTGGTTCTGAAGAAAGGATGGCAGATTCTGAAGGGAATCGAAGAATGCATGATTGTTGATACACCGGAAGGAGCCGATACAACCGTGCACAGTGATGTTGAACGGTTGAATCTGTTCGGGGAGGAAGAAGGATGATGCGCTGCCGCGGATGCGGTGCTCTGCTGCAGAGCACTGACAAGACGAAAATCGGATATACGCCGAAAGAAGGCAGTGAATACTGCCAGAGATGTTTCCGGCTCATGCATTATGATGACCTGACGGTCTCGATGAAAACCGGCATTGATCCCGACAGTGTCATTCAGAGAATTGCCGGTCTTGATGCGGTTGTTCTCTGGGTTGTCGATCTGTTTGACTTTGAAGCCGGCATGATTCCCGGCCTGAACCGCAAGCTGCCGGGAAAGGATATCCTGATGGTTGCCGCCAAGCGCGATATCCTGCCGGAGACCCTGTCCCACGAAAAGACTGCCCGCTTTGTCTTTGAGCGCCTGCGCGAACTGGGCATTCAGATCAAGGGCCTGATCCTCACCGGCAAGCTGCAGAACATGGGGGCTGAAGAAGTGAAGGATGCCGTGCGCATGACAGGCAAGGGGAAACCGGTGGCTGTCATGGGCAGAGCCAATGCCGGCAAGAGCACTCTGCTCAACAATCTGATGAATGAAAATGTTCTGGCTGCTTCCCGCTATCCGGGAACGACGCTGGATTTCAATGAAATCAATATTGACGGCCAGGTCTATATCGATACACCCGGCCTGGAGATCGAACATAGTCTGCTGATGGTAGTGAAGGAAGAGGATCTGAAGGATATTCTTCCGGCCAGCACCATCAAGCCGCAGGTCTATCAGCTGCGCGGCGACCAGTCCTTTGCGATCGGCGGTCTTGCCCGCATCGATCTGACCGGCTGTGACAAGGCCTCCTGTGTATTCTATCTCAGCGGCCGTCTGCCGATTCACCGCAGCAAGCTCTCCGCTGCTGATGATCTCTGGCAGAAACATTACGGAAGTCTCTTCCGGCCGGTGCCGCTGACGAAGGAATTCCGCACCTTTACCATTCATAAGGAAATGGATAAGATGGATATCGTGATCGACGGTCTTGGCTGGGCCTGTGTGCACGGCCAGATGAAGACCATAACCGTTCACGCTCCCAAGGGAGTGAATGTAACATTCAGAAAGGCGATGCTGTAATGCTGACAACAAAACAGAAAGTATTTTTAAGAAGTCTTGCCCAGAGCGAAAAACCGCTGTTTCAGATCGGCAAGGATGCGATCAGCGACAATCTCATTACAACTGTAAACAATGCGTTCCGCACCCATGAACTGATCAAGATCACGGTGCTGAAGAATGCTCCGGATGATATCAAGGAGATTGCCTTTGATCTGGCAAGACTGACAAAGAGCGAGATGATCCAGGTCATCGGCCGTCAGATCGTTCTCTATAAGAAGGCCAAGGAGCCGAAGATCCTGCTGCCATGATCATCAGCGGCAGCTTTGATCCCGTCTCGCAAAGAGATCTGGAAGCACTGAAGTGCATCCGCCGGAACCATCATGTCCGTGATCTCTGGGTTTCCGTGCTGGCGGAGGGAATTCTCCCGTATGATGAACGGAAAAAACTTCTTGAGAAAGCCCTGAAGCCGTATGCCCATCTGCATGTATGTGATGCGGCCGGAGAAGTGATGGAAGGCATTGATGAAGAAGAAATCCGCGGCGGAAAGTTTTATCTTGCCGCCAGGGGCATTCAGAAGGATCTGATTGAGAACAGCTGTTATCTTGATCAGATCGTTGATCAGATGTGCAAGCCGTCAAGAGCTGCCCACAGCCGCCGCGTTGCCGAAGTCTGCGTGCATCTTGCCGAAGTGCATCATCTCGATGCCGCAAAGGCCTCCCGCATGGGCATGCTGCATGATATAACGAAACGCATGAGTGATGAAGAAGGGGAGAAGATCCTGAAGATCTTTGATCCTGACCGTCTTGAAATCAATCCCAAGGTATGGCACAGTTTTACCGCCGTATACTGGCTCCGGGAAAACATGGGTCTGTATGACAGGACAGTGCTGAATGCCATCTATCACCATACACTGGGAGACGGCACATCACCCTATGACCATATACTTTACATTGCCGACAAGATCGAGCCGGGACGCGGCTATGATGTCAGCAGGCAGATGAAGGCAGCGGAGACAGATCTTGCCGCAGCCGCCGCAATGATTCGCGAAGAATCAAAGGCATACATTCTTGAAAAGGAGGGAATCCATGTCTGAATTACTGAAGCTTGTACAGAAAACACTTGATGATAAGCTGGCCATGAATATCGTGACCATTGATATGAAGGCGGTCAGTCCGTTTACCGATTACTTTGTCATCTGCACGGCCAAGAATATCCGCCATGCCCAGTCACTGGCAGAATTCCTGGAACAGGAAGCCGCAAAGAATGGCTATGATGTCAGAATCCGGGAAGGCGAAAAGGATAGCACCTGGGTGCTGATCGATCTCAATGAGGTTGTTGTTCACATCTTTACCGAAGAAACCAGAAAGATGTACCGTCTGGAAGCCCTGTGGGCAGACCAGCCGCAGGAGCCGTATGAATCGGCTCAGGATGCACAGAACTGAAAAAACAAATGAGAAGCAGATGCTTCTCTTTTCTTTTGCATTAAAAAAGAACCGGATCACTGATCCGGTCCTGAATAGATTCCGTTGAGCTGCAGCCAGGCTTCTATGTCGCTGGCAAGCATCGGATGATTCTGGTCATACTGAATGAAATTGTCAATGATGATTTCGCCGTTCTCCGTCCGGGCTGTGACAAAGGCCGGATAGGAGGACAGTCCCCAGTCATTTTTCAGACGGTTGGTCAGCAGCTGTTCTTCCAGCGGTGTGATGTCCACCGTTTCGATCATGCGGTCGATCTGCAGGCCGGTATCATTTTTTACGGTCGCAATGACCGTGTTTTTTACATATATACAGTCCTGATTCCGGCGCGAATAGAAGAACAGGTAGTGGGTAACGCCGTCACCGCTGCTTCTGATATAGTCTTTCAGTGTTTCATAATCCAGATATGTTTTCTCTTCTTCCGTTTCATCAAAGGCGTTCGGTTCGAAGATGCGGTAGCCTACAACTGCAGTGCTGTAGATCATGACCAGACATAAAAGGGTAAACAGGATTCTCTTTAACATGATGCTATTGTATCAAATCACGATCGGTCTCGGCAACGGAGTGTGCATTCCCGCTGCCGTTGTAGCGGAAGCAGAGCATTGTCACATCATCGAACTGTTCGTTGCCGGCAGTGAATTCTTCCAGACGGCTGCGGACATTTTTCAGAATATCCTGCGGGTCGGCATCTGCTTTCTCATTGAGGGCATTCAGCAGCCGTTCCATGCCGAAGGCTTCCATGTCTTTGCGGATGGCTTCCGGTATGCCGTCGGTATACAGGAAGAGTTCATCACCGCTCTGCAGCTGCAGTTCATATTCATGATAGGGCACACCGTCCATGGCACCGAGCACCAGTCCGTGCTTGTCCTTGAATATTTCAAAGCTGCTGCCGCTGCGGCGGATAATGGGATATTCATGGCCGGCATTGGCAGCTGTCAGTCTGCCGCTGGAAATCTCAATGATGCCGACCCAGGCACTTACGAACATCTGAATTTTATTGTTGGAACAGAGGGCCTGGTTGGTCTTGGCAAGGATTTCTTCCGGTGATTTGCCAAGCTGGGCACAGCTCTGCAGGATGGTCTTGGAAATCATCATGAACAGGGCTCCGGGAATACCCTTGCCGGATACATCCGCCATGACAATGCCAAGGTGATCTTCGTCAATCAGGAAGAAGTCATAGAAGTCACCGCCGACTTCACGGGCCGGATCCATGACGGCATAGATATCAAATTCACGGCGGTCAGGATAGGGCGGGAATTCTGTCGGCAGCATGCTTGCCTGCAGCCTTGTGGCCATGTTCAGCTCGGTCGTGATCCGCTGTTTCTCAGCTGCTTCCTGCTGTTCTTTTTCCATCTTCAGCTGGTTCCGGCGGACATAATGACGCACGATCCAGGCAATCAGGATAATTTCGGCAATTGCAGCGGCAGCGTAGAACCAGACCTGCTCGTACAGGTGCTTTGCCTTGACAATGATGACCGAGCTTCCGGTGACCTCTTCGCCGGAAGAATTCTCGGCCTGCATGGTAAAGGTATAGGTGCCGCCGGGCAGGTTGGTATAGGTGACCGGCCCCAGGTGCTGGCGGTCGACAGTAACAGCAGAACTGTCAAAGCCTTCCAGCCGGTAGGAGACAACCGGATCTGTCAGCGAATAATTGAAAACATAAGGATAGATGGTCAGCTTTCTGACCGTTCTTCCGATCTGCAGAATTCCGTGTTCATCAGGATAGATCATTTCACCGTCGGCATCGACAAAGGGAATTGCGGTCTTGGTGGTTCCGAGATGATCATAGGTATCATTGATATTGACCTTGGTGACACCGGTGGTGGAGGCAATATACAGCGTTCCGTCAGTGATCAGATCACTGTAGGAATTGGCTGTTGTAATGCTGGGCAGTCCGCCGGAGATGGTGTAGTGAACGCACCGCATGTCTTCATCATCGGCGAGAAGCTTCGCGGCCGGCACGGTATAGATGCCGTTGCTGGAGAGGATCCAGAGATCGCCGCTGCTGTTTTCATAGAGATCGAAATTGTTGGAGAACGGGAAGTTGTGGATGGTTGTTACTTTATAGTCCTTATCCATCCAGCCGATCGAATTGCCGGAGATGATCCAGACCAGTTCTCTTTTTTCGTCTTTTTTCAGACGCATGACGCTTTCTGAATCAAGGCCGTCGCGCCAGCCGATATGGTATACATCGTCATTGTGGATGATATAGATGCCGTCGCCGTCGGAGCCGCAGAGTATTTCGCCGTTGAGGCCTTCCGCCACGTTCAGGATCTCGGTATTTTCGATGCCGTCGGCTTCGCTATAGGTTCTGATGACCTGGCCGTCCTTGATCAGGCTGACGCCGCCGGAAAGGCTGGCAGCGATGGTTCCGTCAGAGAGTTCGCAGATATTGCGGACCTGGTCTGATGGCAGTCCGTCCTGGGCAGTATACATGGTCAGTCTGCCCTGGTCGATGCAGAGCAGTCCGGAATTGCGCCAGGTACAGATCCAGAGCCGGTTTTGGCTGTCGCGGCTGATCGAGCGGATGCGGACACCGTCCAGCATATCGAGAAGATTGGTGACATTCTGCTCAATGCCGCCGGCCGTAACCGCGCTGCTGATCGGTATTTCATCAATTGGTTCATCGTCTTTGAAGGCGGCCAGTCCGTTGTCAGTGCCGACATAGAGAATGCCGTCATAAAGACAGGTTGTATTGACCATCCGGCTTGGCAGGTAGTTTTCTTCAAACAGCTCCATAAAGGGATTGGCAGTAATTTTCATGACCCCCTGGCGGGAGGATGTAAACCACAGGTTGCCTTCATAGTCAGCCATCATGTTGACGAAGGAATTGTTCATCGGCACATCTTCCAGCAGCGTGAATTCACCGTCTTCCAGAACACCGGCGCCGTTTCGGGCACAGATCCAGATGCGGCCGTCAATCATTGTGAAGTCCTGAATTTCATACAGAGGCGAGACATCATAGGCGACCGGATCTTTCAGCCGGTTCAGAACACTGCCGTAGTAGACATTGTTGTTTTTGGTTTCAAAATAGATATAGCCGGGGTTGGCGGGATCAGGGAAGATGCTGCTGACACCTTCCGGGATGCCGGTTGAGGCATGATCATAGATGCTGACAAGGCTGCCGTGCTTGATGATAAAGATATCGCCGCTGTTGGTCAGACCGTAGATCAGGCCGTCGGCGCCTTTTTCCAGTTCAATGACAAACAGGGAGTTCAGCCGTTCATCCTTGAACATGGTGCTTTCCAGATTCCTGTCAATGACGGCAAGGCCGGCTGTCGTTGCCACATAGATATCGCCGTTGCTGTCTTCGAGAATATCGCGGACCGTTTCTGCCTGCATGCCGCTGGTGATATCCCAGTGCCGGATTTTGCCGTTGTCCATCATGAAGACACCGCGGTCATTGGTGCCGATCCAGAGTCTTCCCTGGCTGTCGCAGAACAGGCTCTTGACGCTGCGGATGCCTTCATCCATGGCAACCCGTTCAAAGGTATTGCCGTCATAGCGGATCAGACCGGAATAGGAACCGATCCAGATGAATCCGTCGCGGGTATTGACGATGTCATTGGCTTCCGAAGAAGGTAGGCCGTTTTCGGCATTGTAAAGAATTGCCTCCCAGTTGCTGCCGGCAAAGGGATCAATCACGGCTCCTTCCGTATTGTCTTCACCTTCATCTGCAGACACAGAAAAAACTGAGCCGGCAGCACACAGTCCCAGACAGATACAGAGGATCATATATACATACCGTATAAAAAGCAGATGGTTTTCTCTGCGTTGACTGCTCATAAAAATAAATCTCCTGTTTATCATCATTATTATACAGAAAGCAGGCCGCTCCTGCATTGACAGAACAGAGAAAACAGAAAATGCCTTTCTGTCGGTGTTTTTTTGTTGTAAAAGAAAATGCTTTGACCCTATAATGTTTCTTACCCACGGTTATTTTTTATGAAATGGTATGAACAGAAATTTGTAAATCGCCGGGACTGGATCCTGGAAAACTGTCAGCTGCTCGGCCTCGACAGCAATGAGTTTGAACTTGTCATGCTGATTGATTATTTCAACGAGCATCATGAACCGATCACGATGGAAACGCTGCATCAGAAAACGGGCATGACGCTGGATGAAGTGGACCGCACGATTTCCGTGCTCTGTGCCAAGAAGTATCTGGAAATCAGAGCTTCCGCTGCCAATGTCTGCTTCTCGCTGAACGGCATGTTCGAAACTGATGTGGCCCGCAGCGAAAGAATCCTGGATTCCTCTCTGTTCTCGGTCTTTGAAGGTGAATTCGGCAGGCCTCTGAGCCATCAGGAGATGGAAAAGATCTCGGACTGGAACCGGACAACGGACAAGAAGATGATCATCTATGCCCTGCGGGAAGCCAGTGCCTATCAGAAACTGAATGTCGCCTATATTGACAAGATCCTTTCGGAATGGAAGAACAAGGGACTGACCCTGCAGCAGATCGAAGAGGGCTGATATGGAACGGATGACCATTGAGGAAATACTGAATCATCTGGAAGAACTGTATCCCGATGCCCACTGTGAGCTGGATCACAGAAACAGCTATGAGATGGCGGTTGCCGTCATTCTCTCGGCCCAGACAACGGATGCCTCCGTCAACCGTGTGACGCCGGCACTGTTTGAACGCTATCCGACGATTCAGGCACTGGCGGAAGGAGACCGGGAAGAAATTGAACAGCTGATTTCCTCGCTCGGTCTGTACCGGGCAAAGGCCAGATCCATCCAGGGTTTTGCCAGAGGTGTCACCGACCGCTTTGACGGTGAAATTCCTTCCGACATGAAAAGCCTGACATCACTGCCGGGCGTCGGCAGAAAGTGTGCCAATGTCATTCAGAGCGAATGCTTCGGTGTTCCTGCCCTGGCGGTGGATACGCATGTGACAAGGATTTCCAAACGGCTCGGACTCTGCTATCAGAAAGATACGCCCGAGATCATTGAGCGCAAGCTGAAGAAAAAGATTCCGGAGGAAAGATGGAGCAGGACCCATCATCAGATGATTTTTTTCGGAAGATATCTCTGCCACGCCAGAAATCCTGAATGCGGCCGCTGCCCGTTTACGAAGATCTGTCACGAAAAACACAAGAATCTCTGAACGTTTCCGGAACGGAGACGTTTTTTTTGATTCACGGCAGCCAGTGGCATTTTCTGCTATGATGAATGAGTACTGCCGCCGGGCAGATCACGGAAGGAGGCATGATGCAGTATTTTCTGGTAATCGTATTATGGGCTGTATTCTTCTATGCCTTCAGCCGCGACAGAAGCAGATACCGCAACTGTCTTCTGCTGTTTCTGGCACTGGCAGCGACAATGATTGTCGGGCTGCTGACAGCCGGCAACGATACGTTTGTCCTGGGCCTTTATGTGATTTATTTTACCTTGCTGCTGGTACCGATATTTCTGATCTGGAACGGAATCGTCATGATTAGAAGAGAAGGGGCAGCACCTGCCCATCTGCTGTCGCTGATTCTCGGCATTGTCGTGGAACTCGGGGAGATTGCCACGTTCGTGGCAGTGATGTCGCCTTATGCCGGCCAGCCCGAAAGCAGGATTTTCACCATGGCTTCTGCCGCGGTCGGTGCGACCGTCATCTATACATCCCTGTCGTTTCTGATGTTCATGTTCTATTCGGTCTTTCTGATGCTTATTCCCCTCCGCCGTGATTTTGACTATGTCATTGTTCTCGGGGCAGGACTAAGAGAAGGAATGTATCCCACCAAGCTTTTATCCGACCGTGTGGACAAGGCAATCCGTGTCTATCACGAAGATCCGACAAAGCCGCATCTGATTCCTTCCGGAGGCAGGGGAGAAGATGAAAAAATATCGGAAGCAGAGGCAATGAAACGGTATATGATCGAAAAGGGAATTCCCGAAGAGGCCATCATCCCGGAAGATGAATCAAGAACGACCTATGAGAATCTTGTCAATTCCAAGAAGATCATCGGCGAGCGGGGCGGCGGCAGATATATCGCCATCGTCACCAGCAATTACCATGTATACAGAGCACTGCGCTACGGCCGCAAAATCGGGCTGAAATGCACCGGTATCGGCAGCCATGTCGCATACTATTTCTGGCCAAGTGCACTGATCCGGGAATATATTGCCATTCATGCCGAAAAGAAGCATGCGCTGATCTTTCTGGCCGGATGGCTGCTGCTCATGTTCATTGTTCTTATGCCGATGATGTGACAGCTGACAGAAGGAGGGTACAGTTTCCTATGAGTGAAGAAAAGAAGAGAAACGGTATACGCATTGAAAAGAACAGTTCCTCGCTGGCTGCGATCAAGCAGAGAGCACCGCACTGGATCCATCATAAAAGGGAAGATGAGACTTACTGGGGCGGCTATGTCTCGCTGCCGGAATGCGACTGTTCGGAATGCGGCTTTACGGTCACAAGAGAAAGAAAACGCTGTCCGCACTGCGGCTGCCTGATGTGGTAAAGGGGTAAAAATGGCAAATTTCATTGTAATCTTTTCGGTATTTTTCGAAGTGGCAGCCTATGCCATGATCGATCCCTTCAGCACCAATGCCGACTGGAAGTCGGAATCGGAAGAGACGATTTCCAATCTGAAGAAGATGCGGAAAATCGGCATCGCGGTCGGACTGATCAGTCTGGTTCCTCTCTTTATCGGGCTCAACATGTTTTATTCCTGATATGCTTGCATGGCACACTGCGGACAGCGGTGTGCTTTTTTCTGATTTTCTGGTGCGGATTTCATTCATATAAATTTTATTTGGTGTTATCTGTCGCCATCATGTACGATTAATGTAACAGAAGAATGTCGAGGACCGTATTTATGATTGAAAGGACACTGTATCGCTCAGATCTTTTAAAGTGCACACTGTGCCATGATGCACCGTGCACAAAAGCCTGCGACAGACTGGACCCTGCCGCTGCTCTGCGCAGTATATGGTTTGATAATGAAAAAGGTGCAGCCTGCCGGCTGCCGGATGAACTGCCGTGTCAGGCCTGTGAAGGTGACTGTGAAAAGGCATGTATCAGATGCGGGGAAGTGGATATCCGTCAGCTGATGATTCGTCTTCATGAGGAAGTCAGACCGGGACTGGAAGTTCGCAGCCCGGAAAATGAAGAGCGGCTGCACACCGATCTCTGCGGCATCCCGCTGGAGAATCCGTTCCTGCTGTCATCATCGGTCGTTGCGAGCACCTATGACATGTGTGCGAGGGCCTTTGAGGCAGGCTGGGCCGGGGTGGCCTTCAAGACGATCTGCACCCTGGATATTCATGAAGCTTCGCCCCGTTTCTCGGCCATCAGGGGAGATTCCGGAGGCATTGTCGGATTCAAGAATATCGAACAGCTTTCCGACCACAGTGTGGCTGAAAACATGGCGGTCTTCCGGGAACTGAAGAAGAATTATCCGGACAAGGTCATTCTTGCTTCGATCATGGGACAGAATGAGGAAGAATGGGGAGAACTGGCAAGGCTCTGCGAAGAAAATGGAGCCGATGCCATTGAACTGAATTTTTCCTGCCCGAACATGGCGGAAGGCGGACTCGGTTCCGATATCGGACAGGTGCCGGAACTGGTGGAACGCTTTACCCGGGCTGCCAAAAGCAGAACAACCATACCGGTGCTGGCCAAGCTGACACCGAATGTCGCCCGCATGGCACCGGCTGCCGAAGCCGCAAAGAGAGGCGGAGCAGACGGCATTGCGGCCATCAATACGATCAAGAGCATCATCAGTGTCAGTCCTCATACCTATGTCTCGGCTCCGGCTGTCCACGGCATGTCGGCCGTCGGCGGCTACAGCGGCAATGCCGTCAAGCCGATCGCCCTCCGCTTTGTGGCAGAAATGGGCGACAATCCGGAACTGAAGGATCTCTGCATTACCGGCATGGGCGGCATCGAAACATGGCAGGATGCCCTGGAATTCATCCTGCTGGGATGCGGCAGCGTACAGGTCACGACGGCAGTCATGCAGTACGGATACCGGATCATCGATGATCTGAAGGAAGGCCTGAACATCTACCTGCATGAAAAGGGCCTCAGCAGCATCCGGGAAATCATCGGTGCCGGACTGGATGCCATCAGTGAAACGACCGATGTTCTGGAAAGGGATACGATCCAGTTCCCGAAGTTCCATCATGACAGATGCATCGGCTGCGGCCGCTGCATGATCTCATGCATGGACGGCGGCCATCAGGCCATCCGTCTCAATGATCAGAGAAGACCGGTTCTCAACGGCGCCAAGTGCGTAGGATGCCATCTCTGTCTGCTTGTCTGCCCGCAGCGGGCCATCACGCCTGCCGCCAAGCGCATCAGCAGACCGAAAGTCTGAAGCCGGAACAATCGTCACAAATAAGAACTGTATCAGGCAACGATACAGTTTTTTACAACATCAGGTGATATATGCCTGTCAATCTGTGAAGGAGGAGGTACAGACATGACCCATCTGCAGTACATTTTCTGCCACGGTCTCTCCGGCTGGGGCGAATACGACAGACAATATAAAAGGATTCCGTACTGGGGCATGCGGAACGGCGATCTGATGGAACATCTCAGAAGCCTCGGCTATGACTGCCATGCCGCAAGCGTGGCACCGAAGGGAAGTGCCTGGGACAGAGCCTGTGAGCTGTATGCCCAGCTGGCAGGAACGGTTGTCGACTACGGCCGTGCCCATTCCCTGGCCATGGGCCATGACCGCTGCGGAAAAGACTTTTCAAAGAATCCTTTAATCAGTGAATGGAATGCCGATACCCGCATTGTCCTGCTCGGCCATTCCTTCGGCGGTGCCACCGTCCGGCTGCTGGCTCAGCTGCTGGCAGAAGGGGATGAAGCGGAGCGGCAGAATACCCATCCGCTGGATATCAGCCCGCTCTTTCTCGGCGGCATGGGACAGAGAATCGCTGCCGTTGTAACCCTGGCAGCGCCGACCAACGGCACTGTTTCCTATGACATGTATATGGATCCGGATTTCCATCCGGAAGAAATCAGTGTGCCTCTGAAATATGAAATGCTGTCGCGGATGATGCGGGGCGGCACGAGAGTGAAAAAGACGGACCGCAGTCCCGATGATGCCGCAAACTATGACATGACAATCGATCATGCCGCTGCCCTGAACAGCCGCATTCATCTGCTGGACCACGTCTATTACTTTTCCGTTGCCTGCTGCAGCACCATTCGCCAGGAAGACGGCACATATGTTCCGGATCTGAAGAAGACGGAAGGGATGTTTGTGCGCACTTCCACCCTGATGGGACAGTATCAGGGAAAATCACCGGGCGGCATAGTCATCGGCCCGGAATGGCGGCCCAATGACGGCCTGGTCAATGTCATTTCTGCCCGGGCACCGTTCAATGACCCGCAGAAACCGTTTGATGCCAATGATATTCAGCCTGGCATCTGGAATGTTCTGCCGGACTATGACGGCGACCATGCCAGCATGCAGGGCGGCTTTGCCATCAGGCATGATCCGCGGCCGTTTTATGAAGAATTGCTGCTGAATATTGACAGACTCTTCACAGAATGACGCAAGTGTAAATTGTCGTTGCCGGCTGCTTCCTGTAAAATGGAAGTAACAGAAAAGGAGAAATATCATTTATGAGCTTTCCAAAAGGTTTTTTATGGGGCGGCGCAGTAGCGGCGAACCAGTGTGAAGGTGCTTATCTGGAAGACGGAAAAGGTCTTTCCGTACCGGATATGCTGCTGGGCGGTGATGTCAATACACCGCGTACCTTCCTGCCGGTAACGGATCCGAATGCTTTCTATCCGTCACATGAGGCAATTGACTTCTATCATCAT
>JAZPXY010000043.1:0-14485 GCA_045543875.1 Bulleidia sp.
AGCGGGAAATCTGTTTCCGGCGGCTGAGCAGCAGCTGTTCTCTGCCGGTGCGGAATCTGAAGGACTACCGGCGTCTGAGAAAGAATGATCCGGCATTGCCGGAACTGGCTGACATGATTCTGATCGTTGATGAATTTGCCGAGCTGAAACGGGAACGTCCGGATTTCCTGGATGAACTGGTCCGGATTGCCAGACTCGGCCGCAGTCTCGGTCTGCATCTGCTTCTGGCTACCCAGAAACCGGGCGGTGTCGTTACCGATCAGATCTGGTCCAATACCGGATTCCGGATCTGCCTGAAAGTGGCGGAAAAGCAGGATTCTTCAGAAGTGATCCATTGCCCGGATGCGGTATATCTGCAGGATCCCGGAGCATTTATCCTGCATGCGGACGGAAAAATGATCAGCGGCCGCTGCGGCTATCTGCATCAGATTCTTCAGAATGAAAGAAAGCAGATCGCTGTCCTGGATGAAAGGGGCCGGATCATCAGAAAAACAGAAAGCAGGGAGGCAGAGACGGAAACAGAATTCACAGCCGTGCTGAAGGAAATATGCCGCTGCCGTCCGCAGGGATGCAGTGACATGTGGCTGAAGGTTCTGCCGGATCTTCAGGCCGGAAGGCAGTACTGGAAAAACGGACTGATTGCCCTGCTGGATGATTATAAAAACCAGATATATGATGCCGTGCCTGTGCTTGGAGAAACACCGGAATTTCATGCTGTTCTTTCTGCTGACAGTGAAGAAACCGCATCTTTTCTGTGCGCGCTTGTGTTTGCCCTGATGACCAGTGAAACAGTCTGTGATGAAATGTACATGATCAGTGATCTGCGCGTGCATGCACTGCGCAGTCTGCAGGACAGCGGTGTTTTCTGCGGCTGTGCGACCGCTTCGGAAACAGAAAAGATCACCAGCCTTTTCCGGCGGATGATGACACAGGACGGCCGGCGCCGATGTCTGATCATTGCCGATCTTTCCCATCTGTACCAAAGCTGTGAAGAAAGCCGTACCTGGCTGCGGCAGCTGCTGCAGAACGGCAGCAGAAAACAGAATGACCTGTGGCTTGTCATGCGTACTTCGGCCGTCATGAATTACCATGAACAGTCGCTGATGACAGATTTCTGGTGTCTGCGCAATGAAAACAGAAACGAGATCCAGGCATTTCTGCAGACATCATGGAAGGAAAGACTGCACAAGCCGCATCACGGTCTGTACAGGCGCAATGAAATTCTTGATTTTGCCTGGTTCCAGGCAGATGAAGAACAGCTGAAGCACATGATCGATACCCACACTGCTGCAGCCGATATCTACCGGCTTCCGTATATGAAAAGAAACCTGCAGGCTTCTGACTGCCAGGAAGAAGGAACTCCTCTCGGCATGCTGTATCGGAGCTGTGAATGGATCATGGCGGAAAGCGGAATGGTCATTGCGGCAGCCTTTGAAGATGAACTGTCTGCCATCAGGACATATCTGAAGGACATAACCGGAATCTCCTTTGTTCTGATTTCTGAATATCGGCGGATGGATCCGGAAGAGACAAGAAAGATCACAGTGCTTCTGATCGGCGAGTCAGTCAGGGAGGAATCACGTCTTCGGAATCTCAGGCCGGTGCCGCAGGAAGGAGACGGCATACTGATCAGAAAATCACAGCGGGAGGTGATGCGTCTTGTATGCATGGAAGATGATCAGAATCTATGTTGATTTCAGGGCAGCCGGAAAAATCCGTGAATGCCTGGTGCCGGCCGGCATGATGAGTTCAGATGTCATAAAGGAACTGTATGAACTTGAAAAGAATGAGATGAAGGATTTATGGCAGCCGGACAGCCAGACCATGATTTATGAAAAAAACAGCGGCATTTTCTGTGATCCGCATGTTTCTCTGAGTTCTATGGGAGCCTTTGACGGAATGATCCTGGAAGTTTACTGAGAAAACCGTTCCCGGAATGTACATCTGCGGCAAAGTGATTCTTCCAGACGATGATTCCGGAAGCCTTCGCACAGTCTGAGGCAGCGTTCACCAGCCAGGATGTCGGCCAGTGAAGATTCATGGAGTGAGCCGAGCCGGATGACTCCTTCAGCATCCAGACAGCAGGGCACGACCGTTCCGTCGCACAGGATCGCAATCTGGCCGATTCCGCCCAGACAGGTGCCGGTACTGCTGATTTCCGGATGATCCATGGACGGCCAGACAAAGGAATTGTGGAAGTCGGCATAGACATTCTTCATCAGTTCATAATTATCTTTCCTGCCGCTGGAAATCATCGGATAATTCTTCTTCAGCCAGTCAATGCAGGCCTGGGTGCGGGGACTGTGCAGCTGATCATCACGCCAGAAGCGGATCTCACAGTATGGCCGTCCCTGTTCAGATGCCTTTTCGGCAAATGCCAGAATCTCTTTCAGAAAGGAAACCGGATCCTGGCGGTGATATTCAATACTCTGCATGGAAAAGGAGATTTTCCTGAGGCTGCTGTGTGAGAGCAGATCACGGCGGTTCAGCAGGGTTCCGTTGGTTACCAGCTGAACCTGCATCTCTGCTTCATCACAGACCGTCATGATTTCATCGAACTGTGAATGCAGAAGCGGTTCGCCCTGCACATGAAGGTAAATATACGGCGTGATCTGCCGGACCTGGGGAATGATGCGGCGGAAGAAAGAAAGATCCATTTCTTCCTGCATTCTCTCAGGTGCCGTGCAGAAGGCACACTGCAGATTGCAGCGTGAGGTAATTTCTATATATACGCGTCTGATCGTCTGCTTCATACGTTTTTCCAGTCTTTGCCTTTGACCCAGAGCTTGGTGCGTTCCGTGTTGCTGAGAGATACCAGAAAGTTGTGTCTGGCATCGGGAAATTTACGGTAGGTATCTTCAAGAAACTCCTTGACTGTCTGCCGGCTGGTATGACGGTCGGCAGGACAGGTGCTTTTGACAACCGGGATCTGTTCCTGCGCCGTGACGTTTTCAATATCGCGTTCAAAGCAGTAGATCAGCGGCCGGATAAAATCGGTATCATTGTGGGTCAGATGCATGGCCGGATCAAAGGTGTTGATGCGGCCGCCGTAGATCATGTTCATGAACAGTGTCTCAATGGCATCATCGGCATGATGGGCATATGCGACCTTGGTAAACCCGTACTGATGTGAAAGGCGTGCAAGAGCGCCTTTTTTCAGGCGGGAGCAGATCGAGCAGGAAATCCTGCCGTCTTCATCCACGGGATGAAGCTTCAGGATCTCATAAATATCAGTAGGGGCATGTATCAGTTCAATGCCTTTTTCCCGGCAGAATGCATCAGCTTCACTGAAATCCATGCCTCCGAACCCGAGGTCGAGATGAATTCCGGCAATATCAAAATGCCGTCCGTCGTAGCGGGCGATCATATCTTTATATAAACGCAGAGCATAGAGCAGCAGCATGCTGTCCTTGCCGCCGGAAACACCGACACAGATACGGTCACCGTCTTCAATGAGTCCGTAATCGAGATCGGCTTTATGGATCGCTGACAGAATATGACGCATTGCCATAGACTTCCTCCCTGGCTTTTGCCATTATAGCACGCAGTTGTTATAATACTCATGTTAATTATGGATGCTGTAATACTGCTGAACAAACCGGCCGGCATAACTTCCTTTGACGCTGTCAGAAAATGCCGCCGCATATGCAATGAAAGAAAGATCGGACATACCGGAACACTGGATCCGGAAGCCTCCGGTCTGATGGTCATACTTCTTGGAAGATACACCAAAATGCTGCCGTACTGTGTGAAGGACCATAAGTCCTATCACGCAACTTTTATGCTTGGCATACAGACGGAAACGGAAGATGTCTGGGGCCGGACGGTAGCCGAGAAAGAATACCGTGAACATGATGATGAAGAACTGCGCCGGACCGCTGAAAAGTTCACCGGCAGAATCCAGCAGATTCCGCCGATGTATTCCGCCATCAAGGTAAACGGACGCAAGCTCTATGAATATGCAAGAGAAGGCAGAACGGTGGAACGGCAGCCGCGTGAGGCAGTCGTTTCATCACTGGAATGCCATGCGCTGGGAAACAACAGCTACAGCATGGATGCCGTTGTTTCATCCGGCACCTATATCCGCACACTGATTACTGATTTCTGTGCCGCCATGGGTGAATACGGGGTCATGACATCTCTTGTCAGAAACGGCATTGAGAATCTTTCTCTGGAACAGGCGTGCACGCTTGAAGATCTGGCAGAGAATATCCGCACAGCTGATCCGCTGTCGGTTATTTCTGAAGAATATGAAATCGTTGAAACGGATGATCTGAAACGGATCTGCAGCGGCATGAAAGTCAGGCTGAACAATCATTCATCCAAGGTCATCTTTGTTCATGAGCGGGAGATACTGGCAGCCTATGAAAAACGTGAGGACGGTCTTTATCACTGCCTCAGGGGGCTGCTCTGATGCGTATCATAACAATCGGAACCAACAATACTGTCCGTCATCATACGCCGCTGTGTGCCTGCATCGGCTATTTTGACGGCATGCATAAAGGCCATCAGGAACTGATCCGCAGAACAGTGGAAATGGCGAAGAAATATGAATGCGAAAGCGCCCTGATCACTTTTGATCCCGATCCCTGGGTGACGGTCAAAGGGCTGACCTCAGTCACCCATATCACAACCATGCGGCAGCGCATGAATCTGGCAGTACATTTCGGTATTGAGAATATTGTCATTCTCAAGTTCACCAAGGACATGAGTGTGATGGAACCGGATGAATTTGTCAGCAGGATCCTGGGCTCTCTGAATCTGAAAGGCCTGGTCTGCGGATTTGATTTCCGTTACGGACACGGCGGCAGGGGAACGAGCCAGACACTGAAAGAACAGTTCGGCAGTGAACTGCTTGTTGTAGATCCGGTAACCGATGAAAAAGGAAAGATTTCCAGCACAAGGATTTCTGCCTGCCTGCAGAAGGGCAGAATCGAGGAAGCCAATGCCATGCTGGGCTATCCGTATTTTATTGAAGGAACTGTCATTCACGGCAATCACAAGGGAACCGGTATGGGCTTTCCGACTGCCAACGTAAAATACTCCCAGGAATATCTGATTCCCCGGACCGGTGTCTATGCCGGTTTTGCGGTCGTTGCCGGCAGGCAGTATCAGGCGATGATCAATTTCGGCCATAATCCGACCATGAACTATTCCCGATCGGTTTCGCTTGAAGCACATCTGATCGGCTTCAGCGGTGATATCTACGGCAAGCATATCCGGATTTATCCGCTGATCTATATCCGCCCGGAAATCCGGTTTCAGAACCGTGACAATCTGTGCATGCAGCTGTATCAGGACAGGCGGACCGTTATCAGCTTACTGAAAGACTATGAATGATCTGTATCTGCAGCGGATGCGGGAACTTCTGAAGGATGAGTATGACGAGTATGTCAGCCTGCTTTCGGAAAAGCCGCAGAAGGGACTGCGAGTCAATACACTGAAGACCGATGCCGGTACTTGTGCTGAAGATACCGCAATTTTCATGATGCCGAGTCCGTTTGCGGACAACGGCTTTTATGTGCAGGAAGAACGGGGCTTGGGACTGACGCCGGGCTATGCCTGCGGCCTGTATTATCTGCAGGAGCCGAGTGCTTCGGCGGCGGTAACGGTTCTTGATCCCCGGCCCGGCATGAAGGTGCTTGATCTCTGTGCTGCTCCCGGCTCCAAATCAACCCAGATCGCCGAGAAACTCGGACATGAAGGACTGCTTGTATGCAATGAGATCAATTCCCAGAGAGCCAGGATCCTGGTTGAGAATATTGAGCGCAACGGTGCAGCTAACTGTATTGTCTACAATAATGATACCGATGACGTTGCCAATGCGTTTCCGGGGTATTTTGATGCCGTGCTGTGTGATGCCCCGTGTTCCGGGGAAGGCATGTTCCGCAAGGAAGACGATGCTGTCAGCATGTGGAGCCTGCAGAATGTTCTGCAGTGTGCGGAAAGACAGCGCCGCATCATTGAGAATGCCTGGCGGTGCCTGGCAGAAGGCGGTGTGCTGGTATATTCCACCTGCACTCTGAATCTGGAAGAAAATGAAAAGCTGATCGCTTCCTTTCTTGCTGATCATCCTGACATGCATATGGATGATGCGCATGTTTCATTCGGACGTCATGGCTTTGATGAAGGATACATGACAGAAAAGGCAGTACGCATTTTTCCGATGGACGGCGGCGAGGGCCATTTTATTGCCCGCATGAAGAAGGACGGGACAAAAAAAGAGACAGAACTTCCGGCAAAGGAAAGCCGTCTTCCGGCTGCCGCAAAAGCGGTTCTTGATGACCTGCTGGTCAGACAGTATCCCTATTACTATGTTTATCAGAACCGTGTCTACGGCGGGACCTTTCCGTTTATCATGCCGAAGGGACTGCATCTGCTCAGACATCAGGTTTTTCTGGGAGAAATTGTCAAAGACCGCTTTGAACCTTCCCATCATCTGTTCGCTTCTGCTTACACGCCATTTAAAAACTGCTATGATATGAGTGATGAAGAGTGCCGCCGCTATCTGCACGGCGAGCAGATCAGCGCTGCCGAAAAAAAAGGCTGGCATGCCATGTGCTGGAAAGGACATCCGGCCGGCGGTGCCAGAAGTGACGGCAGGGCACTGAAAAATAAATATCCAAAAAACTACAGGTTATAGTAATATGCGAATCCAATTATTTGATTTTATTGATGAGACTCTGGAGTATTACGAGAGGAAAATGCCTTCTTTTGAGTATGCCCAGAAACAGGTCATGACAGCGTTCCAGAAAATGTTTTCCGACAAGGAGGATTCGGTCGTCAATTATCATACCCGCATCAAGAAGACGACCAGTCTGAAGGAAAAGCTGATCCGCAATCAGTTCTATCTGGACTACAAGACGCCGGAAGAAGCAATTGAGCATCTTTCCGATCTGATCGGAATCACCATTCAGTGCCGCTTTATCCGCAATGAAACGGAGATCTACAAGAAGCTGTTCCGGTATTTTGAAAATTCCGACAACGGCTACAGCGTGTGCAGCATGGATAAGAATATCTATATGAATCTGCGCATGCCGCAGCCGCAGATCCAGCGCAACGGCTTCACGATTTTCCGCATTGACGGCTTCTATATGTTCAACTATACCCGCATCAATTTTGAACTGCAGATCAAATCTCTGGTTCATACATTCTGGAGCGAGATTGAGCATGAGGTTGTCTACAAGAATCCGGATTTTGTCATGTATGACAATTTCAACCGCAGCATGCTGGGAGCCATCCGCGACAATCTTGATGTCGTTGACCGGCAGCTGGAGATCATGTACAACGAAATATCACATGAATCCAGGCGCAACCAGATCGGCATGGATGAACAGGGATTCAAGCTGTTCATTTCCCGCAGCATCAACGATCTCGTCAACCGCAAGATGAAGGAATCCGTCGGCTTTACGACTGACTTCAAGAAGTGCAGTGCCACCATATCCCAGTATATCTATCTGCACGACTTTCTCTCCGGCACCGAGAACCGGGTCCGCATGCTTGACTACATGGAGCGGATCTCGGTAATCAATGAAGAACCGATCGATTTCAGCGAAGTGCTGAAGGTGAGCGGCGAATATCATTCCCGGGATATCTTCTGTGATATTCTCGGCAAGTATATGCAGACGGTGATCAATTCCAATTTCCGCTGGCATGTATTCTTCACGGTTCTCTTTGAAGTTGAGCGCAGCGATGACAATCTGATCGTTCTCGATGATTTCTGCAATGTGGTCAGAAAGCTTCTGATTCAGCCGCGCTGGTTCCGCCAGACATTTGAGTCATGCGGCAGGGAAGTGCAGAGTGCGATGCATTTTGAACTGGCAAAGACGCTGGCTGAAGCGCTGGTTGATGCCGATACAATCGATATCGTGCATGAGGACAAGCTGTACCGCTGCATGAATATCTTCCGGGCATTTACCGACAGCCTGCCGGAACGCTACAGCGACGGCAAGGCAATGATGCGGGATATAGACAATATCCGCAGCGATCTCTACCACCAGATCGCCATGTTGTTCAATTGAACGGAAAACTGCTATAATAGGACACGTCAGAGGTGATGTATATGGCACAGGATTATGTAGTACTGAATGAAGATAACGGCAACGGAATGATTGCCATCAATAAGTCTGTATTCAAGGCAATCTCGGAACTGAGCATCGATGATATCGAAAACTCTGTCCGTATTCCGGATACAAGATTCAGCAAGCCGCTGAATGTAAAGATTGAAAACAACAAGCTGTACATTACAGCTGATATCAGGATCCGCTACGGCGCCAATGTTGAAGCAACTTGCGAACTGGTGCAGAACAAGATCTATGAAAATCTGCTGCTGATGACAGGATTCAAGGCGAGTGATGTTACAGTCAATGTAACAGGTTTTGAATTCTAAATAATGCTTGACAAGATACTTACAGAGTAGTTTAATTATCAAGGTAATTGAAATTTCGGAAAGAAGAAGCACCGCTTCTCACCTGATGTCCTGAGGACCTGGGTAGAAATGCCGCAAGAAAAATGACTTGAACAGTTTTCTAAAGGCAGGTGCGTATTCCGTATCTGCTTTTCAGTTATGATAGGAGGGTTTGCTTGGGAAGACCAAAGAACAACAAAAACAGACGCAAAGATCCGCAGGATATGGTCAATGAAGATATCCGCTTCAAGGAAGTACTGGTCATCGGCGCCAACGGCGAACAGCTGGGCGTAATGATGAGAAGGGAAGCACTGGAGAAGGCATATGAGCAGGAACTCGACCTGCTGTGCGTGGCTCCAAATGCCCCGACACCGGTATGCAAGATTCTGGACTATGGCCGCTATCGTTTTGAAGAACAGAAGAAGGCACGCGATGCCAAAAAAAAGCAGCACGTGACCGAGATCAAAGGACTGCGTGTTTCACCGGTCATTGATCAGCACGATTTTGATACGAAGCTGAAGAGAGCCAGAGAGTGGATCGAAGACGGTCAGAAAGTCAAGATTGACATGCGCTTCCGCGGCCGAATGATTACCCGTCAGGAAGTCGGCAAGGAGATTCTCAATCAGTTTATCGAGCAGATTTCGGATATTGCTGAAGTTACAAAAGCTCCTTCTCTTGAAGGAAACACGATGTCCGTTGTATTCTCGCCAAGAAAAGGTAAGGTAAAGGAGAAAAAGAATGAAAGCGAAAGCAAAGAAGCCAAAGAAAATTAAGATGAAGACGAAGAAGACCTTCGCTAAGCGCAGCAAGATTTCCGGCAGCGGAAAGCTTATTGTCCAGCACAACTACGTTTCACATTTTGCAGCAAACAAGAGCCACAAGCAGAAGATGCACCTGGCTAAGAGTACAACTGCACACGACACAGACTACAAGCGTGACAAGCAGTTGTTACAGGGTTAATCAGGAGGGCATAGAAGATGAGAGTAAAAGGATCTACACCAACACGTAACAGACGCAAGAAGGTACTGAAGCTTGCCAAGGGCTACTTCGGAAGCAAGCATCTCCTGTACAGAACAGCCAATGAACAGGTAATGCGTTCATTGAGATATTCCTATATCGGCAGAAAGCAGACAAAGCGTGAAATGCGCAAGCTCTGGATTGCCCGTATCAATGCCGCATGCAGAATGCATGACCTGAGCTACAGCAAGTTCATGCACGGTCTGAAGCTGGCAAACATCAATGTCAACCGCAAGATGCTCTCCGAAATCGCCATTCATGACGAGAAGGGCTTTGCTGATCTGGTAGCTGCTGCCAAGGCAGAACTGGAAAAGGCATAATCCGGTTGTCATCTGAAACAAAATAGTGTAAGATAACAAAGCACGCGGGAATCACTGCTGTGATTCCCACTTACGGCGCGTTGGTGAAGCGGCTTAACACACCGCCCTCTCAAGGCGGCATCCACGGGTTCGAATCCCGTACGCGTCACTGAACGGAACACAGAAATGTGTTCCGTTTTTTTATCTTTTGAGAATAAGAAAAAGGTTCTGAATCATCAGAACCTTTGCATTCAGTCTTTCTGCCGTTTTTTTGCGGCGAAGGCAAACATTGCTTTCTTGGCATAGGGCAGAAGGGTATTGATCGTGGTGTACATGAGCGGATTGACCGGCATGTCAAATTCACCGATATAGCTTTCGAAATGCGGCGAATACAGCTGCTTGAATACGGTCAGGCTGTCATCCAGTGTTCCTTCGACACCGCCGGTATTGCATTTTTCACAGCCGCATTCCCGAGCCCAGTCAAGGGCATCCTGGAAGGAAGAGTTGGAACGGTAGGAGGCAAAGTTCTCGTCCATGCCGGCATAGAGCAGTTCCGAGAATCTGCCGCTGCGGATGATCAGGCCGCCGGAGATCCAGATCTCATCACCGTAGTCACGGCGGAAGGACTGCAGGTTATCAAGATATTTCTCAACACTGCTGAGTCTTTCCCGGATTTCAAAGCGCTTCTTTTCTCCGTACTTGGGATCTTCCAGCTGGGCTGTCAGTTCATTTCTCAGCTTTTCTTCATGTTCCAGAGATGCCGCAACATCCAGTCTGGCAAATGAGAGGTTGGCTTCTTCGCCGTAAACCTGCATCAGCTTGCGGAAATAATCGGCATTGCGGAGGGAAATGCTCTTGCGCTGTTCGGTCTTGTGTTCCAGTTCAGCGAAGATCTCCACACCGTCCTCTTTCATTCTGACAATTTCGACATGCCGTTTTTTGGCATTGTTCAGATAGTATCTGAGCTTCTTGTTCATCGGCCTGTCTTCATTGAGCCAGACGACAGCCTGGGTGCGGGGCTGGAAGGTGGAATCAAAATCCAGTGTATATCCGTGATGCTTCATTCCCATTGCGATCAGCCGGGCTGTCAGCGGATCGGTTTCATTCACTTTCACATCATCACCGGGCTGGTGAACAGAATGGATGATCAGCGGATCAAACTTTACATAGACAGCGTGATGGCGCTTGGCGAACTTCTTCAGGTTTGCAAAGAAGAACTCACACAGTTCCTGATCCTCGAAATCCATGATCGGACCGCGGGGAATATAGAACAGCCTGAACGGTCTGACAAGCGTGCGGGAAAGAATCATGGCAGTCGCCTTAAGCTGCTGGCCGTCGGAAACACCGACAAAGTAATGATCCCAGTTGTCCTTGACACTGGCCCATCTGCTTTCCTGCAGAAGGGAGCCGTTGTCACAGCTTTCAACAAACCGGTCCAGCTGTTCGGCCGGTAAATTTTCTATCCATCTTAATGTCATGGCGGTTACCTCGTATGTCCGGATCGGCATCCGGCATCATGATTACAGAAAAATACCATTTCTGGTATTTTCTTTGAAAATGATCAGAGAGCAGCAATGGCTGTTCTCAGACGGCGCAGTGTTTCCTCCTTGCCGAGAATGGATGCGATCTCGATGGCTCCGCCGGGTGTGGAAGGCAGGCCGGTAATTGCAACCCTGAGCGGGAAGAGAACCTGTCCGTTTTTCTTCTCAAGTTTCTTCGGCAGTTCCAGCAGCATTGCGTGCAGTGCTTCCTGAGACCAGTCATCCTGTTTTTCCAGAGCCTCCAGGCAGTGCGGAAGGATCTCGCGGGCAACGTCTTCATTGGTCTTCATCTTCTTGTTGAAGTAAAGATCATTGGAGAACGGTTCGAATGTATCCAGGAAAGTCAGC
Organism: Bulleidia sp.; assembly: GCA_045543875.1. GTDB lineage: Bacteria > Bacillota_I > Bacilli_A > Erysipelotrichales > Erysipelotrichaceae > Bulleidia. The sequence goes on from JAZPXY010000043.1 coordinate 11,613, forward strand.
ATCGGCGGAATTTCCTGCAGGGTATTGGCGCGCTGCTGGATGATGGCAGCGATCTGCTTTCTGTCAAAGTCTCCCTTGACGGCCTTGTCAATATACGGTGTGACCAGAGCAGTATAGGAATCAAGATCCATGCCCCTGAGCCACATGCCGTTGAGCCACTTCAGCTTTTCCGGATCAAAGATGGCGCCCATCTTGCCGATGCGCTTGACATTGAAGGCCTGAACGAGCTCATCCAGCGTGAAGATTTCCCGGTCTTCTTCCGGCGACCAGCCGAGCAGGGCAATATAGTTCAGGATTGCTTCCGGCAGATAGCCTTTGGCAACAAGATCCTGGAAGCTGGCATCGCCGTTGCGCTTGGACAGCTTGCTGTGCTCGTCCTTCATGACCGGCGGACAGTGGATATAGCGGGGAATCTCCCAGCCGAATGCTTCATAGATCAGGTTGTACTTCGGCGTTGAGGAAAGATATTCCATGCCGCGGACAACATCGGTGATGCCCATCATGTGGTCATCAATGACATTGGCAAAGTTATAGGTAGGGAAGCCGTCGCTCTTTAGAAGGACCTGCTCATCCAGATCGGAATTGTCAACGGTAATGGTGCCGTATACTTCATCATTGAAGGATGTCTGTCCTTCCGGGATTGTCTGACGGATGACATACTGGGCGCCTTCGGCAATGCGCTTTTCGCATTCTTCCGGTGTCAGCTTTTTGCAGGGATCGTCATACTTGAAGCTGTCGCCTTCGGCTTCTCTTTTTGCCTGCAGCATTTCTTCGTCGCAGAAGCAGTAGTGAGCGCCGCCGCGGGTGATCAGCTTGTGGGCATATTCCTTATAGATGCCGCTCTTCATGCGTTCGGACTGAACATAGGGACCGTAATCACCGCCGACATCCGGACCTTCATCATGTCTCAGACCGCAGGCTTTGATCGTATCGTAGATAATATCTGTTGCACCTTCGACAAGACGTCCCTGGTCGGTATCTTCAATACGCAGAATGAAGACGCCTTCGGGATCCTTGCGGGCAACCAGATAGGCATAAAGGGCAGTACGGAGATTGCCGATATGCATATATCCGGTCGGGCTTGGTGCAAATCTTGTTCTGATTGCCATTTTCAAACTCCTTTTTTTACCTTGCTAATTCTACTCCAAATCCGGTTCTCTTACAATGTACAAAAAAGGAATGCCGGATGACATTCCTTTATGGCTGGGATAGAGAGATTTGAACTCCCGAATGGCTGGTTCAGAGCCAGCTGCCTTACCACTTGGCTATATCCCAATATCGACTGCAATAAATATTATATACATTTGATTTAAAACATCAAGAAGAAATTTCATGTGTTTTGAAATAATACTGTTACATCATTTCTCCGGTTGTTATAATGATACCGGAAATGAGGAATATATTATGGAAAGAATCAGTGGAACAGTCTCCCGCGGCCTCCGTGCTCCCATCATCAAAACCGGCGATGATCTCAGGTCGGTAGTTGTCGATACCGTACTCAAAGCAGCCGGAGCCGGTGAATTTGAAATCCGTGACCGCGATGTGCTTGCGGTTACCGAATCCATTCTGGCAAGAGCCCAGGGCAATTACTGCACGATCGATGATATCGGCACCGATGTCAGAAACAAGCTGGGCGGTGAAACCATCGGCGTCATCTTCCCGATCACCAGCCGCAACCGCTTTGCGATCGTTCTGCGCGGCATTGCCCGCGGGGCGAAAAAAATCGTGCTGATGCTCAGCTATCCTTCCGACGAAGTCATCAATCCGCTGTTTGATGTTGAACTGCTTTATGATACCAATATCAATCCGTATACCGACGTGCTCAGTCAGGAACAGTTTGAGGCTGCCTTCGGAAAGGCGTCCCATCCGTTCACAAACATGGACTATGTCGATTACTATAAAAAGCTGATCGAGGCTGAAGGATGCGAGGCAGAAATCATCTTTGCCAACAACTGTGTTTCGATTCTTGACTATACAAAGAATGTTCTCTGCTGTGACATTCATACCCGGGAAAGAACCAAGAAGCTGCTGCGCCGGGCAGGAGCGGAAAAGGTCTGCTCGCTGGATGAGATCATGAATGCTCCGGTTGGTGACAGCGGCTGCAATGAACGCTACGGCCTGCTGGGTTCCAACAAGGCGACGGAAGATACCGTCAAGCTGTTCCCGACCGGCTGTCAGGAATTCGTTGACAGTGTCCAGGCCGATATCCTGGCAAAGACCGGAAAGCATATCGAAGTCATGGTCTATGGTGACGGTGCCTTCAAGGATCCGGTCGGAAAGATCTGGGAACTGGCCGACCCGGTCGTATCACCGGGCTATACCTCCGGACTCAGCGGCACACCGAATGAACTGAAGCTCAAGTATCTGGCAGACAATCAGTTTGCCGGCCTGCAGGGAGAAGAACTGCAGGATGCCATCCGTCAGTCGATCCGGGAAAAGGATGCCGAACTGATGGGAAAAATGGATTCGGAAGGAACGACACCGCGACGCCTGACCGATCTGATCGGTTCACTCTGTGACCTGACCAGCGGTTCCGGTGACAAGGGAACACCGTTCGTCTATATCCAGGGATATTTCGACAATTATACCGACTGACACAGTGCTCTGCACTGTGTTTTTTTGTCTGTTCTTGTGGCATAATGAGAGTAACGAGGTTATTCCTATGGCAAATTATCTGGCAATTGATCTGATGCGTACGAAGCTGAAGTACGCATATATCAGTGATTCACTTGATATTTATGAAATGGGGAATGAATACATCCCGATCGACAGCAAGGAGGAGCTTTTCGAAACCATCCTGAATGTTACCGACAGATAGCGCGATGATATCGAAGGCGTTTCCATCACCATGCCGGGCGTCATTGACCGCAAGC
>JAZPXY010000044.1:0-9177 GCA_045543875.1 Bulleidia sp.
GCCGTTTTCATAGACCTTTTCTTCCGACTTGATACTGCCGTCTTCATTAAAGACCAGATCTTTCTTGATGCAGTCGGTGTAATAGACGCTGAGTTTCCCGCTGTCAAATTCACCGGTCATATCCCATTCCGATGCTTCGGCAGCACTGCTGGCCCAGTGGATATGGATTACGGCTGTTTTTTCGCCTTCGGCTCTGACTTCGGCAGTTGCCCGGTTCCAGCCATAGTTTCCGACAAAGTTCATGACCGGATTCTGGGTATCGGATGATGCCGTTTCAGAGGCCGGTTCTTCCTTTGCCGTACTGCAGGCACAGACGCTCAGTGCCAGCATGCCGGCGGTGATCATTTTCATCATTCTGTTCATTTCTTTTCACCTCTTTTCGCTGCGGTTACAGCATTTCATTAAACCATATTCTTTCCCTTTTTGATACCGGGAAAACGAAAAAGCATCCTGCCTGACGCAGAATGCCTTGCGGATTACTGTTTTTTGAGCTGGACCTTGGCAATTACCATGTCAATTTCCAGTGTATCACCGTTTGCCTTGTAAACTGCCCCCTTCGTGCCTTCGGCGTAGACTTTCGGACCGCTGGCTGTTTCTGTCCATGTGCCTTCTTCAGTGTTCGAACCGGACTGGATGGTGTATGTTCCGTCACTCTTCAGTTCCATAATATAGTCACCGCCGAAGACTTCCTCAGCCGTCGCTTCCTTGCCCATGGCTTCAATTTTGACAACCTTCCAGGTACCGACATACTTGCTGTTGCTGACATCCTTGTTTTCCTTTTCGCCGCTGCATCCTACCAGAATGACGCACAGAAATACAGAGAGCAGGCAGGTCATGATTGCTCTGATTTTTTTCATGATTCTTTTCCTCCGATTAAAATTCAACCATTTATGATTGCCTTTTATTTTAATATATTTTTCTGTTTATGAACAGAAACGGCAGCGCATTTGTGATTCTGCACGATACTGCTTCCGTCTGTTATACTTTTGATATGTCCGACAGAGAACATGTTTATATTGCCATTGACCTGAAATCATTCTATGCCTCGGTGGAGTGTGTTGAACGGAATCTTGATCCGCTGACGACAAATCTTGTCGTTGCCGATCAGAGCCGTTCCAGCAAGACGATCTGCCTGGCGGTTTCCCCTTCTCTGAAGGCCTGCGGAATCAGCGGCAGGCCGCGTCTTTTTGAAGTCGAACAGAAGGTCTCGGAAATCAACCGGCTGCGGCGCCGGCGTGCCCCGGGCGGCCGGTTTTCAGGTTCCTCATACAGTGATCCGGAACTGAAGAACAACAGCAGCCTGGAGCTGACCTATGTGACGGCTGTGCCGCGCATGGCCTTTTATATTGAATACAGCACCCGGATTTACAATATCTATCTGAAATACATTGCCCCGGAAGATATTCATGTCTATTCCATCGATGAGGTCTTTATCGATGCCACCCATTATCTGAAAACCTATCAGATGAGTGCCCATGAGCTGGCAATGACGATGATCCGGGATGTTCTGAAGACAACCGGCATTACGGCCACGGCCGGCATCGGCACCAATCTCTATCTGGCCAAGGTGGCCATGGATATTGTTGCCAAGCATATTCCTGCCGACAGGGACGGTGTTCGCATTGCCGAACTGGATGAGATGACCTACCGCAGAAGACTCTGGAGCCATGCGCCGCTGACGGATTTCTGGCGTATCGGCCGCGGCATTGCCAGAAGACTGGAACAATACGGCATTCATACCATGGGTGATCTGGCCAGAGTATCCCTGACAAAGGATGAGCTGCTGTATAAGGAATTCGGCGTCAATGCCGAACTGATCATTGATCATGCATGGGGCTATGAGCCGTGCACGATGGCGGACATCAAGGCCTATGTGCCGGAGAATCATTCACTGACAAACGGCCAGGTTCTGCCCGGTCCCTATACAAAGGAAAAAGGCAGGATCATTATCCGGGAAATGGCGGAAAGCCTGACCCTGCAGATGATGGAAAAAGGTCTTGTGACCAATACTGTCGGCCTGACTGCCGGCTATGATGCCTCCTTCAATCCCGAGACATTTACCGGCACCTATGCCAATGACTGGTACGGACGCAGACTTCCCAAGGCAGCCAGCGGCACGGAGCGGCTCGGCATGTATACGGATTCGGTACATAAGATTACCGATGCCCTGCTGAGGATCTATGATGCCGAAGTAGATGAGACCCTGATGGTGCGCCGCTTCTATCTGTTTTTCGGCAATGTAAAGGAAAAGAGCAAGGTGCAGAATCAGACGGTCGTGGAACAGTTTGACCTGTTTTCCCGGCCGGATCCGCAGCGTCATGAAAAAGAACAGCAGGATCTGCAGAAAGACGAGAAGATCCAGCAGGCAATGCTGGATATCCGCCGAAAGTTCGGAAAGAATGCGGTGCTGAAAGGCACCAGCCTGGAAGAAGGCGCAACCGGCAAGGAGCGGAACAGACAGATCGGAGGTCACAAGGAATGAACGATGAACACCGCTATGATGACATCATTGACCTGCCTCATCATGTCTCAAAAAACCGGAAACAGATGAGCGGACTGGAGCGGGCGGCCCAGTTCTCCCCTTTTGCGGCCCTGACCGGCTATGATGCGGCGATCCGGGAGACAGCCCGCCTGACGGATCAGAAGATCCAGCTGAGTGAAAGCGAGCTGGAAGAACTGAATGAACAGCTTGCCCTGCTTGCCGGGCAGCTGGACCGGCGGCCGGAAGTTACCCTGACTTTCTTTGTCGAAGATGAAAGAAAAGAAGGCGGCAGATATGAGACCCGGACCGTCAGACTGCGGCGGATCGATCCGGTGCAGCGGGTCCTGATTACTGAAGACAGAGAGAAAATTGCCATGGATGATATTCTGGCAATCCGCAAAGACAACAAATAACAGTGAAAAAAGGTATACAATAAAACCATGAAAACAATTCTGCAGAAAATATTGATCATTTTATTCAGCTGTCTGCTTTTTCTTTCCGGAACTGTCCGGGCTTTTGCCGAAGGAGAAGATCAGAAGAATGACAATACGATCGATCTGACGGCAACCTATTATGTTCTGACGGTCCAGCAAGACCGCTCTCTGACCGTGCCGTTTTCTGTTGACTGGTTTAAAAATGATGCCCGTTTCTACAGTCATGATCTGGCCAAGGCATCGCTGGGACTGGCGGTTTCTTCCTTCCGTCCGAATTCCCGGCTTTCTGATCCCGGCCGCAGTGCCGATGCCAGTGCCATTTCCTACCTGAGTCAGGCCGGCTTTACGGACATCCAGAGTGATGACTATGACAAGAACCCGAGCATCTATACCGTTTCCACGATCATGGGACACCAGCAGATCGGCAGCGGCGATGATGCCTTTGAGATGATTGCCATCGGTGTCTGCGGCCAGGGCTATATGGATGAGTGGGAATCGAATTTCTCAATTTCTGACGGAGACTTTGAAGGACAGGAGATCCATTCCGGATTTGAGAGATCATCCCGGCTGATCTATGACCGCATTTTCGGCTATATTGCCAATCACCATCTGAGCGGGACGATCAAGGTATGGATCACCGGCTTCAGCCGGGCGGCTGCAGTTTCCAATGTCACGGCAAAGTGGCTGTGCGATTCGGATGTGTTTGATGAAGATACCGTGTTTGCCTATACATTTGCGACGCCGCAGACAACGATGAAAGCGGAAGAAGGCAAGTATCAGAATATTTACAATATCGTCGGCAAGAGTGATCCGGTGCCGATGATCCCCTTCTCAGACTGGGGATTCGGCCGCTATGGTGTTACCCTGACAACGCCGTCGGTGGAAGCCGATTCTGCCTTCCAGGAAAAACGAATCAAGGCCAATGCGATCTATAAGGAAATCACCGGCATTGACTACTGGGTCAATCCCGAGATGGACAAGCAGATCAGAAATATCCTGTATTATCTTCTGAAAATCTGCCCTGATGTCCCTACCTACAAGATCTCCCTGCAGGATCAGCTGATCCATCTGTGGGAAGACCGGTCGCCGGTCAATGTCATCTCACGATTCCTCGATATCGCTTCTGACCCGCTGCTGATTCAGGAGAGCAACCGCGATGAGGCAAATGCCTTCCTGGATTATATGGCCTATCTGCTGATCGATGCCCTGACCAACCGCAACAGTTTCCGCACCTACAACCGGAATGCTTCGGTCGGCTCCAACCTGGCCCAGGCACATACGCCGGAGCTGTATATTTCATGGGTATTCTCAGCCGATGAAGGCACGGAACTGTATTCGGCCAATGATGCCTATACCTATCTGCTGATCAGCGGCAATGTCGATGTCACCCTCAAACATGACGGCAAAATCGTGGAACAGCTGAAGCACAGTGAAAGCCAAGGTCATGACGGAAACATCTATCTGCTGCGCACCGAAGATGTTGTCACTGCCACCCTGCCGCGTGATGATGATTATGACGTTGAAATCACCCCGACAGAGTTTACCTTCTCGATGGTGGTCCAGGCGCAGCATTCCGTCAACCAGCTCTCACCGCTGAATACCGGCTATGTCTATTACGAGATGGAGGAAGGTGACGTCGTCAAGATTTCCATTGACAAAGACGGCACCATGAACACGACCAAAAACGGAGTGCATGACGAAGGAATGCTTCTGGAATCGGATGAGTATATGAACAATTCCGAATTCATCAGTGCCGAGCGCAGAAATCCTCTGAACCTGCCGTGGCGCACACTGGCGATTCTCAGCATTTCGGCAGTCATCATTGCCGTATCGCTGGTGATCTATCAGATCGTATGGGTCATTGCCAGATTCCGTTTCCGTCATCTGGTCAGACGCGGCATGATCCGCTCCGGAACCAAGTTCCGCAGCCTGCCGATGTTCTGCAGTTTCTGGATGTTCCAGCTGTTCCTGATCGGTGAATTCTATTCTGCCCTGTTCCGCGACAGCCTGAGCATTACCCTGACCTTCAAGGCAGCCATCGGAATGCTTGGCGTTGCTGTTGCGACCATGGCCTATGACAGCCATAAATCAAATCTGAACCGTTCCATTCAGTTTGCCATGTTGCTGCTGATGTGTGCCGATGTCACGACCCGGATCAATGTCATGACCGGTGCTGTCCTGCATGTCATTTCCTATCTGTATCTGACATGGACCTTTATCAGGGAAGAGAAGCCGGTGCTTTCCCAGATCATGATCTGGATCTTCCTGTGTGTTGTGGCGGCGATCATCACCTATATCCAGCCGGCCAATCCGTTCGGCAGCAAAATCTACATCGTTCTCTATGTCTGGGCTGCTCTGACCATGGCCTGTGCATCCTTCCCGATGCCGAGAAGATGCCTGACCGCATCCATTCTGCTGTTCCTGGCCGGTATCCTGACGATCCTGAATATCGTTCTCGGCGAACCGTTCCTGGTTCACATTCTCTCGCTTGGAACCTATTATGCCGGCGTTTCCACCCTGGCCAGCACCGGACTCAGGGTGCCCCTGGCAAGACTGGTTCCGACCTATGTCGACGAAGAAGAAATCGAAGATGCGGCATAATCTCAGAAACGAAAATAATGCGGAAGTCTGCAATGCAGTCTTCCGCATCTTTTTTTGTATCACTATTTTTTCCCGGTCAATAGACACGAACCTCTGAGCAGCAGCAGATCTGCTTCCTTTTTATCCATGAACAGTCCCTGATCGGTTGGTATCAGCCGGACGTCTTCATAGCCGGCATCCTTCAGTTCCCGGATAAATTTCTGCATGTCGCCGTAACGGCGCGGACTCATCAGATCATGGATGGCAAAGACACCGCCCTTCTTCAGTGTCCGCAGGGTTTCCTTCAGCAGTTTCTGCTTATTATGTCCGGCAATGTTGTGATAGACATAGTTGCTGGTGACACAGTCAAAGGTTTCATCCGCAAAGTCCAGCTTTACGGCATTGCCGTTATGGAAAGAGACATTGGATACCCCTTCCGCCCGGGCATTCTTTTCACAGGTTTTCTGACTGTAATTGGCATATTCGGGACCCCAGGTGTCAATGCCTGTCACTTCCGCATGCGGGAATTTTTTCGCACAGGCAATGCTCAGGGCGCCGCTGCCGCAGCCGACATCCAGAATCTTCGCCCCTGCCGGCAGATCATTGATGTAGGATACCGTTCCTGCAATGACTGCCTTTGACAGTTTCCGTTTGCCGTCATAGGAGAACTGTGACCTTGCATAATAACACCACGCCGCCCAGGCAGCGCATCCGGCACTCAGCAGTCCGCCGGCACACTGTACGGCAAATCTTGTCCTGTCATCCTTGATCAGCTTTCCGGCCGCTGCCGTTCCGGCTGCCGTCACAGCAGCCCCGGCCGCAAAACCGTCTGCCATTCCCTTCGGGACCCAGTTGCTGTAATCCGGTACGAGGATTTCCTTCTGTTTTTCCAGCATGACGGTACGGGCCTTTTCTTCCGTGTCATCATCTTCCTGATAGCCGTCATACGGTGCATCCGGATCATGCGGCTTCTGTTTCCTCAGGGAATTGCATACCTGATCGATATGGGCAAAAGCAAAATCCAGATCATCTGTCCAGCCGGTATGACCGGTGATGATCTTGCCGTGGAAATTCCGTTCCCGCAGCAGTGTTTCCAGTTTCTTCAGAGACTTTTTGGAGAGTTCATTGTCTTCTGCCAGGGAGTTGATAAAACTGTAGCCGCCGTCGGGTCCGAACCACAGAGTATCGCCGGTAAAGAGATATGCATCATCGACGAGGTAGACCATATGTCCCCAGGTATGACCGGGCACGAGAATGCATTCCACTCTGATGCCGTCAATGTCAACGATCTGTCCGTCCTGCAGGAGGACCTTTTCATTGGCGGTTCTGACCAGCGGCAGCTGATACAGACCGAAGATGACCTTGCGCGGTGTCTCCTTTGTCAGATAGCGGTTTTCAATTTCACTGAGATACAGCCGGGCATGTGAGAACAGGCCGTCACTGTCTCTTTCCACGGCACCGACATGATCGGTGTCCTGATGGGTAATGAAGATATGCCTGATCTCAGCCGGATCAAGATCCAGCCAGGACATTTTCTCTTTCAGCCGGTCATAGTTGTAGCCGGCATCGAACATGATGACAGTTCCGTTTTTGCGGTAAAAGAATATATTTGCGATCCATTCCCTGACACACAGAACATGATCATCAATATGCCCGGTATTCAGCGGCTTGAATATTTCCTTGCCGCGGTAGCCGAGACTCATTACTTTTTTCTGAAACCTGGATGCCTGTTTTGACATGATTGTTCCCCTTTCTCTCAGATACTTTTACTGCGCTGCCAGCCTTTTCCGGCTTCTGTTTCATGTCTGACAAAGCGGAAATCGCACTTTGTGCCGCCCTGACACAGAGTCTGTGTGCGGATGAAATCGATATACGGCAGACTGCCGTAGTTGATGATATCGGCATGACAGAAAATCGAACCGAGCTTCAGCAGATTCCTCTTTCCGAAGATCTTTTCATAGATGCATTCATTGCATTCAAAATGATATTCATTCACCGGATCGTCATCATGCCAGGTATAGCGCCAGCCATGCCCGCTGCCAAATTTAAAGCCGAGCGGAATAATCTTCTTCATAAGCGGCAGGAAGATTTTCAGCCTTGATGCCTTCTGCATTCCCTTCGGATCCAGGAACTTCCACATTTCCGTTGAGACCAGCCAGTATGCCTCTTCTTCGCTGCGGCCGTTTTTCTGCAGGACTTCATACAGGGCAAGGGCGGTGAGAATCTGACACATATGCTTATAATTGCCTTTGTCACAGTAAATCTTTTCTTCTTCAATCAGTTCCGCCATCCGGGCATAGACTTCCTTCTGTATCTTCTGATCCAGTTTCGGGAAATAATTCCGGAAGCGGCTGTCACTGACCATTTTTTCGGGAATATATTCTTTCATTTTTGTCTCCTTATTACGGCAGAAGGACCACGATGCCGGCTGTGATACAGGCTCCCGCGATCCAGATCAGACTCAGCATGGTGCGTTTTTTAATCACCTGCGGCCAGGTCTGCACATACGGCAGATCTTCGCAGCCCTGCAGCTGCCAGAACGGATCATGGCCGACCCACAGGCGGTCGATAAAGATGCCGTCAAACCAGTTCATGACCTGCAGAAACAGCAGGCTCTGCAGATAGGCATTTCTGAAATCATGGATGCCGTTGACATAACGGATAATGACAACCAGGGAAACCGCCATCACGGCAAAGAACAGCGGCATGAATGCCTTTCGTTTCCGGCCGATTTCTTCCCGCGAGGAAAGGCCGATTCTGACTGCTCTTTCCTGGACGGCTTCGGGATAAAAATACAGACCGTCAGCTGCCCCGTTTCTGACAGCATATTTCACCAGCGCAAAGAACAGCAGACAGTAAAGTATCAGCTCAGCAGCAATTTTCATAACACCCTCGCACCGGCAGGAACAATACCGCAGATATAAAAGCACCTGCCTGCCGCATGGATTTTCCTTACGATATTCCCGGCTGTCTGATCAGAACCGGACTTCCTATTCTTCTGAAGATTATATGCATACCCGATCATCGGCTGTTTCCTCCGGTTTTTTTATGATGGCCACAGCACACGGCACCCTGCCGTCAATCATTGCAAACCGGACTTCTTCCCGGCCGTTTGCCCGGAAGAATTCCTGATAGGAAGAATAGGTAAAAGCCTGGCGGAAATCAGCACCGGCTGTATTCAGTGTTTTTGAAAACATACTGGGCTTTCCGGTTTTCTCCCTGTTCATATAGGTTGGAATGATGATCTTTCCGCCTTGGCGGCATACCCTTTCCAGTTCATGCAGGGCGGATACGGGGTGATCGAGAAGGTGGATGACATTGGCGGCAATGACAGTGTCAAAGCTTTCATCGGCAAACGGCAGATGCATGATATCGGCCTGCCGAAAGCTGCAGTTGTGAAACCGGCGGCATTTCTTTTCCGTCTGTTTCAGCATCGGCAGCGAAAGATCGGCAGCTGTGACATGCCGGCACTTTGCGGCCGCCGTTTCCGTCAGCATGCCGCTGCCGCAGGCACAGTCCAGCACTTCGTCTTCGGCTGTGAGTTCTGCCCTTACCAGCTGCTTCAGCTGCCGGTGCACTTTTTTGTTGTATCCTTCGGCGAACAGGTCATAGATGCCTGCCGTATGATCCCAGAATGCTGTCTTCATAAATGTTAGTCTTTTCTAACTTATAGTATAAATG
>JAZPXY010000045.1:0-15407 GCA_045543875.1 Bulleidia sp.
TTCCGGCGTATCCGGCAGAGCATTCATCGGACGTCTGATTCCCTGCATTTCCGGCTTTACGGCCTTTGCGGAAAACCCGGTACCCTGATCCTGAAACCAGTGATCAATAAGGGAAGTGCTGTCGCCATACTTTATTTTCAAAGTGGCATTTCTGATCTGCTGAATAATCATATCCATTCTCACATATCGCGTGGTTGCGCATAACTTATCAGATCAAGCCATAGACAATAATCCCCGCAGCTGCGGAGATCCCAATCAGCCCGATCGGTGACAATCCCTTATTGGTGATCTTTGATGAGCCGAAATAGATTGCCGCCAGAACCACCGTCATGATGATTGCGGTCAGATTGGCAGATACATCTGTGAAACTGTCGATGCAGTGCTGCAGGATCATGAATATGCCGGTCGCCAGGATGATTCCGATGATGCAGGGCTTTAGACCTCTGAGAACTGCCTGAACATATGGATTCTTCAGGAGCTTTTTCAGAAGAATCATTATCAGCAGGATAATGGTGAAGGAAGGCAGTACAACTGCTGTTGTCGCGATCAGCGCTCCGGCAAACCCTGCCTGCGAGCTGCCGACATAGGTTGCCAGATTCACCATGATCGGTCCGGGCGTACTTTCACTGACAGCAATCATATATGTAAGCATCTCATCACTGATCCAGCCATAGGAAAGCACGACATCACGGATCAGCGGAATTGCACCGTATGCCCCGCCGAAAGCAAACAGCCCTACTTTCAGGAAGCCGACCAGAAGATCCAGATAAATCATTTCCTGACCGCCTCCTTTCCGCCATGCTTTACAAGGAATAGCATAAAGCTGACAGCCGCAGCGACAAGCATCAGGGTAATGGAAGAGATCCGAAGTGCAAAGATATCGATTGCCAGCATAGCCGCAAATGATGTGATCATCACGGCAAGAGGAAACGGCTTCTTCTGCATTTTCCGGATCATCCTGATTGCCGCATCCAGGATCAGAATTCCGACCGCAATCCGGATTCCCTGAAAGGCATGGGCGATCCATGTGATCTCCAGGAAGTTATCCAGAAACATGGATATCAGAAAAATGATGCAGAAAGACGGGAGAACCATCCCGACCGTAGCCGCAATTGCTCCCGCCAAGCCTCTTTGTTTATAGCCTACATATGTAGCGCAGTTGATGGCGATCGGACCAGGCGTAGATTCTGCAATCACCGTGACGTTCATCATTTCATCATGTGTGATCCACTGCTTCTTCTCCACACAGGAATCTTCGATCAGGGCGATCATGGCATAACCGCCGCCGAAGGTGAAAAGCCCGATCCTGGCAAACGTCAGAAAGAGATCAGGCAATATACCCATAAGAGTCACTCACAGATCTCTGCTCAATTATGTCCACCGCAATGATGTTCACCGCAGTGATCATGACCGCAGTCACCGTCATGATGCTCGTGATGATCACAATGCTCATCCGGATCATATTCCAGATTTCCTGCAGCCAGTGCTTTCGCTGCTTCATCAGCAGCGCCCTGCACGCCCGCATACAGTTTGATACCGGCATCCGCCAGTGCCATCTGGGCACCCATACCGATTCCGCCGCAGATCAGCGCATCCGCCTTTGCTGCATGCAGGAATCCGGCCAGAGCACCATGTCCGCTTCCATTTGTGGGAACGATCTGTTCACCGACGATTTTTCCATTCTCAACATCATAAAGTTTGAATGCCTCAGTGTGTCCGAAATGCTGGAAGATCTCTCCGTTTTCATAAGTAACTGCGATTCTCATAGCCTCTGTTCCCTTCTCCATAATATTCTGTTTGATTTCGACCGGACTGTATTCACAGCAGCCACCTGTGATCAGCAACCGTTTGCCGTGAACCAGCGCCTCTGCCACCTTTTTACGGGCACTGTCATAGATCGCAGTGACCGTAGTTCTGGCAACATTCATTCTGGCTGCACAGGCCTCCTGTGTCAGTCCTTCATCATCAAGGAGTCTTAATGCCTCATATTCATCGACCGTCATGCGGACACTTTCGGCAGTCTGCACATCATCCGGCGAAAAACTGCGGAAAGCCGGCATTTTCTCAATTCTTCGGCATCGTATCGGTCTTGGCATACACACTCCTATTTCTGACATATGTCAATTAATAATTTACTTCCTTTTCTGACAAATGTCAACAACCGAGTCTACATAAAAAATCAGCCTCCCACCGGAAGTGAAAGACTGATATGTATCATCAGCTATGAAGTTTTCTTTTCTGCAAATCTCGAGTTAAATCACTCTCTTAGTTTGAAAAAGACTTCCAAGCCGGAAGAATGGGAAAGAAGATCACGAATCGTGACAGACCTTTTTTTCTTTTCCGTCTTGATGCGATCCATCGAAAAATCCTTCAGGTATTCCAACATTTTCAAAGGATTCTCCGGTGTAAAAACATATTGCCCTTCAAGAGCAACTCTCTGGTTCTCGAATGCAGGTAGAAACTTCTCAATAGGATCATTAAGATCGAGCTTGCCTTCTTCAGCCAGTTTCAATACACAAAGTGCAGTAATGACCTTGCTCATAGACATAATGCGAAAAACAGAGTCATAAGAAACAGGTGATTGATCTTCGCGGCTTTGATATCCCCATTTATTTTGATAGACCATCTGATTATCCTGATATACCAGAAGTACAGCTTGTGCCAATTCCTGATTATCTATGTAGGATTGCATGATCTGATTGATTTCTTCCATTGTTATCTCCTCATCTACCAGACATAAACTCCGCTGCCTGTATGATAATTCCTTCCTTGCCAAAAGATATCAGCACTGCAGTTGCAGGGAATGCATACTTTTAAATGCCCATCTTTGATTTCCATCTCAATGAAGCCATTTTCACTCATGAACCGGCGATACAGATATCTGAAGCCGTAAGAAGAATCCGGACAAATGATGATGTTTTTAAATCCGGGATCACCCTTTATTCCACATACTTCATGAAACAGATAATCATCAATAACGCCAAAGGCATAGTGGTCAAAACTGGTTTGATTCGGCGTACCGTCTGTTTCAATGGCATTCCAGTTTTCCCAGATCGTTGTTGCGCCCATTTTCACCTCATAGAGCCAGGAAGGCATTTCTTCGCTCATCAGGATCTGCTTGGCAAGATCGTGTCTTCCGATCTTATCTAAAACATCCAAAAGGAAAGGTGTAGCCAGAAAACCGGTAGCCAGACATCCGTGATTTTCCTCAATCAGTTGCACAAGCTTGGCTTCATACTGATCCTTTCGTTCGCCATCCACCAGATCAAACGCCAATGCCAGGATGTATCTTCCCATATAGGAATCATATTCATTACTCACATTCAAGACATTATTTTGAATTGCCGCTTTCATCTTTTCGGAAATATGACGGTAATATTCTCTGACATCCATTCCCAGTATTTCTGATATTTCAACAAACATCTTTACCGATTGATATCCAAAGATCGGCGCAATATACCAGGTGGTCTCCTTTGTTATTTCAAAACCCGGCACATTATGGCCATATACAAGCCATTCGCCGAAATGAAAGCCAGTATTCCATAGATAACGGTCTTCTCCAGCGTTTTTCACCTTTTCATTTCTGCGGGAAGCTGCCGTGAAGATGATATGATCGACACATTTTTTCATCGAATGATAATACTCTCTTAAAAGGTCTTTATTTCCTGTTATCTGATATAAAGCATAAGGAAGCCACAAGATCACATCTGACCAGCCTGCCACTCCTGTTTTCCTGTCTTCACTTATCTTTTCATCTCCCTTAGGAAGCATTTCGTCCAGGATTCCCGTAGGCTTAGAATCATCAAAATCCTTCATCGTCTTATTTACGACAAACTCATACAGTTTCGTATAAGGAGAAACAATCGGCACAGCACCGTTTTCATACTGATCAAAAACCAGACTGTTCAGCCAGCTTCTGTAGAAAGGGATCAATACCCTGAATATTTATCGATCAGTAATATAGCAACTTACATCAAAAACGCACATCATTAATGATTTCAACACTTATCGACCGTTTTATGGAATTTTTTGTCTGTTAAGAATGATTGTAAATAACCT
Source organism: Bulleidia sp. (assembly GCA_045543875.1). Classification (GTDB taxonomy): domain Bacteria; phylum Bacillota_I; class Bacilli_A; order Erysipelotrichales; family Erysipelotrichaceae; genus Bulleidia. The sequence continues at coordinate 4,060 of JAZPXY010000045.1, forward strand.
GAATAGGACGATGATGCATATTGCTTATTGCTTCAGATTTGGCAATTGTTTTCTAAAAAAGCAGCCACATGATTAGCATGGCTGCTTGGGTTTCACACCATATTGAAATGTTTAAATGCATCCAGGATCGCTTCTTCCTTCTCTTCCGTAGATCTTGGCTGCTTTGAATTATTCTTTTTGGCAAGATTATAATTCTCTCGTTCTTTTATGCCATACTTTTCCTTGGTCTGTGCGGTATTCAGACTGGATACTTGGAAGTCATATTTCTCTTTTACATAAGCTTTGATTTCTTCATATGTCGCACCATCCTTCAATCCGGACAGATCCATCTCTTCAAGAGAGAAATCTACATGAATCTTCTTTGTCGATTTCTCTACCTTGGAAAGAAGGACAACAGTCTCGACGTGCCTGGTAAACGGAAACATGTCGACCGGGATGATCGTTTTGATACTGTACTCTTTTTTCAGTATCCTCAGATCTTCTGCCTGAGTTTCCGGATTGCAGGATACATAGACGATCTTCTTCGGTGCCATGCTGCGGATGGAATACATGGCACTTTCGCCCATGCCGGAACGCGGCGGATCAAGGATCACCGTATCAAAGGCTGTCCTGTTGTTCTTCAGGAAGGAAGTGATGTCTCTGGCATAAAGGGATACATTTTCAATGCCGTTGTATGCGGCATTGTTTTTGGCATCACGGATCGCTTCCGGACTGATCTCAACACCGGTCACATGCTTTGCCTTCCGGGCCGCAAGCAGTGAAATCGTGCCGATTCCGCAGCAGCCGTCCAGCACCGTCTCATTTTCTTTCAGGTCAGCCAGCTCCAGGGCTGTCCTGTACAGCACTTCTGTCTGTACGGGATTGATCTGATAGAAGGACCGGGATGAAATGCGGAACGATATCCCGTCAATTTTGTCAGTGATATATCCCCTGCCGTACAGGACCTTTTCCCGCCGGCCGAGAATCATGGAGGTCTGTTCATGATTGTAGTTTAAAATGACAGTTTTGATTTCCGGATGTTTCTTCGTGATCTCAGAAACAAAGTGCTTTGAGCCGGGCAATTCCTTGCTGCCGATGACAATGACCAGAAGAATGTCTCCGCTGGCGGCAGAGACACGGATATAGGCATGTCTCAGAATGCCGGTTCCCCTGTCCTCAGAATAGGCTCCGATCCGCATCTGATCAGCCGTATCACAGATCGTTTTCAGAATCTGATTGGCCTTGACATGCTGGATCAGGCAGGCCGATGAATCAATATGCTTGTGACTGTTTTCTTCATACAGTCCGGCGTGCATGTGATGATAGCGGTCCTGATAAAAACTGGCATAGATCTTATGACGATAGTGATACGGATCCTTCATGCCCTTTGTCATCTGCACTTTCTGTTTCGGAAACAGACTCTGTACATATTCCTGTTTTTTGATCAGCTGCTCTTCATACGGTATCTGCAGGCTGCTGCAGGCACCGCATTTCTTCGATACGGCGCATTTCTTCATAGCTTCACCTCTCTGAGAGAACGGACGACATTCGGTGTCTTTTCCCGCAGCACATCATAGCTCTGATGGCCGCAGGCAATCAGTGTAAAACTGCGGATGCCAAGGGCTTCAGCCGTTTCCATATCATGCAGGGTATCACCGATATAGCGGCAGTCATCGGGATGCACATCAGCGGTTTCCATCCACTTCAGTGCCATATTGATCTTCGAACCGCCGAGGTTGTTGTCAATGCCGAGAATCTCATCAAAGAGATGATCGATTCCAAGCCGGCGGCACTGTTCATCCAGAAAGTCCTGACGGCTGGCAGAAAGAATGACATTCTCATATCTCTTTTTCTTTGCCTGGACAATCAGTTCTTCAAAGCCGTCCATCAGCCTGATGCTGTCAAAGCCGGCATTGTACATATCGTTGAATTCCACGGAAATATCGGCATAGCTTTCTTCTTCGAATGTATAGCCGATCTTGTAGTAATAATCAATGACCGGAAAACAGAAATCACGGCGGTACTGTTCATAGGTCGAGATGAAGTCCATATTCCGCTCTTTCAGCATTTTGTTTTCAATATTGATGCAGTAATCGACATCGTCAATAATCGTGCCGTTAAAATCCCAAATCAGTACTTTTTTCATGTTACCAATTGTACATGAAAAGATCATTCCGCGGGGAATGATCTTTCATCAGTTTTTATTTTTCAATTTTTGTTCCGCACTTCGGACAGAAGAGTTCTTCCCCTGTCAGTACTTCACCGCAGGAAGGACAGACAGCTTTCTTCGGCTCCAGATTTGTGCCGCAGCGCATGCAGAATTTTGCCTCCGGTCTGTTTTCGGTGCCGCAGGACGGGCAGATGCGCTTTGCCGGTACATTCTTCTTTGCTGTTTCTTTCTTCGGCTCAAATCCCTTGAAAATGTCATTGAGATCAATGCCGAGATCAAACAGCGGCTTCTGCGCCGGTTCTGCCGTTTTTTCCGGCGGTACATAGGTGCCGGCAAGAATCTGCTTATACTGATCGGTATCGGTCCATTCCAGAGCTTCCAGGGCACGAACAGCCGAGAACGGATGGGTGGCATTCATCAGCAGCATCGATTCCATGCCCTTGTTGCTGGAATCATCCTTGACCAGTTCCCTGTATTCCCTGGCCTGATTCAGGAATGCTTCCAGATTCATTTCACCGTGGATATCCTGATCAAAGCCGGCCAGACGCATGCAGAGTTCAGCCGTATTTTCGGCATTGCCGTCACAGAGGACAGCAGCTCTGTCAGCGGAATACTCACTGCATCTCATCCAGTGATAGAACGCCATCTGCAGCGGAATGGAGAACAGTCCGCCAAGCGGCAGAAGATTCAGACCGCCGGACACAGTTCCGAACAGAATGTTTCCCATTGTCCGGTAAAGTACATGATGGCAGGCAATATGGCCGCATTCATGAGCCAGGACAGTCGGAATCAGACGTTCCGGAATGGTTTCCAGAAGACCAGTTGTCATGACGATAAAGGCTTCATTTTCACCGGTCGTAAAGGCATTTGGTCTGACATCCATCATCAGATACAGCTCCGGTACCGGAATACCAAGCTTTTCACAGATCGGCTTCAGCATTTCCTTATAGCGCGGAAGCTGATCTTCTCCCAGACGCACATAGGAAGACAGGCATCTCAGCTTGATCGATCTCTCACTGAATTCCTTCATGAATCCCTTCATCAGAGATGTAAAGCCGGGAATAGATTTCAGTGCCTGCAGAGCAGCACTGTCATCGGGATGCAGAAAATAATAACTGCTAAATGGCATGATAGTATCCTTTCTATAATTTTCTGACTTCTTCAAGCCAGAGACTGACACTGGCATCGCTCGGCATGCGCCAGTCACCGCGCGGTGAGAGCGTGACTGAACCGACCTTCGGTCCGTCCGGCAGACAGCTTCTCTTGAACTGCTGGTGGAAGAAACGGTTATAGAACCGCTGCAGCGATTCCCTGATTACCTGAGGATCAACATCACTGTAGGCACAGCGGGCAAAGGCATAGATCTTTGCCGGCGCAAAGCCGTAGCGCAGCACGTAGAACAGGAAGAAGTCATTCAGATCATACTTGCCGATCTTCTCCTCTGTCTTCTGGGCAATGACGCCGTCCTGATTCGGTGTCAGTTCCGGAGAAATCGGTGTATCAACGATGCTCAGCAGCGTTTCCTTCAGTTTTTCATTGCCGCATGTTTCGGCATAGGATCGGCAGATATACTGCACAAGGGTCTTGGGAACCGAAGCATTGACCCCGTACATCGACATATGATCGCCGTTGTAGGTGCACCATCCCAGCGCTAGTTCGGAAAGATCACCGGTGCCGACGACCAGACCGTTATGGAAGTTGGCCGCGTCCATCAGAATATAGGTGCGCATGCGGGCCTGGGCATTTTCATAGGTCGTATCTCCTTCGCCCTGATAGACGCCGCTGTGACCAATCTGCTTCAGATGATCGGTGACACCTGATCCGATCGGCACTTCATGGATTTCAACATTCAGTGTCTTCATCAGATTCAGGGCATTGTTGTAGGTCAGGGATGTGGTATTGCCTTCAGAAGGCATTGTATAGCCGATGATATGAATATCCTTTTCGATCTTTTGGGCTTCATGGCATACCAGCAGTGCCAGGGTGCTGTCGAGACCGCCGGAAATGCCGATGACAAGATTTTTGATGCCGGTAGCCCGCACTCTGGTGGCCAGACCGTTGGCCTGAATCTGCATGATCCGGCGGCATCTTCTGCCGCGCTCGGCATCATCCTTCGGCACAAACGGATTGCGGGCAATCGGATATGCCTCTGCAGCCAGGATATCCTTCAGTTCTTCCGGACTGATTTCACTGCCGCCGGCCGGAGCAATTTCGGCTTCGGCCTGACGGTACCAGGAAGCATCGGCATTGGCAAAGGTATTCTGATGAGCACGGTTGTAACGGATCGTTTCAACATCGATCAGCGCCGTGCTGACATGGTTTCTTTCCGGGAATACTTCATTGCTCAGGACTCTGCCGTTTTCGGCAATCATCGTATGACCGGAGAATACAAGATCCGTCGATGATTCATCGGTGCCGGAAGAAACATAGATATAGCCGCACCAGCAGCATGAACTCTGCTGCTGAACCATCATTGTCCTGTATTCATGCTTGCCGATGACTTCATCGCTGGCTGACAGGTTGACAATCACATCGGCTCCGGCCAGGCAAAGATGCGTGCTCGGCTTGTCCGGCACCCAGAGATCCTCACAAATCTCGGCTCCGACCGTAATATCATTCCGGCTGTCATGGATCAGAATATCAATGCCGAACGGAACTTCCTGACCGCCGATCATAATCGTTCTGCCGATGACATCCTTTCCGGAAGCAAACCAGCGCTGTTCATAGAATTCACCATAGTTGGGAATATTGATCTTCGGCACCAGGGCAATGATCTCACCATTGCTGAGGAATGCCGCACAGTTGTACAGGCGGTTTTCAAAGGCAGCCGGAACACCGACGCAGACAGTCTGTCCTGCCGGTACGGCAGCGGCGATTTCTGTCAGGCATTCTTCGGCCTTCTTCAGCAGCAGATCCTGCTGGAAGAGATCCTGGCAGGTATAGCCGGTAATGCACAGTTCCGGAAAGACGATCAGGCCGCAGTCATGATGTTCCTTGATGATGCGGATGATCTCATTTGTGTTATAGACAGGATCGGCAACTTTCAGCGAAGGCACGGCAGCTGCCGTCCTGAACATTCTGTTTTTCATCATTCACCTCTTTCAGGGATCAGACCGTACAGTTCTTCCGGAAGCAGCCGGCGCAGTTCTGCGGTATCCGGTTCGCTGCTTCTGAGAAGTTCACGTATACGGCTGGAAGAATAATTCTGGTAAGTATCAGGGGTATCAATCAGTTCAATTCTGTCCCGATACCGGCAAAGATACGGGTCATCGGCAATGATCTTCTCACAGTCATCATTGCTTCTCTGCATGCAGACAATGCCGAACTGCATGAAGATTTCATCCATGTACATCCATCCGTGCTCCAGCTCCGTCAGTTTGTCAGAGCCGACCAGCAGCCGGCAGTCATAGCCCAGATCCCGCAGATGACAGAGTGTCATATAGGTACGGGGCTGTGTTTCTGCCTTGATTTCATAATCAGAGACGATCATCCATTCCCGCTTTCTGGCAATAGTTTCCAGCATCTGCAGGCGCTGTTCATTGCCGAAGGCAAAGTCCTTGCCCTGATCATCGCGGATATAGGTCATTTTTGTCGGCACAAAGATCACACAGTCAGAATCAGTCCTGCGGCAGGCAAATTCTGCCAGTTCAATATGCGCCGCTGTCGGCGGATTGAATGCGCCTCCGTAGACGAGGGCTCTCATATTTTTCCGCCGTGCAGTTTCTCGTACATTTCCTGGCGCAGCGCTGCTACCTTCGGAGTCAGGTCGACATAGTGCTGGTGCGGCATCTCCGGACGCAGTTCACTTTCCCAGACACGGTTGGTCAGCTGCTCGCGGATATAGTCCTTCTTCTGCTGGATCGTCGGCAGATCGATGACCAGTTCACCGCCGATGATATGCGGCACGAGGATGCGTTCGATATGCATCGGTCTGATCGTCTTGACCGGGCTGTAGGCATCCGGATCGAGGTTGATGACTTCGATTTCCTGGCCGTCCTCGAAGACTTCATCATCAAGGGCAATGATGTCGCACTGGCCCTTGCCTTCTTCATCAAAGGCGCGCCATGCCATCAGCTTGCCGGGAATGATTGCCTTGGATACGGAATCCGAGCACTTCATCTTCGGCGTATAGGAACCGTCCTTCTCCTTGACGGCAACCAGCTTGTAGACACCGCCGAAGACCGGATCGGTAGCGGAAGTGATCAGCTTTTCGCCGACGCCGTAGGAATCGAAGTGGGCATCCTCATACAGTTCCATGTTGGACATCTTCTTTTCATCCAGGGAGTTGGATGCGACCAGCTTGATATAGTTCTTGCCGGCCTTGTCGAGCGCCTTGCGCAGCTTCTTGTAGCCGCGGGCCAGGTCACCGGAGTCAATGCGGGCGCTCTTGACGCGGCGGTTGGGATTGTCCGGATATTTCTCGATCAGGTAGTTATCCAGCTTGATGAGATTCGGCAGACCCGACTCAAAGATGCTGTAGGTATCGAGAAGCAGCGAGACATTGTCCGGATAGGTATCGGCGTAGGCCTTGAATGCTTCATATTCGCTCGGGAAGAATTCGATGAAGGAATGGGCAATCGTACCGACTGCCTTGACATCCGGTCCGAATTTCATTTCCGCCAGGCAGTTGGCAGTACCGATGCAGCCGCCGAGAATGGCCGCATAGGCACCATCGTTGCCGGCTGATGCACCCTGGGCGCGTCTGGTTCCGAATTCCATGACATTGCGCGGCGTATGGGTGTTGAGGCCGGTAATGCGGGTTGCCTTGGTGGCAATCAGGGAATGGAAGTTCATTGTCTGCAGCAGATAGGTTTCGATCAGAATGGCACCGACCATGTCGCATTCAATTCTGACCATCGGCACCTGCGGATAGCAGACCGTGCCTTCTCTGAGCATATAAACATCGCCCTTCCACTTATAGTCTTTCAGGTACTCCAGGAATTCTTCGCTCATGCCCTTGGTGCGCAGCCAGATGATATCCCGCTCATTGAAATGATAGTTCTGCAGGAAGCGCACCAGCTTGTGCTGGCCGCAGCTGATGGCATAGCCCAGCTTGTCGGGATTCTCACGGAAGAACATGTCAAATACCATGACAACATCCTTATAGCCGTGCATGAACAGGGAATTGGCCATTGTAAATTCATAGAAATCCGTGACCATCGCCGGATTGTCGTAATCTTCATCAGGAACATAGGGTTCTACTTTGATATCGCTCATGTGATTTCTCCTTATTATATTTTTTCTTCCAGGAAGGAATACAGCGGATTGAAGCGGTACAGTTCGGCTGCCCTGCCGCCGCCGCTGCATTTTCTTCCGGTTGGCTTCAGCATTTTCTTGATGTCGCGCCGGAAATTTCCGGTATCGGTCGTACGGCCGATGATGGCTTCATAGACCGTCTGGGCCTGCCGCAGGGTGAATTCCTCCGGCAGCATGTTGAACAGGATCCCGGTCGATGCTGCCCGGTGCTGCAGCTGATCCATGGCCATGTTGATGGCCTTGATATGATCGCAGGCAAGCCGGGCATTGCTGGCAGGATTGAGTTCCGAACGGGTCTCGACGTAGTTATTGCGGACACTGTCGGTCACATCATATATCATATGGATATCCTGCTCTTCCAGATCCATATGGATCACTGACTTCCGCCCTTCACCGTCCATGTGCTCGGTGATCTTTCTGATGGTGAACCAGCCGGTATCGGCCGCATCATCACCGGCAGCCGTATTGCGGATGTTTTCTTCCGGCGTCATGGAAAGATAGGCAGTCGTTATGATCCTGGTACGCGGATCGCGGTCGGCATTGCCGAACGTGTACAGCTGCTTGAAGTAGGTATGATCCTTGATATTGGTCTCTTCTGCCAGTTCCCGTTCCACTGCCGTCTCCATGTCTTCATCAAAGTTGATGAAGCCGCCCGGCAGAGCCCAGTCATGGATGAAAGGATGATTCCCGCGCTTTACCAGCAGGATCTTGAGATTCCCTGCGCTGATTGTCATCAGGATCATGTCCACGGTATTGCTGGGACGCCGGTACCGGGTTTCATCATAGGCTGCCAGAAACTCTTCCAGTGTCTGTCCTTCGGCATTTCGTTCAGACATCGCATCCTCCTTATAGTCTGTTTGACTATATCAATCATAAGACGGCTGTCTGTTCCTGTCAACAGCCGGACAGCAATGGTTCTGACAAAAGAAAACCGCATTTCTGCGGTTATCTGGATTTCTTCTTCATGCGGGTGAATTTGCGTCCGACATTCATATCGAGGAACTTCTTCAGGTATTCCTTGTCTTCATTGGCAAAGTCCAGTTCCTTTGTCGTATATTCATCCGGCTTGTTCTTATCCTGCGGCTCGATCGTGAAATATACAGCGGTATAGTTCTTCTCTTCCTTCAGGTCCCAGGATCTGACTTCCGACCAGGGATAGAACTTGCCGGTGGACACAATGCCCTGTTCGCCGATGCCGTCATGAACAGCAAGGAAGGCAGTAACGGCAACCATCGTTGAACCAATGCGGAAATAGTCGCTGACGGTATTGTTAGCCATGTTCATCAGCAATGTGGCAATGCTCATCAGACCGATGAACAGAATGAAAATTCTGAGATAGCCCCACTGCTGGTCCTTGATCATGATATATTTATGCACTCTTGCCCATCTGACAAGCATGACGATTCCGACGATTACAAACAATACGCCGATGACAATATTGAACGTATCTGACATAACTGCTCCTTTATCAAAAATACAACATGGTTATTATAACACTGACTCTATTGTTTTCCTAAAACAAACTTTATATAATTTCGTAGATGAAAAACACCGGTATCAGAATGTTTGCCACAGACCTTGACGGGACACTGCTGTCCCGTTTTTCAACGCTGTCGGAAAGAGCTGCCGATGCCCTCAGGAAACTGAAGGAAAAAGGCATCATTGTGGTCATCTGCACCGGCCGCCCCTTCTACAGTGTCAGGCGCATTGTCCCGGAAGAACTGTATGACTATGCCATCTGCATGAACGGACAGGATATTTATCTGCCGGAAGGAAAACGGCATATCCATCAGCCGTTCCTGCGCCGTGAGCAGATTGCCTGGCTGCTTTCCTTTCTGAAAAAATATCCGCTGGTGGCTGAGGCTGCCATCGATGAAAGCTCGCATCACTATATCGACAGAAAGTTTCTCTTCCTGCGCCGGGGCGTTGACCTGATCAAGCGGGTCATTGATTTCCTGCATCACAATCAGCCGGAACAGCTGGTTCTGCATACCGACTACAGTGATGTTCCGAATCACCGGCTCGGCAAGATCTGCTTTGCCGGCCTGCATCTGACCCTGCTTCAGGTGGCTGATCAGATTCCCCGTGACACCTACTCCGTCACCTTTGTCAACAAGCGCTGGATCGAAGTTCAGACAGCCAATATCTCAAAGGGAATTGCCCTGAGAAAAGTCATGTTTCTGGCCGGTGTCGAGCCGGAGGAAACGGCGGCGATCGGCGACGGCGAGAATGATATTCCGATGCTGAAGGAAGCCGGACTGGCTGTAGCCATGCAGAATGCCATGGCAGGTGTAAAAAATGCGGCAGATGAGACAGCAGGTTCCTGTTTTGATGAAGGAGTTGCTGAATGGATCGAAAAGAATCTGCTATAATATCTGTATGACAAAGATCGATCTGAAACCATATCTGAATAAATTTATTACGATCACCCTCGACGACGGCAAGGAGGAGTCCGGATTCATTGCCAATCCTGATGCATTCCGTCAGGAAACAAATGAGGATTCTGTTCTTGTTCTTCTCAACGGACTGCTCAATTCCGAAGTCAGAGTTTCCCGCATCACTGCTGTCCGGGAATCTGTCCGGGAAGATACGGTAAAGATACCGATCGTCGGATTTGACAAGCCGATCGCAGTGCCGAAAGATGAAGTTTCTTCCGACATCGAAACACTTCTTAAAGAGGACCGGGAAGAATCCGCATCCATCCGTGAGCTTCTGCATTCCGATGAAGACATGCAGCCGGGTTCTGTCGATGCCGCAATCGATCAGCTCTTTGAACAGAGCCTGTCCGATACCATGGACGTGGATGTCACCACCCTGATCCCTGTTATCAATGATGATACAGACAGTGCCGAATAAGGCACTGTCTTTTCTTTCTAAACAGAACAAACAAAAACAGGAGTCCGTTTCCGGACTCCTTTGTCTTAGCTGAGCTTTTCTTTCACTTTGACTGTATAGGCATCATTTTCTTCATCGACGATCAGTGTCTTGCCCTGCACATCCGGATTCTCCAGAATCGCCTTGGCCACTGCCGTTTCGATTTCTCTCTGAATATGACGCTTCATCGGTCTTGCCCCGTAGAGCGGATCGACGCCGTATTCCAGGATCCTGCCCTTGGCAGCCGGTGTGATTTCCAGGAGGATATCCTTGTCTTCCAGTCTGGCCCTGAGCTGATTGAGGAACTTGTCGGCAATCTTCTCAAGCACGGCATCATCAAGGCTGTTGAAGACGATGATCTCATCAATACGGTTGATGAATTCCGGCTTGAAGAACTTGTGCACTTCACTGAGATAGGCTTCTTCCCTTCTCGCCTTGTCCTGATCAAAGGCATACTGCGAGCCGAGATTGCTGGTCATGATGATGATCGTATTCTTAAAGTCGACCGTGACACCCTTGGAATCGGTGATGCGGCCGTCATCGAGGATCTGCAGCAGAATGTTGAAGACATCAGGATGGGCCTTTTCAATTTCATCCAGCAGGACAATGCTGTAGGGTGAACGGCGGACTGCTTCTGTCAGCTGACCGCCCTCCTCATAGCCGACATAGCCCGGCGGCGCACCGATCAGACGTGATACGGAGAACTTCTCCATATATTCTGACATGTCAATGCGGACGATCTTGCCTTCATCATCAAACAGCTGCTGGGCCAGAGCCTTGGCAACTTCGGTCTTGCCGACACCGGTCGGTCCCAGGAACATGAAGGATCCCAGCGGCCGGTTTTCATCCTGAATATTGGCCTTGGAGCGCATGATGGCATCCGTGACCAGCTTCAGGGCATGATCCTGGCCCATGACTCTCTGTTTCAGGAAGTCAGAAAGATGCAGGATCTTCTGGCGTTCCGTGCTCATCAGTCTGGCGACTTCGATATGGGTCCAGCGGGAGACGACTTTGGCAATCATGTCTTCATCCACAACCTGCTGAATCATCTTTGTGCCGGATGTATTCT
>JAZPXY010000046.1:0-20932 GCA_045543875.1 Bulleidia sp.
CCCGGCTACTATTTCGCAAAGGATATCATCAAGCTGATCTGGAGCCTCGGCGAGGAGATCTCCCGCGATCCCAAGGTCCGTGATCTCCTCCGCGTGGTTTATTTAGAGGACTACAACGTAAGCACCGCCGAGGTTCTCATGCCCGCCAGCGACATCAGCGAGCAGATCTCCCTTGCGGGTAAGGAGGCAAGCGGCACGGGCTGCATGAAGTTCATGATCAACGGCGCTCTGACCCTCGGTACCCTGGATGGTGCCAATGTTGAGATCGACGGACTGGTCGGCAGGGAAAATGATGTTATCTTCGGTCTGACTGTCGATGAAATCAACAGCATGCGGTATTCTTACAACGCGCATTATTATTACGATTCTGATGAGCGCATCCGCAATGTCATGAACAGCTTCATCAACGGCACATGGTCGTCTCATCATGATGATTTCCGCATCATCTTTGATGAACTGCTGATGAAAAATGATGAATACTTCGTACTGGCTGATTTTGATGCCTATGTGAAGGCACAGGATGAAATTGAAAGACGCTATCTTGACCGCAGCAACTGGGCAAGAAGCTGTCTGATCAACATTGCCAAGAGCGGCTATTTCTCCAGTGACCGCACAATCGAAGAATATGCTTCGGAAATCTGGGATATAAAGAAGCTGAATATCTGATATAATGAACAGGCACTCTTTTCAGGGTGCCTTATTTAGTACGCCTGTGAGGACATATTATGCCAAATTTCAATGCCTATCTCGATGATTTTGGATTGATCAAAGTATGGATGAACCGCAACTTTTACGGCGGCCGTTCAGATTCTTTCTATATTACCGGCGAAGACGGATATATGAGTGAACTGATCATTACCGGCGTTGAAGAACATGAGAGCAGCATTCGCTATAACCTGACGGCTCCGGCCGGTCTGGAATTCGGACGGCGTTATGCGATCCGTGAACAGCATGGACAGAATGTACCTCTGGAACACAGGATGATCGTCAATACCAAGCAGTTCAATGACCGCTTCATGTACCGCGGGGATGACCTTGGCGCAACCTATACACCGACTCATACTGACTTTGCCCTGTGGGCACCGACAGCGGTCAGTGTCATTCTGAAGCTTCATTCCGGCCGAACCGTAAAGCCGTACATGATGAAGCGGAGTGAGCGGGGCGTCTACCGGGCGCGCATCTACGGCGATCTGAAGCGTACAGCCTATACCTACCTGGTGGAGCGCAACGGCGTAATCGTTGAAACAATTGATCCCTATGCCCTGAGTTCCACAGCCAACGGCCGGGAGAGTGCGGTCATTGATGAGAGCGAGGTCCGCAAGATCCGCGATTATCCGCTGAAGGAAAAGAAGACCGGCACTGATGCCGTGATCTATGAAACAAGTGTCAGGGATCTGACGGCTTCGCCGCTGACCGGCACGAACAGCCACAGCACCTTTATCGCCTTTGCCCAGGAAGGGACTTCATATAAGGGCATACCGACAGGCCTGGATCATATCGCCTCTCTCGGGGTGACGCATGTCCAGCTGCTGCCGGTCATGGATTTTGCGACAGTCGATGAAAATCATCCTGAGCGGGGATATAACTGGGGCTATGATCCGGCGCACTATCTGGTGCCGGAGGGAAGCTATTCCAGTGATCCTGCCAATCCCTATGCCCGTATCAGGGAACTGCGGAAACTGATCTGCACCCTGCACCGTCATCAGCTGCGGGTCAATCTGGACGTTGTATTCAACCATGTCTATGATGTTGAAACCTCGCCGTTCCAGAATACCGTCCCGTATTATTTCTTCCGCTATAATGCCTCCGGATATCTTTCCAACGGCACCTACTGCGGCAATGACTTTGCGTCGGAAAAGCCGATGGCAAGAAAGTATATTCTGAACGTCATCGAAAAGATCATGGATCTTTACGGAGCTGACGGTTTCCGTTTTGATCTGATGGGCATTCTCGATGTTACAACAATGAATTCGATCCGCGATACAGCCCGCCGGATCAAGCCGGAAGCCATGATCTACGGCGAAGGCTGGGACATGCCGACGGTCATTGACAGTTCGCTCAAGGCAACGATCCTGAACCAGGGAAAGATGCCGTTCATCGGTCATTTCAATGATTATTTCCGGGATATTGTCAAAGGCAAGACAAGTGATGACCAGAAATACGAGAAGGGCTATATTACCGGGGATCTCGGTCTGTCATTCGGCGTGCTGAGTGCCCTGAGCGCCAACGTTCTGGCGGATCCGTATTTCAAGCGCTTTACAACTCCTGATCAGTCCATCAACGCCCTTGAGACCCATGACAATTCCACCATCTGGGACAAGATGCGTGCCTGCTGCAGCAATGAAGACCGCGGCACCCGCCAGCAGCGTCAGAAACTGCTGATCATAACCGGCATGGTTGCCCAGGGAATTCCGTTCCTGCATGCCGGTGAGGAATTCTGTGCCACCAAGAATGACAATTCCAATTCCTACAATGCCGGTGATGCCATCAACCAGATGGACTGGGAAAGAGCCTGGACCAACCGCAGCATCATTGACTTCACCCGCAAGGCAATTGCCCTGCGTGCGAAATATCCGGGATTCCGTCTGAAGCGGACGGAAGACATTCAGAAATATGTGCGTCTGTCGGTTGCGGAAGGCGGCATTGTCTTCTACGACATCAACTACATCGATGCTGAAAACCATGTCAACATTCTGCGGGTGATTCTCAACCCGACCTATGATGACAGATATTATACATTTGAGCCGGGATGGCATATTATTTTCAACCGTGACGGAGACAGTGAAGAGGGAGAACGCAGCGACATCTGTGTTCCGCGTATTTCGGCTCTGATCTGCGGCCGCTGATTGATGAACATCCGAGGCGCCGGGAGGAATCTTCCGGTACCTTTTTCTTTTTGTTATACTTTTAGGAAAGAATAAGGTGAATCTATGAAGAAAATCAGAAACATACTGATGGCGGCGGCCGCTGCTCTGTGCATGCCGTTCAGTGCCGTCAGAACTGCCGCAGAAAAAGACGAAAATCAGGCATTTGAAAAATTCATGGACAGCGAATTCAGGGAAATGATGGAATCTGACTATATGACCATGCATTTCACCCTGAAAGACTTTGCAAAAACAGGCTATGACAAGCCGGATCTGACAGTCGGCGATGCTTCATGGGAAAGCTATGAAGAAGCGTATCAGGAAGGCCTGGATACAGCTGCTGTGCTGAAATCCTTTGATTATGATGCCCTTTCAGAAGAAAACAAAATTAATTATGATACCTATCTGTTCTACCTTGAGCGGCTGAATGAAATGAATGCGATGCCGCAGCTGGATTTTGTCTTTGCCCCGAACGGCGTGCTGGACAATCTGACGGTCAACTTTACCGAGTTTGCTTTCTACCGGGAAGAGGACATCAATGATTATCTGGAAGTTCTTTCGACCGTGGACAGCTATCTGGATGAATGCATGGAACTGACCCGGCGGCAGGCAGCCGACGGCTTCTTCATGTGTGATGCGGCTCTGAATACGACCCTGGAAAGCATTGATAAATTTACCGGCAAGACGGAAGACAATGAACTGATCATCATCTTCAACAAGAATATTGATGCTATGGAAGGGATCAGTGAAGCCCACCGTCAGGAATACAAGGACCGCAACCGCGATATTGTGCTGAATGAATATATTCCCGCCTATCAGAGAGCAGGGGAAGAACTGAAGAAACTGCAGGGCAGCCGCCGCGGCGGTGATTCCATTTATGATCTTGAAGGCGGCCGGGAATTTTATGAATCACTGCTGAAATTCAAGACCAGCAGCAATCTTTCACCGCAGGAAATCTTCGATCTTGCGGACGGATATCTGCGGCAGGAACTGCAGACCTATATCCTGATGATGTATCTCGGCGAAGGCGATCTGGAAGAAGCACGGCCGCAGGAAGATGCGGAATCCGTGCTGCATTTCCTGCAGAATCATCTTGAGGATTTTCCGGCCGGACCGGATGTGACCTTTACCGCCTCCTATCTCGATCCGAGTGTTGCCAAACCTTCCACCGTTGCCTACTACCTGAATCCGCCGATTGATGATGTGACAGATAATATCATCCGTATCAACGGCGATCTGGTCGGTGATACGAATGAACTGTATACCACGCTTGCCCATGAAGGATTCCCGGGCCACTGCTATCAGATTACCTGGTTCCTGAACCAGAATCCGCACCCCCTGCGCAGTCAGATTACCACCCTGGGATATACCGAAGGCTGGGCAATGTATGTACAGGACTGGGCCTGGAGGAATTCCGGACTGAGTGCAGAATCGGCTGAACTGCAGCGTCTGGATCTGAATGTCAGCTACATGCTTAATGCTGCTGCGGATGTTGCCGTCAACGGTCTGGGCTATGACAGGAACGAACTGGAGACATATCTGAGTGAACTGGGACTGAGTGCCGATGCGGCGGAGTCACTGTATGACTTTGTCTGCGAACAGCCGGGCCTGATTACGCCGTACGGCATCGGCCTGATTCAGTTCCTGAAGCTGAAGGACATGGCAGAAGCTTCTCTGGGAGAACAGTTTAACCTGAAGGAATTCAATACTGTGCTTCTGACCGGCGGTGACCGGCCGTTTGCCCTGGTTGAGGCAGATGTCAGAAAATATATCGAAAACAAAGGAGCAGTGCCGACAGCAGGAAGCGCCGGGTCTTCCGTTCCGTCCGCTCCGGACGCTGTGCCGGAACCGGCCCGCCGCAGTTCCCGGATCCCGCTGCTGATCGGCGGCATATGCATTGCAGTTCTGATCACCTGCCTGCTGTGGCGGCAGAGCGTCAGAAAACGGAAAGTGTTTGAAGATGAAGCGTAATCACTGGACACCATGGCTGCAGCAGGAATGGCAGCAGCCGTACTTTGTAAAACTGGCGGCATTTGTTCATGAGGCCTATGAGCATGGACGGATTTATCCTCCCAAACAGCAGGTGTTCGCGGCTTTTGAAAACTGCGACATCGATGACATCAAAGTTGTGATTCTCGGACAGGATCCGTATCATCAGCCGCATCAGGCACACGGCATGTGCTTTTCGGTCAATCCCGGCATTGCCGTTCCGCCCAGTCTCGTCAATATCTTTAAGGAACTGCAGGATGATCTCGACTGCCGGATTCCCAACAACGGCTATCTGATGCCGTGGGCAAGGCAGGGCGTATTCCTGCTCAATACGGTCATGACGGTTGAGGATTCGCATCCCCGTTCCCATGCCGGCAGAGGCTGGGAAACGTTTACCGATCACACCATTCAGAAGATCAATGCCAGGGAAGAGCCGGTGGTATTTCTGCTCTGGGGCAGAGACGCCCGAAACAAGGCGGCAATGATCGACAGAAGCAGGCATCTGGTTCTGGAAGCGGCGCATCCGTCACCGCTCAGTGCCTATCACGGATTTTTCGGATGCCGGCATTTTTCGAAGGCAAATGCCTTTCTGAAGGAACACGGAGAAAAAGAAATAGACTGGCAGATTCCAAATTTATGAATAATACAGAGAAGACAGTAAAAAGAGATGCAGAATGGGTCATGTCGCGGCACAGCCGCAGTCATGGCCTTTTGCCGATACGCACAGTTCTGAAGAAATACGGCAATCCGCAGGATCAGCTGCAGGTGATTCAGGTTGCCGGCACCAACGGCAAGGGCAGCACGGTCAATTATCTGAAAGATATCCTGATTGCCCTGGGATATCGGGTCGGCACTTTTACCTCGCCGCATCTAGTTCATCATTTTGACCGCATCCGCATCAACGGTGAATGGATCCCAAAGGAGCGGTTTGAAGCCTATCTGGAAGAAATGGCAGATGATATTGAAGACTATGATCTGGGCATGTTTGAGATCGATACCCTGATTTCGCTGCGGTGGTTTCTGGAACAGAAGGTGGATTATGCAATTCTCGAATGCGGCATCGGCGGCCGCCTTTCCAATACCAATGTCATGAAAAAGCCGGTTCTTGATGTCATTACGACAATCGGAAAAGATCATATGAACATGCTGGGTGACCGCATTGAGCAGATTGCCTTTGAGAAGGCCGGCATCATCATGCCGTACAGCAGCTGTGCCATCGGCTTTCTGCTGCCGCAGGCGGAGAATGTGATCCGCCGCGCTGCCTATTCCCGTCATGCCGGCATTTCTTCGCCGAAGCGTTTCTACCGTGATCTTGGGCCGCGTGAGTTTGCCTACAGAAATCATGTCTATGCCGTGCAGGGAGCATCATATCAGAAGCACAATGCGGCACTGGCTCTGCACAGCGCCTGGCTTCTGGGACTGAATATCTTTGATGAACGGGCCGTTCAGGCGGTTCTGACCTCGCAGTGGCAGGGCCGCTTTGAAACGGTCGGCAGTGATCCGCTGACGGTAATCGACGGTGCCCACAATGAAGAGGGAGTACAGGCCCTCTGTGCCTCTGCCGATCTGCTTCCGCGGCCGCTGCGCATTGTTTTCAGCGCCCTGCGTGACAAGCCGGGAAGAAAGATGGCACAGATGCTGAAGGAACATTGTGACCGGCTGTATATTACCCAGTTTGAATTCTACCGGGCTGACAGTCTGGAAGATCTTTCGGTGGAAGGAGCCGTTCTCTGTCCGGACTGGAAAGAAGCCATCAGGGAGGCTGCCGGATGCGGAAGTGAGGGAAGCGTTCTGATTACCGGCTCTCTGTATTTTATTTCCGAGGTCCGCGAATATCTTCTGAAACCGTCCGGAAGTGACGGGAAATGAGGCAAAAACGGTGTTTTTACAGTACAAATCAAAGTGTTATGTAATATAATGAATATACGAAGCGAATCGTTGCAGGAGGCAATAATAATGAGAGCTAATACTATGGCGGCCATGATCCTCGCAGGCGGAAGAGGTACCCGTCTTTTGGACTTGACCAAAAAAGTCGCTAAGCCGGCGGTCCATTTCGGTGGCAAATACCGTATTATCGACTTTCCACTCAGCAACTGTGCAAACTCCGGTATTTCCACGGTCGGTGTTCTGACACAGTATGAATCCGTTCTTTTAAATGCGTATGTAGCCAAGGACCAGTTCTGGGGCCTGGATACAAACGACGGCGGCGTCTATGTTCTGACACCGCGTGAAAGAGACCAGAAGGGTTTTGAAGTATACCGTGGAACAGCCGATGCGATCACACAGAACATCGACTTCCTGGATCAGGTTGATCCGGAATATGTTCTGATTCTTTCCGGTGACCACATCTACAAAATGAACTATGACAAGATGCTGCAGTATCACAAGGAAAAGCAGGCAGATGCCACAATCGCAGTTCTGCAGGTTTCTCTGAAGGAAGCTACCAGATTCGGAATCATGAACTGCGATGATCAGGACATGATCTATGAGTTTGAAGAAAAGCCGGCTCATCCGAAGTCCAATCTGGCTTCCATGGGTATCTACATCTTCACATACAAGACGCTGAGAAAATATCTGCTTGCGGATGACAAGAATCCGGATTCCAGCCATGACTTCGGCAAGGATATCATTCCGGCATATCTGAATGACAACAGAAAGCTGGCAGCCTGGAGATTCAAGGGCTACTGGAAGGATGTAGGAACTGTTGATTCTCTGTGGGAATCCAATATGGATCTGCTCAAGCACAACAATGAACTGGATCTCGGTGATGATTCCTGGAAGATCTATACCGAAGATGTCAACGCTCTGCCGCAGTATATCGGTGAAGATGCGAAGATTGATAACTCCTATATCACACAGGGCAGCGTCGTTCTCGGAACTGTCAAGAATTCTGTTCTCGGCACAAACTGCCTTGTCGGCAAGGGAGCCAAGGTCATTGACTCTGTCATCAATCCGGGTGCCAAGATCGGTGAAGGCGCAAAGGTTACACGCTGCATCGTTGCCGATGATGTAGAAATCGCACCAGGCGCAGTCGTAGGCTCCGCAAACAGCGAAGGCATCGAACTTGTTGCCAAGAAATACGTAGAGTAGGAGGATCTGATCAATGAACGCATTGGGTATCATTAGTTTTGAAGACAATACAGCTCATGTCGAAGGTCTGGAAGAGCATCGTCCGGTACCGGCAATTTCATTCCTTGGCCGTTATCGCGTGATCGACTTCATTCTCAGCAACATGACAAATTCCGGCATTGACAATGTCCAGGTTTACTGCAAGGAAAAACCGCGCAACCTGATTGAACATCTGGGTGACGGCACGCATTACAATATCAATTCCAAGCGCGGCAATCTGCGTATTCTGTACGGCGAAAAGACATTCTCTTCACCGGTATACAATCACGATATTGCCAACTACATGCTCAACATGCAGTACATCGAAGGCGACCGCAATCCGTATGTCATCGTTGCACCGAGCTATTTCGTATACAGCCTTGACTTCAGCGCCGTTCTTGATTCCCATATCAAATCCGGTGCCGATGTTACGGTTCTCTATACATCCACCAGCGAAGCCAAGACAAGTTTCCTGGGCTGCGACGTTCTGACAATGGACAAGGAAAAGAAGGTTACTGCCATTGACAAGAACCGCGGCAATACAAAGACAAAGAATGTTTCCCTGGAAGCATATGTCATGACCAAGAAGCTGTTCATCGAACTGGTCAAGAAGGCTGCTGAAACTTCCTCCCTGTACTGGTTCAAGGATATCCTCAGAGACTCCGTTGAAGAACTCGATATCAGAGGCTACGGAATCAAGGGATTTGTTGCCTGCATCAATACTCTGGAATCCTATTTCAAGGTCAGCATGGCACTGAGAGACAGAGGGGTTGCCCAGGGTCTCTTCAAGGCCGGATGGCCGATCTACACACAGACCAGTGACTCCAGCCCGACCGCTTACAGAACCGGTTCGAGCGTTACCGGAAGTGTTGTTGCCAACGGTGCTGTCATCGAAGGCAAGGTTGAGAACTCCATCATCAGCCGCGGCGTCACCATCTGCAAGGATGCAGTTGTCAAGAACAGCATTCTGCTGCCGGGCGCATATATCGGTGAAAAGGCAAAGCTGGATCACGTTGTCGTAGACAAGTATGCCATCATCCATCATGTAAAGGAACTGAAAGGAACAGACGAAGAACCGGTTTACGTTAAGAGAAGAGACCGTATCTGAGTCATAGAAGAGGAGACAATATATGACAAGATCCATACTGTTTGTTGGCGGCGAAGCACTCCCGTTCATCAAGACCGGCGGCCTGGCCGATGTTCTCGGAGCACTTCCGAAGGCACTGGCAAAGCGCGGCCATGATGTCCGTGTTGTCATTCCGCTCTATAAGAAGGTGATCGAAAAGTATTACGATCAGCTGGAGAGACTGGGAACCATCCAGGTTCATTCCGGATGGATCGATCAGCCGGCAACATATTACACAGCAACGGTCGACGGTGTCGTCTATTACTTCATCGAACATCAGGGATATTTCGAAAGAGATGCCCTGTATGGCTATGAGGATGACGGTGAAAGATTTGCATTCTTCCAGAGAGCTGTTCTGGATATGATCTACTTCATCAACTGGTGGCCGAACATCATTCACAGCAATGACTGGCAGACCGGCATGATTCCGCTTCTCTGCCATGCCATCTATGCCGATGACTACCGCTATCAGCAGATCAAGCATGTATATACGATCCACAACCTGGCTTTCCAGGGCAACTTCGGCGTCGATATGCTGCCGAGCTGTCTGGGACTGGATTACAGTTACTTTGACAACGGATCCATCAAGTTTGATTCCGGCATTTCCTTCATGAAGGCCGGCATCGTATATGCTGACAAGATCACAACCGTATCTCCGACCTATTCCAATGAAATTCTGACAGAAGCATACGGCGAAAGAATGGACAGCGTTCTGCGCTACAGAAGAGAAGATCTCTGGGGCATCGTCAACGGTATCGACACCGTTCAGTGGAACCCGAAGACCGACCCGCTGCTGGTCAAGAACTATGATGTCCGCTCCTATGTATCCGGCAAGAAGGCCAACAAGAAGGCTCTGCAGGAAGAACTCGGACTGGAAGTCAGGGAAGATGTACCGCTGATCGGTCTGGTATCCCGTCTGACAAACCAGAAGGGCATCTACATGATTACCGACAGAATCAGAGAGATCATGGCCATGGATATTCAGTTTGCTGTCCTGGGCACCGGTGAAGCAAATGCCGAGAATGCCTTCAAGTGGATGGAAAGCGAATACAAGGGCAAGGCTGTCTACTACTGCGGATATAACGAAGAACTGGCTCACCGCATCTATGCCGGTGCCGACCTGTTCCTGATGCCGTCTCTGTATGAGCCGTGCGGAATCGGTCAGCTGAATTCCATGCGTTACGGAACTCTGCCGCTTGTCCGTGAGACCGGCGGTCTGAAGGACACCGTTCATCCGTACAACCAGTACACCGGCGAAGGCAACGGCTTCTCCTTCTGGGCAGCCAATGCCGACGACATGGTCTACACCCTGCGCTGGGCAGTTGAGCAGTATTACAACAACAAGCCGGGATGGAAGGGCCTCATCAAGAGTGCCATGACCACTGATGTCAGCTGGGAACAGAGTGCAGATATCTACGAAGAACTGTACTATACCATCTGCAACTGGCCGGACGAATAAGCATTGAAAGACACAGGAACTGACCTGAAAATGGTCAGTTCTTTTTTTGCGTGCATGGTGAATGCCGAAGGGCTTTGAAGATGCTGTCCGGGAATGATAAAAATATAAAAAAACAACGGTTTCAGAATTCCCATTCAACATGGCTGAGTGGTATAATATCGATAGCGACAAGAAGGAGGAATAATTTATATATGTCCAAAGTTACGGTGAAAGACCTGGACGTTAGAGGCAAGCACGTTATCGTACGTGTTGATTTTAACGTACCTCACAAAGGAGACGTCATCACGGATGACAATCGTGTCCGTGCTGCGCTTCCGACAATCAATTACCTGACAGAGAACGGCGCAAAAGTGCTGCTCTTAAGCCACTTAGGCAAGGTAAAGACAGATGAAGACAAGGCAAAGAATGATATGTCCATCGTTGCCAAGCGTCTGGCAGAAGTTCAGAGTGCTCCTGTTACATTCGTCAATGCTACAAGAGGCGAAGAACTTGAAGCAGCTGTCAAGGCTCAGGAAGACGGAACAATCGTTCTGATGCAGAACACACGTTATGAGAAGGGCGAATCCAAGAACGATCCGGAACTCGGTGCTTACTGGGCTTCCCTCGGTGATCTGTTCGTTGAAGATGCATTCGGTTCTGTTCACAGAGCTCATGCGTCCACAGTCGGCATCGCTTCTCATCTGCCGAGTGCACTTGGTTTCCTGGTTGAAAAGGAAGTCAATGTTCTGGGCAAGGCTTTAAATGATCCGGAGAGACCGCTGGTTGCCATCCTTGGCGGCGCCAAGGTTTCCGACAAAATCGCAGTTATCGAAAACCTGCTGAAGATCGCCGACAAGGTTCTGATCGGCGGCGGTATGTCCTATACATTCTCTGTTGCTCAGGGCGGCAAGATCGGTACATCCCTGCTCGAAGCTGACAGAGTTGAACTCGCTAAGGAATTCCTGGCAAAGGGCGAAGGCAAGCTGTTCTTACCGGTAGATACAGTTGTTGCCAATGACTTCTCCAATCCGACAGAAATCAAGACTGTAAAAGCAGGCGAAATTCCTGATGGATTCATGGGTCTGGATATCGGTCCGGAAACTGTTGAACTCTTCAAGAAGCAGCTTGAAGGCGCAAAGACAGTATTCTGGAATGGTCCGATGGGCGTATTCGAAGATGAAAGATTTGCCAAGGGCACAATCGAAGTCTGCGAAACACTGGCCAACCTCGAAGATGCTACAACCATCATCGGCGGCGGTGACTCTGCTTCAGCAGCCAAGAACCTCGGCTTCGCAGAGAAATTCAGCCACATCTCCACCGGCGGCGGCGCATCTCTCGAATTCATGGAAGGAAAGGATCTCCCGGGCATCTCCATTATCCCGGACAAGGAATAATCACTATGGCAAGAAAACCTGTAATTTTTGGTAACTGGAAAATGAACAAGACTCCTTCTGAAGCTCTCGAGTTCATGAAGGGTATTGAAGAAGTTCTGACCGGTACAGAAGCTGCCGACTATGGTATCGGCGCTCCGTATGTAGACCTCGATGTCTGCGTCAAAAATGCAAAGAACCTCCTGATCGCTGCTGAAAACTGCAACGAAAAGGACAGCGGTGCATATACCGGTGAAGTCTCTGTTCCGATGCTGAAGGAAGTCGGCATTACACACTGCATCATCGGTCATTCCGAAAGACGTACATACTATGCTGAAACAGACGCTGCCTGCGCTGCCAAGGCAAAGAGACTGCTGGCCGACGGAATCGTTCCGATTCTCTGCATCGGTGAAACAGAAGCTCAGTATGACGCCGGTGAAACAGCTGATGTCATCAAGAACCAGCTGACAGGTTCCCTCTGCGGTCTGACAGCCGAAGAAGTTGCCAAGATGGTCATTGCATATGAACCGATCTGGGCAATCGGCACAGGCAAGAGCGCTACCAAGGAAATCGCTGAAGACTGCTGCAAGTGCGTACGTGAAAACGTCAAGGCTCTCTATGATGAGGCTACAGCTGAAGCAGTACGCATCCAGTACGGCGGATCCGTCAAGCCGAACAACATTGCTGAATACATGGCATGCCCGGATATTGACGGTGCTCTGATCGGCGGCGCTTCCCTGAAGGTTGATTCCTTCAAGGAAATCATCGACGCAACAAAGTAAGTTTTCTGCTCAGTGTGAACTGAGAGAATAGGTAATCAATAGGAGGATATAATCAAGATGCCTAATTTTGTAGATCCAATTGCTGAAGTACGTGCACGCGAAGTAATTGACTCACGCGGCAACCCGACAGTTGAAGCAGAAGTTACAACTGAATCCGGTGCATGGGGACGTGCAATCGTTCCGTCCGGCGCTTCCACAGGTGAAAGAGAAGCTCTGGAACTCCGTGACAAGGATCCGAACCGTTTCAATGGTCAGGGTACTTTAACAGCTGTCGCTAACGTTAACGACAAAATCGCTCCGAAAGTTGTTGGCCTGAACGTATTCGATCAGCCGCTCATCGACAAGACAATGCTCGACCTCGACGGCACAGAATTCAAGTCCAACCTCGGTGCAAACGCAACACTGGCAGTTTCTCTTGCTGCTGCACGTGCTGCTGCTGATTCCTGCGGTCTGCCGCTCTACAAGTATATCGGCGGTCCGAACGGAAAGGTTCTGCCGGTTCCGATGATGAACGTATTAAACGGCGGCAAGCATGCTGACTCCGCTTCCGACGTTCAGGAATACATGATCATGCCTGTAGGCGCTAAGTGCTTCCACGAAGCAATCCGTATGGGCGCTGAAATCTTCCACACACTGAAGAAAGTTCTGAAGGGCTATGGCTACAACACAGCTGTCGGTGATGAAGGCGGATATGCTCCTTCTTCTCTGCCGGGCGGAACAGGACCTCTGGAGACTCTCGGCAACGAAGGTCCGCTGGCTCTGATGCTCGAAGCAGTTGAAAAGGCCGGATACAAGCCGGGTGAAGACGTATGCTTCGCTATGGATGCTGCATCTTCCGAATTCTATGATGCTGAAAAGGGCTGCTATGTACTGGCACGCTCCGGTGAAGGCGAAAAGTCTTCCGAAGACATGATCGAACTCTATGAGAAGTGGGTTGAAAAGTATCCGCTGATCTCTCTGGAAGACGGTCTTGCTGAAAACGACTGGGATGGCTGGGTTGAACTGACAAAGCGTCTCGGCAACAAGATTCAGCTCGTTGGTGACGACCTGTACGTTACAAACACAACATTCATCAAGAAGGGTATCGAACTCGGTGCTGCCAATGCTGTTCTGATCAAGGTTAACCAGATCGGTACACTGACAGAAACACTGGATGCTATCGAAATGGCTAAGGAAGCTCAGTACACAGCTGTTGTTTCCCACCGTTCCGGTGAATCCGAAGATGCTACAATCGCTGACCTGGTAGTAGGCGTCAACGCCGGCCAGATCAAGACAGGTTCCATGAGCCGTACTGACCGTATCGCCAAGTACAACCAGCTGATGAGAATCGAAGAAGAACTCGGCGATGTTGCTGAATACCGCGGAAAGAAATCTTTCTACAACGTTAAAGCACTGTCCGAATAATTCATTCGAATACTGAACCAGACAGAGAGACTGCATTCAGCCATGCAGTCTCTTTTCTTGTATATGTGTTTGCATCGAAGAAAGCAGAATGCTATAATAATCGAGCATATGCGAAAGGAGCTTTGAATGCTTAACGCGTTAATATTAATTGTTTCAGCAATGATCATTATTCTGTCATTGCTTCAAAGTGGAAAATCCGATGGTATCTCCGGGGCATTCTCTGGCCGCGGAGGATTGAATCTCTTTGCCAACACCAAGGAGAGAGGATCCGAAAAAGTGATTTCCAATATGACACTTGTACTGGGAATCCTCTATTTCGCCCTGATTATTCTGATCAGAATTGTGTAAAAAAAGTGCCGTACACGGCAGGCAGAGTGTAAAGCAGCCTCGGAACGATTTTTCGGGTTGCTTTTTTTTGGATTCACCCGGCAGGAAAGTGCAGAAAGGCAGGAATGCGATGAAAAAGATTTTGCTGATCATAAACAACATTACCGGCAACAACAGAAACGCAGCACATACCTTTGATATTGTCAGATGCCTTTCCGGGTATGGCTATGAGGTAACAGTTTATCCTGTCTTTGAGGGATCAAACCTGCAGCTGCAGGATTATCTGCAGTCGTGCCGCTATGACCGTGTTGTATGTGTCGGCGGCGACGGAACCCTCAGCCGGACGGTCAATGAAGTGATGGAACTAGATCAGAAGCCGGTGATCGGCTACATACCGGCCGGAACAACCAATGACTTTTCCCGCAATTTCAATCTGAAGCATGACATTGAGGAAGCCTGTGAAGTCATTGCCTCAGAGTGCTGTGAAGTATACGATCTGGGAAAATTCAATGATAAATACTTTAACTATGTCGCTTCCTTCGGACCGCTGTCAGCTGCCAGCTACAGCACTGACCAGAAAGCCAAGAATATGTTCGGCTATGCGGCATATGTCATGAACGGCATCGGATCCCTGGGAGAAATCATGTCTTCCAGCTGCCATGTCAGGGTGGAAACAGAGGATGAAGTGTTCGAAGGAAACTATCTGTTCGGTGCTCTCAGCAATTCCCTTTCCGTTGCCGGAATGAGAGTCAACGGCATTACGAGAGAAGATCTCTCTGACGGCCTTTTTGAACTGACGCTGGTAAAATATCCGGAAAACGGAAATGAACTTGTGAGCATCGTGGACTCAATGCTTAACGGCAAATACAATACCGGCCTGGTGGAAATGCGGAAGATCCGTTCAGCCAGGATTTATACTGACAGTGATACGGAATGGACGATTGACGGCAACTACGGCGGCATTGCTGAGAAAACAGAGTTCTCCGTGATTCCTTCCGCCATGCGGATCTGTGCCCGTATACAGGACTGAATGAAAACTATGACAGAGACATTGAAAGACAGAATCCTGGATTATGTCCGGGATCATCGAAAAGGAAATCGGAAAATTGACGGAATCGCCGAAGGGCTTGGCCTGTATGACAAGGTGGATTTCGGTCTTTTGCGTGAAGCCCTGCAGGAACTGAAGAATGAGTATCTGCTTTTTGAAGCAAAGGACGGACACTTTGAAACCCGCGAACAGGCCAATGTTGAAGAAGGCGTGATCCGTATCAGCCGTACCGGCATCGGCTATATTTCCCGGGAAAACGGTTCTTCGATCCGGGTCAGCGAGAATGATCAGATGGATGCCATGGACGGCGATACTGTACTTGCTGTATGTCCGCCCTGGCAGTATGAAGGCGAAGTCATCCGCATTCTGAAACATGGCCGCGATCATCTGATGGCCACGTATGAGGATCATGGCCATGGCCTGAAACTGGTCATTGACGACGAAAAGCTCAGGGACAGACCTCTGAAGGTTCTGGATAACCGTGATGTTGTGCCGGTTGACGGTCTCAGAGTCCGGTGCAGTATTGAACGGTATTCCGGACCGCTGACAGTCCGCGTTGACAGAGTCATCGGACACAAGGATGATCCTGGCATCGATCTTCTGGCAATTCTGCTGGACCATGAAATCGACCCGGTATTTCCGGAAGATGTCATGGAACAGGCCAATGCCGTTCCCCAGACTGTCAGTGAAGAAGAGATGGCGGGAAGAACCAATCTCAGAGATGAAATTACCGTTACCATTGACGGCGATGACTCCAAAGACTTTGATGATGCTGTAAGTATTGTCAGAAATGAGGATGGATGGCTGCTGAAAGTATCCATTGCCGATGTTTCTCACTATGTCACCGCTGATTCACCGCTTGATCTTGAGGCGTGCAGACGCGGCTGTTCCACCTATGTCACCAACTATGTAGTGCCGATGCTGCCGCATATATTAAGCAACGGCCTCTGTTCGCTGAACCCGCACTGCGACCGTCTGACCATGACCTGTGAAATGCAGGTGCAGAAAGACGGTACCGTAAAGGAATACAGAATCTATGAATCGGTCATCAATTCTACCGAACGGATGACCTATCACAATGTCAATCTGATTCTGGACGGTGATCCGGAACAGAAGGAAAGATATGCCTATCTCGGCTCTCTGTTTGAGGATATGGCGGACTGTGCGGATGCCATCCGCAGTGCCCGCATTGCCAAGGGTGCCATTGAATTTGAATCGGAAGAGGCAGTCATTCAGGTTGATGAAAACGGAAAGCCGCTGGATGTCTTTGTAAAAGAAAGGGGACATGCCGAGCGGATCATTGAAGATTTCATGATTGCCGCCAATGTCAGTGTGGCAGATTTCCTGAAATGGCAGGAGATTCCTGCGATTTACCGCATTCACGAAGAGCCGCAGGCACGGCGCATCAAAAGCTTTATCAAAGCCTCGGAAGCGATGGGCCATAAATTTGTCATCGGCAAATCGGCTGTCTATCCCAATGAGATCCAGCAGTATCTGGAGTCTGTTTCCGATACGGAAGAGTATCCGGTTCTGAGCAAGCTTCTGCTCAGATGCATGCAGAAGGCAAGATATGATGCCTCCTGTGTCGGTCATTTCGGTCTGGCAGAAGAAGAGTATCTGCACTTTACTTCACCAATCAGAAGATATCCGGATCTGATCGTGCACCGCATGCTGAGAAAATACGGACTGCAGCAGAATCTGGATATGGACGAAAGACTGCTGGACGAACAGAAATGTGCTGCCTATGCCGAGCAGTCCAGCATCCGGGAAAGGGAAAGCCAGAGTGCCGAGTTCGCCTGCGAAGATATGAAGAAGGCTGAATATATGGAAGGCCATATCGGGGAAATCTTCGAAGGCATCATTGACGGTGTGCAGCCGTACGGTTTCTATGTACAGCTGCCGAATACCATTGAAGGACTTGTGCATATCAACACTCTGAGTGATGATTATTATATGTATGACAGTGACCGGATGATGCTGGTGGGAGAACTGAGCAAGCGTATGTTCACCATGGGCATGAAAGTCAGAGTTGAAGTGCTTTCTGCCAGCCGGGAAACACAGACGATCGACTTTGTTCTTCACGGCAAAAACGGCAGATTCTTTAAGGAAAGAAACGAAAAGGAAAGGGGAAGTCATGGAAGGAAAAGGAAAAGGTGAAAAGAATGTAGCAGTCAACCGCCGCGCATCCCATGATTATTTCCTGGAAGAGAAATATGAATGCGGCATGTCACTGACCGGAACGGAAATCAAATCGATCCGGGCCGGCAAGGTGCAGTTCAAGGATGCCTATATTTCCATCTACAAAGGGGAAGCGTGGATCAAGGGCATGCACATCTCGCCGTATAAATACGGCAACATGTTCAATGTTGATGAAACCAGAGACCGGAAGCTTCTGCTTCATAAATACGAGATCAGCAAGCTTTACATGAAAGTAAAGACAAAAGGCTATACACTGGTTCCGGTCCGGATGTATCTGAAGAACGGCAGAGCCAAGCTGGAAATCGCACTTGCCAAGGGCAAAAACCTGTATGACAAGCGTGAGGATGCCAAACTCCGGGATGCAAAACGGGAAATGGAGAAAGCACTGAAACTCCGCTGAGGAATTGACATCACCGCAAAAAGTGGTATATTTCGATTGCACAGAGATGTGCAGTCACACATGGGGTTGTAAAGGTTTCGACAGGTTGTTGTTTGATTCGGGATGCAGTGGTGTTGTGACCTAATCACTACCTAAATTTAAACGCTAACAGAAACAATAGTTTCGCTTTCGCTGCCTAATTGCGCATAAGACGCTGCAGCGACCCGGTCAGGGTTTAGCCGTTATCGCCTGACTGCGTAACTGAAACGGATACGGTGAATCCGAAGCCTGTAGGAGGATCCCGACAATTCACAGGCAAATTCAGCTGACGGTTCGCTCACTGTCATATCAGCTGTCTTATCCAACAGTGAGATAAACTGTAGACGCCTGAATGTGGGACGCTTCTTGGACAGGGGTTCGACTCCCCTCAGCTCCACTCTAAGACCGCGTATTTACGCGGTTTTTTCGTGTTTTGAGCCATTCGTAAACAGATTCGTAAACCGGATCCGTTTCATTGCTTGTATTTCCGGTTCATCATTGCCTTAAAGGCGTCTTCATCGGAAGCGCTGGCATATGCATTCAGCGACATGTCTTCGTTCTTATGACCCATCATTTTTTTGGTGACGGCAGGGTTAACACTCTGTGCGTAAAAGTCGGCAGATAACGATTTCCTCATCAGCAGGGTATAAACTTTGATCCCGCATTTTTTACTGACATTTGCCAGAAGCCCGCATACGACGCTTGTAGGGAGAATACCTCCGTTATAATCACAAAACACCAGGTCATAATCGTGATAAGACAAAACTTCTCTCAGCATTTTTGCTCCTTCAGGATTGACGGGTAAAGTACGTACAGACTGCGGTGTTTTAGTTTCCCGGATCGTATTCATTTCTGTCCGTGTTGATCCTGTCTCGCTTTCTATACGGACTTCTGCAATCTCAACAGCACATTCAATTCCGTCATCATTTTTCATAACAATGTTTCGGAAGCTTATATTTTTACGGCTCAAAGCTTTGGCCTCGGCAGAGCGAACACCTGTGAAACGCATAAAGCGGAGCATATACAGAATAATATCCCGGCGGAAAATCTGCTTTTTCTGTATCGGGGCGTAATTTCCGTAATGACTCATAAACTCACAGAATTTCTGGAAATCTTCTTCGGTAATATTCTGCTCACTCAGACTGCGCTCAGTGTGTTTGTCAGAAGAAGGAAGATCAACGACATCACTCCAGTTTGTCACAGGAATGCCAAGCATCAGAGCAACCGAGAAGATCTTGCCCCACAGGCTTTTCAGCTTGCTGACGTACTCACGTGCACATACTTCAGCACATGCATTCAGACTTTTCATAACATCCGCAACTGTAATATCCGTAATCAGTTTGTCGGCAAAGTCATCCTGAATATACTTTTTATACTGAAAACCCATGTGTCTGTAAGTTGCCTGCCGCCTGCTGTAATGATCCGGAATCTTGTCGAACAGTTCCTGAACGGTATGATTCTCATAGCCTTTCTCTTCATGCTTCTTCTCCATTTCATTCAGAATGATCATGCGCATGGTTGAAGGAAGAAGGGCAATGATTTCATCGGCAGTATATTCCATCTGACTGCTGCATGGAATGTTTTCAATGCCTCTGAGTAAAGGCAGGACACGATCTCGTTCCCTAATTGCTGCATCTAAAGCTTTAGAGGATGAAACATAATCGCTGACGCTGAAGCTTCGGTTGTAATACTTTCTGTGTTTCTTCCCGTCGACAAACTCGTAATATGGAATATAAACTACAAAAGCAACGATCGATTCTTCTTTGCCTTCAACTGTGCTTTTTCTGCCGGTAATGAATTTTTCTTTTTTTTTCTCTTTTTCCATATAGTCATCCTTTCCTGCGCTCATACACATCGGGATGACCGCTGATTACTTTGTCTGTTAATTGCTGCATTTTATGCTGAATCATTTAAACAGCATATTTTTTCCTTGCGGCTTCCGGTTTCATATCCCGGAAATGCCAGAAGTCCTGACCGATGTTTTTCAGAATGAAATTGTTAATATCTTCCTCTGTATACATCCAATACTTCGCATAACGTGTACCGCGGATCAGCCCGTGCTTGCGCAGATGAGAGACCTGATGGGTGGAACAGTGCAGTTTCTCTGCAACTTCTTTTGTTGTCAGTAATTTAACTTCCATTTCATACCTCCTGATTACTGATATACCAATATCTGACCGGAAAAGAAAAACCGGACAGAAACAGCTGCAAAAATCGCAGCAGTATCTGTTCCGGTATCACTCATTATGGGTTCCATACCATAAAGGCTTACTCGAAAACAAATAGCAACCTTTTTTTTACCGGTATTCTCTGTTGATCAGTATCAGATCCTATATGACTTTCGCTGGAGATATTCTGCTGGGTCACATAAATCATTCTGCTGCAGGAAGACCTGGTATGGCAGAACAGGCTCAGCCCGCCGTTCTTTCGCGGGTATAAACCTGCTGTAACAACTCGTCCAAGGGGATTTCACAGTTCTTTGCTACAAGTATCCGGCTGCCGTCTTCTGCAATTCTGTACATGCAGAAGAGTTTGCCTTCTTTTGATTCAATTCGTTTTTCTTCTTTGCTGTCTTTCATTTTTCCTGCTCTTTCTTATTGGGCACGAGCATTGCACCGAATGGATATTCTCCGACTTTATTGTCTCCGAATTCCGGCAGCTGGAAGAGTCCGATAGCAGGGGCATTCTCGAATTCCTCTGCATTCAGCAGTCTGCGGACACCATTTTCATTTCTTTCCCCGTAAACCGGCTCGACCTGCATGTTCATCCATTTTGCAAATTCAGGATAAGCTTCAGAACATTTACGATAAATCTGCTCTGAATAGTAATCGTCGAGTTCATCGCATGGTACATTTCCCA